>USGU01000036.1 GCA_900554415.1 uncultured Lachnospiraceae bacterium | reverse complement strand
AAGCCAATGCTTTACAATTTTCACAGGAGCAGGCAGCTTCGCATGGATGGAGCAGTTACGGAGATCCTGAATACGTTCCCCATGTGATGCGGTATTATTCCGGCGGCAGCCTGTTTGCTGGTTTGTTTGGAAATCAGCAGATTGTCTCGGTGGCAATGGGGCAGATCGGAAACAGCGGCGGCCAGAAGTTCTGGAGCTGGTATGGGTTCGACAGCCGAGTAGAATGGTGTGCCTGTTTTGTGAGCTGGTGTGCAGATCAAAGCGGTCTGATAGCAAGTGGGAATGTTCCAAAGTTCTCATTGTGCCGTGATGGAGTGTCCTGGTTTCAGGGAAAGAATAAGTGGCAGAGTGGCGGAACAACCCCGACAGCCGGAATGATCATTTTTTTTGACTGGGATCATGATGGAAACTCGGACCATGTAGGAATCGTAGAGAAATGTGAAGGTGGAAGAGTCTACACAGTGGAAGGAAACTCCAGTGATCAGGTACGGCAGAGAAACTATGCGATGGATTATGCCTCCATCATGGGATATGGGGTGATAAATTGATGGAATTGGAGAGATAAAAAATTATACTTGTAATCTGGGGAAAATTGCGACAAAATAAAGAGAAGAACTAGTGAAAAAGAAGGAATCCTCTCATGAATCAACAAGAAATATTTGAATACATCAAAAAGCAATATCCAGCCACCCCGGAGAGAATCACACAAAATGGAAAGCAGATCACAATCTTTAAAAACCAGAGAAATAACATTCCCTATGCTATTTTTTATCAATCAGACGAATCTGTAATGTCAATCATGGAAGTTCAGGCAGAGTCAGATATGATAAGCAATTATATCGAAATGTATCACCTTGCTCCGGCAAAGTACATGAATCAGAAACACTGGCTGGCAGTTCCAATGGATGGAACTGTCAGAGATTCGAAAGTTTTAGATATGCTTGATATGGGCTACGATATCGTTGATGAACAGGAAAAATGACAGAGAAACAAGAAATGGACAGTCGAATAGAAGAAATAAAGTGGGATGATAAATCGTGATTTAGGAGTGATATAAATGATTAAAGATTTAATGTATATTGAACTAAAAACAGGATATTCTGATGATGGTCCAGCATGGATTGGATATGTGAAAACTTCAAAAACCAAGAAAACCATTTACTTTAATGACCATGCTTTTCAAAAATATAATGGTGGTTATTCTAACTATGTAGATATTGAAAACGGCGATGAATATTGGATTTCTGGCTTGAAAAAGAGAGAGAGCAATCGTCATTGGGCCGGTCATGGGAAAATTATGATTGACCGCAGAGCTGTTAATGAATATCTTACTCTGATTGGAGAGAAAGAATTACCCCTAAATTTGTTTGAAATAATTGACATTGAAGACAGATTTCCAGTTGAAAGAGTAAATAATCTTTTGAACGACAAAGAATAAAATTTCAGTTGTCTTAATTGGATAAATCGTTGTTTGACATTCTAAGTTAATCGCGCCATATGGCTTGATTATAAATACAAAGATAAAAACGCAATGTACATTCAGCAATGTACTAGAGCTGGTAGGTAGCCCAGCCGTCCTATGTAAATAGGGTAAGTAACCTGCCCCTCCGGGTTGTCCATTCTTTGTTCAACAATTATTTTGGGAGGGATTCTTATGGACAAAGTAAATGGAAAACTGACGGTGTATTTTGAAGAACCATTCTGGATAGGCGTATTTGAGCGTATCGAGGACGGTAAGTTGTCTGTAGCAAAAGTAACCTTTGGTGCAGAACCAAAAGATTATGAGGTGCAGGAATATATCCAAAAACATTATGCCAGTTTGAAATTCAGTCCGGCTGTTGATGCTGTTGTAAAGGATATAAAGAGAAATCCAAAAAGGATGCAGCGTGAAGCGAGAAGGCAAATGCAGGAAACCGGTATTGGAACAAAATCGCAGCAAGCATTGAAATTACAACAGGAACAGAATAAACAGGAATGTAAGATCAGAAGCAGAGAGAAAAAAGAAGCGGAAGAACTGCGAATGTTTGAAATGAAACAGCAAAAGAAAAGAGAAAAGCATAAGGGGCATTAGCCCCTTGCTGGACTCGTTCAAATCGGTATTTAACGCTTGAAAAAAGGAGAAATAAACATGGCAAAGAAAGAAGAAAGATTTG
>USGU01000035.1 GCA_900554415.1 uncultured Lachnospiraceae bacterium | reverse complement strand
AACGTTAGAGGATTCCGAGGAAGAAACAAAGTAGTAAAAGAAAAGATAGGAAGGAGGGGGTTGCGTGAAGGTACTTTCAGATAAAGCACAAAATAAGGTGATATGTGTATTCTTACTGATTGGTTCGATTGGGCTTGTTGTATATGGAATTACTCATATTTTTTTCAGTATAGAATATAAACTATCTTCCGATGTTCGTCAGGTAACCGCCGTTGTAAAAGATTATCAGATAAGTGTTAAGACCGATGAAAAGGGCGATGAAGTTGTAAAGTATCACGCAATTCTGTTCTTTGAAGTGGATGGAAAAACTTATACAGGAAAAGATGTATTTTCCTGGGATATATCCCGGGGGGATGAAGTGACAGAGAAGGCTTACCGGGCTTTGAATGGAGAATACAAGCTTTACACAGGCGATATAGGTGATAACATTACCTCCGTTATGATGATCCCGGCGGGAATCATTATCTCCATATTCCTGATTTATGAAATATTTGGTAAGAGTAAAGAGAAGGAACAAGAGGAACAATAGGTCAACCAGATAGAATGATAGATGAGGAGGGATAAATATGGGATTGTCAGAGGCGATGCTGTTTGCGTTTGCGGCTACCATAATCTGTGCGTTTGTCATTGCTGAGAAAATCATTGACATAGACTTTGAACAGTTTATGCCAAAGAATTTGAAAAAAGCAAAAATGAAAAGAATTCTTGCAAAGCGTGAAACACCGTTGCAAGGGGCAAGGCTTCAGAAGGACATCAAGGATTCCTTTGAAAATGTATTACTTCCACTTGGAAAAGCAGATAAGGGTTATCTTCCAAAGAGAATGGATCTTACATTTCGCAGAAAGATGGTTCATCAGGTGGAACTGCTGGGAAAGCGTAAGCTTTGCCGAGATATCCAGGTGACGGACGTTGTACCACTTCCAAAAAATAATTTCAAAAGATGGAATGATGACGGACGGGAGTGGAGGGAGTCTATCCTGCAATGTAGTTCTTTGGAACGTCTTATTTCTCCTCAAGCTGGTAAGACAGTGCATCAGATCTATCGGAAAAACAGTTACCTTCGGATTCTTCAGTCAAGGCATATCCGTCATTCTGACCGTCAGGGTAAGAACAAGGAATTTTATTCCGATAAAGGGACGATCCTCTGTCCATCCTGTGGAGCTGAGGTGGAACTGAGCAGTCAGCAAGTCATCTGTCCATATTGTGGCGGTGTGATACAAAGTGAATTCTACGACTGGCAGACAGAGGCATTCGAAATTTATGAGAAAATGGGTGCGAACATGCAATATGGATTGTTATTGCTAGCTTACTCGGGCATCATGTTCCTGTGTCTGACCTTATGCCTTTACCTGATTAAAGACACGGATATTTCTCTTACCATAGGTGTAATTGCTACACTGCTTATACTTCTGGGAATTGCGAAAATTATCCAATCCAAGGAAGAAAAACAGGAAAAGCTGCCAAAGGAAATCGTAAGATACTCGGAAAATTATCTGAGATCCTGCATCAATGAGGCACTTTATAAAGATGTAAACAAGCCCGATCTGATGGATTATGGAATCGGATCGATCATACTTAAAAATGTTGTAAATACAGACAAAACAACAGAAATTACCGCTACGGCATATGGAAGTGAAACCTACCTGCCTGAGAGCGGAAAACCGTATACAAAGAAAACAAAAACGACACTCGTTTTGCAGAGGGCGAGATATCCAGAAAGAAGGAAGACGGACGGAGCATTTTTCAAGGAAAAAGATTGCCCATCCTGTGGAGCCAATTTCATACCAGATGAACACAATTGTTGTTCCTTCTGTGGTTATAGCTTCCAGGTAGACAATGCAAAATGGGTAATGAAAGCAAGGAAAACACCATAATCAGAAGAAAATGAATTTGCCGGGAATCCGGTAACATAGGAGGAAGGGAGAAGGAATTATGGCTAATAAATGTGCAATCTGTGGAGCAGAAATTAATTTAGTACAAACTCAGAAACTGGCGGATGGTAATTGCATTTGCCGAAAGAATTGTAGAAGTAAGGGCATGAAAGTATTTGACTATGTGCATGCCAATCTTCCAAGTGTTCAGTCACATTTGGAGCAGGTGGACCGAGGAACAAAACTTTGGGAATATTTCTTTGTACCTCGTCTGAAAACAAAGAGTAAAGCGCAGAAACTGAAACGATTCGGTGGTCATCTTTACGTAGCAGAGGATATTGGTCTGGTGGCATTTACTCAGGTGGATTATAAATTCTTTCTATTTGGAAAGAGCACACGTGCCTGTGTATACCGTATCGCTGATTTGCGAGCTTATGAATTCGAAAAAGAAGAAGTAAGAAATAGTGATAAGACAGAGAAAAAAGAAGTAGCGCATCTTGCATTTATCAACACTCCGGGACTTTATGAGGTATTTGTTCCTATGAATAATGCTCTGGATTTTGAAAAACTGAAAAAGTATTTTGACAGTCTGTTTGGCATTCAGAAAACTCTTGGTAATGCAATGAATAACTGGAAGAAACAGATGGATGCTGTGAAGGATATTTCAGTCGGATTCAATGCTGCGGTAAGAGGTGATGCAGATATGGCAGAAAAGGCAGAGCAGGCAATGAACTCTCTGGATGCTGCAA
>USGU01000034.1 GCA_900554415.1 uncultured Lachnospiraceae bacterium | reverse complement strand
AAAAGGAAAATGATGCCCTCCGGGACAAGCTCCGAGTCTACAATGCCATCATTGATCGATTTGATTTGGGGAGATTCTTCGGTAAAAACAGGGATATGGGACGTACTAAGGACGAAGTACACTACGAAAGATGATGGAGAAAATTGCCTATTGCAGAAATACTATGAAGATAGCAAGTCTAACGCAGCTTTTATGCGCTGTGTGGATATAATGACCAAACTAATCCAGAAATATGGAACACAAGTTCTGGAAGAAATTGACGGAAAAACGCTTCCGGCGATAGAAGCAGCCAGGCCAAATCAGAAGACTCGACGAATTCAAGAAAAAGCGGCGTGAAAATTAAATTTACACGTTGCGTATTTGCTGCGGCTGTGCTATAGTAGATACGCAACGTGTAATTACAGAGTATGGAGCGTGGTATATGGATTGTAAAAACAGAATTTTAATGCTTCGCCAGAGAACAGGACTGAATCGGAAGGAATTTTGTAAACTGGTTCGTATTCCGTACAGAACCATTACGGAATGGGAACTGGGTAATCGCCATGCACCGGACTATGTTCTATTTTTGCTGGAATATTATCTGAACCGGGAGGGAATTGTGGAGGACTTAAATGCAGGAGGCGACGCTGTTGAAAAAGAAACAACGTAAATGCTACCTTTACACGAGAGTATCTACTTCCATGCAGGTAGAGGGTTACAGCCTGGATGCACAGAAGGACAAGCTCCGAAAATATGCGGCCTATGAAGAAATGGTCATTGCCGGCGAATATTCCGACGAGGGCTTCTCTGGGAAAAATATTCAAGGCAGACCGGAATTTCAGAGAATGCTCCATGATATTCAGTGTGAAAAAGACGGTGTTTCTTATGTGCTGGTATTCAAACTGTCTCGATTCGGTAGAAATGCAGCAGATGTTCTGAGCTCCTTACAACTCATGCAGGATTTTGGGGTCAATTTGATCTGCGTAGAAGACGGTATTGACAGTTCGAAGGATGCCGGAAAACTCATGATTTCAGTTTTATCTGCTGTTGCGGAAATTGAACGTGAGAACATCCGTGCGCAGACAATGGCTGGGCGGGAACAGAAGGCTCGTGAGGGAAAATGGAACGGCGGTGTTGCCCCCTATGGTTATAAGCTGGTAGACGGCAATCTGATTGTTGCGGAAGATGAGGTAGAGGTTGTCCGCATCATCTATGACCGATACATTCACACAACAGAGGGCGTTGCCGGTGTGGCCAAGTATCTAAATCGGAATGGTTTTGTAAAAAAACTGCGGCAGAATAATACAATTCCCGGTTTCTCAAGAAGCTTCGTACAAAATGTTCTGGATAACCCCATATACATGGGAAAGATTGCATACGGTAGGCGAAAAACCGAAAAGAAACAGGGAACAAGAAATGAGATGCACGTAGTAGAGCAGTCAGATTTTCCTGTTTATGACGGCCAGCACGAGGCTATCGTTTCCGAAGAAGATTGGTATCTGGCACAGGATAAACGCAAAATCAATTCCTTTAGGCGGGAAAAAGTCAACAACCCAGACCATGCCCATATTCTGTCCGGAATTTTGAGGTGCCCGTGTTGTGGAAAGGGAATGTATGGAAACATCGCCAAAGCACACAGCAAAGATAAGAAAACCCGATATTACTACTACTGCAAGAATACCATTACTGAATCCGGTCACGAGTGCAGTTTCCGGCTGAACATTGATCAGGAAGAACTCAATAATGCAGTATCGAGAATTATTTCCGCAATGGTCCGCAAGCAGAAGTTTGTGGAAGCCATTCAGGAGAAAATCGGGACAGCGGTAGATACTGGGGCGCTGGAGAAACAAGCAGAAGCCATGCGTGGGCAGTTGAAGCAAGTATTGGGGACAAAAACACGGCTGGAACGGCAGATGGATACCTTGGATGTTAGTGATCCGCACTACGACCGCAAGATTTCTGATTTACAGTGCCGATATGACGAACAGTATGTCATTGCAGCGGAAATCGAAGAAGAAATTGATGGTGTGGAAAAACAGATTCGCTGTATCCGTCAGGAGAAGATTTCCGGCGATAACATCTACCGGCTGCTGCTGGCCTTTGATGAGGTTTACCATTCCGCAACGGAGGTCGAACGAAAAGAGTTTATGAAAGCTTTTATCGAAAGAATTGACCTGTACCCGGAAAAGAGGAAGGATGGCTGCTGGATAAAAAACATCGTCTTTAACTTCCCGATACCGATTGACGGCGGGGAAGTAAAGGAATTTCCCTTGGAATCCGAATCAACCGTCGAGACAATCGTCTTGATGTCACGCAAATAAAATCAAGTGCCAGAAAGCGGCGTTTTTCCGGGCTTTTTCGGAGGTTTGGATTTGAAACCAAACTTCTGAAAAAGTTCGGTTTTCCTATATGGAAACATATCTACTGCTACATGTGTGTCAGGTTGTGACCTTGGATTAGATGTGAAGGAAAAATTCGGTAAATCATAGTTCGCATAACTGTACGCTATCGCAGCGGAAAGACTAATAATTGACAGGATTATTGCAAAATTGTATAGTATTATTTAAACAATCAATTTTGCTAAACCAGGAGTTTGACACAGAGATGTATAGAGAAATGTATTTGGCAGACAGGGGATTTCATATGATTTCGAAAGCAAAGAGATATGTGGCAGTGTTACTGCTTTTTGTATGCGTGTGTATGATATTTTCTCCCCAGACTGCATATGCAGCCGAGGACAGTTCGCAGCATGAAACTGTCAAAGTCGGTTTCTTTGCCATGGATGGTTATCATGTGATGGATGAAGAAGGCAACCGCAGCGGGTATGGCTATGATTTTCTTCGGCTGATGGCCCGTTATTGGGATGTAGATTACGAATATGTCGGATATGATAAGAGCTGGGATGATATGCAGCAGATGCTTGAAGATGGCGAGATTGATATGGTAACATCTCCCCGCAAAACACAGGAAAGAGAAGAAAAGTTTGATTTTTCACGTCCGATCGGAACCAATCATGGGATTCTGACCGTCCGCAGTGACAACAGCACGATTGTGGACGGCAATTACAGCACTTACAACGGTATGCGTGTGGCGCTTTTGAACGGAAACATTTGGCGAAACCTTTGGATATTGAAAAGATGAAAAAGACTATTAAAAGTATTTGTTCCTAATATAGGGAGAAAGTAAATGAATAGCATAGTTATTGAAATGAATATTATTTGAGATTCGGGATAAATTGTGAAATGCAGACAAACAAGAAAAATAAAAATATAATAGGTATTATACAGAGTTTCCTTATATTGATACTAGTGGTTCTTGTTATTTTTATGATGATTCAGATTAGCAGGCTGCAGGGGACAGCACGCGTAATAAATTATGCAGGTCTGGTACGTGGAGCTACACAGCGCGAAGTAAAATTAGAAATTACAGGAAACCAAAATGATGAATTAATTAAATATTTGGATGATATTCTTCTTGGATTGAGATATCAGGATGGACATTATGACCTGGTAAAACTCAATG
>USGU01000033.1 GCA_900554415.1 uncultured Lachnospiraceae bacterium | reverse complement strand
TACTCAATCATCTCAATTGTAGTATCACTGGTAATTGGTATCCCGGCAAGTATCATCTGGAGAAAGGCAAAAGGAGACAATTCCGTACCTGCTCCTAACACAACCATTTACAAAAACTAAGAAGGAGTGACGATTTTCGTGATTTTTGGAAATATCAATAATTTATCAGAATTCCCATTCTTAGAAGAACAGGTAAAAGAGTGCTTTGAATATGCAAAGACACACGACCTTGCATCTTATGAAAAGGGAAGTCATGAAATCGATGGTGACAGACTGTTTGTCAATATCGTAGAATATACAACAACAACACCGGAAGAACGTTTCTGGGAAGCACATAAAAATTATCTGGACGTCCATGTAATGATCCATGGAAATGAACAGATCGATCTGAACTTCATTCAGAATATGGAATTAAAAGATTTTGTGGAAGAAGATGATTTTCTTCCGATGGATGGGGAAAAGAATTCTTCCGTAGTCCTGACAGATGGAGATTTCCTGATCTGTTATCCGAGTGACGGACACAGAACAGCGGTTCAGGTTCAGGAACCGGAAACCATTAAAAAGGCAATATTTAAAGTAAAGATTTAATCAGAAAAAGTCGAGGGCAAACCATAAAAGAACGGTTTGCCCTTTTCTGGCTGAACGAGTATAATGAAGGAAAATGAAAGAGGCAAAGCAGAGATGAAAAAATATATTAGTATTGACATCGGCGGCACAGCAATCAAATATGGTATTGTGAGCGAAGATGCAGAAGTATTGTTAAAGAAAGAAATGAAGACAGAAGCGCAGAAAGGCGGACCGGCGATCCTTGATAAAGTCATCGGTATCGTAGAAGCATTAAAAGAAGAGGCAGACGCAGGTGTGTGTATTTCTACAGCCGGTATGGTTGACATTGAGAAAGGTGAAATCTTCTATTCGGCACCGCTGATCCCGAATTATATCGGAACGGCATTCAAAAAGACGGTAGAAGAACGATTCGGAATTCCATGTGAAGTGGAAAATGATGTGAATTGTGCGGGACTTGCTGAGTACAAAGCAGGAGCGGCGGCAGGAAGTAAGGCGGCTGTGATGCTGACGATCGGAACCGGAATCGGCGGCTGTATTTTGCTGAATGGCGAGGTGTTCCACGGATTCAGTAACAGCGCATGTGAAGTCGGATATATGCATATGGATGACAGCGATTTCCAGACACTCGGAGCAGCCAGTATTCTGACGAAGAAGGTTGCTGCATGGAAGGGAGAACCGGCAGAAAATTGGAGCGGATATCGCATTTTTGAAGAGGCAAAAAAAGGTGATAAGATCTGTAACCGTGCAATTGATGAGATGACGGATGTACTTGGGAAAGGTATTGCCAATATCTGCTATGTAGTGAATCCGGAAGTTGTCGTACTTGGCGGCGGAATCATGGCGCAGGAAGCATTCCTGAAGGACAAGATTGAAAAAGCAGTGGAAAAATACCTGGTGTCCAGCATGTGGGAGCATACAAGTATCGCATTTGCCAAAAACCAGAACAATGCCGGTATGTTAGGCGCATTCTATCATTTTCAGGGAAGACATGCATAGTCTGGAGTTATAAAATAAAGAAGCAGGAATAGTAAGATATGGAATACTATGTAAAATCAGTCGTTCCGATCATAGAATCGAATTATGATAAATTTACGACAGTGGAACGGAATATCGCAGATTTTTTTATACAGAACAGAAAGAAAGTGGATTTTTCATCAAAATCCATTTCCGAGAGACTCTTCGTATCAGAAGCGTCGTTATCCAGATTTGCGAAGAAATGCGGATATCGCGGATACAGAGAATTCATCTATCAGTATGAAGAGACATTTGTAGAAAAGCAGGAATCCATTACCGGTAATACGCGAATGATCCTGAATGCGTATCAGGAACTTCTGAATAAGACTTACAGTCTGGTGGATGAGGCGCAGATTGCAAGGATCAGCAGATATCTGAATCAGGCGGAGCGTGTGTTCGTGTGCGGAACCGGAAGTTCCGGTCTGGCAGCAAGAGAGATGGAACTGCGTTTTATGCGAATTGGTGTGGATATTGATTCGCTGGTAGAAAGAGATATGATGCGTATGCAGGCGGTATTCCAGGACAGAAGAAGCCTCGTATTCGGAATCAGTATCAGCGGATCCAAGGAAGAGGTCTTGTTTCTTCTGAAAGAAGCATATCGGAAAGGTGCGAAAACGATTCTTTTTACGGCGAACAACCGGGGTGGCTTCGAGCAGTTCTGCACAGAAGTTGTTCTGATTCCATCACTCAGACACCTGAATCATGGGAATGTAATCTCACCGCAGTTCCCGATTTTGGTCATGCTTGATATTATCTATTCTTACTATTTGGAACAGGATAAATATGAAAAAGAAGTTCTGCATGATAATACACTGCGTGCACTGGAAGAAGGAGAAGGGATGCACAGGAGTTTTTAGAATGTTAAGAGGTATGTTGGGAAAAAATAAAATGGAGGATATATAAAATGATAATCAAAAATGTAATTGTCTATACAGAAGAAAAAAAATTTACAGCAGGTGGCATTGTTGTTCACGATGACAAGATCGAAAGCATTTACACGACAGAAAACGTACCGGATATGCCGGGGGAAGAAGTCGTTGACGGACAGGGGGCATACGCAATTCCGGGACTGATCGATCTGCATTTCCACGGGTGTATGGGAGATGACTTCTGTGATAACAGTAAAGAGGCTATTGAAAATATTGCAAAATATGAGGCTTCTGTGGGTGTTACAACAATCGCACCAGCAACGATGACACTTCCGGTAGAAGAACTGGAAGATATCTTAAGAACAGCAGCAGAATACAAAAAAGAGCAGAATCCGAAGGGAGCGGATCTTGTAGGCGTGAACATGGAAGGCCCGTTCATCAGCCCGGTGAAAAAAGGAGCGCAGGATGAAAGAAATATCATGCCTTGTGATACGGACATTTGTCAGAGATTCCTTGATGCTTCGGAAGGCCTTGTGAAGTTTGTAGGACTTGCGCCGGAAGAAAGCGAGGACGCAGTTGCATTTGTAGAAGCAATGAAAGATAAAGTGAACATTTCGCTTGCACATACCAATGCGGATTATGCACATGCGAAAGCAGCATTCGATGCCGGAGCAAATCATGCCGTACATCTCTTTAATGCGATGCCTGCATTCACTCACCGTGAACCGGGTGTTGTAGGAGCAGTGTCCGACAGTGCACATGTAATGGCAGAGATTATCTGTGACGGTGTACATATCCATCCATCGATGGTGAGAGCAGCGTTCAAGATGATGGGAGCAGACCGTATGATCCTGATCAGCGACAGTATGCGTGCGACCGGAATGCCGGACGGACAGTATACACTTGGTGGATTGGATGTAAAAGTAGTCGGTAATCATGCAACACTGGTATCTGATGGAGCACTTGCAGGATCTGTTACAAACCTTGCAGACTGTATGCGTACGGTAGTTAAGAAGATGGAGATCCCGCTTGAGACGGCTGTAGCATGTGCGACGATCAATCCGGCTAAGAGTCTTGGAATTGAAGATACATATGGTTCGATCGCACCGGGAAAGAAAGCGAATATCGTATTATTAGACGAGAATTTGGAGCTTAAGATGGTAATTAAGGACGGACAGGAATTATAATTCATGCAATTTATAGTATAAGGCCATTTGGTGTTAAGGACAGATGAAAAAGATTATATTTTTTACCATTGGTGTCAGGCACTATTAAATTTTCGGTCTGGAAATTAAGGTAAAAAAGGTAAATGCTATAGTCGAAAAGAAAAAGCAGAATAAGAAATAAGGTTTGAGAGGTGGCGAAAGCTGCCTCTTTTACATATAGGACTATTTATATTGAATATTTTTTACGGAATCGTATAAAATGTGCAATAAAGGAGAGTGACTTGTGGATATCAAGAGAGATAAATACTTGAATGATTTGATTAATCGTATGCACAATGGAATGATAAAAGTTGTAACTGGTATCAGAAGATGTGGAAAGTCTTATCTGTTATTTAATATTTTTAAAAATTATTTGCTGGAGCATGGTGTGACTGCTTCGCATATTATTACGATTGAACTGGATCAACGTAAAAACAAAAAGTATCGTGACCCGGATACAATATTAGATTACATCGAGTCTTTGATAGAAGATGATGAGCAGTATTACATCATGCTTGATGAAGTGCAGATGTTACAGGAGCTTGAAGAAGTTTTAAATTCGCTGCTTCATATCAGAAATGCGGATATATATGTGACAGGAAGTAACTCTAAATTCTTATCTAAGGATGTGATTACGGAGTTTAGGGGCAGAGGTGACGAAATTCATGTTTATCCATTAACGTTCAAAGAGTTTATGGAAGCCTACGATGGTGACATGTACCGTGGATGGGCAGAGTATGTTGTGTATGGTGGTCTTCCGCTTACTGTAACAATGAAAACGGAAGAACAGAAAATTAGCTATCTGACAAATCTTTTTAAAGAGACTTATCTGAAGGATATTATTGAAAGACACCATATTGAAAAAACGCAGGAGCTAGAAGATTTGGTTAATATCTTAGCCACTGCCATTGGTTCGTTGACAAATCCCCCGAAAATTGAAGCTACCTTTAAAAGTACGATTCAGTCAACAATTAGCCTAAATACAATTAGACAGTATATTGAACATTTGGAAGATGCATTTATTATAAATAAAGCCAATCGTTATAATGTAAAAGTCAGAAAATACATTGGTACACCGTTGAAATATTATTTTGAAGATGTGGGACTTAGAAATGCGAGATTAGGATTTAGACAGGTTGAAGAAACACATCTGATGGAGAATATTATTTACAACGAATTACGAAGAAGGGGATACACAGTAGATGGTGGTGTTGTAGAAAAGCGTGGAACTGATGAAAATGGTAAAGAGTACAAGAATCAGTTGGAAATTGACTTTGTAGCTAATCTTGGCAGTAAACGTTATTACATCCAGTCCGCTTTCAGTATGCCGACAGAAGAAAAGCGTATTCAGGAAAAAGCTTCTCTTGTAAATGTAAATGATTCTTTTAAAAAGATTATCGTTGTGAAAGATGTTGTAAATGTTACAAGGGATGAAGATGGAATTACTACGATGAGTATCTATGACTTTTTATTAAAGGAAAATAGTTTGGAGTTGTAAGAACTTCCTAATAGATTTAATACGCATAATACGGAAGGAAAAAGCATATGAAATCGCAACACTATCCAAAAAATTAAGAGACGAAATACGTTCAAATAAGTTGTATTCTGATAATTTTGTGATCGGTATAGAAGTGGGGCATTTACTCAGTAGGTATTGTAGGAGCTAGAAGATGTAATCAAGAAGTAAAAAAACAATGTGTTCAGATAACTCAAAGTTATGTTCGGCAAGGAATCCCGGTAGTGAGTGGAATGGCAAAAGGAATTGATGCCTGTGCAGCCACAGTGTGTATCAATGAAGGCGGATATACTATAGCTGTATTAGGAAATGGACTGGATATATGTTATCCTTCTGAACATCAGTTATTAATGGATAAGATTAGAGAAAAGGGATTACTGATTTCGGAATATCCACCCGGAACAAGACCTACGCGTTATAATTTCCCAAAGCGAAATCGTCTGATTAGTGCATGGTCAGATAAGGAGTATGAATTCGGACCGGCATTCCATAAGTATGAACAGGGAAAAACGAATATTGATAGCAGAGAGGAAGAATGACATGGAAAAACAGGAGCAGGAGGAAAGGAAACACATAGAAGCTCTGGACAGAAAAATAGAAAGACTTCAGGAAAAAGTAATTAAAAAGCATAAGTTCATTGGATGAAATCATTGATTTGATTCGGAATGCCGATGAGTGGATATAGGCTGGATTTAGCTGTAAAATTTCTGAAAGTTCACATATAAGTTTGGCGTTAGAATAGCAAATCAGGAGGGAATTCCCCTACATTAGTAGTTGACATTTCGTATTACGAAAGTATAATAGAATAGGTGAGAGAAAGGAG
>USGU01000032.1 GCA_900554415.1 uncultured Lachnospiraceae bacterium | reverse complement strand
TTTCAATTTCTTCCTTTATCAGACTTCCTACACTTGAAAAGTGCGAACATAAAAACAGTTTCATCAATATTCTCCTTTATATATAAATTGCGATTTGTTGCTCAAATCATATCACATTCTCAAACATATATCAATTCCAATTGTCTCTGCCCCTATCTATTGCATTGCCTTTCGGCTTGCTTCTGTAACCAGCATCCGGTTAATCTTTTCTTGCATGGTTTCCTTTGCATCTTCATTGAAATGATAGCGGACAACATATACTGTCTGCCCGATTTTCTTTGTAAATGTGTTTCCCTCTGTTTTTTTATTCATCATTTTTTCCATAATCATCTATTTCCTTTCTTTCCTGTGCCCGACAGAGAGAGGTTTGCTTCTGTCCCTGCCGGGAGTTTATCGGCACGCTGACAACGCAAGTGTCAACATGAGGTTTGAAACTTTTTTCGGGTAGTTATTTCTGTTTTCCAAAATACTATTGAAAAGTTTTTTGAATGTTCTTGTTGACACCTGTTAAAAAGTAGCTGAAACACCGGTAAATACAAAGGATTTTGGTGTCAACAAAAATGTCAACAAGCAGTAAGTTTCCGGGTAATCAGTAGCCTTTCGGCATCAAAATCAGCCTTTCTCTCTGTCGGGCAGATCAAATGGCAGCTCCAACTGTTCTGCTTTCGTCAGCTTTGTAAATCCATCTTTATCCGGTTCGTTGCCACCCTCTTCTTCTGCTCCTTCCCTGATCCAGCTTCTCTGTCTGCCATATCCTTCCTTTGAAAATCTGTGGACTCCGGCTCTCTTCCAGCCAGTGATCTGCGTATCCATAATAGAACAGATCTCATTTGTCTCGAATTTTTTCGGCTCCCGGTCAAAATGGTCAAAGGCTTCTTTCCAGATCTGGACGGAACATACATGACTACCTTTATAAGCGTCCAGCCAGCCTTGTATCATTCCTGCCATCGTATCTTCCTGTGTGAACTGTTTTCGGTATTCACTGATCTCCTGCTCCATTTCCTTTGAGAACTTCAACAGGCTGCTCTTATTCTCCGTTGACCAGTAGATTTCCATTGCTTCTGCCCACAACTGGTCAAAATAGGATCTGGCTTCTTTTTCATCATCGAGGATATGCTTCTCTGCCTTACTGCTGTCTATAGCAATCGGCAGGAACCGTCTTGCCCCGGTACGGTCAAAAGGAATGAACTGCCTTGTGTTCGTTGAACCTGCAAAGATACACTGACGCTTCCGGTCTTCCTCATATTTATCATAAGGGTTCCGGTAAGTGTCTTTCTGTCTGGTCAGGAATGACTTGATTTCCTCATTGCTCTTTGCACTGATTGCAGCAATCATCTCCGACATTTCCATAATCCAGTGTCCCCGGAGATGCTCGTATATCTTACTGTCATTCAACTGCTTCAGATCATCAGAAAACCAGTCATCGTTCAATGCAAGAAAACGGAAAAATGTGGATTTTCCGGCTCCCTGCTGACCTACCAGACAAAGCATTTCATCTGCTTTACAACCGGGGCGGTAGATTCTGCTTAATGCTTCCATCAGGAAGTGCTTCACAACCTCATAGACAAAATCCGAAGCATCTGCCCCCATATACCGTTGCAGGACATAACGGATTCTCTCCTGCCCGTCCCACTCCAGTTGTTCCAGATACTCACAGATCGGGTGGTATGCCCGGCTGTTGGCTTCTATACGGAGTGCCTTATCCATACATTTTTCACTTGTGAGTTTGTAATAGCGTTCAAAGAAATAGTAGAAATAAGTCCTGCCATCATCATCCAGCTTGCAGACTTCCTCATTCCACCAGAGTTTTTTTACAATATCAATCCTGCCTGTCAGCTTGTTGTATTTCATACTCTCACGCACAAGCGGATCATTTCTCAGCACAACCATATAATTTCCAACCGTTGCTTTCGCAGTTCCTTTCTGTGTATATTCCAGCATCTGTTTCACTTCATCGACTTTGCTTTTATCTACCATCCGGAGCATTTCTTTCATGGCATCTTTCTGTTTTTTTGTGGCGATCTCCTTTATCTTCTCTTTCGCATTGCTCAATCCGCTCCACCTCCTTCCATTTTTCTTTTACAAGTGCTTCCTTATCTGCCCTGTCCCCAAAGAGCAGGATATCCAGATAATACTCAACAACTGACAACTCCCTGAGAGCAGTCATAAACTTTTCATGCCATTCTTCTGTCCGTGTTTTTGGTGCATACTGTTCTTTCCATTCCAGAAGCAGGCTCAGATAATCCAGATAGGCTCTCAGGCATCTCAGATGTTTTTTCTGCCAAAGTTCTTCTGGTGTCGGCTCTGGCTTTTTTGCTGAAACGCTTCTCCTGTTCTGCGGTGATCCCCTGTCCTTGCCGGAATAAGGAATCCCAAAATCATCTGCCAGCTTCATGGCTGCATCTTTCAATCCAATGTCAAACAGTTGTGCCGTAAAATCAATGGCATCTCCTGTACAGCCACACCCGAAACAATAATATCTCCGGTCAACTTTCATGCTGGGTGATTTGTCATTATGAAAAATGCAGCGGATCAGTCCGCTCCTGTTAGGCTTTAACCCATACCTCTCCGCAGCCTGCCGGACGGTCACATTCTGTTTTACTTCATCAAATAATCCCAATTCGTTTCCTCACTTTCTTAAATCTGCTTTCCAAATCTGGGAAGCAAGTTTTCACAAAAAACAAAAACGCACTTTGTCCTGTCCTTACGGAATCAACAAAATGCCCTTATAGTTCCAGATCACTGGAATGTGATCTTCCTTTATTCAGTTGTTTTCTCTCTGCCTCTTCTCTTTGAATCTTTGCTACGTTCAATGCAAGTTTTTCTCTGATTGACGGCTTCACTTCTTTTTTGATTTCTTCTACAACGGCTTTTTTCTTCTCTGGCTGTTTTAACTGACGGACAACCCTCACAACAGCTTTTTCCATCGCATATTCGATTTTTTTAATCAGACCGTCCAGCCTGTTTATCGCATATTCCTTTTCTTTTCGTGATGCCTTACGTTCCGGACTCTGAATCCATCTCTTAGAATCTTCCGCAAGACGAATGTCATCTTTTCTGGTAGCCCGCATTGTTTCCTCTGCGACTTTATCCACAGCCTTGTCATAGGCTTCACTGGATACTTCGTCAAGCAAGGTTTCCACATCTTCAATACGGAGGGTAAGCTGTTTCAGTTCCTCTCTCTGTTCTTCAATCAGCTCGCCCTGACTTAGAATCCGGTCAGAATTGGAAATGAAATTTTCTTTAAATTCTTTTTCCTGCTGTTCTATTTTTTCTTTCTGTGACTGGATAACCTTTTCATTTGCCCTGACATGTTTTGACTGCCTTGCAAGTTCCAGATGATTCGCATTGACCTTATCCCTTTGCTGATTGAGCATTTCCTGCTGAACCGCAATCTCTTCTTTCTGCTTCATTCGGATATAGTCCTGTTTCTCCAGATACTGCCTTCCTCCATAGGACGGTTCTTCGTCAATTTCCAGTCCATGACGTTTGCAGATATCCAGGAACATTGTCCGGCAGGCAGAATCAAAAACAACCTTACGGTTATTTGTCTTTGATCTTTTCTTTTCCGGATTCGGAAGTTCAAAGCCAAGTTCTTCCAGTGCCGCTTCCTGTTTCGGTTCGATCTCCCCATACCGGTTCGTAGCATCGAATACATGACGCTCATGAATATGCGGAGTTGCTTCGTCCATGTGCAGTGACCAGTCAATGATATGCACATTAGAACCAAACCGCTCATCGAACTCTTTCTTGAATTCATCAAAAACCAAAACCAGCGTTTCCACAGAAGCGTGTTCATCTATCGTCCCAAGCTGATAGATACTTTCTTCCGGACAGGTCTTTTTATTTTTCAGAACATCTTCCACCCCTTTACATCTGTCGGGATGTCTTGCTTTCTCATGACGTTTATTCTGGTTAATCACATAATCGCTGTAATGATCCACATAGTATGCCATCTCAATCTGGTTAAAAGAAAAATTATCCTCTTTTCCCCGGTCTGCCATTGTGGTATATCCCTGATAGCAGTCCCAGTAAATATTCTGACGGACACGTTCATTGTCAATATGCTCACTGTGTTCCGGGTCAAATCTCCGGTCATTGTGAAGCGGATTGTAAACACCGTCTTTCCCAGATCTGCCGTTATGCCTTGTGCCTTTCAATTCACATCTCTCCTTTTTTCAAGTTGTTTCCCCGGAGGGGATTGCAGCGAAGCTGCCAAAAGTCTCTGTCCCCGTTACAGACAGTACCCAGTACCATATGGCGAAACGCCATATCACTGGGCAATGGCTGCCGCCCTTAACCTGCTAAGGGCTTTGCCCCTTAACCCCAGCAAGATGCTGCCGCTCTTTGCAATCTGGGCACAAAGGACTTCCAGCCCTCTGTACTCCCAGCAGACAAAACGTAACTCCTGCCGCTGTCCCTTCAGCATGATCTCCGTTCCGTCTGTTTTTCAAAAATCCTCTGCATCGGATTTTGTGAAAATATAAAAATGGGTAAAACAAAGGGCACTAACTTTTTACGGTTAATGCCCTTTCCTTTACTCATTCACTTTTCAGATAATTCCTGTATGTATCATTCTGATAATTGCTTCAGAACCATTTTAACAGTCTTCCTAAGTTTCATTCCGTCCCTCAGTCCCAACCGGTAGAAAAATTCTTCTGTCTCTGCTCCACTGTTAAATATCTGGTCGCAATATTTTGTAATGGCCTCTTCCTGTTCCTGTGGAAGTGTGGCGATCACTTTTTTATATTCTTCCTCAACTTCATCTGGTTCTGTCACAGACGGCTGGCTCAGTTTCCAGTCTGCATACTCTTTTCCCATATGCTCCGTTATGGTCAGGTTGATAAATTCTTCAATCTCTTTTGTAATCTTCATTTAAGAATCCTATTCCTTTCTCCAGTGGTCTACTCCATCAATCTGATTTTGATTGTTTCCAGCCACACCACTGCCCAGCCAGAAAGCACAGGCAGGATATAAAGTATAAAACCTGCCACAAACATCCTGACCGCTTCTGTGCCTGTCTCCTGTCCGAATCCATACCCTAAAACTGCTGTAATGCAGATGATCCCCGATAGGATATGAAATACCGTTGCCGACAGCCATGTGAAGAACATAACCACCAGTTGTATCATTGTCAGGCATATACGCACTGGCAGTAATACGATTTTCACAATAATTCTTACAACAACCATGACTGTCCACCCCTTTCACTGTTTCAGATAACTACGATAGCTGTCTATCACAGAATCAGTCACACCGCTTTTGTAAATCTTTCGGATATCAACGATTTTTTCATCTTTCAAAAGTTTCAGCCAGTCCAGTAAATCTTTTCTGCTGTTTGCAAAATTACAACATCTTCCGTCTGCGTATTCAATCCGGTATCTCATAAGCCCCTCCTATACATACACCAGTTCATTTAAAATAATTTCATCTACCCGGCTTCTTGCATTGTTTGCCCGGCGAACCCATTCCATCTGATCTCTGCTTTTCAATTCTTCCGTAATGCCTTCCTGCTCCATAATCTGTTCCATGAGGAAATCCCTGCGTTCCAAACACTGCTCATTCAGATCTGCGAGATACGTCCAGAGCTTACCACTCAATGTCAGATAGGAATACAAGCCACTCTTATAATCTTTCAGATAGTTTCTATGAAGACTTCCATAAAAACCAATCTCTCTTTTCTCTTCGGGTACTGCGATCAGTGGCAGATAGATTTCCCCGACAAGGATATAATCCAGACCATTACTGTTATCGTGAATGATTCTTTCTAATTTGCTCATGCTGATGCAACTCCTTTCTTCGGTTCTGCTGGTGGAAGCAGTGATACCGGCACGAACACACCCTTTGCAATATCTTCCTGCCGGATCTCTTCTTTTTTTGCATCCAGTTCGGCTTTCTTTTTTGCCTTTGTCCGTTCATAGTATTCCTGCTGCTTTCCATTTGCTTTTCTTCTCAGGTAATTCTGATGAAGCCTGTCTTTTCTGGCTTCCCGCTTCTTCATTTCTTCAATTTCTTCTGGTGTCATTTCCACCTCACCGAAATGTGGTGGTAAATATTTTCCAATAAAATTAAAATAGATTTCCACTTCCTGCGTTGTCTCAATGCTTCCTTTTCGGTCACGCTCATGAACCACAATCTTTTCTACAAATTCATTCAGCATGTAAGTGGTCAATTCCTCAAAATTTTGATATTTATCAACCAGAGCAATAAACTTCTCCGCTGATCTGCGGCCTTCTTCATAGCCTGATAATTCAGCTTCCATATCTGCAATTTCTGCCGACAAATCTTTCTGTTCTTTAGAATACTGTCCATCAAGAATCGCATAGCGTTCATCTGGCAGCTTGCCAAGAATATTATCCTCATAGATTCTGCAGATCAGTTTTTCCAGTTCCTGCACACGCTTTTTTGCCTCTGCTAATCTGTTTTTCAATCTTGTGATCTCACTGGACTGCTGTGAAGTCTGTGCCTTTTTTACTGTTTCCAAAAATTCTTCACGGTTCAGCTGTGAATACTCTGCAACGGCCTTTAACAGTTCCTTAATCAGCTCCATAACCACATCTGCATTAATTCTGTGCTGTGTCTGGCAGAGTGTTCCAACCGGAACTTTAGAATATGCAGAACAAGTATATTGTGGCACTCGCTTGCCATTATTCACCCGATGGACATACATTTTGGAACCGCAGTCTGCACAATACATCAGACCTGTCAGTGGGTGGGCTTCTCCCCATCCATCTGGATATCTTCTCACATTGCTTCGGATTCTCTGTACATTGTCAAAAGTTTCCTGATCTATAATGGCTTCCTGCGTGTTCTCAAACACCGTCCAATTATCTTCAGATACATAATGGCTTTTCTTATCCTTGAAATGTTTTCTGGTCTTGAAGTTCACTGTATGACCAAGATACTCTCTTTTCTTAAGAATGCCTGCAACAGTAGAAGAGCCCCAGCCATAAGGATCTTTGATTTCTTCTACTCTGCCTTTCCATAATCCGGCATCTTTCTTTGCCATATGAACCGCTGGTATCTCAACCTTATCCTCTTTCAGTGCCTTGGCAATCTGATATGGTCCGTATCCTTCCATTGTCATGTGAAAGATTCTCCGTACAACTACAGCTGCTTCTTCATCAACAATCCATACATTCTGGTCATCCTTGTCTTTCAGATACCCATACGGTGTTGTACTTGCCACATGCTTGCCGGATTTTCCTTTCGCCTTGAAAGTGGATTTTATCTTTTTACTGGTATCCCTTGCATACCATTCATTCATGATATTTCGGAAGGGAGTAAAATCATCGTCCTCCCGGAAGCTGTCTACATTCTCGTTGACTGCAATCAGGCGGACATTCTTCTGTCGCAGCAATTCCATATATTGTCCGACTTTCAGATAATCTCTTCCCATTCGGCTCATATCTTTAATCAGAATCGTTCCGACTTTCCCCGACTCTACTTCTTTCATCATGGCAAGAAAGCCTGGGCGATCAAATCTTGTACCGGAGATACCATCATCCGTAAAATGAACAAGATTGGTAAATCCATGTTCTTTTGCATATTGTTCCAGCAGTTTCTTCTGGTTTGAAATACTGTTGGATTCCCCGTTTAATTCATCATCACGACTAAGACGTTCATACAACGCTGTCATGAATCCCTGTTTCTCTGTCATAGTCAGATGTCCTCCTTCCTTTGTTTATTAATTGCCTGTTCTCATCCCATATCCGTTCCTGTACCGGGTTCTGATGTTTCCGGGACGTATTAACCAGAAAAGACACGCTGAATGCCTATTCAGTTCTGGTATCACTACGGGCAGACTGTTTCGTTTTCAAGGTTCGTGTAAGAAGTAAAAAAGATTCTTACACGAAACGAAATGCTCAGAGGTCTTTTTACAGCCCCCTTACTGCATCTTTTTTGATTTCGTGTCATCATAACTATATTCTTTTCTGGTAATTCCACCATCTGTATCTGCTTCATATAAAA
>USGU01000031.1 GCA_900554415.1 uncultured Lachnospiraceae bacterium | reverse complement strand
AATTCGTTCCTATGAACCAGTCGTGCAGTTTCTTAGAACTCTTTGCAAAGCAAAACAGTGTTGCCATGTAAAACGGAACCGTTGGCAGGATAGGAAGTACAATTCCTATCGTACCAAGTCCCAGACAAAGAAATCCAAGCACGATCCATACTACTTTTAAAGGATTTTTCATCTTCTTTCTGTTCTCCTGTGGGAGTTCCCTCCCCTTTATTTCTTGTCGTTCTGCTACTATTTTCTTCTTACACCGCCAGCACGAACTTCTGTCCATCAACCCTTGTCACACCAAGCTCAATGCCATACAGTTGCAGGATCTCAATCTGATACCGGATATCCAAATAGGTAATCGGCTCATCGAGGAACAGTGTCTTGGTTCCCTGACAAAGAGCCATTGCAATCCATACACGCTGACGCTGTCCACTTATCCGCTTTTTTCGCTTTCTTTGCTGCTTCATTCTCTGTAGAAGTCAAATCCATATTCTTTTCTTTACTTCGCATACTTCTTAGACCTCCTTAACAGAATGATGAAGAATGGGCCTCCGACCACACTCATAATGATGGATGCGGATACCTCATACGGAGCAGCTATCGTTCTTCCGATGGTATCTGCCAGCAGGAATGTAAACGCTCCGAACAAAGCACTGAATGGTACTAATGCCTTGTGGTCGCTTCCTACCAGAATTCTTCCGATATGTGGAACAATCAGTCCTAAGAAACTGATTACTCCGGCTACTGCGGTGGAAATACTTGCAAGTAATACGGCAATCAGTGAAATCACGATACGCATTGCATTAACGTTGATTCCAAGGGAGGAGGATTTAACCTAAAATAATTTGCCGTTATCGCCTATTTTAATTTGCCGTCTTACAATAATGGGTAAAATACGCTTTGTAAATTCCACTCGTTTAGTCCTGCTTTCCTCGGGTTAGCCAACACAACTATTTGTTTTAAAAATATTATATTTCACATTATTTGTCAACGCCATTTTCCGTACCTCAGGGTACGAAACTGTTATATTGAAAACGCTTATTTTTCTCGTTTTCCTGCTATTTCTTTCTTTTTTGGTCTAAAATCCATGTTTTTGGGATTGTTAATGAGAATTGTTCTCATTAGTGCGAGAAATTATTTTTTTGGCACACTCTGTTTTTGATGTTATTGAAAAATTTTAATCAGTAAGTTTCTGGCAAAAAAAGACTGTTGCTCGGTAGATGTATCATCCACTTCACAACAGTCTTTTCCACTTATATTCCTAATTCCTGATATAGTTTCTTCCGGTATTCTTCATCTGTCAAAGTTTTGCAGACTTAACAAGATTTTCTTTCATTTTCTTTAACTGTTCTCCAAACTCCTGTATCTTCTTTTGAGCCTGTCCTGTTATATCGGAAAGTTGTATTTTTGTCTGACCTTCTCCCATTCTTCCAAGTTCTTCCCGTATTCCCTGCATCTCTCCCAGCATCTTTCCATACTGTTCTTCCATGCTGTCAAGGCAGCTTACCAGTGCTTCTACTTCCTGTTTTTCTTTATTCAACCGATTATCTTCCAACGTCTGCAACAACGCCATAATATTCGGCTGATCTGCTAATTTTATCTGTGTCAGCGAATCCATAAGCTCGTCCTCTCCTTTTCCTGCACTAAAAAAACGCCACAAATTGTGACGTTTTTTAGTACCCTTTATATTTCAGTGAGATTTCTTGATTCTAAAACTCACTTTTTCCATATTTTACAGTTACCACTGCAACAACTTTTTCATTTTCAAATACTTCATAAATGATAATATAATTTTCTACAATCAACTGCCTATATCCTTTAAAAGCATAAAATCCATATTTTCTTTCTGCCCCTCGATATGGCTGTTCTTCCAAACTTAAAATTGCTTTTTCAAGTTTTTCTGCCAGTGCGATTGCATCATCAGCATAATTACTAACAAGAAATGCCTGCTCGTATATCTTATCAATATCTCTATATGCCTGTGGAAACATTTTTACGGTATATTTATCCAAAGTGTTTCCTCCTGAGTTCTCCCAATGCCTCACGTGCATCTAATAATTCTGCACCTTCTGCGACTTCCCGTTCTGCTTCAAAAATTGCCTTATCAATCTGATTTGTGCTGAGTAATTCTTCATAAGTTTCCATACTCATAACTACTAAATCTCCATAACCATTTTTTGTAATAAATACTGGTTGCTGTTGTTTGTGACATATTTCAGATATTTCATTTGTATTTCTTAAATCTGTAATTGGTTTTATTATTGGCATTGTAACTCCTCCTTTCTTTGTACATTATTATAACAGAATATTGTACATTTATCAATTTGCAAACCAATTTTTTCAACTTTTGTTTTGCTCAGACCCAGTAAATGATTCTATAAATATTTTCATCTGTTATAGAATAAATATCAATCTGGCTGTGCTTTCCGGCATATGGGCAGCTCCTACGGAACACGCTACAGTGATGCTGACATTTCCCCAGATAATGCCATGGTCATAGATTTCATAGGTGCATACATTCAGTGGAATCCTTACTTTCCCATCCTTGATTTCCGCCATTTTCAGACTGCCATGGCTCAGATATTTGAGGGAAGCCAGATGACCTGCCATATCCTGACCGTCTACCCTCGACATGGCATGCATTTCCTTTACCGTCAGTTCCAGATAGCTTTCTTCCTGATTGTGCACGATTTTAGCCATTCTCTCGAAGCCCCGGTCTGCCATGGATTTCTGCGTGCGCTCCAGAGGATTGATTCGAAAGAGTGCGATGCGCACCTGATGTTCTCCGGGGTCGATGATGTCACTGATATCCGTTACCACCGGGGATGCTTTCTGCATATTTCGGTGTCTGCTGATAAAGTCACGTTTGCTGATGGCATTTTCAATGATGTTATAATCCACACTTTCCAGAATGCCTCTTGTGAAATCATGGATGCCTTCATCCATTCCCAGTTCTGTCAGATAGTCCCGCACATCTGCTTCCAGTTTCTGATTCCATGCCAGTATCCGTCTGCCTTTCTCTGTCAGCGTCAAATCTTCATGCAGATAGCCTTGTTCCCCGCAGGATTTTATAAAGCGGCTGACCGTCGCATGCTTGACACCGCACCGGTCCGCTACCAGTTGTACAATGCCTCGCTTCTGCACCATTTTCTTTTTTTCAAATTCGTCCAATAAGGTCAGATATTTCACCTGATTGGAGGATAATTTCCCGATTTCCATTCTTTCATCCATGATGTCTCTGATACTCCTACCACAATACTACTTCAAGCTGTGCGCTGTTCCACATATTTGGCTTTTCATTGCCTTCCGTAAATGCAATCAGCAGATGCCCTTCTCTTAATACTTCATTGGCTTTCAGTACAAATTCGAAAGCATTTGCAGGAATCCGCTCTCCTTTTTCCCCGTGGACTGCTTCTGTCCATGCCAGTTCTTCCCTGCTGTCTGAGTTCTTGTACCACAACTTCTTCTGATATTTCTCTTTGGCATACTCTAATTCAAGCCATCCTTCTCTGGTAATTTCCAAGAAGATTCTGCCGGTATAAAGTGCATTTTCTTCCTGAAATTTTCTCGGACGGCACTGCTCCATGCTGTAAATCTGCATCATACCTTCATATACGCCCGGTGCATACCGGTCTGTCAGGTCTGAATTGCGGGTTTTCCTTTCGTAATGCTGATTGTCATCATTTACAAACCGGCAGAGTGCCTGTACGGTCTCATCTGTCAATATGTGTTCCGCACGACAAGCGTCTTGGTCTGCCGTGTCCTCGCCTACACCGATGAACTGCAGAAACTGGCTGATGGAGTGGTGTCTGTACAGATATTCGTTGCCTTCCCGGATGCCGTATGGGGTCAGTTGTATCACTTCATTTTTCTGGTATGGATAGATGTAGCCCTTTTCCAACATCTGTTTCAGGATAGCGGTCAGGGTCTTTTTTATCACACCGAAATGCTGCGATATCTGGAGCTCTGTTACCGGGATGTTCTTCTTGTTCTGCTGACATAGAAATTCCAGTATGTCGGCTTCCAGTTCAGCTTTTGAATATGGTGACAGTTCAATCCTGTTGTCCTCTTTTATCTTTTCCTCCATGGTTCCTCCTGATTGTCCTAACCCGGTTGCCCTGCACCTGATGTGCCCTCTCATGCGGTGGGGTGGTGGTTAGGTTATACTAATTATTAGTATAGTGTAGGGGAAAACGGGTTGTCAATCATTTTTTGTGGTGGGGGGATTTACAGATTAACTGTTTCCAAAAAATCTTGTATTGTTTCAAATGCAACAGTTAATCCGCATTTTTTATTGTTTTGCGGATGATTTTCTAAATTTTATTTGATAAAAAAACAAGGAGATAATGCACTTATCTCCCTGATAATTAACGGTTCGCATTCAAAGCTGCGAAGCACTTAAATGAAAGGCCTGCACTCAAAGTAGCAATGCACTTTAAATTGAACAAATCTCTTTATTCTGCTATATTATATTCAATTTCTGTAAGAAAAATCAATAATTTTTTATTCTAAAATTTACCTAAGCAGTCTTTTTTCAGTTGTTTAAAAGTATTTAATTCATCATCCAAATCATCCATTATCTTATCCAAATAAGAACAGACCAGTTTATCATACAAATCAATTAGTTTTGATTTTCTGATACCAAGAATTTCTGCCGCGCGCCCATGAGATATCGTCTGATTTAATATATACGGATATAATAACAACGCATTTCTGGTAAGTTCGGTTTCCGGATTTTCCGCCACTAAATATTTTGACATTCCTGTCGGAACATTAATAGTTACAGGCTCTGTTGTTACCATCATACCACGTCCTTTCTCTTTGTATCTTTTCAGCTTTCCAAGCCATATATATCCATCATTTGAACAACTACATCACATACTTCATCAAATTCTATATCTGCAGCATATTCAAAATCTTTTTGATAAGTCAGCCACTGTTTTCTCATCACATCACTGTTTCTCACAATATTGATAATATGCTTATAGTCTTTTAAAATTTCTGTTGAACCTCTTTTTTGGGATGTTGCTTTAAGCGCTGCTTTCAATGCATCTTTTTCAATATTTTTATATTGCAGTTTTGCCAAAATATATACATCATAATAATCTCTCAGTCTGGTGTTTTGGTCACCCCTTGAAATAACAGTCTCTAATTTTTCTGCCATAACTGTTTCCAGATTATATGCAAGTACAGATATTTCTCGTTCTTCTAACAACAGCTTGAACCGGTATTCGATTTCTTTCGGTGTAATCTTATCACCGGTAGTAATATCTAATTTTAACGGAACAGCCATCGGAGGATAATTTGCCGACAATGACACACGATATCCGGTGTACTCATCACCCTCCCGAATCTCCCCAATCTTCTTAAACTCAAAAGTCACTTCATCCTGTAACTCTATTTTGCAGATATCCAGAAACATCTTTTTAACGCTTTCTTCATTAACTGGCAGTCCTTTGATAGTTGCGTCCATATCCATTGTCGCACGTGTATCCAAACCTACCATTGCAGCTATCAGGAATCCGCCCTTTAATTTAATATAAAATTCTTTCTATACTCAGAAACTGATATTCTCTCCAGTAACCGTTCCAACATAAAATTCTGCATAACTAATTGTGCTGAAATATGTTTATCTTTTGCCATATTTTTTATAATAGCTTTCAGTTGCATCGCATTTTTCACATCAGTACCTCCAAATATCTCCGCACTCTTTCTTCTACCCGGAATTTTTTCGCATATTCCGATAATCGAGGAATGTTTTTATCTTTTCTGTCCACGTATCGCTTATATGCTTCAGCAGCAATACCAGTATCTACTTCTGTTCGCTTCCGTAAAATATCACATAATGTTCTTTCCATGCTGTATGTTGTAATGATATTTTCTCCCGGCGATTTCACACGAACCAATCCCAAATCGTACCATTCTCTCTTTACTGTCGAACATATAATCCCTTCTTTTTTCGCATTTGTGAGATTATAAGATTCTGGAAATGTCATGTGATATTTATTAGGTGTTCTATCTGTCAAATCCCATAAAAATAATGCTGTTTCATTTGAAAAAACACCCTTTTTAAACCGAACCTGCAGGTTGACAAATTCATCTTCCCATATCTCAGGTAAGATATATACACCCCTGCCTGTTTTTTCTAATTTTCCAGTATCTACAAGATTTTTTAAGTTGCCCCGCAATATTCCTTTTCTGGAAATATCTGCTGTTGTTATGACTCCATTGTTTGCTTTTGCAAATTCTATGATTTGTTCTGATATATTTATTGTCATCACCTTCTTTGACTTTTATGCTTGTTATTTTATATTTTCCAAGCATAAAAGTCAATTAAAAATGAAAATTTTTATATTATAGTGTAGGAGAAAACGTGTTATCAATCATTTTTACTACTCTTTTAGTTTTGTACCATCTGTGGTCTGCGTATCTATACAAACCGCATGGACTACAAATCGTTTGCTGTATCCACTGTCGGTACAGGTAGATAGGGTCACAATCTTGTTGGTGGACTGTGGTCTGATGCCTGTCTCAACATTGGAATTACTCACCATATCATCGATGAACTGCTGATATTCTTTGCCCGGCTGATAGCCGACTTTGTACACATCACCGCCATTTACCACATCTTCGTACGAAAAAATCTGATACCGGTAGACCGTATTTTCTGTATAAATCGTGAAATACTGATTCTCATTCCAGAATCCCTCGACTTTGTATTTTTTCAGATTTCCGAACATAGAACCATCATCCATGTTGTGGCCGTAGATGATGTTATAATAGTCTGAGAAATCGGACTGATTGAGGCCTTCCAGAAAGATGCAGCCTGCTATGTGCCTGTTGCCATAGATGTCTGTCCTTAAATATTTCTTATTGTCACCGGAGTACAGAACGGGATAGCTGATGCCTAATTCGTCATTGTCAAACCGAATCCACGCAATGATGTCCGGATTTTCTTCTTTCAGCCTATCAAATTCTACCTTGACGTCCGTAAGCCACCAGTCTTTTTTCTTTTGTTTTCCGTCATCCGGTTCGGATTTGTCGCTGACATAGTCCTTTCGTATCCTCTGTATTTCTACTCCATAAAACTCAGTTACTTTTTATTATCACTAAAAACCTTTTGATGTCAATAGCTCCATAATGCGAAATGGAGGAACGGTAAACCCATTTCTCCAACTATGTTTGCAATTGCATCTTCTCTTGAATGGGTTTCTCCCCATTGCAACTATATTTTTGTATTTTGTAATTCATTATAAATGACGATCTGTATCTCTTGAACCGTATATTAAACATCTTACTTCCATAACATCCCCAATAACCACATAATATACAACATAATTTCTTACATAAATTCGATAGTAAGGATAATCTCTCTTTTTCGAGGAACGATATGGTTCAAATGCAAGAGGGTTCTCTAACCTTTCCAATATGGCCTTCTCAACATCATCAACTAATCGAAGAGCTGCATCTTCATTTTTCAAGACGTTTGCAATATAACTTGCTGTACTAAGCAAATCCGTCTCAAAGATTGGCAGATACCGGAGCCGATAAGATTTATTTTCCATGTATTGCGCTCCTTACATTTCTGAAAACACTTTCATGTGACAGTCTTTCATCAGTCATTGCAGCCTGCCGGTCAGCTTCATCAAGCTTCATTTCTATATTGTCTGTAAGACTTGCATATTCTTCTAAACTTAAAACTACCATAGAACCATATCCATTTTTTGTTAAATACACTGGATTTCCAGCATTGACAATGGTTTCAATTTCAGGAAATTTGTTTCTGAGGTCAGAAACCGGGCGAATTTGTATCATCTTCATTACTCCTTTCGTATTATGTTATCTATATTTTATCCTAATTTTATCAAAATTACAACCGTAAAACAATTTTCAAAACAGGCAAAGACTTTTTTCCTATTGCATTTCCATTTGATTTAGTATATTATGTTATGAAGAATTAACTACATATTAACTACATAAAGATATTTAAAAGGAGGATCTCAATATGAGACATTTAATGAGCCCTTTGGATTTTTCTGTCGAAGAACTGGACCAGCTTATGGATCTGGCGGCAGATATCGAGGCGAACCCTGAAAAATATGCACATGCCTGTGCCGGTAAAAAGCTTGCAACATTATTCTATGAACCAAGTACCCGTACCCGTTTAAGCCACGAAGCAGCGATGCTGAATCTTGGCGGAAGTGTTTTAGGATTCTCATCTGCCGATTCTTCTTCTGCATCAAAAGGGGAAAGTGTTTCTGATACCATCCGTGTTATCTCTTGTTACGCTGATATCTGTGCTATGCGTCATCCTAAGGAAGGTGCCCCAATGGTAGCCAGCCAATATTCTTCTATTCCTATTATCAATGCCGGTGATGGTGGACATCAGCATCCAACCCAGACATTAACCGATTTACTTACTATCCGTTCTTTGAAAGGACGCCTGAATCATTTAAAAATTGGTCTTTGCGGTGATTTAAAATTTGGCCGTACCGTACATTCTCTTATAAATGCCCTTGTTCGTTATGAAAATATTGAATTTGTCTTAATTTCACCGGAAGAACTGCGTCTGCCTGATTATGTAAGAGTAGATGTGCTTGACAAAAATCATATTCCATACAAAGAAGTAGTCCGTTTAGAAGAGGCACTTCCTGAACTGGATATTCTTTACATGACCCGTGTACAGAAGGAACGTTTCTTCAACGAGGAAGATTATGTCCGCATGAAAGATTTCTATCTGTTAGACAAACAGAAAATGGATATGGCTCCAAAGGATATGCTGGTTCTGCATCCGCTTCCACGTGTCAATGAAATCGCAGTCGAAGTTGATGATGACCCAAGAGCAGCTTACTTCAAACAGGTCCAGTACGGTGTGTACATCAGAATGGCACTGATTCTTACATTACTTGACATCCATGTAGATTAGGGAGGACAGATAGAAATGGTAGAAAATACATTAACGATTGGAAAAATTAAAGAAGGCTTCGTATTAGACCATATTGCAGCCGGAAAGAGTATGGAAATCTATAAATACTTAAAACTGGACAAGTTGGACTGCTGCGTTGCAATTATCAAAAATGCAAAGAGTAACAAACAGGGTAAAAAGGATATTATCAAAATCGAATGCCCGGTTGATATCATTGATTTAGATGTACTTGGATTTATTGACCACAATATTACAGTAAATATTATTTCCGATGGAAAAATCGTAAGTAAGAAAATCCTGACCCTTCCAAAAGAAGTCCGGAACATTGTAAAATGTAAAAATCCTCGCTGCATCACTTCCGTTGAACAGGGACTTGACCATGTATTTGTTCTTACAGATGAAGAAAATGCAGTATACCGCTGCAAATACTGTGAAGAAAAATACAGAGGATAATCATTCCGATAAGTGTATTGGAATATTTCATCCTATATCTGACGATCGAGTAGGAGGCTAATCATTAATTGATTAGCCGTCCTCTCACACCACCGTGCGTACCGTTCGGTACACGGCGGTTCTTTAGTTTTCACAAACTACTAGATAATAGTCAAGCATGGATATATATCCTAGCTTGGCTATTATTTTCTTTGAAAAGATTTGGTTCAAGACTTTCGCCATTCTCC
>USGU01000030.1 GCA_900554415.1 uncultured Lachnospiraceae bacterium | reverse complement strand
GCCACCGATTCCGGCAATAATAATGATAATACTTAAAATCAAAGCACCGATTGTGTCCTTATGCTCCTCTTTTTCTGATGGGAGTCTATACATAACATTCCCTCCTCTCCCTCGAATTACTGTCTGTCGTTCTCGTCAAAGATGTCGCCACATTCTGGGCAGAATTTTGGTGGGTGTGTCGGGTCTTCTGGTTCCCATCCACATTTGTCACAACGGTAAAGCGGTGCACCTTCCGGTTTCTTTGCTCCACAGTTCTGGCAGAATTTTCCTTTATTCACTGAACCGCAAGAACAGGTCCATCCTTCTTCCTCTACTGGTTTCGGTGATCCACATTCCGGACAGAACTTACCGGTTACTGTGGCTCCGCATTTACATTTCCATGCACCAGGTGCCGGCTGTGGTTCCGGTTTCTTGCTTCCGCATTCCGGACAGAACTTGCCGGTAACAAAGTTTCCGCAACTGCACTTCCATCCGTCTGCCTGAGGTACCGTCTGCTGAGCTGCCTGCTGCTGTGCCGCCATCTGCTGTGCCTGTTGCTCCTGCTGTTGCTGACCCATAGCAAATAAATTCTGTGCGTTCATACCTCCGCCCTGATTCATTGCCATACCCATGCCCATGAAGCCGGTCATCGCACCGGCCTGATTACCAGCTGCTGTCTTCATTGCATCTGCCTGTGCTCCGACCAGTGTTGCTGCTGCCATCGTAGGGTCACGCATGATTGCTGTACGCTGTGCCTGTTTAATGAGTTCTGCATCTTCATCTGGAAGAGTTACAGAGCCAAGTGCAATACTTACAACCTTTAATCCGCGAAGTGCGCCCCATTTTTCTGAAAGCGCTGTGTTCATCGCATTTTCAAGATCGGTATTATGAGTCACGATCTGATTCGGACGAAGTTCCAATTCAGACAAATGTCCAAATGCAGGCTGCAAAGCAGAGATAAACTCTGTTTTAAGAGTCGCATCTAATTCCTCACGTGAATATTCCTGTTCTACGTTTCCACAAACATTGGAATAGAATAACAGTGGATCGGCAATTTTATAAGAATATACACCAGAACAACGAATGGCTACGTCAATATCGAGTCCAATCTTCGAATCCACTACGCGGAATGGAACCGGATTCGGTGTACCAAAACGGTTTTCCAGAATTTCCTTTGTATTAAAATAGTAAACTCTCTGATCTTTTCCCGTATCTCCACCATAAGTAAAACGTTTTCCTACCGTCTTAAATGTTTCTTTGATACTTTCGCCAAGATTTCCTGCGAAAATAGATGGTTCACTTGAGGTATCATAAGTGAATTCACCCGGCTCAGCACAAGCTTCTACGACCTTACCTTGTTCCACGATGATCATACACTGTCCATCTGCTACCGCAATACCTGAACCGTTTGAAATGATATTGTCATTCCCTTTCGTGTTCGAAGAACGTCCCGTAACACGTTTCTGCCCTTTAGTAACAAGTACCTCCTTTGGCATAGATTCACAGTAGAAAAACTCTTTCCATTGATCAGCGAAAGTGCCGCCAACTGCACCCATTCCCGCTTTAATAAGTCCCATAACAATTGCTCCTTTCCTCTTAAAAAATGATCTTCTCTATGTTTTCCGGTCTCTGCCGGCAGATCACAAATGAAATTTCATTTCATCATTTAATATATAATATTCCATGCATCTCCTATAACATCATAGACGTAAATCCGGTTATCACAGACACCGTAAAGCTGTTCCCGTACGAACTGGTACTCTCCATCGGTTCCTAATTCAAACAACATGCAACGGCCTCCATCTATCTCGTCTGTATTACCGATGTACATAAGGCTCATGCCATTTTCAAGTGCTTGTCTGACCTCATCGATTTCATATAACATTTCCCATGCAATCTCTATTGACTGCCCATCAGAGAAATCCTCGTATATGGTAAAGTCATACACGTCCTCAAGCTCTGCCAGATGTCCATCCCTTAATGAAATGGAAGGTCGAAATGCTATTGTGTCTCCACCATCTGTAACTGTGACTAGCACATTAGAATAAATCTCACTGAAATTGCATTTCAGTATAAGAACTTCTCCAGACTTTCCGGTAAATAGCGGCTTGCTTTTATCATCTGCATATTCACCTTCTTCCGTAATCTCAGAAGCATACACCATAATCTGTCCTTTTTTGTTTGGTGGCATGATCGCATATAATTCCTGTCCTTCTGTCATAAAACAGGCTGCATCCATTAAAAACGGATACTTTTCCATAAACAAACCTGCTTCCAGATAATTAGACAACTCTGTCATGTGAAATTCACTGTCTACGTAACCCAGGAAAGCCACTCCAGCTCCATAACTGTTCTCGGCAATCTGCTTCTGCAACACCACAAGTTCCGACTCCTCAGCTTCTGACTTACCATTTTCCGGTGTTTTATGATTGTTCACTATTTTATTGTCATCTGGTATCGTAACATGATTGCCTTCCTGCTGTTTATTGGTATCTGAATTGTTTTTTTCTGGTTTCAATTCACAGCCACACAACACACTGATAAGTAATATCACGATTCCAAATCGTAATGGGAAATGCTTCATCATACATTCCTCCTAATCCATCTCATCCTTTTCCGGCTTTCTCCAAAACAGGAAACCCCCGATCTTTGTTTGCTGTTTTGGAGCAAGGCCAATAAGTTTTCTGTCTTACATCGCATAAATCTGATCCATCAAATATTCGGCAGTCATAGAACCGTAGAAAAACTGATCGATAAGACCATTTTTCTTGGCATCCCGAATGTCCTTTGCCGTTTGTCTCTCCGTGTTAGAATCTACGATGAGGGCAATTTTACATTCTGGGCACACTGCCTTTACCTGCTCCCGGAGGTGCAATCTCTCATCAAGTTTCCAAGGAGTATAGCTGGTTACTTCCATTATAAGCACATACGGTTTGTACACCTGACATAATTCCAGTGTATCTTTTGGAGACTCTGTACGTATCACATCGATATCATAATCCGAACTTCTGAAAGCGGTCGCTACGGAGTCGGCAAACAGAAAATTCTGCATATCCACCACTATTTTTCGCATCGAGCCATCCCCCTTTCCTAAGCGATATATCCGATGTGTGTGACATCTTACTTCTTGATGTGATTGTAGCAAAAAGCTATCAACTTGTCTGTCCTCAAAAGTGTGGACAAATGCATTATTTATTCCGAGTTTACAGAAAATGTAAAAAAACCGTTCCACCAAATCATATTGGCAAAACGGTTTTGTCTTAATTATCTTCCATTGTTTCAAGCGGATTACCCGGAACTACTAATCGCTTACTAACTGCCGCCACCATCAGGCGGTTGCGATTCGGATAGCCTGTTTTCTCCAGCATACGATTAATATAGGTACGCACTGAGGATTCTGCCACATGAAGACTGGCTGCAATTTCTGCATTGGTCTTCCCCTCACACAGCAAACGTAAAGTTCCCATCTCCTGTTCAGACAAGTCGCAGGAAAGTACTTTTCCAAACTGCACTGACGGTACTCTGTCGGGCCAGAAATGCTCACCACGAAGCGTTCCCTCAATCACACCGATCAAATCACTAGATGGAGAATCCTTGTACCAGAAGCTGTCCGCACCAATTTTTCTTGCCCGGTCCAGGAAACGTCCTTCCAGCATTGAGGTTACCATCACAATCTTAATCCGAGGGTAAAACTTTTTGATCGATTCCGCTGCACTTAGACCATCTGAATCATTTTCCGTGCAAATATCCATCAAAATCAAATCGATATGCCCCTCACTACATCGAGCAAGTGCTGCATCTGCACGCGTTAATACACCTGCCACTTCACATTCACCACTTTTTTCCACACAAGAACACAAATACATACGGACAAGTGCCTGATCCTCGACAATCAGTATCTTTTTCACAGCTCTTCATCCCCTTTCTAAGAGCTAATTCTTTGGTATATCTATTATCAAAGAAAACTCTGGCAAGCTCTGTACATTCATCGTACCTCCCGCTGCCTCTATCCGATGACGCAAATTGGTAAGACCTCCACCTTCCATAATCGTTTTCTCCGGCTGCTTGCCATTATTTCCTATCATCACCGTATAATTATCCTCATTGTTCCAAATATTTATCTCGAGTTCCGTTGCCTGTGCATACTGGATTGCATTATTCAGGCAGACTTGCATCGCAACATACATCAAATCTGCCGCACTTCCTTTAGGCTCTTCTCCCTTCATCTGCACCATCACACCACTACTCTTTGCATCGTGAAACAGTTTTTCCTTTGCAGATAAAAGAGCCGCTTCCCGAAAGGCAATACTTTTTTCCCATTCCAGAAGCACCATTCCTGCATCCACCTCACCTAGGTCTCCGGCAAGATACTGCTTTGTTACCGTAATGCAGGCAGCCAGACTATCGTGCATCGCAGATTTCGCAGCCAACAGTTCCTTTTCCCCGGCAACCGCCTCAACATTTTCAGAAAGCTCACGAAGCTTCTTTGCATCTTCTTCGAGCTTCCTATTATCATCTGCAAGCTGGACCAGCGCCCAGTGTAATTCTGTAATATCAGCAGCTGTAAGCTGGGTATAGACTTCTCCATACCGGTCTGTTACTTTCGTCCATTCAAATTGCCATACCGTCTTATTCGGGAAACGATACGTATCCTCCATATCCGAAAGCCTTACCACGCCATCCGGTGGTGATGCAAGCGCAATCTTCACCTCACCAAGATATTGCATAGCACTTTGGAACAGATATTGACTCAGACGATACATCTGCCGATTGCAAAGCACAATTCCTCCAAGATTGTCAAAGAAGCATACTGCTGTCGGAAGCTGATCAAAGCTTTCTTTAATTGCATTCACTCGGAGCTTTTTCCATTTACCCATTGTCTTCGCCTCCAATCTGTGTTCGAATAAGCAATAACCCTTCCTCCATACAGGCTGTCACTCTCGAGGATACCACCTCCAAAAGATCACCCTCACATTCCACAGAAAGGTTCATCTCCGTATCGGACAAAGAAATAAAAAGCGAATGTAAACCACCTCTCGCCATTCCCACTACATCTTTCACCAGTTCCAACAGACGAGCAACTTCTGATGTCCGCATCGGTTTTGTTATGAGATATGCTACCCCGCATTCTGTTCCTCCTGCATTTAACGCACGCACAGCTTCATCAAAAGTCAGACGAATCTCCTGTTGTGGCAACATCTCGTATTCCTTGCCAAGGAAATACAAATTCGCACTTCGCTTAATATATGTACCAATCAGCATGATTTCCTTCATATAAGCCCGCAGTTCATCTGTATCAGCATCCTTACACAATTCAAGTAATTCACATATCCGGTCGGTCTGTTTTCCATGCTTTGCCTCCAGCTCATCATAAATACGATTCTTCTCAGCCAGCTCATGTAACTGCTTCTCTACCAAATAAGCATCTTGCAGTTTCTTTTTATTTTCTTCTATTTTGACCTTATTGGCATTCAAGTGGCTACGAAGTTCTGTCAATTGACGGATATTATCCCCCCAGACAGTATAACCAATCTTGATTGGCGCTGAAGAAATACGCATTCCCTCTGGACTGATGATTGTTTGTCCATCCTGCGGACAGACCATGTCCTCTCTTGCCGTCTTAGATCGGAGCAGCACGCGACCATTCCGGTCAACAATACAGAACACCAGTGTCGTTGCCTCAAATAACCCGACATACCCAGTATTGGAATGTATCATCCTGCAATGGATACAGCTTTCATAAATTGATGCATACAACAGACAAAACATAACATTCATATCGCCAAACATAAAACGTACCTTTGGAAAATCTACCAGATACAGTAATCCGTACAATAACATGACACAGCCTAGGATAAATGGCATCATTCGCCTTCTGCCAATTCCTGGAATGCGACTTTGTCGTAATAAATGAATGATGGTAAACAACATGCAAACAACCATCCATCCTAGACACGCAAAATATAGTAGGCGATGAGAATATACCTTGTTATTAGGCACTCCCGGAATCCCACTTTTGAAGACAAATACCCATTGATGCAGGTCATTTGTAATCACTGCCAGAAATAACAGCGCAGGAATCACTGCCAGTATCTGACTCTTCGCAGGAAGCCGGTAAAACTCCGGCTTTCCCATATACATAGCAATATACACCCCAAGGAGCGGAATAAACAGCATGGGAAGGTAATACAGATACCACAGATAACGCGCTACCGTCAGATCAGTAACGATTTCATATTTAACTGTCCGAAAAATCATCCATATCAGTATCAAGGCTGCCATCAGACGAAGACAATGCAATACCGGTTTCTGAATGATACGCTGATCCAGGGAATATCCCCACATGACAAACAACAACAGGTATAATGCAGCACGTACATAACTTGGATTGCTTCCGCCAATGTCATACATAGCAAGAAACCGGCAAGCATATGCTACTGCAATAATCCCCAAAACAAGAATCCTTAAGCATAATTTTCTGGTGTTTCGTTTCACGTAATGAAGCCCTCGCTTTCTCTTGAACTCTCAGTTCCAAGTTCTCTTCTTATTCCAATTTCTCCGGAATACCTCGCCCTTCCTGCTGCAAGATGCGCATCATACAACACATGACACCTTTCTACTGTGTATCTGAAGCAATCTTGTATCTAAAATAATTATAATATACCCCACCTTTTTCCACAACCCCCGCGCAAGTCACGTAGACTCCTCCAGCTTTCCTATTATCTAGTACATAGAATATTTCCCGACAACATTTCTAATACAGATTTTACTGTACTTTTCAGTTTCAGTCCATCCTTTATCCCCAGCCGGTAGAAAAACTCTTCTGTATCTGCTCCACTGCTGAAAATTGCATTACAGTATTCCGTAATCACTTCTTCCTGTTCTGGGGATAACGTTTCCAGTAATTCCTGGTATTTCTTTTCAATCTCACTTACTGGCTCTTTATCCTGATTTAACTTCCATTCTGAATATGCTTTTCCCATATGCTCTGTAATTGTCAGATTCACAAATTCCTGCACTTCCTCGGATATGGTGCTCGCAGATTCCTGTTTATCTTTCTTTTTATCATTTGATTTTTCAAGTGTCGTGTCATCAATATAACGAATGATTTCTCGAATATTTGACTTCATCGACTGCAAATATCCCTTGATCAACACCGCAAGTTTTCTTGCTTCTGACTCTTCTGTTTCAGGATCCGACAAATAAAACTCTTCCAGCTCTTTCAGTAGATCCATCCCTGCTTTCATCTGAAATTCCACCTCAAGCAAATCATCCATCACTTTATATAATTCTTCCATTGTTTATTTCTGCCTTTCCATATAGCATCACTATATTTTCCACAATCATCCAAAAATAAAGTCCTGTAATCCACATTTCACAACCTCAATTACTGCAACTATCCCCATACCGATATGTGGGAGTAGAATAAACACTACTGTCGTAATGATCGCTGATTTCATTGTCCAGTCCGTACTGATCCCGAACCCAATGCTCAAGACTTCTGTCACAACAGAGATTCCTGCTATCAGATAGCAGAATCCAGCAGATAATCCAACCAGGAACACCAGCACAATATTCACCGCTGCAAGTACCAGCCAAACAGGAGTTGCAATAATTCGAAATGGCAGTTTTATCAAAAATCTCAACATAATTCTTCCTCCTCACTTTGTGCCCAGTGGGCACAAAGTTCTTACCCATCCGGAATATCCTTACCCCAGTACATGTCATGTCGAACTTCACTCCCATATCAACCAGCATACTGGCATGGGAATGCCGGAGATCATGAAGTCGTATCCGCTTTACACCAGACCTCTCAATTCCAGCAGCCATACAATGTTCCATATGCGATTTGGTAAACCGAAAAAGTCTTTCCTTTTTCATAATTCCATACAAATGACTGCAATACTCCCGGAATTCCTCGGCAAGAAAATCCGGCATTGTAATCACACGGATACTCTTTGGAGTTTTCGGCTGTGTAATCATGTCCTTTCCTTTCAATCTCTGATAAGATTTATTGATTGATATGGTCTTCTCTTCAAGATTGATATCATTATAAGTAAGGGCAAGCAATTCACCGATACGCATTCCGGTCCAGTACAACAGAAGAAACGCCATTCTTGTCTCCGGTTTATCACTTACAGTCTCCAGAAAATCATTGAACTCTTCCTGCATCCAAAAATCCTTCGGTTCTCCTTTGCTCTTGCCTATCGCTCCTGCCTTCCTGCAGGGATTATCCTGCAGGTTATAATATCGCATAGCATAATTGAAGATTGCAGTCAGCTGGCAGTTCACTGTTTTCAGATAAGTAGGAGAATATCCTTTTCCATTCTTATCCTTATACGTCAGCAACTCATTCTGCCATGCACGGACATCTGCCACCGTAATTTCACTGAGAATCTTCTTTTCAAAATAAGGCTTGATTTTCAGGTCGATAATATATCGCTTCGTGTACATAGTGTTTTCTCTGAGACGTACATCCATATCTTTGTAATAAATCTCCAGAAAATTTCCAAATTCAATATCCACACCCTGGCTCTGCTGTTGCAGAAAATCTCTTTCCCATTCCTTAGCTTCACCCTTGGTCCTGAATCCTCTTTTCTGTTTTCTTTTTCGGTTTCCCTGCCAGTCTTTGTAATACACCTGTACTTTCCAGTTTTTTCCTTCTTTGTAAACCCCCATTACTAATCCTCAACTTTCATGCCATAAATCTTTTCTGCCAGGAATTTCGTAGAGATTTTTCCAGCTACTACAATATATCCTTTTGCCTTCAATTCTTTGTTGTATTCTCGCATCAGACTATATGCATAAGTTTTTGAAACTCCAAGAATTGCACACACATCATCCACATCCATATACATTTTTTCCTGCACCATACTCATACCGCTTTATCCTCCTTCAAATACTGCTCAACATGTTCCAGACCATAGATCTTGTCCTCTACATAGCGGGTTGGTACCCGACCGAGAATCACATAATAGTTCTTACTTGCCAGATCAGCATTCATTCTTTCCACCACCCTGTAAGCAAAAGAAACTGATAGCTCAAAGAGTTCTACAATGTCTTCCACTGATAAATACATTTTTCTCTTACGCATGAAACCATTCCTTTCCTTCTTCCTGGGGAATCTCACAAGTGTCTTCCACCCCATAGAAACGCTTCTCAAAATACTTTGTCGGAACTTTTCCTCTAAGCGTCAGATATCCCTGTTCTTCCAGCTCCTTGTTCAGATTTCCGATGATCTCATAAGCCGATGTCTGTTTTACTTCCAGAAGTTCACATATATCGGCTGCCTTTAAAAATAATTTGTTCTGCATAATCAGTACCTCCTGTGTTTTGAATATTTATCTCTTCATATACTCTGTACTGGCAGATACAAAATCGGACATCCTTTTCCGAAATTTATCAATTTTTTTGTTTTTTAATTCTCCATCAGTGTGGTTACTGTATCATGGAGTTTAGCTCATCGAAAATAAAGATCCTTTCTTTGGTATCTTTTTTCTAAATGCAGGCAACAAAAAAACAGTCTGCCTTGACGAAAATCACTTCAATCAAAACAAACTGTTCTTCTTATTTACTCTAATTATATTTTATGAAAATAACTGATTTCACGAAATTTGCAGGTGAATTTGGAATATAAACAAGAGAAAAAAATATTTTTTTAACTCCATTTGCACTCCATTTGGTCTTTTCGACTGCCTGCAAAGCCTTTATTTGTGGGCTTTTTCGCAATTTAGTCCGCTATTCAAACTCCAGACAGACAGTACGGAGTATAAAGCAAAATCGTTGATTTTAAGCCATTTTTAGGCAATATAAGTAACTATAAAACCATATAAAAATATTAAAAAATGCAATTTTAATGCAATGAGGTGCAATTAAAATTATCTGATTTGTACCTAATCCCAAATCTCAATATCGACTATTTAGTTAAAGGCGTTCAATAAATGAGCGTCTTTTTTCATACCCAAAATCGAAAGGAGAAAGAGAAAATATGAATAAGCTAGTAAAGCGATTGCTGACAGGAACGCTTGCTTTTGCAACTATCCTCACGGCATTACCAGTGACGGCGGTTCATGCTTCCGGCAATCAATACTGGACAGAATCAGCAGAACGTGTCGGCTACATTGAACACGTTATGAATGATGGTTCTATCAAATCTACGTTCCATGAGGGACACATGAAAGTTGAGGGCGAAACTGCCTACTGCGTGGACATCAATACCAATTTCAAGAATGGATATAAAACAAGGTCTGACGCAAGTACACGCATGAGTAGTGATCAGATTGCGGACGTTGCTCTTTCCTTAGAGTACGTCAAGCAATATACCGCTACTCATACAGGGCTGAATAACAACCAGAAGTATTTGCTGGAACAATGTGTTGTCTGGCAGAGATTGAGTGAACAGCTCGGCTGGCAGTGCGACAACGTCAGAGCTTCCTATAATGAAATCTCACAGGCAGTACAGAATGAAGTGTATGCTGGTGCGAAAGCATTTGTGAAAGCAAACAAAGGACGCTATGAATGTGGCGGTTACATTTATACTGGCGAAGGACAGGACATCGGACAGTTCTGGGCGAAGTTAAATGTGGGAAATGCAAAAGTCAAAAAGACTTCTTCCAATCCAACGGTCACAGATGGTAACGCCAGCTATTCCTTTGAGGGTGCGACATTTGGTGTCTATTCTGATAAGAGATGTAACAGCCAGCTTGCCACACTTACTGCCGATGGAAACGGCGATACCAAAGAAGTTGAGGTAAAAGCAGGAACAATTTACATTAAAGAGCTTTCTGCTCCAAAGGGTTATATGCTGGATTCTACTGTCCATGCCTTAAATGTGGAAGTTGGAAAAACAGCGACTTTGACTGTTGCCGACACTCCAAAGGTCACAGAAACTTTGATTGATTTATTCAAAATTGACATGGAAACAGGAAAATCTACTCCACAGGGAACTGCTTCTTTAGAGGGTGCAG
>USGU01000029.1 GCA_900554415.1 uncultured Lachnospiraceae bacterium | reverse complement strand
AAGACTCTTTTCACGCATGAAATCACGAAGATTATTGTGATAGTTGTATTCTTTATCTTCCACGATCATACAGTTTCGTGTACGCCCAATCTGTTTTGACACGTAATCCACGGCATTACATGCTCCAGCAGAAACACCAATAACGTGGGAGAGATAAGTATCCTGTTCCATAAGATAATCTAAAACTCCCGAAGTGAATACACCTCTGGTGGCACCGCCTTCCAGTACGATTGTTGCATTTATCATAATCAACACCTCTTGTTTTGTAATAATTCGATAATAGTTTTCGGTGAAACATGATTCAAAGGCAGGGATTCCTGACTTTGGAAACATTTTCTAAGTGATATTATATAACGAAAAATAGAATCATGAAAATGCCTTTTTATAAAAAATCAGTTAAAAATGCAGGAAGTAGATAAAAAGGTAGTAAAAAGATGCGACGGAAATAGAAAAAGTGCGTAAAGTGCCGAAAAACAGTGGTTTCCCGGCTTGCTATTTTGACGTATCTTTGGTAAGATATTCTTCGTATGAGCTAAAACGTGATTGATAGATAAAAAGGAGCAAATATAATGATCAGTACAAGTAATATTACATTACGAGTTGGGAAAAAAGCATTATTTGAAGACGTTAATATTAAATTTACAGAAGGGAACTGTTATGGTCTGATCGGTGCCAATGGTGCAGGAAAGTCTACATTTTTAAAGATTCTTTCCGGACAGCTTGAGCCGACCAACGGAGAAGTCATCATCACTCCGGGACAGAGACTTTCATTCTTACAGCAGGATCACTTCAAATATGACGAGTATCCGGTTCTTGATACAGTTATGCTTGGAAATGCGAGACTGTATGAAATTATGAAAGAAAAAGAAGCAATCTATGCAAAGGAAGATTTTACAGACGAGGACGGTATCAAGGCAAGTGAGCTGGAAGCAGAGTTCGCGACCATGAATGGCTGGGAAGCAGAGTCTGATGCAGCAACATTGTTAAATGGTCTTGGAATCGGAACAGAACTTCACTATGAGATGATGAAGAACTTAAATGGTCCTGAGAAAGTAAAGGTTCTGCTTGCACAGGCATTATTTGGTAATCCGGATATCCTGCTTCTCGACGAGCCTACGAACCATTTGGATCTGGATGCGATCGCATGGCTTGAGGAATTTTTGATCAACTTTGAAAACACAGTCATCGTTGTATCACATGACCGTTATTTCCTGAATAAAGTCTGTACACAGATTGCAGATATTGACTATGGTAAGATTAAGCTCTATGCCGGAAACTATGACTTCTGGTATGAATCCAGCCAGCTTCTTATCCGTCAGATGAAAGAAGCAAATAAGAAAAAAGAAGAAAAAATCAAAGAACTCCAGGAATTTATTTCCCGATTCAGTGCCAACGCATCAAAGTCCCGTCAGGCAACTTCCAGAAAGCGTGCACTGGAGAAAATTCAGTTGGATGAAATTCGTCCTTCCAGCCGTAAATACCCATATATTGACTTCAAGCCGAACCGTGAAATCGGAAATGAGGTGCTTACTGTAGAAGGAATTTCAAAGACTATTGACGGAGAAAATATTCTGGACAATATTTCCTTCACCTTAAACCGTGATGACAAAGTTGCTTTTGTAGGTGGAAATGAATTAGCAAAAACAACCTTATTCCAGATTCTGTCAGGAGAAATGGAGCCGGATGCAGGAACTTACAAATGGGGAGTTACTACAACGCAGGCATATTTCCCGAAGGACAGCGGAAAAGAATTTGACAATGACGATACCATTGTGGAATGGCTTACCCAGTATTCTGAAATCAAGGATGTAACCTATGTCCGTGGTTTCCTTGGAAGAATGCTTTTTGCCGGTGAAGACGGTGTGAAGAAGGTAAAAGTATTATCCGGTGGAGAAAAGGTGCGCTGCCTGCTCTCCAAAATGATGATTTCAGGTGCAAATGTTCTGATTTTAGACGAACCTACCGACCATTTGGACATGGAAGCAATCACTGCACTGAACAACGGAATACAGAAGTTCCACGGTGTGCTTCTCTTCTCTTCCCGTGACCATCAGATTGTACAGACCACGGCTAACCGTATTATGGAAATCATGCCGGGCGGAAAGATGATTGATAAGATGACCACTTATGATGAATATCTTGCAAGCGATGAGATGGCAAGAAAACGTCAAACCTATACTATGGCTGAGACAGATAACTAATTTTTGAACTTTGTTTTTTTAAATTTAACAGTAGTGCAAGAACGGACTTTGGCTCGTTGCTTTGCGTAAAGAAAAGGCATTCTGCCATCATTGGATTTATGATGACAGAGTGCCTTTTTAGATTTATTGTTATTTACTTCAAAGTTTATAATACTTTCACTGCCCCGCAAGGTCTCAGTTTTAGAAAATGGCAACTGTTTTCACCAAAGACTGCTTCCATAGTATGTCGGTAGTCTCCTGCCATCTCCTTTGGAACAAAGACCTGAATGGTACCGGCAAAGCCACCACCATGTACCCGGCAAGCTCCCTTTTCTCCCAGAAATTCTTCACTGAGTGCAAGAGCGATAGAGAGTCCCTGACTTTGAGGTGCCTCGTTTGCATAAATATTTTGCAAATACTTATAAGAAGAATCTCCGGATTTTTTGACGAGTTTTAAAAATTTGTCTATATCATTTTCAAGCAATGCTTTTGCTTCTTCTTCCACCCGTCTGTTTTCCTGAAAGAAATGAAAGGCACGCAGTACACTGCGGTCACCATACCGGGTTCGGAGAACTGAAAGTTCCTGCAAAAATAATGCTTCATCAACCTCACGAAGTACTTTTTTACCATAATGGGCAGCAATCAGTCCCATTTCTTTTGGAATCGCAGCGTACTCGTCTGTCAGTTCATGATGGGAAGATTTGACGTCCACAATACATAACTGATAATCCTGATTGAGAAGCGGTGACTTCACACCAGTAATCAGTGGTTCCTTCGGATTTTGAAAATCAATCTGCATAAGCCCTCCGACAGAGCATGCCATCTGGTCCATGAGTCCACAAGGTTTTCCGAAGTATGTACTTTCTGCAAACTGCCCGAAACAGGCATTTTGTACGGCTGTAAGCTGATTCTGACCGTAAAGACCGGATAAAATGCGCCCAATCAGAACTTCAAAAGCTGCCGAAGAAGAGAGTCCTGAGCCCGTTGGCACATCGGATGTAATATAGGCGGAAAAGCCGCCAACAGGGAATTCGTGTTCTTTCAGCGTGTGAAGAATTCCTTTTACCAGAGAAGCGGTACTTCCCTCTTCTGCTTCTTTATAAATGGTATTGGTGCAGTTTACTCTAATCATCGGATAACCCTCTGACTGAATCCGTATTATCTGGTCATTATTTTTTTGCACCACTGCTATCATATCCATATTGACAGCCGAAGTCAGTACACGGCCACACTGGTGGTCTGTATGGTTACCACCGATTTCTGTCCGCCCCGGTGCACTGTAAATTTCAATGTCATCCATATTTTCCTTTTCCGTGTGAAATAAATCTTCAAAGGTTTGGATGGCATTCGTATATCGTTCTCTCTGATATGGAATCTGTTCTTCGTCTATATAAAGCTCCAAAAGCTGTCCGTCATACATACCATTTTTAAATCCTTCTATTAGTTGTCTGCTGTTCATATTTTCAGAATCTCCGTTTTCAATAAAATTTTAAACCAAATCTATACAAGTATAGCATACGTAACCTTGTTTTTCCAGTTAGGAGGGGATATAATTAGTACATCATCTTTCAATTTAAAGGAGAACAAAATGAAAAAGATTGCAAGCTTTACCATTGACCACATAAAATTAGTTCCGGGGCTCTATGTTTCCAGAAAGGATTCAGTAGAAGGGCATCCGATTACAACCTTTGATATCCGTATGACAAAGCCGAACGAAGAACCTACGATTAACACGGCAGAAATGCACACCATTGAGCATCTTGGCGCAACCTTTTTAAGAAATCATGCAGAATATGGAGATAAAACACTCTATTTTGGACCGATGGGATGCCGAACCGGATTCTATTTACTTCTTGCCGGTGATTATGAATCCAAAGATATTGTGCCTCTTATGAGAGAAATGTTTACGTTTATTGCCGAATTTGAAGGCGAAGTTCCAGGAGCCGCTCCGAAAGACTGCGGAAATTATCTGGATATGAATCTTCCGATGGCAAAATACTGTGCACGGAAATATTTAAAAGAAGTGTTGGAAAATATTACGGATAAACAATTAATTTATCCAGAATAAAGGATTCCGATATATATAACGTGTCTATAATGGAAAGAAATCCTGACAGATCAGAGTTTAATTCTCTGCTGTCAGGATTTCTTTTTCTGTAATCAGCATATGTGGTTTGTAGTCAGTGGGTTCAACAGGTATATTGTCACATAACTGTAATTCATAGCTTATTGCGATTCGTACTAAATCTGGATGTTTGTCCAAAAAGCGGTCATAATAGCCGCCCCCGTATCCCACACGGTTTAAATTTTCATCAAATGCCACTCCGGGCATAATCATCAGTGTATTTTCCGGGAAAGAAATAATTTTTTCGCAATCGGTGGCCGGCTCCGGAATATTCATAGCACCCGGTGTAAGCTGGGCGTATTCAGAAATCAGATAGAATTCCATTTCGTTTCCAACTACCTTGGGATATGCAACTCTTTTTCCGGCTTTCCATGATTCTTCAGCTAATAAACCGGTCTGTACCTCGTTCTGGAAATCTGCATAAAGCAGTACCAGTTCTGCTTCTTTAAATGCGGTGGTATGAAGAACCTGTTCTGCAATCCTTCCACTTTTTTTACAGACTTCATCCGGATTCATTTCCTTTCGAAGTGTACGAATCCGTTTTCTAATTTGCTGTTTTGTGTCCATATTTTTCACCCAGGTCAGTAATACTTCCATCCTTCTCCTGAATTGAAATATTGTTTAACTGTCCGCGGAGATTGCGTTTAAATGCTTCTACATATTCACGGCGAAGAACCTGCTGTTCTTTAAACTCTTTTTCGGTCAGACCCTCTGCCTTTGATTTGTGATACAATTCATTAATTCGTGCGATTTTTTTATTATCCATTTTCTTTTGTCCTTTCTCTATTCCTGTTATATCCATACTGTTAGTTGCAATATATTTTTATGTTTTTATGTGCTTTGAAATAGCAAGTTATGTTTAACTCGAATAGTTTTCCAGAAAACCATAGAGCTTCTCTTCTCCTGTAATTGTCTTTCCTGTTTTCAATTCTTCCTGAAGGTCTGTAGGAAGGTCTGTGAGCAGAATATCCGTGTACTCAAATAAAGTCTGTTTATCTGACAGATATACCACTACATAGCCGTTTCTTACTGTCAGGTAATAGACCTGTTCCTGTTCTTTTTCCGCAGTTCCCTGCACTTGTAATACTTCAGTCGGGCTTTTTTCTGCTTGTTCTTCTGTTGAATTCTGCATCTTATTTTCTAAATATTTATATTCTTCCTGATAGCCGAAAGATAAGGCGGCAAGGAAAACAAATAAGCTGAAAGTCAGGATAATACCATATTTTTTCTGCATAAGGACAACTCCTTTTTTATACAGTATTGACCTGACTTTTTTTCTTATACAAATATCATATAAAAAATAACATATAAATCTTAATAAAATCTGTCATTGATTAAATGAAATTTTTTGCAGACAGACAGTAAAGTTGCACCTTTTGGCATTTCCAGAATTTCATCTTCGGTCAGTCCACCAAGCTTTAACAGGCTGATTCCATAGACCACTACTGCAACTGCAAGCGCGATCAGAATTGGAAGCCGTCCACTTATAAACATGCTTAGAACCATATTTACCAGATATACTACTACGCCCATGATTGCAGAAGCAATGCATGGAATAACAAAGGTTTTTGATTTTTCCTGTCTGTATCCAATTGCTTCTCTGATATCGTGTGCATTTAAAATACACATAGACAGTGAGAAAATAATTTTGCTTACAATAACACCGTAGATTCCCCATTTGAAGAATACCATCATGATAAACAGGGATACTACATGGATGATTAAAGAAATCGTTGCATTTTTTACCGGCTTCATCATACGGTTAACTCCCTGAAGTACTGCATTAGTTACCGTTGACAGAGAATAGAATACAAGGGAAACTGCTCCAATCCGGAACATCATTGCCTGTACGGTATTATCAATGGACGGCCAGATGAAATCCAGAATTGGTTTTCCAACAATACAAAGTCCAAAGGCACTTGGAATGGTAATCAGCATAGTAAAACGGATTGCCATGTAAATCCTGTTATGTAATAAGCGCTTCTCTCTTGCTTCGTATGCACGGACCAGTCCCGGTATCATAGAAGAACCGAGTGCGCTTGCCACGGCAAGTGGAACATTGAACAGATTGTAGTACTGTCCGAGTTTTCCGAGAATTTCTACACATTCTTTTTCCAAATGACCCTGTGCAGCCATAATATTATTAAACATTGAACTGTCAATAATATTTCCCATATTGTATACCGCAGAACTGAGAATAACCGGTGCAATGGTAAGCAGCATCAGTTTGAAAATAGAGCTGTAACTTTCCAGTCTGCGTGAACGGTCACGATTTACACGTCTGCGAATGACTTTTCTGGAAGCATAGTAACAAAATATCAAGAACAGCAGACCAATGACAGCCCCGGAAACCGTACCTAGAGTACCTCCGGCTGCTGAATAGGCAGGTCCGAGCAGTTCATTATCCTGCTGCTGTGCCATTTTTAGTCCATAGTCCATTAAAAGGCTTGCGCCTGCGATACTGACAACGGCATTTAAAAGCTGTTCCAGAATCTGGGAGATTGCTGTTGGAATCATTGTTCCACATCCTTGGAAATATCCCCGGAATACTCCCATGACTGCTACAACCAGAAGTCCCGGTGCAAGCACACGCAGCGCATACAGACTGACTTTTGCCCCCATAATCGTTGCAATAAAGCCTGCACCGAAGAAGATAACTACCATAATGATAGAACCCACGGTAAATGCAAACAACAGAGCAGCCTTGAATACTTGCTGTGCATTTCGATATTGTCCCTTTGCAATTCTTGCAGATACCAGCTTGGATACCGCGAGAGGTAGACTGTAGGATGAAATCAACAGTGCCATGGAATAAACCTGGAATGCAATTTCATAATAGCCCTCTCCCTGAAGTCCCATGATATTGAGCATAGGAATCCGGTAAACAAAACCGATAATTTTTGTGATAATTCCTGCTACTGCTAATATAGTTCCCTGAATGAGAAATCCATCTTTGGATGATTTTTTCTTTTCTGACATAAAGCACCTCTTTTATGTAATATCTTGTGCGGTAAATCTGAAAATCTGAAATAAAAACTATCGTTCAATTCCAAGATTTGCCAGAATGCTTCGCTGCTTTTCTTCCATGACAAGCCGTTCATCTTCTTCCATATGGTCATATCCAAGAAGATGAAGCATACTGTGTGCAATCAGAAATGCAAACTCGCGTTTTACAGAGTGTCCATATTCCTCAGCCTGAGCAAGGACTTTTTCTTTGGAAATCACAATATTTCCAAGAATCAGTTCGCCTGTCTCAGGGTCAAAATTACTGTCATCTTCTTCCAATGAAGAAAAGTCTGCCGGACTTTCATACTCTATCATCGGGAAGGATAATACATCGGTTGGACGGTCAATTCCGCGGAATTCATTGTTGATTCTCTGAATTTCATCGTTATTTGTCAAAAGAAGTTCAACCTGAGATTCATAAGGACAGTTTTCGTAATCCAAAACACCTTCTGTAACCAGATTGGCAATTTCCATATAGTTAAGGTCAAGCTCCGGTCCTTCTTCATTTTCTAAATATATTCTCATACCTATCCTCGCTTCCTTCTGTCTGTATTTTTTGACTTCTTATGAGAAGCAGATTTCTGTTCGTACTCTTCATATGCTTTGACGATTTTCTGTACCAGAGGGTGTCTGACTACGTCCTTACTTGTCAGGCGACATATAGCAATGTCGTCGATGTTCCGGACAACATTAATTGCTACATCCAGTCCGGATACCTGTCCGGATGGTAAATCCTTCTGGGTAGAATCTCCGGTAATAACTACTTTAGAGCCAAACCCGATACGAGTCAGAAACATTTTCATCTGGGCCGGTGTTGTATTTTGGGCCTCATCTAAGATGATAAATGCGTTATCCAAAGTACGCCCTCGCATATAAGCAAGAGGTGCAACCTCAATCAGTCCTTTTTCAGAATTTTTCAGAAAGCTTTCCGCTCCCATAATCTGATAGAGTGCATCATAAAGGGGACGCAGATAAGGGTCGATTTTACTCTGTAAATCTCCCGGTAGAAATCCCAGCTTCTCTCCCGCTTCAATGGCAGGCCTGGTCAGGATAATCCTTCCTACTTCATTGCGCTTGAAAGCGGTAATTGCCATTGCCATAGCGAGATAGGTTTTTCCAGTTCCGGCAGGTCCGAGACCGAAGGTAATCATTTTATCCCGAATCGAATCTACATACTTCTTTTGTCCGAGCGTCTTTGGCTTAATCGGCTTTCCCTGTAAGGTATGACAGATTAATTCTTTATCAATTTCCAAAACACTTTCTGTGCTGTCTTCCATAGTAAGTGCAAGCGTATAGTCCACGGTCTGTTCCTGAATGGTATTGCCGCGCTTCGAAAGTTCTGTCAATTGCTCCAGTGCATGCTGTGCACGTTCTACATTTGCTGCATCTCCAAGAATTTTTACTTTTCCATCTCTTGCAATTAAAGTGACATGCAGACTCCGTTCTATTTTTTTTGCAAACATATCAAACTGTCCGAATACATTTCGCTCATGTTCGGCAGGAATTTCAATGATTGTCTCCAAAATTGCCATATATTTATTTCCCTTCTTATTCATCTGTCTTTTCTTTTGCCTGAGGAATCAATTGTTTTTCGGCAGTGACAGGATTTCCGATTTTCTCATTCAATGTGAGAATCCCCTTTGCGGTTGTTCGTTCTACACCAGTGTATATTTTAACACTATTCTGCAAAATTTGAACCCCTTTTTCTTCTAATTTTTTACAAAATCTGTGAAAATTTTCACTTAATATGCGTCTGGCTTCTGTTTCTTCATAGTTTTCAGTCTGTAAATCGCATTCACGGTATTCAAGTATACCGAAAGATATCGGCAGATTCAATTGACTGCCAATTGATATCTGGGTTTCCTTTTCGAAGATTTTAGAATAAGCGTAACCAGCAGGACTATTGTATCCAAAATAGCAGCGTTTCTTCCCTGTATCCAGCCAGATACCCCATTTCTTTTTGCCTGTTTCTTTTAAAACATTATGCTCCGAAAGGAGTTGTTCTTCGTAAGGAGATTCGGTCTGTGCAAGAATATCTGCATCCGATGTTACATATTGATAGGCTATAATTTCTTTTGCATCATTGTATACAGGAATATTTCCGCTGACCAGACAATCTCCTTTTTTAACAGTATCTCCAATATGTACCAATGGCATGCCTTGACGGGTGATGATATCTGTGATAATTCCATCTTTGTCAGCAACAATATCAGACGGAGCTTCAGAAATTTCGTTTTCCTCCTTAAAGGTACGGTCTGTATTTTCTTTCACTTGTATTTTCAGGCAGATGCCTTCTATGGATGCAGATACCCATATGACATCTGTATAGTTTTTGCGCAGATAAGCGGCTATATCGTCACAATGAATGTGATTTTTCATTTGTCCAACATAAATTTCCTGTTGTTTTAATGCTTTTTGGATTTCTTCTTCCGAATATTTGTAGTTTCCCTCTATCTGTATGTTCCAGATAAATGTGGTCATAAAAAAAAGAAAGATTGTGCAAAACAAAAGACCAACTGTAAACAATTGTCTTTTTTTATATTTTTGTAAAAAAAAAGGAAAGCCGCATCGTTCTTTTACTTTGACTTTCGTTTTTGTTTTTCGTAGGATTGGTTTTAATTTCCGGAAATCATGCACCGAAATATTCATTTCATAAGCGTGTCCACAAGAAGTGAGATTCCACAAATCAATCTTATGGTGTGAGCACATATTCAGAAAGCGTTCTGGTGAATACCCGGTAATCTGGATTTTTAAATATCCGGCGATATATTTTCTGATTCTGGCCTGCATAGGGGAACCCCTTTCTTGCTACTGATATTCTATTTTTTCGATTTTGCCTGTAATCATCATATCTTCATTGGTATAATAAGCAATCTCAAGCCGTTTTCCACTGATTTTTAATTGTCCACTTTTGAGTTTTATTCGAATGAGAGAGTCTGTATATTCAATAATACCGCGATAATTCTCAATATTCATTTCAAATTCACCGGTAATCGTAACAATCGGAACACCAAGGACTACGTCTTTTGGCATGCTGGATGCCTCAGTTAACCGGTACTTCAGTGTTCCGCTCTTTTTTTTGTCCCGCCTATCCATAACACAAGCCACACATGATTTTATCTAACTATATGAAATCAGACAAGATGGTATGCTAAGGAAATCGGCGTATTTTATTTTTTATAATTCTGAAAACGGTCTGTCATAATCTTACCGTCTTTCACTACGATCTCAACCCGCCCGTTTTCGGATGCAATGAACCGGATGCAGTGCTCAGTATCTTCATTTGGCAAATATGGCTGTCCTACTGTGAAAACATTCTTTTCAGACAATGTAGAAAACATATATTCTGTTCCCTGTCGAAGGGTACAGACCGGAATTCCGTTTAAAAAGAACATATCCTGCGAATTATCGTTCCAGTAGTATTCGTTTACAATATGAATTGTGGCCGGAGCGGAAAGTGGTTTACTCATGATGTTCTGCGCAGTATTTGTTGTCTGATAAGGATTTCCATATCCATATGACGCATTATCTGCCATATTTCCATTATTATTAAATGGATTCTGTGGTTTATAGTTTCCTAAAGGGGCTCTGTTTACAATGACTCTGGAGAGCAAGGCACCAAGAAGTGCTCCGGTAATTCCAAATGCATATGCGATCATCAGCGGCTTACTGTTTGGCGCAAAAGTAAGTGCAATTAATGTACCTGCTATGGTTCCAAGGACTTCCAGTCCAAACCATAATCCCAAAGTAATCACTCGATATTTTGATGGGTTCTGCCCTCTGGCTATGGCAATTTTCCCGTTTTGATTTAACAGCCAGATAACACATATTATTTCAATCATATGTTTCTTCCTTTCGTTTTTCGTATGTTACAAGGATGTTTTTGCATTTGAGCAATCCGTTGTAATTTTAATCATAACATGATATCGAAGGATTGTTCCATGTTTCGCACTCCCACAATCCTACCCTGACATCATAGTATAAATTATAATTCAAACCATAAAATTTGTATAGTGAAATAATTCTAAACTTTTTTAAATCGAGTAGGAGGGAAAATTAAATAAATTTTCCCGACCTCTCACACCACCGTGC
>USGU01000028.1 GCA_900554415.1 uncultured Lachnospiraceae bacterium | reverse complement strand
TTTTCTCAACCTTCTTTCTTGGAATTCCCTATATTTGAATTATACAGGAAGCTCCGTTTCCGTACATATTCATTCTTTTGGCCAAATGCTAATCGTTTGTTCACAAAGCGGAATACTACCTCCAGAGTTAAACTGATGATTGCAAATACAATTGCACAACAGATATAGCCTTCCAACAGATGTCCTTTGGATGTGCTTAAATTTTTTGCTTTTCCAATCATATCAATCACACCAACCATATACGCCAACGCTGTTGCCTGAAAAAGTCCAATAAAAAGGTTACCAAGCATCGGCAATGAAATCTTCAATGCCTGAGGGATGATAATTCCTCTCATTGTTTGAAAAGAAGTCATTCCTACTGCATAGCCAGCTTCCATCTGCCCTGCTGGAACTGCAAGAACAGACGAACGGATTGTCTCAGATAAAAATGCAGAAATATTAATGCTATACGCAATAAACACAAAAATAACCGGATTCCATTTATTTGCATTTATACCAAAATTTTCCAATAGAATCGGCAGACCAAAGTATACAATAAACATCTGTGTAATAACCGGGGTACATCTTACGTAAGAGACATACAGCATAAGCAGCTGTTCTAATCCGGGGATTTTCTTAAGTCTGGCAATCGCAATTGCAAATCCAAGGAGAAAGCTGGCTACAAATGGAACTAAGACCAATTCCAGAGTTACGGGGAATTTACCGATAATAATCGGAAAATATTCTACAACATACTTCCACGCAAACATTTTTTCGCCTTTCTATTGTCGTTCTCTTCTACTCTGGTTTTACAGAATAATCTGCCCCAAACCATTTTTCACAAAGTTCTTTGATTGTTCCATCGTCGCGCAGTTCCTTAATAGCAGCATCAAACTCTTCCTGCAAATCTGTATTGCCTTTCTTAAGTACTGCATAAGTACCACAGTCCATATCATCCCCCATTAAATTCACTGTTCCAAGTTCAATGTCTGCATCTGGGTACATATCAATATATTTTGTCTGAAGATCAAATTGTGTATGTGTGTATGCATCATAAAGACCATTTTCAATCCCTGCAATAATAGCTTCCAGAGATGGGAATGTTTCCTGAAGAATAATTGGATTATCTGGGTGTTCATCATTGTAAGCCTGAAGTACTTTTCCAATATTATCCTTGTTAGAATTAGCCAATGTCATGCCTGCTACACTTGCAATATCAGTTATATCTGTTCTTCCTTTTTTGTAAATGAAACGATAGTTTCCATAATACATCAATGATTCCTTTGAAACTGTATATTTTTCTGAACGTTCTGCATTATATGCCATATGATGTGACACAATGTCATATTTTCCACTGTCTACTCCCAGAAACAGATTGTCCCAAGAATCGCAAACAATATTGACATCATATTTATCAGACATTTTTTCTGCAACTTTTTCAAACAAATCGTACTCATATCCATCTGGTTTCTCTTCATCATTTAGATAACAGAACGGTTTATAACTATTACCAATGGCAATCGTAATTTCCTGCTTACTACTTTCGGCATCTCCCTTATCGTTTTTCGCTTCCTCTTTTGTTCCTCCGCATCCTGCTAATAAACCTACTGTCATAATTGAGCAAAGTAGCAAACTTAAAACTTTTTTCTTCATTCTCTTTTTCTTCCTTTCTGCTTTTGTGTATTATTGAAATAAGTCAAGCACAATTTTACCCCCCCCCGTATTTTTTGTCCAATTGTTAATGCAAATATAATTATCTATTTATTTATTCTATCTATATATTTCTATATATTTTAAACAAAAAAGAACAAAGCATACATTTTGCGTATACTCTGTTCTTTGTTTATGTCATTTATGACAACCTCTATTTTCGTCTATTTTATAAAAGATCATTCATACTCTTCCATCCGATCAACAAGGTAGAAGTGTTATGTAATAATGCGGAAGTTGTCGGCTGAATGATTCCGCCAACTCCAAGTAAAATAAGCATTGTATTAAATCCTACAATGACACGGTAGTTCTTATGTATCCGCTTCATCAGCGCATCACTTAAGTTTTTCAGTGTAACAATCTGGTATAAATCGTCTGCTCCTGCTGTGATATCTGCAATCTCTCTTGCGATTTCAGCACCGTCACTGATTGCAATTCCTACATCTGCAGCAGAAAGAGCCGGGGAATCATTGATTCCGTCACCAATCATCACAACTTTTCTGCCAAGAGCCTTCTGCTGTTCTACGAACGTTGCTTTGTCTTCTGGAAGTACTTCTGAATAATATTCATCTACTCCCACACGCTTTGCTACCGAAGCTGCAGTACGTTCACTGTCACCTGTCATCATAACAATCTTGGTAAATCCAGCTTCTCTCAGAGAAGAAATCACATCTGCAGCTTCTTCTCGAAGTGGGTCCTCGATACAGATGACTGCAGCCAGAACTCCATCAATTGCAAGATAGAGCTGTGAACACTCTGCCGGAAGCGATTCGAATTTTTCTTTTGCACCTTCCGGAATAATGCACTGTTCATCTTCAAATACAAAATGATAGCTTCCGATAATCGCACGTTTTTCTCCAATTGTAGTAGAAATACCATGTGCTACAATGTATTCCACTTTGCTATGCATTTCCTCATGCTGCAGATTCTTCTCATTTGCAGCATTTACAACTGCTTTCGCCATGGAATGAGGGAAGTGTTCTTCTAAACAGGCTGCAATGCGGAGCAGTTCATCCGGTTTTTCTCCATTAAAGGAAATCACATCCACTACAGTAGGCTGTGCTTTGGTAAGTGTACCTGTCTTGTCAAATACAATGGTATCTGCTTCTGCAATCGCTTCCATGTATTTGCCACCTTTTACCGTTATATTGCGCATACTTGCTTCCCTGATTGCGGACAATACCGAAAGTGGCATAGCAAGCTTCAAAGCACAAGAAAAATCAACCATTAACACTGACAGTGCCTTTGTTACATTTCTTGTAAACAAGTAGGTAAGTGCAGTGCCGCCAAGCGTATATGGAACAAGTCTGTCGGCAAGATGTTCTGCCTTACTTTCCAGACCGGACTTCAATTTTTCTGATTCTTCAATCATAGTCACAATCTTTTCAAAGCGGCTGGAGCCTTCTACTGCATTGACGCAGACAACAAGCTCGCCTTCTTCTACTACTGTTCCCGCATAAACACTGGAGCCTTCCATTCTTCTGACCGGAACAGATTCTCCTGTTAAAGAAGCCTGATTTACCATGGCTTCACCACTGACTACATTTCCATCATAAGGAATTACATTTCCCATATGTACGACAACGTGGTCTCCACTTTGTACTTCATTGGATGATTTTAATACTTCTTTGCCGTTCTCCATCACCCAGACCTTGCTGATATTCAGGGACATTCTTCTTGCCAGATCATCTACAGACTTCTTATGCGTCCATTCTTCCAGTAATTCACCGATTCCGAGCAGGAACATGATGGAGCCTGCAGTACTGATATCGTCTCTCAGTACGGAAACACTGATTGCTGTAGCATCCAGTACCGGAACTTCTATCTTACGGTTCCATAAAGCCACAATGCCTTCCTTAACATATTTCAGCGACTTACATGTTACAATACATGCTCTCACCGGATAAGGCAGGAACCATTTCGATGCATAGTGAAGGATTACCTTCGTAACCAGCTTTTCCTGATAATCTGCATTCATTTCTCTTCCCGAATTCTGGATGATCTCTGCCGGAACTTCCACATCTGCATAGTGGAATTTTCTTAATGTCATAATCAGTTCTGAGCGGTCACCTGAATACTCAATCACCGCATCCGCTGTGCGTTCATAGACTTTTGCAAATGTAATCTGCTCCTGATTCTGTAAATAATATAATAATGTATCTGCCTGCGCATAAGTCATATGTGGTCCGACCACATGAATACGCATACGGAACTTTGTCTCATGTTTAATTGTAAATTTCATTTTTAACACCTTCTCAGCGGAAAAGACACCCACTATAATTAGCAGGTGCCTCATAAGCCTTATTCAGTTACTTCTTCTTCGAAATCTTCTGTTTCAAAATCTTCGAATTCTGCTGCTTCTGCCTCTGCTTCTCTTTCTTCATTGATTGCTTTTGCATCAGCAAGAATATCTTCTGCATTCTCCTGTACTACAGAAACAGTATTCATCACACAAGTTTTTGCTCTTAATACGGCTGCTGTACAGTTTGTATATAATTTCTTTGCATCCTTGCTTGATAAAACTTTGATACCAGCAGTTCCAAAGGCAACACCTGCTGCAAAAATTCCTGTTTTCTTCCAGTTGATAGCGTCTAAACATTTCAACATATCTATTACCTCCTGTACATATTTAATCAATATAGCATACGTTAGTATATAACCCATTGTACGGAAATTTCAAGTTAAATTTAAAATTTTTACTTTATTGAAATATTTTCTCAATATGGAGTAATATTTCCACGATATTTGTCATATTTTGTCAGTTCTATGACCTCATTTCGACATTATTCTACATTCTTCAGCGCTTCACTCATCGGAATCCGTCGGATTTTCTTCATCTGAAGCCATACAACTACCAGATAAGAAGCTACGCCGATTCCAAAGATTTCTCCAAAGATTCTGCCCGGTACATAATATGCAAAATATCCCGGATAACTCATAAATATATATGCGCAGATTTTATCCATCAGTACATTGCAGACTGGAAGGGTTGCCAGCATAGAGAATATTGTCACAATAGAGGTAGAAGTAATATACAACCGGTTAATTTCTTTGTTGCTGTAACCAAGAATCTTCGCCATGGAAATGGACAATGCATTTTTCTCGATAATAATCTTCGATAATAAGTAAATCATCATAATAAACATGACCGCTCCGAAAATTAAAATCAGATTCATTGCATTTCCCATAGAAACCTTTAACTGTCTGGAGGTTTTTGTCAGGTCATCCTTCCCAATCGTCGTTGCAATCAGTTTTTCATCTATATCAGTCAGTTTCTTATTTGAAAAATATCCGTTAAAATATCCATCATCTTTATCGAAGACATCGCAGAATTCTTCCTGATTCATAAAAATCGCAATCGCAGCAGGATACTCATAAATTCCAGTTACTTCAAAGGTATGCTCCTTATCTGCATACTCTTCTTTCAGTGTAATCTCATCGCCTTTCTCAAGGTGGTATTTATCTGCATATGCACTGGAGATATAGATTTCATCATCTTTAATCGTCAGATGAATATATTCGCTGTCATCCTCAATTCCATAAATCGTAACATCTTCACTCTTGATACTGCCTCCCAGTGTTTTCAGAGAGCCTGCGCAGTATTTTTCTGCTCCATCCACTTCTGTCTCCACCGGAGTTTTCAATACATACTGATAACTGCAAATCATATTATCCACAATCGCATCGGAAAAATGGTCCAAAAGCGGTGACAGCATTAATCCAAACAGAATCAGGAAGTTTGCCATAAATACACCAATAAAAATCATCAGATAATTCGGCACATTCTGGAAAATAATACGCATCCTGAATCTCTGGATAAATGGAATATTCTTATTCAGGCGTACTGCTGATTTCTTCTTATTCTTCGTAAAATCCCTGCGGATAAACTTAAGTGGTGAAAGCTGCATTCTCTTTGTCAGAATCACTAGATTAATCAGAATCATAATCACAAGCGGCACTATCGTTGTCTTTACAAACGCATCTGCATTCCATCTCGTCACATAAGTCGGCAGACTGTAGCTGCCATAATACATGGCTGCCATATAGCCCTTCAGTACCGTATATCCAAGAATATTTCCTACAATGGCCGCAATCAGCATGACAATCACCGGCAGCTCCATGTAGTGTAAAATCAATTCACTTTTCTTGTAGCCGGAAGCCCGGAGCGTTCCAATTACATTTGCCTCTTTCCAGATAGTACTTGTAGTGGTAATCGCAATGATAAATGCAATCACGGCTATAACAATATATAAGAAAACAGTAATCATAGAATTGTCGCCTACCATATCATCTCCGGTAAAATGAATCGCCTGATTTAAGTATTCCGGAATATAATTGATCGGTATGGCATTGGACGTCAGTACTTTCAGGAAATCATCTGACATTTCCTTTGCCTCGGTGTCATCCTTTGGTTCATTTTTATATTTCCATGCATAAGACGCATGAAAATGGGTGTCTCCGAAAGCATCAAACTGCTCCGGTGTAACGACTGCCACACCGAATTTAATAGAATCAAACATCAAATCTGAATTATTGGAAAACAGTGCACTGTAATCAGAAAGGGCTACAAGTCCCACAATATCCAGTTTCTGTTTTCCAACCACAATGGTATCTCCTACCTGCAGATTATTGTTGTCTGCATACATACGGTCAATGGCAATTTCACCTTTCTTTGTTGGAACTTTCCCATCCATAATGCAGACACCATCAATCTCATCGTTTCTGTTCCTGAAAATGCGAAGCGTACTGTCTACATCTTCTGTCTCCTCTTCCACATAGAAATTTTCGTAAATCGTGACATCTTCTTTTTCCAGTGTATCAATCAGACTCTGGTCTGCCTTTTCCGACAGTTCAAAATTACCATCTTCAATCTGGTATTTATCAAAGCTCTCATTATAAGAATAAATCATACTGTCACTGGCAACCAGAAATCCTGATACCAGTGCAATGGTCCCTGCAAGAAACAGGAAAATGACCAGATATTTTCCAAAATCTTCTTTTAATTCCCGCTTCCATCTTTTATTCAGAGGATTCCTCATAACAATCCCTCCTACCATTCCAAATCTGCGGCTGAAATCTTGTTCTCATTGACATAGTCTTTCTGAATCTGACCATCTCTTAATTTCAGTACACGGTCTGCCATATTTTTGATTGCATCATTATGGGTTACCATAATAATCGTGTTTCCATACTTCCTATTTACCTTTTCCAGAAGCCCCAGAATTTCTTTTGAAGTATGATAATCCAACGCACCTGTGGGCTCATCACAAAGCAAAATATCCGGATTTTTCACAATTGCACGACCGATTGCCGTTCGTTGCTGCTGTCCGCCTGAAAGCTGATTCGGAAGTTTATTCCGGTGTTCATAAAGTCCAAGGGTTTTTAAAATTTCATCCGTATCGAGTGGGTGTTCACTCAAATATCCGCCCACCTCGATATTTTCACGTATATTTAAGTTCGGAATCAGATTGTACATCTGAAAAATATACCCCAGATGATTTCTGCGGTAAAGCGTCAGATTTTTTTCATTCATATCCTCCATCTTCTGCCCATCAATAACTATGCTTCCACTGTCTGCCTGCTCAATTCCTCCGATGATATTCAGCAATGTAGATTTGCCTGAACCAGATGGTCCCAGCAGTACGCAGAATTCCCCTTTCTTAATTTCCATGTCAATCCCCTTCAACACTTCCACGCGGCTCTCGCCGTCTCCATAGTTCTTTTTAATCTGATTAATCTCTAAGAACATTGCTTTCTCCTTTCCTTTACCGATAACTGCCTCAGTAAATATATCTTTTTGTTCCCCAGCATCATTTTATTTGAATAAAAAGAATTTCTTCTTCTGATATGGTTCTGTCTTCACATCCAGTAATTCATAACCAATTCCATTGACCTGCTCTCCCAGATTGGATAAATCCAGTACATCCTCACTGATAATCTCTGTTTCTCCTCTTGATACAGAAGAACTGACCTTTTGTACCTTATAATGATTCCGAATTAGGTCATTCATGTGTGCTTCACACATTCCACACATCATTCCATCAATTTTCAAAGTTGTCTTTATCATATTTCTCCTCCTTATGAGTGCCAGGCACCATTAAATTTCTATTAAACTTTATTAGATTATACTAACTTAATTTAGTATAGCATAATGCAGAATAATGTAAATAGACTTTTTGTAAAATTTCCTTGCGGTTTTCATGATATCTTTAGCTAAAAAAGCAAAAAAGACAGCATATGCCATTTAGACATATACCGTCTCTGTACTTTCAGGGATTTCAAAATAATGCCCTCATTCCATGAACATTAGTTTTCGTCAACTAAAAAAAGACACTTGCCCCTGCAAATGTCTTTCTATGTTTACATTTTCCTTATGCTTCTTCACTGTCAAAGATTTCATCGTAAATCTTTTTGGCAGCTTCCTGTACACGCATAGTATAACGTTCATATTTCTCAATCAGTTCTTTGCACTGTTCGGTCAGATGTGCTTCTCCGCCATTCGTACCGCCGGTAGTACGTTTTACCAGAATCCAGCCTGTCTCTTCCTCGGCAATATGAATCAGCTTCCAGCCCTTGCTGTATGACATGCCCATGTGGCTACATGCCTTCCGTACAGAACCAAGACGATCAATCTGTTTCAGCAAAGTAACAACTCCCGGTCCCAGAAAAGAACGATTTACAGCCAATGCTGTTTTCACAAATCCATGCATTTTTTGTTTTCCATAAATGGATTTATACCTTTGAAATTCTTCCACAGTCTGAATCCGGATAAACGCAGATTCCTCTTCCACTTCAATATACTTCGGAGTAATATCCCAATGTTTTATATATTGATGGGAATTTTTTTCAATTTGGCAACAAATTTGCTGCGCACCAGTTTTACTGAGCCCTAAAATACCACTTTTCTTTCCGTCATGAGAAATTACGGCAATCTCTTCCTTGCTTTCAGTTAAAGCCGTTATAACATCCGAAGAAAAAAATGGATACGCTATCGTTCCGAGCAGAATACGGTCGCACTGCTCCTGTAGATACCGGAGTCCTGCACTGACAGCCGAATCGATTCTGGATTCCGCAACCTGCATAAAGGAAACCCCTTTATGTAAAAGCGTATCTTCAATCTCTCTTGCTTTCTTCTCTTCCACAAGAACAATGATATCCTTCACTCCGGCTCTCTGATAGTTCAATACTGCCTCTTCAAATATATTTGGATGATTATCTGTCAGAAAACGTTCTATTTCATCATCAGAAATATCATTTCCTGTTGCAATGATTACTGCGCCAACTTTCATTTCTTTTCCTCTATTTGCTTTCAAAATAACTCTTATCATTAAATTTATTTTAACAACAATCCAAAATTTGTCAACGCATTTTTTTTATTTACATATAATCATTTTCTATATTTAAGAAAAAAATTCTATAGCATTCCTATTTATTTTAATTGTATTTTTGTTCCTTCTAATCTGCGTAACAGCTTCTTTCCAAGCCAAAAATAGCTGCCGCACAGCATCCTGTCGTACCATAAAAATATGTGGGTTTACCCAAATTCATATAATCTACAATGGTTGCATTTCCTAAGGTACTGCTTGTACAAAATACAATATCTGCCCATGCAATTGCATCATCACGGGCTTCAAATCCATCTTCCACAATAACTCCATAGCGTTCATCCCCAATGTTGTCCGGATTCAAATCCAGTACACGGGTTGGAAATTCTTTTGCCATTTCTTCTAACAAAAACGGCTGATATCCAATCAATGTAATCTTCGGACATCCAAAATGTTCACGAATCCATTCTCTTGTCTTCTTTGCACAGTCATTCGGTCCTCTGTCTTTACAGTGAATCGTACGGTCACATTCTCCATTTTTCCGCATCAGTGCATTTAAAGTTGCGATAAACACAGCACGATTATAACCATCTTCCACAATCTCCATATTTAAAATATCTTGAAGTGTGCCCTGATAGCTGCATGCAGTACTGGTAAATGCCTGACCGATGTAACCATCTACTTCTGCCTGAATCATGATTTCTTGTCCATTCATAATCGGCATATCCACACGGTCTGTTTTACCGATTGCTTCTTCCGGTGATAACCCACGGCATTTTACATGGACTGCCTGATCTGTAATATCCATTTTCTCAATAATTTCTTTGTAATGCTCTTTCAGCCTTCCGAAAAGCTCTTCCTTTGTCATTTTATCCTTATCCTCCTGCCTTTCTTTTCTCCATAAGGTCAATCGAAACCTTTTATCGATTATCAATTAATAAAAGGGGAGCACAACTGCGCTCCCCTCCATTATAACTGATTGTTATCAGAACTTCAGCTTATCTCTTGAAAAATTATTTGGTTTTTCCAGGTACCCATAATCCATTGGCATCAACATAATAATTTCCAATCCATTCATCTGTTGCCATAGTTCCGTCTTCTTTCACATAGTAGTTTCCTACCCATGTGCTTGTCTGTTTTACACCACTTGCATTGAAGTAGTACCAAACTCCGTCTACTAATGCCCAGCCTGTAGCCATAGAGCCACCTGCACGCAGATAATAAGTATCATCTAACCATTCATCTTCTAAGAGTGCTCCGGTTTCTGGATCTCCATAGTACCATGTTCTGTTTACATAAATCCAGCCTGTCTGTAAAGCACCGCTTGCATTTAAGAAGTACCAGCTTCCATCTAAGCTTACCCATCCTGTCTGCATAGCGCCACTTGCATTCAGATAATACAGAGCATTTCCTACCTGTGTCCATCCAGTAGCCATAGCTCCACTTCCAGTGAGGTAATACCATGTATTTCCAAGAATTAACCATCCTGTCTGCATATATCCTGAAGCATCGAAATGATACCACTGACCATCAATCATTCTCCAGCCATTTGATGGATATGTTCCATCTTCATTTCTGTACCACCATTTGCCGTTGGTAATCATCCATTTAGCTTTAAGACGTCCCTGTACCCAGGCTCCGCTTGCATTTACATAGTATTCGCCAATCCATTCATCAGCTGCCATATGACCATCTTCATACAGATAGTAATAGGTTGAACCAATCTGTTTCCATCCACCGGTAAACATTCCATCTTTGTCATAGTAATACCAGTTTCCATCGACATATGTCCATCCGTTTCTAAGTGCTGGAATTTCTTTCTGTTCTTCAAGAACAGTACCACATACTGAGCAGTGGCTTCCTTCTGTAAGACCCGGAGTTGTGTCTGTTGGTGCTACACCCTCATCGATTACTACTGTATGTGCATAATTAACAGTTCCCTTGTATTCGTTCATACGAACTGCAATTGTTTCACCTGCTGATGCATTGTCAGCCGTAACAGTGAAGTTTGTCTCTCCATCTACATATGTTGTTGTATATCCTTCTAATTTATTAATTGCACTTGCCATTGCACTTGCAATTGCAGCTTCATTGATAGAGCCATAGAAGTTATGTGCATGGCTTACATATGGTCCGCCAATTACTTCTTCCTGTCCATCTACGATTCTGACAAGTTCGAAGAAATACATACCACGCATATTAGCTTTGTGTGCAACATTTACATATGTGCTTGCAGCAACTGTATCTGTTCCTTCTGCTAATACATCGTTGTTTACTACGATACCGATTGGAATTCTTCCTTCCAGATGTTCGATATATCCTACTTTTCCATTTCCTGCTGCATCTTTGATAGCATCTCCGGTTTCTGTACCTTCAATTGTAAGCATACCATTGTAAATAGCTACCCAGTCTGTAGAAGTCATCTGAATCATTAACTGTTTTGGATTTTCCGGATTTACACTGTATGTAATATCACGGCTTGTGTCATTTACATTTCCGCCTGAAATCTTCATTGTTAAGGCGTCTTTTAATTTTTCTGCATCTGCAATAGTGATTTCATCGCTGAAATCGATTGTAACATTAATCTTCTGATTTAATTCTGCATCTGCATCATCATGTTCTACATTTGTGATGTTGAAATCTGTTACAGTAACTGCTTCTGCTTCTGGAATCCATTTTGCATAAAGTGTTGTATTCTGTTCTACTGTTCCATCATTGTCATTAAAGTCAAATTTTTCTGTGCATGCTTCATCTTTGTACCATCCACCGAATACATATCCTTCTTTTGTTGGATCTGTAGGTACGGTAATCTTCTTAGCAGCCGTAGAAGGCTCTGTGACATGATCTTTTCCCTGTCCTCTGTAGATAACAAGAGAATTTGCCCAGTAACTTGATTTAATTGTTGTGTTTGATGTAGATGTCATTGTATGTGACAATACAGTCTGTGCATCCACATCTGAACCACCCTGAGAATCAAATGTAACCGTACATTCGTCCTGGGTAAGTGCGATTCCGTAGAAGAAACGGAACTGATTTTCATATGCTACCAAATCATTGTAGCTTGTGTTATCTTTTGTTGGAAGTACTGCGTCTTTCAGATTAGAACCACTAATCATAGACTCTACATACTTCACATTAATTCTAGGTTCTACAGTAGAATTGTCTTCGAGACACTTCTCTGCGAGATAACGACGTAATGCAAGTGTTGCTCCTGCATCATCATCTGATTTTACAAGTTCATTGTATACATCTGCAAAATCATCATCATAGATACTCTGCAGGAAGTATCTTGTTGTGTTAAAGAGTTCATCATATGTGAACTTATTTCCATAA
>USGU01000027.1 GCA_900554415.1 uncultured Lachnospiraceae bacterium | reverse complement strand
TAGAGCTACGCATTGCAAGCTCAAAGCCTAACGGCTTTTCGCTTAGGCTGAACGCCTTATGCCGACAATGAAAAATAGCGCCCTTTGTAAGTAAACTTACAGGGCGTATTTTTATTGCCGACGCAATGCTAAACAGTTTCTAAAAATATTATAAACAGGGTTGACAATGGTTTGGGTTAGTGGTAAATTTATACACGTAAGAAATGTTAGCACTCGAAAATAATGAGTGCTAATAAAAGAAAGGGAGGATGCATATGGATATGATTCAAGAACTGAGTGAGCGTAAGCAGAAGATTCTGCATGCAATCATTAAGAATTATCTTGAAACTGGCGAACCGGTTGGTTCACGTACCATTTCCAAGTACACGGACTTGAATCTGAGTTCTGCCACGATTCGTAATGAGATGGCAGATTTGGAAGAACTCGGTTACATCATGCAGCCTCACACATCAGCCGGAAGAATTCCTTCGGATAAGGGGTATCGATGGTATGTCGATATGCTTATGAGTGAGAAGGTTCAGGAAGTTACAGAGATGAAGGAACAGATGCTTGAGAAAGCTGACCGAATCGAATTACTTCTGAAGCAGGCTGCGAAAGTTCTTGCAAATAATACAAATTATGCTTCTATGATTTCAACCCCGGTATTTAACCGGAATAAGGTAAAGTTCATTCAGCTTTCACCGCTTGATGAAACACAACTGATTGTTGTGGTTGTCATGGAAGGTAATATTGTAAAGAACCAGATAGTAACTCTGGACGAACCACTGGATAACGAAGCGCTGTTGAAGCTGAATATGCTGTTAAATACTTCGCTGAACGGAATGGCTCTGGAAGAGGTGAATCTGGGACTGATAGCGAAGTTAAAAGAGCAGGCGGGCATTCACAGCACTGTAATGAGCAATGTGATTGATGCCGTAGCCAATGTCATTCAGGTAAGCGGAGACATGGAAATATATACCAGTGGTACAACAAATATTTTCAAATATCCAGAGCTTAGTGACAAAGAAAGTGCACAAGATATTATTAGTGCATTTGAAGAAAAGCAGCAATTAGCTTCCCTTGTAAATAAGACCATTGCCCATGGTGATAATAAGGATATTCAGGTTTACATCGGTGATGAATCCAATGTGGAAAATATGAAAGATTGCAGTGTTGTAACTGCCACTTATGAACTGGGTGAGGGAATGCAGGGAACGATAGGAATTATCGGACCGAAGCGAATGGACTACGAACATGTTATGAAGACTCTGAAGACACTTATGACAGAGCTGGATGACATTTTTCATAAAGATGATTGATGAAAGAAAGGTGGAAATGACCGTTGGATAAAAAGAAAAAGAATGAAGAAGTTGTAAAGGAAGCTGTAGAAGAAGCAAAGAAAGCTGCTGAAGCGGAAGCGTCTGAGACAGAAGCCGGTGCAGCGGAAGAGGTGAAGGAAGAATGTTCAGAAGCAGAATGTTCGGAAAAAGCGGATTGTGATGATTCGAAAGCACCGAAAAAGGATAAGAAAGATGAGCAGATCGCAGATTTAACCGATAAGCTCACAAGACAGATGGCAGAGTTTGACAATTACCGAAAGAGAACAGAGAAAGAGAAATCTGCAATGTACGAAATCGGAGCCAGAGATGTCATCGAAAAGATTCTTCCAGTTGTAGATAATTTTGAACGCGGTTTTGTTACCGTAAGTGAAGAAGAAAAAGAAAATCCATTTGTTCAGGGAATGGATAAGGTCTACAAACAGTTGATGACCATGCTGGAAGGGTTAGGCGTAAAACCAATCGAAGCATTGGGACAGGAATTCAATCCAGACCTTCACCATGCAGTGATGCATGTGGAAGATGAGGAAGCCGGTGAAAATGTCATCGTAGAAGAATTCCAAAAAGGATATATGTATCGTGACAGTGTTGTCAGATACAGTATGGTAAAAGTAGCAAATTAAACAAATAATAAATGATTGAAACAATTTTGAAATTAATTTAGGAGGTCCTCGTTATGGGAAAAATTATTGGAATCGATTTAGGAACAACAAATAGCTGCGTAGCCGTTATGGAAGGTGGTCAGCCAGTAGTTATCGCCAACACAGAAGGAGCAAGAACAACACCATCTGTAGTTGCATTTACAAAAACAGGAGAACGTCTTGTGGGTGAACCTGCAAAACGTCAGGCTGTAACAAACGCAGAAAAGACAATTTCTTCTATCAAAAGAGAAATGGGAACAGATTATAAAGTAACAATTGATGGTAAGAAATACTCACCACAGGAAATTTCAGCAATGATTCTTCAGAAACTGAAAGCAGACGCAGAAGGATATCTTGGAGAAAAAGTAACAGAAGCAGTTATTACTGTACCGGCTTACTTCAACGATGCTCAGCGTCAGGCAACAAAAGATGCTGGTAAGATTGCCGGACTTGATGTAAAACGTATCATCAACGAACCAACAGCGGCAGCACTTGCTTATGGTCTTGATAATGAAAAAGAACAGAAAATCATGGTATACGACTTAGGTGGTGGTACATTCGATGTTTCTGTTATCGAAATCGGTGACGGTGTTATCGAAGTATTATCAACAGCAGGTAACAACAGACTTGGTGGAGATGACTTCGACCAGAAGATTACAGATTACATGCTTGCAGACTTCAAGGCAAAAGAAGGCGTAGACTTATCTACAGATAAGATGGCTCTTCAGAGATTGAAAGAAGCAGCAGAAAAAGCAAAGAAAGAACTTTCTTCTGCAACAACAACAAACATCAACCTTCCATTCATCACTGCTACAGCAGAAGGTCCAAAGCATTTTGATATGAACCTTACAAGAGCAAAATTTGATGAATTGACACATGACTTAGTAGAAAAGACAGCAGAACCAGTAAGACGTGCACTTTCAGATGCAGGTATTACAGCAGCAGACCTCGGACAGGTACTTCTTGTTGGTGGTTCTACACGTATCCCTGCAGTACAGGAAGAAGTAAAACGTCTGACAGGAAAAGAACCAAGCAAATCTCTGAACCCAGACGAATGTGTAGCACTCGGTGCTTCTGTACAGGGTGGTAAACTTGCCGGAGATGCAGGCGCAGGCGATATCCTTCTTTTGGATGTAACACCACTTTCACTTTCTATCGAAACAATGGGTGGTATTGCAACAAGATTGATTGAAAGAAATACAACAATCCCTACAAAGAAGAGCCAGATTTTCTCAACAGCAGCAGATAATCAGACAGCCGTTGATATCAACGTAGTACAGGGTGAAAGACAGTTTGCAAGAGACAACAAGTCACTTGGACAGTTCAGACTGGATGGAATCCCACCAGCAGGACGTGGAATCCCACAGATTGAAGTAACATTTGATATTGATGCAAATGGTATTGTAAATGTATCTGCAAAAGACCTTGGAACTGGAAAAGAACAGCATATTACAATCACAGCAGGTTCTAATATGTCTGATGCCGATATTGACCGTGCAGTCAAAGAAGCAGCAGAATTCGAAGCTCAGGACAAGAAACGTAAAGAAGCAATCGATACGAAGAACGAAGCAGACTCTATGGTATTCCAGACAGAGAAAGCAATGGGCGAAGTTGGTGACAAATTAGATGCTTCTGATAAAGCAGTTGTAGAAGCTGATATCCAGGCACTGAAAGATTTGCTTGCAAAAGCAAATACAGATGAACTTACAGATGCTCAGGTTGCTGAAATCAAAGCTGCAAAAGAAAAATTAATGGAAAGCGCTCAGAAACTGTTTGCAAAAGTTTACGAACAGGCTCAGGGAGCTCAGGGTCAGGCAGGACCTGCACCAGAAGCTGGCCCGGCACCAGAAGGATATGGCGCTGACGATGTAGTAGATGGCGACTACAAAGAAGTTTAATCAGAAAGTAAAATATAATCAGACAAAATAGAGTTCTACGGGGCCTTGTGGTCCCGTAGAATTTTGGCAGAAGAAATGAGGTAAGACAATGGCGGAAGCAAAGAGAGATTATTATGAAGTTCTCGGAGTTCCAAAAGATGCAGATGCGGCAGCACTGAAAAAAGCATATAGAGTACTTGCAAAGAAATACCATCCAGACTCAAACCCGGGAGATGCAGAGGCTGAAAAGAAGTTTAAAGAAGCTTCGGAAGCATATGCTGTTTTGAGTGATGCGGAAAAACGTCGTCAGTATGACCAGTATGGTCATGCTGCATTTGATGGTGCTGCAGGCGGTGCCGGTGGATTTGATTTCAATGGCGCTGATTTCAGTGATATATTTGGAGACATATTTGGAGATTTATTTGGTGGCGGCAGAAGAAGCAGCAGCCGTTCGAACACTGGCCCGATGAAAGGCGCAAATGTTCGAAAAGGAGTTCGCATTACATTTGAAGAGGCAGTTTTTGGATGTAAGAAAGAACTGGATGTTATTTTAAAAGAACCTTGTGAAAAATGTAATGGTACTGGTGCAAAGCCGGGAACATCACCGGAGACTTGTTCAAGATGTGGCGGAAGAGGTCAGGTGGTATATACTTCACAGTCTTTCTTTGGCACGATGCAGAATGTGCAGACCTGTCCGGAATGTAGAGGAACAGGTAAGATTATTCGGGATAAATGTCCGGACTGCGGTGGAACAGGATATATTTCAAAGAGTAAGAAGATTGAAGTATCTATTCCGGCTGGAATTGAAGATGGACAGAGTGTACGTATCCGCGAAAAAGGTGAACCGGGTATTAATGGTGGACCAAGAGGAGATTTACTTGTGGAAGTTTCCGTTTCCAGACATCCGATTTTCCAGAGACAAGGTACACATATTTTCTCTACAGCACCGATTTCTTTTGCACAGGCAGCTCTCGGTGGTGATGTGAGAATTAAAACAGTAGACGGTGAAGTAGTTTATACTGTAAAACCGGGAACTAAGACTGATACAAAGGTCCGCTTGAAAGGCAAAGGTGTTCCGTCTCTCAGAAATCCGGAATTGCGAGGAGATCATTATGTAACACTGGTCATTCAGACACCGGAAAAACTGAGTCATGAAGCGAAAGAAGCACTTCGTAAATTTGATGAGCTTACAGGAAATACATTGAATCAGGAGACTTCTTCAGAGGCAGATGGAAAGTCCAAAACAAAGAAAAAAGGGTTTATGGACAAAGTAAAAGAAGCATTTGAAGATTTGGAAGATTAAAATAATAAAAACCCCATTGAGAATGTGTCTTGCATAAAATACATTCCCGATGGGGTTTTTATAAGCTTTGAAAAGAATAGAAAAGCTTATTCATCCTGATCCAAATCAAATTCTTCGGCGATTCCGCCAATGACAGATGTGACAGATGCAACAACAACCGCTGTAACAATAACAAGCGCAAGCAACATAACAATAATGACCATCATGGCACCTCCCTTTCTTTACACTGGCTATATTATAACATGTCTTATGTAAATAATACAGAAAAAAATATAAAAATATAGACAATTTTACTTAAGAAAAGAAATTGGTCGAATTATAGTGATAAAGTAATTGGATTTTTGGAAAAGCTGTGGTATTCTAGTGTCAGAATAATATTTTTGGTAAAGGAGATTGATAATAATGAAAATCGTTTCAACAGAAAAAGCACCAAAGGCATTAGGACCATATTCTCAGGGATATGTACACAATGGAATTTTTTATTCTGCAGGTCAGATTCCAATTAATCCTGAAACAGATGCAATTGAAGCAACAACAATTGAAGGCCAGACAGAACAGGTCTGCAAGAATATCGGAGCAGTATTAGAAGCAGCAGGAACAAGTTTTGATAAAGTATTAAAGACAACCTGTTTCGTGGCAGACATGGGAGATTTTGCTGCATTTAACGAAGTATATGCAAAATATTTTACATCAAAACCAGCAAGAAGCTGCGTAGCTGTTAAGACTCTTCCGAAGAATGTTCTTTGCGAAGTAGAAGTAATTGCTGTAGTAGAATAAGAAAAATATAATTAGTGTAGGAGAGAGACCACTTAGTGGTCTCTTTTTTTGGCGTGTCAGGCATATGATAAAACAATTTGTTTTCCTTTTTTTGGCTCTTGCATTGCAATCCATATTATGTTAGAATACAGAAAAAGAACAAATGTTCGAATATAAGGAGCAGAGAAAAGTATGGAAGGTACAGAGATTCAGACGCTAGACAGTCAGCATAGTGGGAAAACGGGTCTTAATATTTATGAAAAACTGCATATATTAACTGATGCTGCCAAGTATGATGTGGCCTGTACTTCCAGTGGAGTGGACAGACGCGGAGATGGATTGGGAATAGGAAATTGTGAAAAGGCAGGAATATGTCATAGCTTTTCGGCGGATGGCAGATGCATTTCACTACTGAAAATCCTCTTTACCAATGAGTGTATTTATGATTGTAAATACTGTGTGAACCGAGTGTCAAATGATGTGAGGAGAACATCGTTTACACCAGACGAGATTTGCCGTCTTACAATGGAATTTTATCGCAGGAATTATATAGAGGGATTATTTCTGAGCTCAGGGATATTGAAAAGTCCGGATTATACTATGGAACTTTTGTATGAAAGTCTGTATAAGCTTCGTACGGAGTGTCATTTTCAAGGGTATATTCATGTGAAGGCAATTCCGGGAGCAAGTCCGGAGCTGATTCAGAAAGTAGGTTTTCTTGCAGATAGAATGAGTGTGAATCTGGAACTTCCGACGAAAGAAAGTCTGCATTTACTGGCTCCGCATAAGAGTAGAAAGAACATATTGAAGCCAATGAGAATGGTGCAGTTGGAAAGGGCGGCTAACAAAGAAGAACTTACCGTTTATCGGAATGCACCAAGATTTGTTCCGGCGGGACAGAGTACCCAGATGATTATCGGGGCAACACCGGAAACGGATTTTCAGATTATGCAGGTGTCAGAAGCTTTGTATGAGAAGTTTGGACTTAAACGGGTGTTTTATTCTGCATTTGTGTCAGTGAATGAGGATAAGGCCCTTCCGGAACAGATAGAATCCGGTCCGCCATTGTTGAGGGAACATCGTTTATATCAGGCAGACTGGCTTCTCCGATATTATCATTTTAAAGTGTCAGAGCTGTTAAATGAACAGAATCCGAATTTTAATGTGCTGATGGACCCAAAGTGTAACTGGGCAGTGCAGCATTTGGAGCTCTTTCCGGTTGAGATTAATCAGGTGGAATACGAGATGCTTTTGCGTGTTCCGGGCATTGGCTATAAGTCAGCGGCAAGAATTGTGAAAGCCAGAAGAATGGGAATCATTCAGTTTGAAGATTTGAAGAAGATGGGAGTAGTTCTGAAGCGTGCACTTTATTTCATTACCTGCAATGGAAAAATGATGTATCCTGTGAAGATAGAGCAGGATTATATTGTGCGGAATCTGGTAAACGTTAAAGAACGGCTGCCGGATTCGGTACAGAATATGAATTACAGACAATTATCTTTGTTTGATGATGTACGTTTTGGAGCAGAGCCATGGAATCAGGGAGGTGAAACACATGCTGAAGCGGGTATATCTTTGTCATGATACGCTTATGGGGTTGTGTTCGGCACTTTATGATGCGTGGAAGGAAAGAAGAGAAGATGGCAATGCCGGGATTGCATTTTATGGAATGCTGGAGCAGGAACTATTCTGTGAGTATGTAGATGTGACAGAGAGTGAACAGAAGATGATGGCTTTGACACATATGATACAGAAAAAATTGGGAATGGAGGCATATACGAGAATTTATTATGCGGCAAAATCGACAGACAGGAATAAAGGAACTGCGATTTTTCAGACTCTCGTTGCGGCAAGGGATATAAAAGACAGTAGAAAAATCATGGAACATCTGACCAACCCATTCGTGCGGAAGGTGTTTGAACTGAGCAGGAAAGTTGGAAACGAACTTCATTTTTTTAAAGAGATTTTGCGTTTTCGAGAACTGGAAGGCGGTATTTTATATGCCGAAATTGAGCCGGAAAATGATATTCTGGAGGGGCTGATTCCACATTTTGAAAATCGGTTTCCTTTAGAAAACTGGATGATTCATGATAAGGTACGTCAGATGGCGGTTGTACATGAAACAGGCAAGCATTGTATACTCGTTGACGATTTGACGCTGGATAATGAGCGTTTGAAACAGTACTCGGATTCGGAGCAGGAGATTTTGAGGCTGTGGAAACAGTTTTTTCACGATATTTCCATTCCGGAACGGGAAAGCTATGAGCGGCAGAGACAGATGGTGGGGCTCAAATATCGGAAAAACATGGTGGAGTTTGAGTAAACATGTTATACTTGCCGTATGTGAAAATGCGGTATAGGAGAGATACCATGGAACAAGAATTACCAGTTGTGAAAATTTCAGTGAGAAACCTTGTAGAGTTTATTTTACGGGAAGGTGATATTGACAACAGAACTGGAACGGGAATGAATGTAGATGCCATGCAGCTTGGCGGCAAAATACACCGGAAGATTCAGAGGCGTATGGGTTCGGACTATCAGGCTGAGGTTGGATTAAAATATAAGATAGAAATGGATGGATTCTGCTTGAGCGTAGAGGGAAGGGCAGATGGAATCCTGAAGGAATCCAGTGGATATGTGGTGGATGAAATCAAGGGAATCCTTTCGGATATCGAACATTTAACAGAACCGGTTCCGGTCCATCTGGCGCAGGCAAAGTGTTATGCATTTATTTTTGCCAGTCAGCATCAATGTGAGAAGATGGGAGTACAGATGACTTATTGTCAGATGGAAACGGAAGAGATTAAGCGCTTTCAGCAAGAGTACAGCTATGAGGAATTGGAAACATGGTTTTTAAATGTTGTGGGACAGTATGAGAAGTGGGCGAAGTTTCAGATAGAGTGGAAAGAGGAACGCAATGCGTCGGTGAAGCAAATCGAATTTCCATTTGCGTACCGCAAAGGACAGCGGGAATTAGCAGTATCGGTATATAAGACGATTTTGCGGAAGAAGAAACTGTTTATTCAGGCTCCGACAGGAGTAGGAAAGACCATTTCTACTATTTTCCCAGCGGTAAAAGCCGTCGGAGAAGGACTGGGTGAAAAGATTTTTTACCTGACCGCGAAGACTATTACCCGAACCGTGGCGGAGCAGGCATTTGAAAAGTTGAGAGAGCAGAATCTGAGATATAAAGTGATTACTCTGACCGCCAAAGAAAAACTGTGTTTTTGCGAGAAGATGGAATGTAATCCGGAGAACTGTCCTTATGCGAAGGGACATTATGACAGGGTGAATGAAGCGGTGTATGAACTTTTGGTTTCAGAAGATGTGATGAGCCGGGAGAAAATAGAAGCTCAGGCAGAGAAACATAGAGTATGTCCTTTTGAAATGGCACTGGATTTGTCTTTGTGGGTGGATGCGGTGATTTGTGATTATAATTATGTGTTTGACCCGAATGTCCATTTGAAACGTTTTTTTTCAGAAGGAAATGCAGGTTCCTATTTGTTTTTGATTGATGAAGCACATAATTTAGTGGAACGTGGAAGAAGTATGTACAGTGCAGAGCTTTATAAAGAAGAGTTTCTGGAAGTGAAAAAACTGGTAAAGCATGATAACAGTAAACTTGCAAAGCGGTTGGATGAATGCAATAAGATGTTACTGGAATTAAAGAAAGAGTGTGAATCTTACCTGTTGTTGGATAACATTTCGCATATGTATTTCAAACTAATGAATGTGTGGAATGAGCTGGAATTGTATCTGGAAACCTGTAACAAACCGGAAGTCAGGGAGGCAGTACTGGAATTATATTTCCGAATCCGGCATTTCCTGAATATCTATGATGGAATGGATGAGAATTATGTGATTTATGCAGAATTTGTGGAAAATGGCCATTTTATGCTGCGGCTCTTTTGTGTGAATCCTTCTGGTAAGTTGCATAGTTACTTGAGTATGGGAAACAGTACCATCTTTTTCTCGGCAACGCTCCTTCCAATCCAGTATTATAAGGAATTGCTGAGTGTGGAGAAGGATGATTATGCCATTTACATTGATTCTTCTTTTGACACTAAGAAGAGGCTGCTGTTAAATGGGATGGATGTGAGTGCCCGATATACCAGAAGAAATGATGATATGTATGGAAGATATGCAGAGTATATTTATCGGACCGTGAAAGTAAAAAAAGGAAATTATCTTGCATTCTTTCCGTCTTACAAATTCATGGAGCAGGTTTATGAGAAACTGATGGAACGATTAGAAGACAGTGATAATGAGATAGATTGTATTATGCAGTCCCATTTTATGAATGAGGAAGCAAGGGAAATTTTTCTGGAAAATTTCGAAGATGTAAGAGAGGAAAGCCTGGTAGGATTTTGTGTACTTGGCGGGATTTTCTCAGAAGGAATTGATTTGACAGCGGAACGGTTAATCGGGGCATTTATTGTGGGAACAGGACTTCCGCAGGTGTGCAATGAACGGGAAATTCTGAAACAATATTTTGATAAAAAGGGATTAAGAGGATTTGATTTTGCGTATCTGTATCCTGGAATGAATAAAGTGCTTCAGGCAGCGGGGCGAGTAATTCGTACGGAAGATGATTGTGGAATTATTTTGTTGTTGGATGACCGGTTCAATGAACGGAGATGCAGGGAAAGCTTTCCAAAAGAATGGAATGATTGTGGATATTGCCGACTGGAAACTGTGGAAGAAAGCGTGCGGGCATTTTGGAACGGACGGGAATAAAGAAGACGGGCATAAAAAAGGAAGAGTATAGAGAAAAGTATGCCACTGTCATACTTTTCTGTACATGGTCAGTGCAAAATGTCATCAGTTAGAACCTCCACGGCTTGCCGTGGAGAGTAGTCAGATTATGGGTTAATGTAAAGTCTGGTGAAAGGCTTAGCATAAAGCTTATCGTAAATCCGGAAGCACGCTGTCGAAGTAACTCATAAATTCCCGTGTAACATGGGAAAGTGGGATCTGCTCGTTGAAAGACAGTGCAAGATGTCTTGGCGGCAGGGCCTCTTCGGTATCTACCACAAAGATATCATCGGCATGTTCTGCAATGCAGAAGTCAGGAACAAAGGCAATACCCAGACCAATCTTCGCCAGGTCAATCAGCAGGTCGTTACTGTTTAATTCTATTTCAGGCACCAAATCAAGCTGGTGCTGTTGAAAGAGGGAGTGAAGAAATTCACTGGTTGTACTCTTTTTGTCTAACATCATAATCGGATATTTCAAAAGTTCCTGTAATGAGACGGTACGGTCTTTTAAACTGGCGAATGACTGATTTGCAATAAACACATCGTGAAAGTTTTTAATCAGTTTTGTGGATGCCATATTGCCGAGATAGGCGTTCGGATAATTGGTGACAATCAAATCAACCTGTCCGCTTTCCAGTAAATCGACACATTTGATGGAAGTAGCATTGGTAACTTTAATATGCGCGTTGGGAAACTCTTTATGAAACCGTTCCAGATAAGGAATCAGAAAGTAACGGCATATGGTGTCGCTGGCACCGATACGAATCTGACCGCCGGTGGAGGAAGCTGCTTCAATAATTTGTGCTTCGCCACGTTTGATTAAGTTGATGGCAGGTTCAATATGGCGAAGCAGAATTTCGCCTTCTGGTGTAAGCTGCACTTTTTTTGTACTTCGGATGAAAAGAGTCTGATTCATTTTCTTTTCCAATGTCTTAATGGACTGGCTGACAGCTGACTGTGAAATGAAAAGCCGCTTGGAAGCCTCGGAAAAGCTTAATGTATCAGCTACATAATAGAATACTTTATATAATTCATAATTGATATCCATCATTAGTCCTCCTAATAAAAATCATTAGTATTATAAGAGAAACTCACAAGAAAAACAAGAGGCTTTGACAAAAGTATTTGGAATTGCTAGAATGAGGAAAATTAAAGTAGAATAAGAAGAGAGAAAACGAAGACAGATGGAAGAGAGGAAAATGTGTTGAATAAGAAAAAAAGTAAAAGAGGGATATTATTAGGTGTAGTTATTTCTATTATGGCAATTTTTATCTGTCTTATTACCGGGTTTGAGATTGCGACTTATGGAAATTATGGCTTTTATGAGAAAGAATATGAAAAATATCAGGTGACGGAATCTTTGGACATGGAAATGGACGATGTGATGACGGTGACAAAGTACATGATGTCTTACCTGAAAGGAAAAGAAGAGACTCTAAGTATAGAGTCAACCATAGAAGGAAAGAAACAGGACTTTTTTAATGAGCAGGATTGTTTTCATATGGGAGAAGTTCAAAATTTATTTTTGAAGGGAATTCTGTTAAGACGTATTGCGATTGTGATTTTCGTTGTGGCATTTGTGGCACTTAGATGGAAAGATAAAGAATGGAAAGTAAATCTTGCAAGGGCTTATGAATGGACGCTTGGTGTGACGGTATTGCTGTTTGGTGCACTGGGAATTGCAATCAGCATGAATTTCTCAAAGTGCTTTACGATTTTCCATGAGATTTTCTTTGATAATGATTTGTGGCTGTTTGATGCACGGACAGATTATATGATTCGAATGCTTCCAGAGGGATTTTTCTTTGATATGGTGATTCGGATTGGAAGCTTTTTTGCCGGACTGTTACTTGTCTTACTTGTTATTGCAGAAGTTGTAAGACGGAAAAACATTGATAAGAAAAACTTATAAAAATATAATAATATATTGACTGTACTAATAATAAGAAGTGTGATAAAATAAAGTAACATATTATGATGCCGAGGGTAAAACTTTCAAACAATCATGTTTGTTAGAATGTTTGCAAACCAGACTTTCAGAACCGGTATCATGTGATATAACTTAGTGATTTTGTAAAAAACTCAGGATGGAGGAAACTATGAGCAGCGTAAGACGTGTATATGTAGAGAAAAAACCAGAGTTCGCAGTACAGGCGAAGGAACTTTTGAATGAAGTGAAGAGCTATCTGGGAGTAAAGAGTGCAACCAATATCAGAGTGTTGAACCGTTATGACATTGAAAATCTATCAGATGAAACATTTGAGAGAGCATGCAATGGAGTTTTCTCAGAACCACCAGTAGATGTATTATACCATGAGACATTTTCTTATGGAGAGAATGATAAAGTATTTTCTGTAGAATTTCTCCCTGGACAGTTTGACCAGAGAGCAGATTCTGCTGTACAGTGTGTGCAGTTTATTAAGGAAGATGAACTTCCAGTAATTAAGACTGCAACGACTTATGTAATTGAAGGCGGAGTGACAGAGGAAGAACTGGAGGCAATTAAGGCACATTGCATTAACCCGGTGGATTCCAGAGAGACAAGCATGGAAAAACCGGAGACATTGGTTACCAAGTTCGAAGAACCGGTCGATGTGAAAATCTTCCATGGATTTAAAGATATGACAGAGGAAGAACTGAAGGAGCTCTATGGTTCTCTTGGACTTGCTATGACATTTAAAGATTTCCAGCATATTCAGAACTATTTCAAAGGAGAAGAAGACAGAGACCCTTCCATGACAGAAATCAGAGTACTGGATACCTACTGGTCAGACCACTGCCGTCATACAACGTTCTCCACAGAACTTACAGATGTTACATTTGATGAAGGGGATTACCGTACTCCGATTGAGAATACATACAAAGAATATTTACAGACACACAGCGAAATCTTCAAAGGGCGTGAAGATAAGTTTGTCTGCCTGATGGATCTTGCATTGATGGCAATGCGCAAACTGAAGAAAGAAGGAAAGCTTGCTGACCAGGAAGAATCCGATGAAATCAATGCATGCAGTATTGTTGTTCCTGTAGAAGTAGATGGCGTGGAAGAAGAATGGCTTGTAAACTTCAAGAATGAAACACACAACCATCCGACGGAGATTGAACCATTTGGTGGCGCAGCAACCTGTCTTGGTGGAGCAATCCGTGACCCGTTGTCAGGACGTACTTATGTATATCAGGCAATGCGTGTAACCGGAGCAGCAGACCCGACAGTATCTGTAAAGGAAACCTTGAAAGGAAAACTTTCCCAGAAGAAACTGGTTCGCAGTGCAGCACACGGATACAGTTCTTATGGTAACCAGATTGGACTTGCAACAGGCATGGTAAAAGAAATTTATCATCCGGACTATGTTGCAAAGAGAATGGAAATCGGTGCAGTTATGGGCGCAGCACCAAGAAGAGCAGTCATTCGTGAAACTTCTGACCCGGGAGATATCATCATCCTGCTTGGCGGACGTACCGGCCGTGACGGATGTGGCGGGGCAACTGGTTCTTCAAAAGTGCATACAGAAGAATCCATCGAAACCTGCGGAGCAGAAGTACAGAAAGGAAATCCTCCTACAGAGCGTAAGATTCAGCGTCTCTTCCGCAGAGAAGAAGTAAGTAAGCTGATTAAGAAATGTAATGACTTTGGTGCAGGTGGAGTATCGGTAGCCATCGGTGAACTTGCAGATGGTCTGAAGGTAGATTTGGATAAAGTACCGAAGAAATACGAAGGTCTTGACGGAACAGAACTGGCAATTTCCGAATCCCAGGAAAGAATGGCAGTTGTAGTTGCTCCGAAAAATGCAGAACAGTTCTTAGCTTATGCAAAAGAAGAAAACTTAGAAGCCGTGAAAGTGGCAGAAGTGACAGAAAGTCCGAGACTGGTGCTTTCGTGGAGAGGAAAAGAGATTGTAAATATTTCCCGTGCATTCCTGAATACCAACGGAGCACATCAGGAAACAAAAGTAAAAGTAGAGATTCCTGCAAAAGCAGATTCTATTCTGAAAGAAGAAGTAGAAGTTGCGGATGTTAAGGAAAAATGGTTGCATACACTGGCTGATTTGAATGTCTGCTCACAGAAAGGACTGGTCGAAATGTTCGACGGTTCCATTGGCGCAGGTTCGGTATTTATGCCTCACGGTGGTAAATACCAGATGACAGAGACTCAGACAATGATAGCAAAACTTCCGGTATTAAAAGGAAAATGTGATACCGTTACTATGATGAGTTATGGTTTTGACCCATACTTATCCAGCTGGAGTCCATATCACGGAGCAGTATATGCAGTGACAGAGTCTGTCGCAAAGATTGTGGCAGCAGGTGGAGATTACAGTAAGATTCGTTTCACTTTCCAGGAATATTTCCGCCGTATGACAGAAGACCCGTCAAGATGGAGTCAGCCGTTTGCAGCACTGCTTGGTGCATACAGCGCACAGATTGGATTTGGGCTTCCTTCCATCGGTGGAAAAGACAGTATGTCAGGAACATTTGAGCATATTGATGTTCCGCCAACACTGGTTTCTTTTGCTGTAGATATTGCAAAACAGGGTGATATTATCACACCGGAACTGAAAAAAGCCGGAAATAAATTAGTATGGATTAAGATTGCAAAAGATGCATATGATTTACCTGTATATGAAAAGGTTATGGAACAGTATGCAAAAGTAACAGAAGATATTCAGAAAGGCAATATTGTTTCTGCATATGTACTTGACCGTCATGGTGTGATTCCAGCAGTCAGCAAGATGGCATTTGGTAATGGACTGGGAGTAAAACTGGATACAGAAGTTCCGGCAGGCAAATTATTTGCACCTGCATTCGGAGAACTGGTAGCTGAAGTTCCGGCAGATAAAGTTGCAGAGCTTGCTGTAGAAGCAGAAGTAATCGGTGAAGTTACAGAAGCACAGGAATTTGCATATGGTGATGCAGTCATTACTCTGGAAGAAGCAGAAAAATCATGGACATCTACTTTGGAAGAAGTATTCCGTACAGTATCGGATGAACATTCAGAAAAAGAAGTGGCATCTCCATTATATGATACAAAGGATATTTATATCTGTAATCATAAGATTGCGCAGCCACGTGTATTTGTACCGGTATTCCCTGGAACAAACTGCGAGTATGACAGCGCAAAGGCATTTGAAAGAGCAGGCGCAACAGTGACAACACGCGTATTCAAGAATATGGACGCAGAAGACATCCTCAGTTCCGTGGCAGAATTTGAAAAGGAAATTGAAAAATCTCAGATTATCATGTTCCCAGGTGGATTTTCCGCAGGTGATGAACCGGATGGTTCTGCCAAATTTTTTGCAACTGCATTCCAGAATGCAAAGTTGAAAGAAGCAGTAGAGAAGCTTTTAAATGAGAGAGACGGTCTGGTACTCGGTGTCTGCAACGGTTTCCAGACACTGGTAAAACTTGGTCTTGTGCCGAATGGAGCAATTGTAGGACAGACAGCAGATTCTCCAACACTTACCTATAATACAATTGGACGTCATATTTCCAAGATGGTTTATACAAAGGTTGTAAGTAATAAATCACCATGGCTTCAGGGAGCAGAACTTGGTGGAGTATATACCAATCCTGCCTCTCACGGAGAAGGACGTTTTGTGGCAAGTGAGGAATGGCTGGATAAACTCTTTGCAAATGGACAGGTAGCAACCCAGTATTGTGATTTGGATGGAAATGTTTCTATGGATGAGAACTGGAATGTCAATGGCTCTTATCGTGCAATTGAAGGTATTACAAGCCCGGACGGAAGAGTTCTTGGTAAAATGGCACATTCAGAACGGCGTGGTGATGGTGTTGCAATCAATATTTACGGAGAACAGGATCTCAAGATTTTTGAATCAGGTGTCAAATATTTCAAATAATCGGGTAAAATCATACGTTTTCATGTGAAAAATGCAAGAAATGAACATGAAACTTGCAAAAAAATATTGACACGGGCAAGAGGATGCTTTAAAGTGATAAAAGAATAAAGAATTCAGATTTCACATCAGGAGGTAGCAGCAGATGTCATACGTAGATGAAGTAATGGAATTAGTTGTAAAGAAAAATCCACAGGAGCCAGAATTTCACCAGGCAGTGAAAGAAGTACTGGAATCTCTTCGCGCAGTAGTAGAAGCAAATGAAGAGAAATATAGAAAAGAAGCAATTCTGGAACGGTTAGTTGAGCCTGAAAGACAGATTCTTTTCCGTGTTCCTTGGGTAGATGATAATGGACAGGTACGTGTAAACAAAGGATACCGTGTTCAGTTTAACAGTGCTATCGGACCATATAAAGGAGGACTTCGTTTACATCCTTCTGTAAATTTAGGTATTATTAAATTCCTTGGATTTGAACAGATTTTCAAGAACTCTCTGACAGGACTTCCAATCGGTGGAGGTAAAGGTGGTTCCGACTTTGACCCGAAAGGAAAATCAGACCGTGAAATTATGGCATTCTGCCAGAGCTTTATGACAGAACT
>USGU01000026.1 GCA_900554415.1 uncultured Lachnospiraceae bacterium | reverse complement strand
TCTGTCTCAGCGACAGCTTATTTATATTACCATAAGCATTCCGCTTTGTCAACAGTTTTTTTATTTTATTTTTCGCTTTCTTTTTGCATTTCGAAAGCTTTTTCATACTATCACGAGAGACCGTCTTTTGTCAACAGTTTTTTACATTTTTTGTCAAAATATAATTCATGATAGATTCAACGGAGAAAGAGGGATTTGAACCCTCGCGCCGCTATTAACGACCTACTCCCTTTCCAGGGGAGCCCCTTCGGCCAGCTTGGGTATTTCTCCAAATGTCCGTTAGTTAATATACACGAATCTTTCGCATTTGTCTAGTCCTTTATTACATTTTTATTTATTAGCAAAGAACAATTTACTGACAGAGTTAAATTTCCCTTCAAAATGAAATTTACTTTTGCAATCCACCTTAGCAAAGAACTTTCCCAGCAAAGCAAAAAGGTCTTGCTATTGCAAGACCTTTTAACAACGCAGAGGGTGGGATTCGAACCCACGCGCCCTCTCGGACAAACGGTTTTCAAGACCGCCTCGTTATGACCACTTCGATACCTCTGCATTTATGAAATTGTTTATCCGTATCTCACGGACAATTGAAATAATACCATAGCACGCTTCCATTTGTCAATACCTTTTTTTACTTTTTTCTTTTTTTGACAAAACACTCGGCTATATCGATATCTTCAGGTGTGGTAATCTTAATATTCTCATAAGAACCTTCTACAAGTTTAACCGGATGTGCAAGCATCTGCTCCACAACCATTGCATCATCTGTTACCCGAATTTCTTTCCGCTCCATCAATTTGAAATAGGCTTTTTGTGCAAGAGAGGTTTTAAATACTTGTGGAGTCTGAATCATCCAAAGCGTACGTCTGTCCGGAGTATCCTTGGCAAAATTTTGCCCATCGACTATTTTAATCGTATCTTTCACCGGCATGCCAACCACACATGCTCCCTGCTCGCTTGCTTCGCAATAAGCGCGCAGAATCATGGCTTCATCTACAAACGGTCTGGCTCCATCATGAATAAACACAATTCCTTCGGCTGCTGCCCCGGCAACATTTTTCTGTTCATTCATATACTTCAGAGCAAAATACACAGACTCGTACCGTTCTTTCCCACCCGGTATCACTGCTTTTACTTTTGTCAGATGATATTTCTCTATAATTTCAGAACGGCAATAGGACTCCTGTCCTTCCCCCACAGCCAAAATAATATCGTCAATCGTTTCTGACTGTTCAAACACATGTAAAGAATAATATAATACTGGTTTTCCATCCAGTTCTAAATATTGTTTCTGTATTTTTGTCCCCATGCGTCGTCCCTGACCTGCTGCCAGAACAATCGCAGTACAGCCTTTCTTTTCCATCTGCTTTCAGCCTTTCTTTATCTTTCACCTAGTTTCAGGTTCGGAACTGCATTCAAATCCCAACCATGACGTGTACCGGCCATATATTCGTAATATGCCGCAGCTCCTATCATAGCTGCGTTGTCTGTACAATAAATTGGAGACGGATAATAAAAGTCGATTCCATTCTTTTCACAGGCTTCTTTCATAGCCGCACGCAGAGTACTGTTTGACGCTACACCACCTGCAATTGCCAGTTTATTTAATCCATATTTCTGAACGCCCTGAATCGCATTTCCAACCAGCACATCCGTTACCGCTTTCTGGAAAGAAGCCGCAACATCAGCACGATTATATTCCATCCCTTTCATCTGACATCCATTGATATAATTAAGTACTGCAGATTTTACCCCACTGAAACTAAAGTCATATTCGGAATCCGCAATATGAGCCCGTGGAAATGGAATTGCATCCGGATTTCCTTCCTTGGAAAGTTTATCAATCTTCGGACCTCCCGGATAACCAAGTCCTATGGCACGCGCAACTTTATCAAACGCTTCTCCTGCCGCATCGTCTCTGGTTCTACCGAGAATTTCATATTTTCCATAATCCTGCACGCACACCAGATGCGTATGTCCGCCTGATACTACAAGACATAAAAACGGTGGCTCAAGTTCTTTATTTTCAATATAATTTGCAGAAATATGTCCTTCAATATGATGAACCCCCACCAGTGGAAGCTTCTTTGCATAGGCAATTGCTTTTGCCTCCGCAACTCCAACCAGTAATGCGCCCACCAGTCCGGGACCATATGTGACACCAATGGCATCAATATCATCTAATGTCACTCCGGCCTTTGCCAGTGCTTCTTCTATTACCTGATTGATTTTTTCAATATGTTTTCTGGACGCAATTTCAGGAACTACCCCACCATATAGCGTGTGCAGCTCAATTTGGGAAAATATCACATTAGACAGTACTTCCCTGCCATTTTTCACAACCGCAGCCGCTGTTTCATCGCAGGAACTTTCAATTGCTAAGATTAATACATCCTGTTCTTTCTCTGCTTTCATTTTACTCTCTTCTTTCTAAAACGTATTGCTTCTCTAACTTCTATTCCATCTATTCATCTATTCTGGAAAATCCAGTTCTACTGTCATTCTGTCTTTCCCCGCTTTAGCACGTGGGAAGATGGCTCTCACTTCATCCATAAACTCTTCTGGATGTGCCAGCGACGGACTGTAATGGGTCAGCCACATTTCCTTAACATTGGCTGCTTTAGCAATCTGGGCGGCCTCGTAAAATGTCATATGCTTATACTCTACAGCCTTCGCAGCTTTTTCTTTTTCCCCATACATTCCTTCGCAGATAAATAAATCAGAATCTGCAGCATGTTCCCGGATGGAATCCGTTGGTCTGGTATCTGTACAGTAAGTCAGTTTGATTCCACGACGCGGTGGTCCCAGAACCATGTCCGGAGTCAGCATTTTCCCATTATATTCCATGCTTTCACCTTTTTGCAGATACCGCCAATATTCCTTCGGTATTTCCTGTTCCATGGCTCTTTGCACATCAAATTTACCAGCACGGTCTATTTCTATCGTATAACCATAGCAGGTTACATTATGTCTGACTTTAAATGCAGTCACACGATAACCATTGATTTCAAAAACCTGCTCCGGTTCTGTAATCTCTATAAATTTCAATTCAAAAGGAAGCTCCGGTGCAATCACGCGCAACGAATTGACTACCCTCTCTAATCCTTTTGGTCCAATCAATGTAAGGGGTTCCCTGCGGTCTGCATTTCCCATAGTTAAAAGCAGCCCCGGAAGTCCACTGATATGGTCTCCATGAAAATGTGTGAAGCATATCACATCAATAGGCTTAAAGCTCCATCCCTTTTCTTTCAACGCAATCTGAGTACCCTCTCCACAGTCTATCAATAGCTGACTTCCATTAAATCTTGTCATTAACGCAGTCAGCCACCGATATGGAAGCGGCATCATTCCGCCGGTTCCAAGTAAACATACATCTAACATTCTATCTCCTATTCTTTTTCCAATGGAATTGCAAAAGATGCAACGAGCTTATCATAACAGGCTTCGCAGAGTTCGAATCTATGCACTTCATTATCCTTTTTCGAAAAATAACCCCATCTTTTCTCCACAGTCAGTACATCTTCTCTCGGTATTCCATTTACAACTTCTATTTCTTTTTTACACATATTGCAGATGATTTTCTCTATCTGCTTTTCTTCTTTTTCGTAAATCTTATACTGGCGCATACAATTTCCTCCTGTGTGTTTTTCATTGACTACGCCAAAATTATACCTTGACTAAACCACTATTTCTAGTGGAAACTCTTTCATATTTATACGAAATCTTCCATTATATAATGAAGTTTTCCTTCTTTTAAATATTATATATTCTATGTCATATATCGCATATCATATATTCCATATTACATTTCTGTCAGATTCAGACTCATCAGAATCGCATTTTCCGGATTTGCTCCTGCATAATAATTTTTACGGATTCCATCCTTTTTAAATCCATTTTTTTCGTAAAACCGGATTGCAGGTATATTGCTTTCCCTCACATCTAATAAAATTTTAGTTATATTCTTGTCTTTGCAGACCTGAAGCAAGTGTGAAAAAAGGGATTGTCCAATCCCCCTTCTCCTTTCTTTCTGATTTACTGCTATTCGTGCAATCTCGCATTCATCAAGAACACTGTAACAGAGGTAATATCCTAAAGTTCTGCTTTCTTCCTTTGCAGCTGCACTAATTGACTGCTTCTGCTTCACCGTACTTTCTATCTCTTTTAAACTCCATGCATCTGAAAAAACAGATTTTTCTAACTCTGCGACCTCCGAAAGAATATCTTTATCTTCTATTCTCAGTTCTTCTACACACAGCATAACGATAACCCCTATGCATTTTTTGCTTTTTCTGCCTGTTCACGCTCTGCGCGCTCTCGCTCAGCCTGCGATACACGGAGATAATCTGGCTTGTGTTCTGCTGCCATCTCGATTTTTCCATCGCGATAATACTGCGTTGCAAGCGCACCCACTGCAGCTGCTCTCTGATAATTCATATGGGCTGGTGCAAACGAAATATCCAAATCCTTCAGAAGATTTTCTTTCAGATTCTTCTGATGAACCGGAACTCCATCCCCAAGGAATACAATCCCTTTTTCTTTCCCATACCCGCGTAGCTTCTCCGCAAGTTCTTCAATTCCAATCGCCATCTGTTCTTCCAGAATTTGCATCTTGCTTCCATGGAAAGAATAAATGCCTGTATACACCTGATTTCTTCTTGCATCCATAATCGGGCACACAATCCGGTCTGAAAAGCACAGATTATATGCCAGTCCATCCACAGTCGGTATGTGAATCAACGGTTTATTAAGAGCAAGTCCCAGTCCCTTTGCTGTAGCTGAACCGATTCGGAGACCGGTAAAAGACCCAGGTCCTCCGGAAACAGCTATGGCATCCACGGTATTTAAGTCCATCTCTGTCATTTTTACAATTTCATCCAACATTGGGAGAAGTGTCTGTGAATGTGTTTTCTTAAAGTTCACAGTATGCTCTGCCGTAGTTTTGGATACTCCATTTTCTTCATCTACAATTGCGACAGTGGCAACTAAACCCGAACTGTCAATTGCTAAAATACGCATGTCTTTTCCCCATTTCTATTCTTCCGGCATATTCTCGCCAGTAATTGTAATCTGCCTGTAATCAAATCCTTTTTCCAGATTTTTTTCAATTTTGATATCAACTCTGTCCTCCGGCAGAATTTCTTCAATCAGATTCGCCCATTCAATCAGACTGACACCATTTCCATAGACATAGTCTTCGAAACCGATTTCATCCATTTCCTCCACATCACCAATCCGGTAAACATCAAAATGATAAAGCGGAAGCCGTCCTTCTTCATACACCTGAACAATCGTAAAGGTAGGGCTGTTGATAGGTTCCTCTATCCCCAGCCCTCTTGCTAATCCTTGTGTAAATACTGTTTTTCCAACACCCAAATCACCGGTCAGCGTATAAACTTCTCCCGGCTTGGCCTGTTTGCCAATTTGCTCACCAAGCGCAAAGGTTTCTTCCGCACTATGTGTCTCTATTTTCCTACATTTCATACATCTTTCCTCTGTCACTATGCTTTCTTTCCATGAAGCTTTACTTTCTTCGCAGGCATATGCGTAGAAATCATTTCTACTACCGCATCGTACTGTTCACCCAGACATTCTTTTGGAAATATAATCGCTCTCTTTTGTGTGATGTACATAATCACTGATTTTTTCGTCTCAACAACCTTGCGAAAATCTTCCCATTTATTCGATGCACTCTGGTCATCCTGTGACACCAGCACGCCTTCTTCTGTCAATTCATAGCAGAGCGGTTTCTGAAACATCGGTGTTCTGAGAACCTGCTCACTGGCACGAACCTTGATATTAATTGGATTTCCAATAAGGAAAACCGTGGCAAACATAAAGAAAATCATGGAGCTGCTAATGTCTCCCTGTACAATCTTATTAATGCCCACTCCCAAAGTTACAAACCCAATAATAACATTCAAAATTCCGGTCAGGCTTGTATATGATGCATATAGCAAAAAGTCAAACATTGCGCTTTTCGTCATCTGTACTTCGAACTTAACTGCCATTTCTGCCTCCTGTATTCTGCTTTATAATTTTCTCAATTATAACACACCATTTTTCAGGAAACAATAGCCGTATGTATTCTGTTTCTTATCCTCTGCTCTGTTTGAGAATCGGACTGATTTTTTTGTAAATAAGTGCCACGATCAAAGATACCAAAACACCTTTCAGCAGATTAAATGGCGCTACGGCAAATGCAACAAATGTAAATAAGCTTGTAATATGTCCATTTACTGCTGTACCCATTGCTACTAAATCATCAATCGGCATATGAAATGCTGTCGCATAAGTTGGAAGCAGTACATATGCATTCAGGAAACAACCAACCAATGTCATAAAAATTGTACCTGCTGTCATACCAATGATTGCACCTTTTTTCGAATGCATCTTTTTGTAAACAACTGCTGCCGGCAGACAGAAGCTGATTCCAATCAGAAAGTTTGCCACATCTCCCACACCTGCTGTTGTAGAACCTTTTATCAATACTTTCAGTAGAATTTTAATCAGTTCGATAAATATGCCTGCCACTGGTCCCATTGCAAAGCTTCCAATCAATACCGGAACTTCACTGAAATCGATCTTGTAAAAGCTCGGTGCAAACGGAAGCGGAATTTCAAACATCATCAATATCAGAGCAACTGCACCCAGCATACCGATTTGTGCAATGGTTCTGACGCTCATTCTTTCCTTTTTCCCAACCTGTGTCTTTGTGTCCACCTTGTTCATTGTCTCTGTACTCATTTTCTTTCTCTCCTTTTCATACATGAATGTTTAATAAAGGAGAAAATTCTCGTAGGGTTTTCGCATAAAAAAGAACCTCTGAAAACTTCAGGGGTTCTAAAATGCCTATTCGCCATGCACCTTATATCTGAAATATAAAATGCATAACTGTTCTTCTTCTCTCATCCAGACTTTACTGTCGGTTTTGGAATTGCACCAAATCAGCCACGCAGATATTCTGCGCAGGTCGCGGACTATACCGCCGGTTGGGAATTTCACCCAGCCCCGAAGAATTTTCCTTATTATTCGTGCTTATTATAAAATATCCTTTCCTTTTGTGCAAGTATTTTTTTCCACGTTTTTACAAGCATCTGCACAAGCTGCCCAGAAGCCAGAGGTCGCAACACACACTTCCTGTACTGCAGGTAGAATCTGTATTTGCATAATTTCCGCCATATGGATTCCCCTGATAACGCTGCGTATTCCAGCTCACCTGATTGAGAAGCTGTCTGTACTGAATGTTATTTGGCTCCATATTGACCGCCTGGGCTGCATGGTCTTTGGCAAGCACATTGTTTCCCAGCGACGCATTTGCAATGGCACTCAGATAATACCACTCAGCGCTCCGGTTCTGCATACGCCCCAGTACATTCAGTGCATCCTGATATCTTCTGTTGCTGATAAAATTACGGACCCCCTGCATTTCTACACTCTGCTGGTCACCTGAAGTCTGACTGCTTCCGTAGCCGCCATACTGATAACCACCGCCATAGCTGTAATTTCCTGCATTGTAGCTTCCAGACTGATAGCCACCATGCTCCCGTTCCTTCATAATGATGTCATAAGCTTCCTGAACTTCTTTAAACTTTTCCTCCGCAAGGTCAGCCAGAGGATTATTCACATTTGCATCAGGATGATATTTTCTGCTAAGCTCTCTATATGCTTTTTTCACCTCATCATCTGTCGCATTGGGTGAAACTCCAAGCACCTCATATGGATTTTTTGTCATCTATTGTTCCTCGCTTTTCTCTACTGCTGATTTTTCCTGTAATTTTTGATACCGTTTCCAAACCCCATCATATAATATATTCCGCAAAATGTCTATGTCCAGAACACAGGGAAGCTGCTCGAATGCTGCCGCACACTCTCCTATCATCATAAACAATATTTCTTTACAGCGTGCTTCATATCCATCCTTTTTTGCCATTTCTTTCAGGGGATTATAGCTGTGATTTTTCATATCTTCAGGTAAATCTTCATAGGCATCCATGATGTAAATGAATTTTCCCATATAAAATCCCATTCTGCGAAGCTTATCCTCCCAACAGTCCTTTCGATAAACAAAAATTTCTTCCATCAACCTTCCAAAACATCCTGCAGGTGCGTCAATCTCCATACAGTCCTGCCGTTCATATTCAGAAAGATTCCTCAATTCCTTCTGTATGACTTCACATTGTCTCGGATAGCGCTCCATGACCTTTTTCACTTTATGCAGAACCACCTTGCTGCCTGCCAGTGCCGTCAGTTTCTTCTCATCTTCCCAGTCATCCTTCAGATGAAAATATGCCAGAATCAGATTCATATCGGCAGCATAGTCCGTTATCTCATTTTGCAATATTACACGCTTTTTCACCGGATGCACTACGCACCGGCATTCTTTTCTTGTGGTCTCGCACTCATATAACGAGGTCAGTAACAAAATTGCAAATGTCATATCATAAGTCAATGTCAACTGGCCTGAAATTCCATATTTCGTTTTCAGGCTCTGACACAATCCACAATAATATGACCGGTACTTGTGAAAATCTTTCATCTTTAATTCAAGTTCATTTGCCGTGACATATCCAAACAATATTATATTCCTCTCATTGTAAGCTGAATCCGCTTTTTCTGAAGGTCAATGCTCATCACTTTCACATCTACAATATCGCCTACACTCACTGCTTCCAGTGGATGTTTGATAAATTTATCTGTTATCTGTGAAATATGTACCAGTCCATCCTGGTGTACACCGATATCTACAAACACACCGAAATCAATGACATTTCTCACTGTACCCTTTAAAACCATACCTTCTTTCAAATCTTTCATGTCAAGGACATCGGTACGCAGAATCGGCTTCGGCATCTCATCACGCGGGTCTCTGGCCGGTTTCTCCAGTTCTTTTACAATATCCCGGAGCGTAATTTCACCGATTTCCAATTCTTCTGCAAGTGCTTTGTAATCACTGATTGTTTTCGAAAGACCTGCAAGCCTGCCTGCCGCAACATCCTCCGAAGTATAGCCCTGCTTTTTCAATAATTTTGTCGCTGCTTCGTAGCTTTCCGGATGAACGCTGGTTCCATCCAGTGGATTTTCCCCACCCTGGATACGCATAAATCCGGCACACTGTTCAAATGCTTTCGGTCCTAACTTCGGAACCTTGAGCAGTGCCTTTCTATTTTCAAACTTTCCGTTTTCTTCTCTGTAAGCCACAATATTTTTCGCCAAAGTGCCTGAAATTCCTGAAATGTAGGCAAGTAGTGGAGCTGACGCTGTATTTAGGTCTACACCGACTTTATTTACACAATCTTCCACAACACCACCCAGGGCTTCTCCAAGCTTCTTCTGGTTCATGTCATGCTGATACTGCCCTACACCAATTGCTTTCGGTTCAATCTTTACCAGTTCTGCAAGCGGGTCCTGCAATCTTCTCGCAATAGAGGTCGCACTTCTCTGTCCTACATCAAATTTCGGAAATTCTTCTGTAGCCAGCTTACTTGCCGAATATACGGAAGCTCCGGCTTCATTTACAATCACATACTGTACTTTCTCCGGAATTTCTTTTAACAAATCAACAATAAACTGCTCCGATTCCCTAGAAGCCGTTCCATTTCCAAGCGAAATCAGTGTAATATGATATTTCTTGATAATCTTTTTCAATAAATCCTTTGCAGCCTGGATTTTCTGTGGTGTGGTCGGTGCCGTCGGGTAAATAACTGTAGTTCCGATTACTTTTCCAGTCGGGTCCACCACCGCCAGTTTACAGCCGGTACGGAATGCCGGGTCCCAGCCGAGTACCACCTGTCCTACAATCGGAGGCTGCATAAGAAGCTGCTCCAGATTCTTTCCAAACACCTTAATCGCACCATCTTCCGCTTTTTCTGTAAGCAGATTACGGATTTCTCTTTCAATTGCAGGCGCAATCAGACGCTTATAACTGTCCTCCACCACTTCTTTTAGTACCGGGGATGTAACTGGATTATCCTTGCGAATCACTTTCTTCTGCAAATATCTCAAAATCTCCTCTTCCGGTGCCTCGATTTTTACTGTAAGGAATTTTTCTTTTTCTCCACGGTTAAGCGCCAGAACGCGGTGTCCGGCAACTTTGGAAATATTTTCTGAGTATTCATAATACATTTCATAGACTGACTCTGCCTTCTCATCCTTCGCAGCCGAAGTAACAAGTCCTTTCTTCATCGTCAGGTCACGGATGTATACACGATAATCTGCCTCATCCGAAATCTGCTCTGCAAGAATATCCTTTGCGCCTTCGATTGCGTCTTCAACAGATGCCACTTCTTTTTCTTCCGAAACAAATTCACTTGCAGCTTTTTCCAGCGGCTCTTTCATCTGCTGCATAGAAATCAGAAGTGCCAGCGGCTCCAGTCCCTTTTCCTTGGCAATTGTTGCTCTTGTTCTCCGCTTTGGGCGGTACGGGCGGTACAAATCATCCACCAGCACCTGTGTTTCCGCATTTTCAATCTGTGCTCTAAGTTCTGGTGTCAGTTTTCCCTGCTCCTCGATGCTTGCCAGTACCTGTTCCTTCTTTTCCTCCAGATTGCGGAGATAAGTCAGACGCTCGTACAGATTACGAAGCTGTTCGTCATCCATTGTTCCATGTGCTTCTTTCCTGTATCTGGCAATAAATGGAATGGTATTGCCTTCATCTATCAATTGAACTGCTGCATCAACCTGCCAGCGTTTTACACCCAGTTCTTCTGTAATTTTCTGATTAATATCCATAATATAATTTCCTCACTTATTTTCTGCCAACCATATGGCAATTCCAAAATAACTTGTCTCATCATATCACGCAATCCGGATTTTTTCAATTCCTTCCACAGAAGATTCACAATCCACCGAAGATATGCCGGGAAAATTTATAAGATATACATTTTCAGAGTCCGCTCTGTTTTCTTGTATTTTTTGTCCATATGTGTTATTATTTCTCTAAAAGATTAGAAAATGCAGGGAGCTATTATGTACGAATCAAACACGGAATCCCTTTCCAAACAACAAAAAAAATCACTGGAAACAAAGAGAAAGATTTTTCATGCTGCGAAAAACATTCTTCAGCGTGAAGGCTATGAACGTCTTTCCATCAAAAATATCTGTGATGAAGCCGGTGTATCTAACGGAAGTTTTTACCATCACTTCAAGACAAAGGATGATCTGCTTTCTTATTATATTGAGGAACAGCCAAGCATCAATCCAGACTTGCTGGACCCGCCGTCCAGTGCAGATGAAGCAAAAATCGCTATTATTCACGTTTATCTGAACTATGCGCAGTACTGCCGTGAACTGGGTGTAGAATTTATAGCAAATTATTATACACCGAAAAATCAGGCATTAAATCCTTCTATTCGAACGGAACGGCCTTACCCGATTCTGACAGTGGAAAATTATATGAAGCGGGCAATTGAAAATGGCACTGTAGAACCTACGATTCCGTTGCCTGATATTCTGACAGATATACGAATGATTGTAATTGGAAATGTATTTGAATGGTGTCTTCACAATGGAGATACTGATTTTGAGGGAAATATCAGACGTTCTCTCACGCATTACTTAGACGGAATTTTTTAATTCCGTCTTTTTTATTGATGGCTTCCTTTCGCACCAGAAAGGTATCCCACCATTAGAAAATGCTGTAAAATCAATGTTTTAAGTGTTTAAAACATGAAAAAAACCATTCAAGCAAGCGTCCTTGAATGGCCTTTCAATTTTAGAAGGGATTTTGCATTATTGGTATTGACTACCTCTTTGTGATTTCATTATATGTCATGTCTTCCGAAAAGTCCAATTGCTTATTATGATATATTTATAGATAGATTCTATAAGTATATTTTCTTCCGAAAATACGGCATTTCTCTGCTTTTATCATTGCAGATTATTTTTCATTTTCTTATAATAAGAACAGATACTAACAATTTCATTCATATGATTATACAAAAGAAAGCAGGAAACAACGTGTACCATTTTATTGTAAATCCAAATGCCTCTTCTGGTTTTGGAAAAGAAGTATGGAATAAAGTAGAACCTATATTAAAGGCTAAAAAGATTGACTATCAGGTATATTTTACAAAATATCAAAGACATGCCGAAAAACTGACTGCTTCCATCACGGCAGACGAGCAGCCACATACCCTTGTTGTCCTCGGCGGGGACGGAACAATCGGCGAAGTCGTAAGTGGGATTCGCTGCCCTGAGAAGATTACATTAGGTTATATTCCAATCGGTTCTGGAAATGACTTTGCACGTGGGCTTGAATTGACTAAAAATTATGAAGAAGCCATTGAGCAGATTCTTCATCCGCAGCATATCCAGAAACTGAATCTTGGAGTTACTGAATACGAAAATACGAAACGTCGTTTTGCAGTCAGTTCAGGTTTCGGATATGATGCAACGATTTGTCAGGAAGTGCGCGTATCCCGCCTCAAGCGTTTCTTAAACCGGATTAAGCTTGGGAAGCTTGCTTATGTCGGTCTGTCCATAAGCTGTCTGATCCGCTGTACTCCAAAGAAGATGAAAATCACTTTGGATGATGGCAGAGTTCTGGAATTTAAACAAACCTTTTTCGCTACTGCAATGAATCTGCCTTATGAAGGCGGTGGCTGTAAATTCTGTCCGGATGCACGTTCAGATGATGATATGTTAGATTTAATTGTGGTAGCTGACGTGCCAAAACTACAGGCACTCCTGATTCTGCCTACCGTATTTGCCGGAAAACATACACACTTGAAGGGTGTGCATATTTATCGTTGTAAAAGTGCAGAATTAGAATCAGAGATTCCACTGGTTTTACACACGGATGGAGAAACCGTTTTTCCGGAAACTGCAGTTTCTATGCACTTGGAAAATGCTTCTGTACAGTTAATCCAATCTTGAAAATTCTTCAAAAAAAATATAAAGGTTTTATGAAGGTGGTTGTTTCCAAAAGTATTTGGTGGTATACTGTCTGCTGATATCAAATGGGTTTTCGGACTTTTGTCCGATATTTCGCAACTAACAGATTCAACTATAACTAAAGGAGTGAATGACTTGAAAGCATTTTCAGATAAGTGTAAATGGTTGTTATATAAGTACAGTCACGCATGGGTTCTTCTCTATGGACTTATCTATCTGCCTTGGTTTGCATGGCTGGAGAAAAAAGTAACCTACAATTATTACGTGATTTCTTCACCGCTTGACAAATTCATACCATTTTGTGAGTATTTCATTGTACCCTACCTGTTCTGGTTTGTGTATATTGCAGCTACAGCGCTCTACTTTTTCTTTAAAGATAAACAGAGCTTCTACCAGTTAGCCAAGTTCCTCATTACTGGAATGACATTCTTCCTGGTAGTCTGTACCGTATTTCCGAACGGTCTGCATCTGCGTCCCGTAGTATTTACACATGATAACATCTTCATCGAACTGGTGAAGTTCATATATCGTACGGATACACCAACCAATGTATTGCCAAGTCTTCATGTATATAACTCGATTGGCTGTTATATTGCAATATCCAAAGACGAGAGACTATGTCAGAAGAAATGGATGAAACCTGCTACGTTTATAACAACGGTTTTGATTATTATGTCAACCATGTTTTTGAAACAACATTCTGTCATTGATGTATGCGCTGCCTTTCTTACTGCTTATGTTGTATATGTATTTACATATGAGCCGGTTCGAAAGAAACATCCGGCATTTGCCCGACAGACAGTGAAACAGATATAACAAATATCGCTATACTGGATTTCGTTCAGCATAGCGATATTTTTTCATATCAGGGGATTGTAAAGTCCCCCTGATCATTCCTCATATTTATTTTGTCCCAGCCTGATATTTACATATTTCGTATAGGCTTCAAATGCGGCCGGAATTGAATATTTCGCCTGAATTTCTTCTGGATGTGCAAAGATAAAATCTTCCGGTCCCTGCTTTTCTAATTCATCCACTCTTACTGCATATCCTTTCATATGCCACTCTATATGACTGAAAATATGTTTTGCAGTTGGCAGTTCTTTTACAAACACCGGGGTCAGTCCAATGGATTTACAATATTCTACTACTTCATCCATTGACAAGTGTCCCTCCACATTCGGGAATTCATACATACCGGCTAATAAGCCTTTCTTTCCCCGCTTGTGAATGGCAACCGTCTCTCCATCCTGGAAAACAAGAATCGTTTTCTGCTCTATTTTTCTGTCTTTTGCCTTCTTCTTTACTGGGAGTTCACTCTGATATCCAAGCTTTCTTGCACGACACAAGGAAGCCAATGGACAGATTTCGCACTTCGGCTCTCCATTCGGAACGCAGACAATCGCACCAAGTTCAATCAATCCCTGATTAAAATCTGACGGACACTCTTTTGGAATTACTTTTTCTATTCTTGCTTCCATCTGTTTCCGCACGGAAGCTTTCATGATATCTTCCCTGCTTGCCAGGATTCGGGATACAACCCGCAATACATTTCCATCTACTGCCGGTTTTGGAATCTCGAATGCGAAAGACGCTATGGCTCCTGCTGTATAACTTCCAATTCCTTTTAACGAAAGAATCTGATCATATTCATGCGGAAATTCACCACCGTATTCTTCTACAATCTGTCTGGCGGCAATCTGCATATTGCGAATCCGATTGTAGTATCCAAGACCTTCCCATAATTTTAACAACTGGTCTTCTTCTGCCTCCGCCAGAGCTTCAATGGTAGGTAATTCTTCCATAAACCGATGGTAAAATGGCTTCACTGCCTCCACTCTCGTCTGCTGAAGCATGATTTCTGAAACCCAGACACGGTAAGCATTTACATGATGACGCCATGGCAAATCACGCTTATTCTCCCTGAACCAATGAACCAATGGTTCCACCGCTCCATACAATTCTTCATTCTCTAAAACAACCGGTACCGGCTTATTTATCTGAATAGATTCACTTGTCACCTTGCAGTCAAATGCCTGAATGTGTACACCAGCCTTCTCTGCCTGTAACAACACTTCTGCAAATTCTGGCTGAGTATCTCTGTTCGGTGTAAAATACTTTACCCCCTCCATTTGTACTACAAAGAACAAATAGGCTTCATAGCCTTCCTGTACCGCCTCTATTAGTTCTTCTACATGCTTCACGGCTCTTTCACTTGGTGCGTCGGGAAAACGAACCACACCATCCATTTCCAGTGTAACTCCCTTTACTTCGATAAATGCTTTTTTATCTTCATACTCTGTATAAAAGTCAAACCGGGACTTTTTATAAGTCTTTTCCGGTTTCAGCAGATGCATATCCGCAAAAAAATTTCCGTCTTGAAGCCATTCTTCTACTGCCCGGTTCGGAATCTGGGAATCCATATTGATAATCCGTTCCCCCTTCTTCACGGCAATCAAATCCCATTTCGTTTTTCTCTGCGGTTCATGGGACTCTTGCAGATAAACTTCTGTACCCGGAACAAGGAGCTCTCCACATCTCCCTGTATTTTTCACGTGAACTGTTTCTTCTACTCCACTTATTTCAACCTGTGCAATAAAACGATTGGGACGGTTCAAGAACCGCCCCGTTATCATATTACTATATTTCATCTATCTTTTTCCTCTTTACTGTTTTCAGACTGCCATCCATGCCAAGAAGCATTTTCATTAGCCACACAAAGAATACCAATACAAGAATCGGAATAATACACGATGTTACAATCAGCACTGCCAATGCCTCCACAAACTGATTCAATGACTGCTCTACTTTCTTCACTGCACTGGTAGCTCCATCTGTAATACGATCCCAAAGACTTTTATCTTCTTCATCTTCTAACTCATCGGACAACTCTTTTGCAGAGGAAATCGTTTCGTTAATTGATTCCTCATATGTTTTCTGAATAAAATCTGACACTTTCACACTTACCGGAACAACTAATACCAACGCAAGTGAAAAAATCCCTATCTTCTTCATTAATCGTTCACACGTCTCACTTTTCCGAAATACATTTACTATAAACAAAATGCATATTGCTGGTATCAGCACTTTAAACACGCCATATCCTGCCAGCGTCAACATGTATTTTTCCAGATAAATTGCACAAAGCACCACAAGAAAATAAGTACTCAAATCCACCAGTTTTTCCGCAAGCGGTGTCCCCGTATCCCCCGGAATCAGTGTAATTGCTGTTGACACTGCCGTAGAAGCTGCCGTCAGCTCCATTACAGTCGTCTTTTTCTCATCTAATGATGCAATCGTTTTTTTGTAAGTCGACGGCGCGGAAGCCGGTTTTGCCAATACAAAGATGGAAAACAGCGCTATAATAATTGGCAGAACAATCGATAATATCTTTTTTGAATTTTGATTCATTGTTTCCCCTTTATCTTAAATCCGTATGTTGTATTCTCTGTTAAATCTATGCCAAATGGAAGATTTCTATTAGAAGCAGCCATGCAAGACCATAGTAAGTAATAACCGCAACCAAATCATTTACTGTGGTAATCAATGGACCGGACGCTACTGCCGGGTCTACTTTAATCTTGTGGAAAAACATTGGAATCAAAGTTCCTACCATGCTGGAAATCACCATTGCCACCATGAGTGATATGCCCACACATCCTGATATCAGGAATGCCATTCCCACTGGATTATGTTTTATCAGTACAATATAAACTCCAATAAATGCAAAGGCGAGCACTCCTAAAAATAGTCCATTGGCAAATCCTACACGCATTTCTTTCACAACAAGTCCCAGCTTCTGAGCTGTTGTCAGGTTGTCATCCATGAGGACACGAATTGTTACAGCCAGTGACTGTGTACCTACGTTTCCTGCCATATCCAGAATCAATGACTGGAAACACATTACAATAGGAAGTACTGCCACAACAGTTTCAAACATACCAACTACAGATGATACTACAATCCCCAAAAACAGAAGCGCAATCAGCCATGGAAGACGTTTCTTCATACTCTCTGTGGTCTTTTCCTGCAAATCTTCTTCCGCAGTTAAACCGGCCAGCTTTGCGTAGTCATCACCCATCTCATCATCGACAACTTCTACGATACTCTGAGATGTGATAACACCAAGGATTTCATCTGTATCAGAAAGAACTGGAATAGAATCTTCCGCATAATCTTTGATTCGCTCAATACAATCGCTAATCTTCTCATGGTCGTTGATATATGGATAAGATGTACTAATCAGACTCTCTAAATCCGTTCCATCACGGGCTATAATCAAATCCTTTAAATCAATGGCACCATAAAACTTATCATTGGCATCTGTCACATAAATGGTCGAAATATTATCATTTTCGCCTGCCTGCTGAACCAGCTCACGCATAGCCTGTCGAATAGTCAGGTTGTTTTTAATTTTGATGAAATTCGTAGTCATCTTGCTACCGATTTCATCATCTTCATAAGAAAGAATCAGCTTAACGTCAGTTCCTGTTTCTTCATCCAATAACGAAACGATTCTCTCCTTACGGTCATCTTCCATTTCCTCCAGAATATCAACAACTTCATCGGAGTCCATGTTAGAAAGTACTTTCACTGCAGTTCCTGATGGCAATTCAGATAAATACTGGTCTGGATGATCTATATATGCAAAAATTTCTGCAATTAATTCGTCACCGAGAAGTGGATACAAATTTTTTCTTTCTTCCTCAGTCAGTTGTTCAATTGCACCCGCAATATCATTTTCATGGTAATCAGATAACTGTTCCAGCAATTCTTCTTTCGAAAGATTACTTCGAAACAGTTCCACCAATAATTCTTCGTATGTCGGTTCTTTTAAAATATCCTTCATGATTTCCCTCCTTCTTGCCACAAAAGGGCATAAAAAAACACCGCTTTAGTTATTCCCAAAGCAAATATTCTACATTTGCTGTGTAGTATAGGTACTATGCGGTGCAATGAAAATCATGGATTTAAAATCGTAGTATCTAGTGAATATACATAGACAACTGCAGATTTCCTGATAATCCGTCTGTATTCTTATAACACATTATCACACCGCAACAAATACTTCGCCCCGTACTATCGCAACCGTCCATATATTTCACCTCCTACATTTTATCGCCCCTTTAGATTACCACTATTTGTGTAAATTCGCAAGAGGAATCAAGTTATAATTATGTAAAAAAAAGGGAAGAATGCAAGCATTCTTCCCTAATTTATTACATAGCTACACGGCTCAATGCCAACGCTACTATTCGATGATTTCTTTAACTACACCTGAACCTACTGTACGTCCACCTTCACGGATAGCGAAACGAAGTCCCTGTTCCATAGCTACTGGATGGATAAGTTCACATGTCATTTCAATGTGGTCACCAGGCATGCACATTTCTGTTCCTTCTGGAAGTTCGCAGATACCTGTTACGTCTGTTGTTCTGAAGTAGAACTGTGGACGATAGTTGTTGAAGAATGGAGTATGACGTCCACCTTCATCTTTTGTTAATACATAAACCTGAGATGTAAATTTGTGATGGCACTTAACTGATCCTGGTTTGCAGAGACACTGTCCTCTTTCGATTTCGTTTCTCTGAACACCACGAAGAAGTGCTCCGATGTTGTCACCAGCCTGAGCTTCATCAAGAAGTTTACGGAACATTTCAACACCTGTTACAACTACTTTACGGTTTTCTTCTTTGATACCAACGATTTCTACTTCATCAGATACATGAAGAACACCACGTTCTACTCTACCTGTAGCAACTGTACCACGTCCTGTGATAGAGAATACGTCTTCTACTGGCATAAGGAATGGTTTGTCTGTTGCACGTACTGGATCTGGAATGTAGCTATCAACTGCATCCATAAGTTCCATAATCTTATCTCCCCATGGTCCGTTTGGATCCTGAAGAGCCATAAGAGCTGATCCCTGGATAATTGGAGTATCATCTCCTGGGAATTCATATTCATCAAGAAGTTCACGAATTTCCATTTCTACTAATTCAAGTAATTCTTCGTCATCTACCATATCGCATTTGTTCATGAATACTACGATATAAGGTACACCTACCTGACGAGAAAGTAAGATATGTTCTCTTGTCTGAGCCATAACACCATCTGTTGCAGCTACAACGAGGATAGCACCATCCATCTGAGCAGCACCAGTAATCATGTTCTTAACGTAGTCAGCATGCCCTGGGCAGTCAACGTGAGCATAGTGACGTTTTTCTGTTTCATATTCAACGTGAGCTGTAGAGATTGTGATACCACGTTCTCTTTCTTCTGGAGCTTTGTCGATGTTTTCGAAATCAACAGCAGAGTTTCCTGCTACTCTTGCAGCAAGAGTTTTTGTGATAGCAGCTGTTAAAGTTGTTTTACCGTGGTCAACGTGTCCAATTGTACCAATGTTACAATGTGGTTTGCTTCTTTCAAATTTAGCTTTAGCCATTTTGAATATCCTCCTTAAATATAGCACCCTGTGGGTATTTTTTGATTTACGATTTATAAATAATCAGTTATTACTGATTATATTTCAAACCGTATAGTTTTTCAAGCCTTTTTAGACTTTTTATGCTTTTTTATTAGATAAAATCTTTTCCTGAACTGACTTCGGAACTGGTTCATACTTTTCAAAGAACATTGAATAATTACCACGTCCCTGAGTTCTTGAACGTAAGTCTGTTGAGTATCCAAACATTTCTGAAAGTGGAACGAATCCTCTTACAATCTTACCGCCGCCAAGGTCATCCATACCTTCAATACGTCCACGACGAGAGTTGATATCACCGATAACATCTCCCATATATTCTTCTGGCATTGTTACTTCAACCTTCATGATTGGTTCGCAAAGTACTGGTTCTGCTTTCTTCATAGCATCTTTGAATGCTAATGAACCAGCAATGTGGAATGCCATTTCTGAAGAATCGACTTCATGGTAAGAACCATCATATACGTTAGCTTTTACACCAACTACAGGGAATCCACCAAGAATACCAGATTTCATAGCTTCTTCGATACCTTCACCTACTGCTGGAATGTATTCTTTTGGAATAGCACCACCAACAACTGTTGATTCAAACTTAAATGTTTCTTCACCATTGATGTCCATTGGTTCAAATTTAACTTTACAATGTCCGTACTGACCACGTCCACCTGACTGTTTTGCATATTTGCTGTCAACATCAACTGCTTTTGTAAATGCTTCTTTGTAAGCAACCTGCGGAGCACCTACGTTAGCTTCTACCTTAAATTCACGGAGAAGTCTGTCTACGATGATTTCAAGATGAAGTTCTCCCATACCAGCGATGATTGTCTGTCCTGTTTCCTGATCTGTATGAGCACGGAATGTCGGGTCTTCTTCTGCAAGTTTTGCAAGAGACTCACCAAGTTTACCCTGAGAAGCCTTTGTCTTAGGCTCAATAGCAAGCTCGATAACTGGTTCTGGGAATTCCATTGATTCCAGAATTACCGGATGCTGTTCATCACAGATTGTATCACCTGTAGTTGTGAACTTAAATCCGATAGCAGCAGCGATATCACCTGAATATACTTTGTCAAGCTCTTCTCTCTTGTTTGCATGCATCTGAAGAATACGTCCAACACGTTCTTTCTTGTTCTTTGTTGCATTTAATACATAAGAACCAGAATTGCAAGTTCCAGAATATACACGGAAGTAAGCAAGCTTACCTACGAATGGGTCTGTCATAATCTTGAATGCTAAAGCTGAGAATGGTTCATCATCAGATGAATGTCTTTCAACTTCATTTCCATCTTCATCTACACCCTTGATAGCCGGGATGTCAAGTGGAGATGGCATAAATTCAATAATAGCATCAAGAAGCTTCTGAACACCTTTGTTTCTGTAAGCTGTACCACAGCAAACAGGAACTGCCTGGCATTCACATGTAGCTTTTCTAAGAACTGCTTTCAGCTGTTCTGTAGTTGGTTCTTCACCATCAAGATACATCATCATTAATTCGTCATCTAATTCACAGATTTTTTCAACTAATTCTGTTCTGTACAGTTCTGCATCTTCCTTCATGTCTTCAGGAATATCAACGATAGAAATATCTTCACCCTTATCGTCATTGTAGATATATGCTTTCATTTCGAATAAATCAATGATTCCTTTAAATTCATCTTCTTTTCCGATTGGAAGCTGAAGGCAGATTGCATTCTTACCTAATCTTGTTTTAATCTGTTCTACTGCTCCGTAGAAATTAGCACCTAAAATGTCCATCTTATTGATGAAAGCCATTCTTGGTACATTGTATGTGTCTGCCTGACGCCATACGTTTTCTGACTGTGGTTCAACACCACCCTTTGCACAGAATA
>USGU01000025.1 GCA_900554415.1 uncultured Lachnospiraceae bacterium | reverse complement strand
ATATCGCGGGGTGGAGCAGTCTGGTAGCTCGTCGGGCTCATAACCCGAAGGTCGTAGGTTCAAATCCTGCCCCCGCAATTTTGCCCAGATAGCTCAGTCGGTAGAGCAGAGGACTGAAAATCCTCGTGTCGCTGGTTCGATTCCGGCTCTGGGCATTGTCCGAAAGGACAAGCTAACAGATGGAGCATTAGCTCAGTCGGTAGAGCACTTGACTTTTAATCAAGTTGTCCGGGGTTCGAATCCCCGATGCTTCATTAATTAACCGTATTGTTATCAGTAGATGGCAGTACGGTTTTTTATTTTCGTAAAGTAATAACCGGAACGGAGAGTAAATGCCGCGATAACTTGAGAAACTAGCAAAGCGTGTTTTTCATAATTTATCAGGAACGAAAAATTAAGAATGGTGAAAAATAATATGAAGACATTTACAGAATTAGAATCACTTTTAATGAGTATTAATAGAAAGAGTTATCCAGCCTATAAGGGTTTGAAAGGCAGTTATGTGTTTTCTGATTTTCAGTTAAACATTGAACACGTGCAGGGCGACCCGTTTGCATCACCATCCCGTGTGAGTGTGTATGTGAAAAAATCTCAGGCAGAGTTTCCAGAAGAATATTATGAAAGTAAATATAAGCGGGTGGCATTACAGGATTATTTAACGAGAAGATTTGCTTATGCCGTTAATCAATATGCATTTCAAGCAAAGGGCTCGGGGAAAAGTGGTTTGATAAGAGTCAGCAGATGTGGACAAGAAGTATTAGAAAGAAGTGCATTGGGGATAACAAATGGAGAGATTCTTGTAAGGTTTGAAGTAGGATTTCCAGCCAATGGAAGAACGATTAATGCGCTGGAATTGAAGAAGATTTTCTTTGAGTATCTTCCATCTATAGTGAAAAAAACATTGTATTATAAGAATTGCAAAAAAGAAGATTTGAAAGCTGTGATAGAGCTTGCTGAAGACCAGCATTTTATTCGTGAAGAGCTGAAAAGAAGAGATTTAGTAGCTTTTATTGCAAACGATTCGATTCTTCCACGTGAGAGTGGCATTTCGCAAAGACCAATGCGGAAATGTGTAAAATTCCAGTCACCTGAGACGATGGAAGTAGAGATGGATTTGCCAAATCATGGAATAATACAAGGAATGGGTATTCCGAAAGGAATTACTTTGATAGTTGGTGGAGGTTATCATGGTAAATCTACACTTTTGAAAGCGATAGAACAGGGAATTTACAATCATATTGCAGGGGATGGAAGAGAGTATGTAATTACATGTGAAGATGCGGTCAAGGTCCGCGCGGAAGATGGAAGGGCGGTAACTCATGTAGATATTTCTCCATTTATCAATGATTTACCGAATAAGAAAGATACAAGAGATTTTTCTACAGAGGATGCAAGTGGTTCTACATCACAGGCTGCAAATGTAGTTGAAGCAGTACAGGTGGGTTCAAAACTGTTATTGATAGACGAAGATACCTGCGCTACTAATTTTATGGTTCGTGACCAGTTAATGCAGAAAATTGTATCTGGAGATAAAGAGCCAATTACTCCATTTACACAGCAGGCAAGAGAAATGTATGAGAAGCTTGGTGTGTCTGTAGTAATGGTTGCAGGAAGTTCAGGCGCATATTTCTATATTGCGGATAATATTATACAGATGGACAACTATCAGGCTGTGGATATTACTAAACAGGTCAGAAATGTGATTAACAAGGAAAGTCTTTCGGTGGACGAAAAAAGTAAAGAGGACAGAAAAAATAGAATTTCTGTTATGGAACTTGTGAAGCCATCAGCTTTGCCACGTATGCTTAAAACAGAAGCCATAGAAAAGAAACATGGGCAGATTAAAATTAAGCAATATGGAAACAGTGGATTTTCAATTGGAAAGACAGATGTGGATTTAAAATATGTAGAGCAGTTGACAGATATAGAACAGATAACAACTTTAGGCCATTGTCTGAAAATGCTGGTGACAGATATGGAAAAGAAACCGCAGAATCTGGATGAACTGGTGGACAATTTGTGGAAAAAGATACAGTCTGAAGGATTTACAGTATTATTTGAAGAAAAATACTTGCCGGCAGATTTGGCGCAAGTGAGAAAGACAGATATTTATATGTGCGTGAATCGTTATCGTGGGCTTAGGTAGATAAGAGTTGCCAGATTTTAGAAAAAATGATATTCTGTCATTAAGTAGTTTTAACATTATTGAGGTAAACAAATGTATAGATTGAAATATATTCGAAAAATTTCCGGGGTGCTGGCAGCTATGCTTCTGACATCGACGATATCTATGGTTGCTTTTGCAGCGGATGCAGAACCAATCGATACGAGAACAGCAGAAGGACAGGAAATCAGTACGGAGGACGCATATGCAATGACAGTTGATTCTAATTCATGGGAAGGATGGCCGCAGGGATATCAAACCTATGGAGAGGGAGATATTGTGATGGATGTGGAAAGTGGGGCAATTCTCTATGCAAAGAACATAGATGGAAAAGCCTATCCGGCAAGTATCACTAAGGTTGTCACGATGCTGATTGCCTTAGAAAATGGAAAGCTTGACGATAAGGTTGCATTTTCAGCAGACAGTGTAGGATGTGTCCCATATGGGTACGCTCATATTGGGATGAAAGCAGGCGAGGAACTCACTCTGGAGCAAGCATTATATGGAATGATGCTTGCGTCTGCCAATGAAGTCGCATATGCAATTGGAGAGAGTGTTGGAAAAAATGCCGGAAAAGATTATGACTGGTTTATTCAGCAGATGAATGAACGGTGTAAAGAACTTGGCGGCTTAAATTCTAACTTTGTAAATACCAATGGTCTTGATGATGATAATCATTATACATCTGCAAGAGATATGGCATTGATAACCAGAGAGCTTTTGTTAAATCATCCGGAATTTGAGACAGTATCACAGACCCTACAATATACCATCCCTGCAACAAGTATGTCAGAGGCGAGAACATTTCAGCAGAATCATAAGATGTTCTATCAGAGTCATAAGAACTATGATGCAAGAGTAATTGCGGGAAAGACGGGGTATACAGACAGGTGTAAGAATACACTGGTTACCTGTGCACAAGATGGAGATAGAAAGCTAATCTGTATTGCACTTAAGACACATGGAACTAATGTTTATGATGATACAGAGAATCTTCTGAATTATGGATTTGACAATTTTGAGCAATTGGATGTGGCTTCATTGGAAACATCGGAAGATATAGGTTCCTTTGTGAGTGGTAGTAAAGTGACTGTACCAAAGGGTGTTACGTTTAGTGACTTGAAGATGGAATTGACGGAGAACAGTAATAATCCGGAAAATGGAACTGTAGTTTATACCTATAATGGACAGACGGTTGGAACATTTGAAGTAACATACAGTCAGTCTTATATAGACCAGCATATGACGAAGGCAGATGTTTCGGGGAAAAGTCAAAGTTCCAGTACAACGACGATGGCTTCTAAGTTGAAAACAATTGTAAAATATATTATTATTGCAGTTTGTGTAATTATTACAATTTTATTTATTATTGTGATTGCTCTAATTATAAGAAAGAAAAAAATTCAACGAGAACGAAAACGTAGAAGAAGGCAAAGGGCAGCAAGGCAGAGACAGGAAGAAAACAGAAGACAGAATAGAAGATAAAGAAAAGGCTTTCGTTCAGGTGAGGACGGGAGCTTTTTCTTTTATCAGGAAATTCTTTTCTGATAAATAAAAGGATGGAATAACTTGTAATCAGGTATTTGTAAGGAGGAAACATGATTTATTTTGATAATGGAAGTACTTCATTTCCAAAGGCACCGGGAGTAGCAGAGGCAGTAGGTGAATTTCTGAAAAATGGAGCATTTAATATTAACCGGGGAAATTATCAGGAAGCATATGATTTGGAAGAAAAGGTGTTGGAAACCAGAGAAATGCTATTGTCACTATTTCATGCAGAGAAACATGCAGAAGTGATTTTCACGCCCGGTATTACTTATTCGTTAAATTATTTTATGAAGGGTTATCTGAAATCGGGGGATCATGTACTGGTATCGGGAATGGAGCACAATGCGGTGGTGCGTCCATTGAAACAATTGGAGGAAAATGGAATAGAGTGGGATATTATTGCAACAGACGGGGAAGGATGCAGCAAGGTTTCTGATTTTGCAAAGGCAATAAAAGGAAATACGAAAGCGGTTATTGTAAACCATGCATCAAATGTTTGTGGTACTGTGGCTCCTATACGTGAAATCGGAAAAATTTGCAGGGAAAAAGGTCTGGTATTTGTTGTAGATACTGCACAGTCGGCAGGAACTTTGGATATTGATTTTGAAAATGATTTTATTGATTTTCTGGCATTTACCGGACATAAAGGCTTACTTGGTCCACAAGGAATTGGAGGATTTCTGGTCAGGAAAGAACTGGCGAAAGAAATAATACCGTTGATTGCAGGGGGAACGGGAAGTATATCGGATAAATTGGAAATGCCATCTTTTCTGCCAGACAGATTCGAAAGCGGAACAATGAATTTACCCGGAATTATCGGGCTTCATGCAGCATTAAAATATTTGCAGGAAAAGGGGATTGGAAAAATCCACGAAGAAAAAATGGAATTGACAGCATATTTTTTGAATCAGGTAAAGAAATTTTCTGAGATAAGGATTGTGGGACTTCCGGAAACTATAGGCAGAGTGGCGGTAGTGTCATTGGATTTTCCGGGAAGGGATAATGGAATGGTGGCATTTGACTTGGAAGATATGTATGGAATTATGACGAGAGTAGGGCTGCATTGTGCACCAATAGTCCATCAAATGCTTGGAACTTATCCGCAAGGGACAGTGCGGTTTGCGTTTAGCACGTGGAATTCCAAAGAAGAAATTGATAGTTGTATCAAAGCATTTCGTGATATGGGAATACGATAATTTTCTGATAAATAGAAAAAATCTATAATAAGATTCAGATATTATAAAATACAATAATCTGGGAAAACGGTTAGCTCAGGCTACTTCCAAGACGTATGATATACTAAAATCAGTAGCTAATATCTTTAAAATGTTCATTAGGAGGAAAAGAAAATGGCAGATTACAAAAAGATGTGGGAAGACCTTGGAATGGATTTGGAAACACACGACCAGCTATGTGCTGTGCTTCCTCAGGCGATTGGGGATGTATTCCTTTCACAGGAAAACAGACCGGAAGCTATGGATTATTTTGATTTTGTAATTGCAGAAGTACATGGAGTGCGTCCGGCAGAGTTGATTGAGTTCCAGAAAAAAGGCGGAAAAGTATTTGGAACTTTCTGTACATATGTACCGGATGAAGTTATTTTTGCAGCAGATGCAATTGCCACAGGTCTTTGCGGAGGTTCTCAGTTCTGGGTTCCAGGTGGAGAGAAAGTGCTTCCGCTAAATACATGTCCATTGATCAAGGCATCTGTAGGAGCAAGACTTGACAGAACATGTCCATTTTTCCGAATCGCAGATATGTATATTGGGGAAACAACCTGCGACGGAAAGAAGAAAGCATGGGAAATTTTATCAGAAGATGTTCCAATGCATGTGATGGATCTTCCACAGATGAAACGCAGAAAAGATGTAAAAGCCTGGGCGGAAGAAATTGAGGAACTTAAAAAAGTAGTAGAAGAATTTACCGGAAATACAGTCACTTCTGAAAAGCTGGCAGAAGCAATCAAACTGATTAATGCAAAGAGAAAGGCGCTGAGCCGTTTGTATGATTGCAGAAAAGCAGATAAGGTGCCTATCAGTGGTGTAGATACACTTTTGATTTCACAGATTGCATTTTATGATGACCCAACAAGATTTACACAAATGGTAAATAAACTTGCCGATGAATTGGAAAAACGTATTGAAGATGGAGTAACACCATTTGCAGAAGGAACAAAGAGAATTATGATCACCGGAACACCTATGGCAGTTCCAAACTGGAAACTTCACAATATTATTGAAACCAGCGGTGCAGTTGTTGCATGTGAAGAGACATGTACCGGAACACGATATTTCGAAAATTATGTGGATGAATCTGGAACAACTGTGGATGAGCAGATTGAGAATCTTGCAGAACGTTATATGAAGATTAACTGTGCATGTTTCACACCGAATACCGGACGTATGGATGATATTCTCCGCCTTGCAAAGGAATACAAGGTTGATGGTGTTATTGATGTACATCTGAAGTTCTGTAACTGTTTTGCGACAGAAAATTATTTTGTTGAAAAGACATTGAAAGAAGCAGGAATTCCTTGTCTGTCATTGGAAACAGATTACACGGATGGTGACGCACCACAGCTTCGTACACGTATCGGGGCATTCGTAGAAATGTTGAATAACTAGGAAGATTTAACCTGAAATGTTTAAAACGAGGAGTTTTGAAAATGGAAATGCAGTATTATGTCTTATTTCCAAATCACGAAAATGGGATGAAGCTATATCGTATTCTTAAAGAAAAGGGAGTACGGACTCAGATTTCTCCAACGCCAAGGGCTGCCAGTAAGTGCTGTGGTATTTCCCTTCTGGTAAGAGAAGAAGAAAAGCTGGATGTGATACGGGAGTGCATTAAAGAAAATGAAATAGAAATTATTGATATTGTGGCTTTGGAAAAGGATGTAAACCGGACCAGAGACAGGTATTGCTAGAGAATTTAAACAATTATATAATGATTAAAAAAAGGACAGAAGGTTTAGATAGGCCGTCTGCCCTTTTTTGTTATATTGAAACACAAATACTATTTATTGCAAAACGATAAAAAATTATTGACAATTTAAAATCCAGACTATATAATAACCACAAAAGGAGTAAATGAAACTACACAAACTCTATTCAGTGATTGGATGGAAGTGGAACTATATTTTAAGTAGAAGGAGTAAGAATTATGGAACAAAGAAAAATGGTAAAATGGTTGAAATTTCTTGTGATTTTTGTGGCAATATGTGGATTAATACTGTGTGCAGTGGTGATTCCGGTTGTAGGGAGAGAGTTGTCGGGCATGTCACCGGAGCTTGGAAGGTATTTTAAACCGTGGATCATTTTTGTGTGGGTACTTGCGATACCTTGTTTTGCAGCGCTGATTCATGCGTGGATGATTTTCAATAATATTGAGAAAGATAAGGCATTTTCTATGGAGAATGCAAAGCATATGGAGAAGATTTCTTATCTTGCGGGAGCAGATACGATTGCACTGATTTCAGGAAATATTGTGCTTCTGATATTAAATATGAATCATCCGAGTGTGTTTTTGGTCTCTTTGATGATTGGCATTATTGGAATTGGAATCTCAGTTGCGGCAGCAGTGCTTTCACATTTGATTCAGAAAGCAGCAAATCTTCAGAATGAAAATGATTTGACAATCTAAGGGGAGGCAGGAAAGATGGCAATAATAATTAATGTAGATGTAATGCTTGCCAAACGAAAGATGAGTGTAACGGAGCTTTCTGAGAAGGTAGGGATTACGATGGCAAATATTTCGGTTTTAAAAAATGGAAAGGCGAAGGCAATCAAGCTCAGTACACTGAATAGTATATGTAAAGCGCTTGAATGTCAGCCGGGAGATATTCTGGAATATGTGGAGGACATGAATGATGTGGAAAATGGAGCGGAAAACGGAGATAAACGCAACGGATAAAGTCATTGCAGTTTTGTATTTGATACTTGGATATGCTTTCATCTGGATATTCACTTCAGGAACAGCGAGTTGGAGTCTTTCTGCATTTACCTTATTTTATACAGTGGTGGTGCTTGGATATTTATATAGTAAAGGGAAAATACCGGAGAAAGAAAGCTGGTTTTGGCTGGCAGTGATGTTGATGACGGGACTTCCCATTGCATTTTATTCGGTATTTCCGGTTATACAGATTCTTGCGCTTATGGCAGTGGCAGCATATTGGACACTTAGCGCAGGAGGACGGTTAATTGATGCAGGACGGACTTCCGGTTTTGTAGGATATGATGTGTGGAATGCACTGGGAGCAGTACCATTTCTGAATTTTCTAATACAGGGCAAGGTATTACTTGGTATGGCTGAAAAAGTGACCGGTGAGAATCTGAAGAAGGAAGAAACAGGAAAAAATGTGGCAGAACAGGAGCAAATGAAAAATGGTAAAATGAGTACTTTAGCAGCTATTTTGCTTGGGGCAGCCATTGTCATTCCTATATTTTGCATTCTTTTACCGTTACTGTCCAGTGCCGATGCAGGGTTTGAACACTTACTTGGTGGAGTGTCAGATTATATTTATACACATTTGTTTGCATTTTTATTAAGAATGATATTTGCAATTCCGGTTTCCTGCTATTTATTTGGATTGGTGTATGGAAGTATTTATGGAAAAAATACAGACCGGATTACAGGGCAGAATATTCAAAAAACACGTCAGGCAGTGCAGATTCTTCCGATGCCTGCAGTAGTGACAATCCTTGCTGCTGTTTGTGCGGTTTATATTTTGTTTATCGGAGTACAGGGAAATTATTTCTTTTCCGCACTGGCTGGCAAACTTCCGGAAGCATTTACCTATGCTGAATATGCAAGGCGGGGCTTCTTTGAACTTTGTCAGGCAGGGGTATGGAATCTGTTGATCTTATGGTTTGTAAACCGGCTGGCGCAGGTGGACAATAAGGAAAATCGATGGCTCAAGGCCGGAAATATTCTGTTGTCTGGATTGACATTGGTTTTGATTCTGACGGCAGCAGGGAAAATGATGTTATATATTCGTGCGTATGGTTTGACGGTAAACAGGATTATTCCTATGGTATTTATGGTATGGATGGCAGTTATCTTTGTCAGCTTGATCGTAAGAAAGTATCGCAGATTTTCAATAGTGAGAAATTGTGTGATGATTGGGGCAGTGCTGTTCTGTGCATTGTGTGTATTTCCGGTTGATCATTGGACTGGGATGTATAATGCATGGAGATTTGCTGGGTAAAGAAAATTTAAATATATCATGAAAAGTCTTTAAAAGAAAATTTAGTTGAAACCCTTGACGATTCAAGGGTTTCTTTATTATAATAAAACAGAATATGAAAAAGCATTGACGAAGACAGTAGGATATATCAGAAAGGCAAAGCGATCCGGTGATGGTGAGAGACCGGTGCGAGTAAGATATATTTGAATATCACTTCCGAGCTGCATCAGTCGAACACGTAAGTCAGTAGAGGATGCCGGTCATTTCCACCGTTATAGGAAGCGCATATAAAATGTCGGAGTGAGGACCGAGACAGGAGTATGTTGTAACAGGTGGTCAACGATAACAATAGCTTTCGTCCTATTACAGGGCGGAAGCTTTTTTTTCGCGATGAAACTGAGCCATGTATCAACAATGCAAATAGCAAGAACAATGTAAAACAAGGAGAAAGGAGATAGAAAAATGTCGATGTACAAGAAGGTCTCAACAGACTTGAATTTTGTTGAGAGAGAGAAAGCGACAGAACAATTCTGGAAAGAGAACGATATTTTTGAAAAGAGTATGGATTCACGCAAGGAGGGGGAAACTTATACATTCTATGATGGTCCTCCGACTGCAAATGGTAAACCACATATCGGCCATGTGCTGACACGTGTTATCAAGGACATGATTCCAAGATACCGTACCATGAAGGGTTACATGGTTCCTCGTAAGGCCGGATGGGATACCCATGGTCTTCCTGTTGAGCTTGAAGTTGAAAAGATGCTTGGACTGGATGGAAAAGACCAGATTGAAAATTATGGGGTAGAACCATTTATCCAGAAATGTAAGGAAAGTGTATGGAAATATAAAGGAATGTGGGAGGATTTTTCCGGCACAGTTGGATTCTGGGCTGATATGGAACACCCATATGTCACTTATGACAATAACTTTATTGAGTCCGAATGGTGGGCTTTGAAGAAGATTTGGGATAAAGGACTTCTTTACAAAGGATTCAAGATTGTTCCTTACTGCCCTCGTTGTGGAACCCCGCTTTCTGCACAGGAAGTAGCGCAGGGATACAAGGATGTAAAAGAACGTTCTGCTATCGTGCGATTTAAAGTCAAAGATGAAGATGCATATATTCTTGCATGGACAACAACACCATGGACACTTCCATCGAACATTGGTCTTTGTGTAAATCCGGATGAAGAATACGCAAAGGTAAAATGTATTGATGGTCATGTATATTATATGGCATCTGCACTTCTCGATACGGTACTTGGAAAGCTTGCTACAGAAGAGGAAAAAGCTTACGAAGTATTGGAAACTTACAAGGGAAGTGAACTGGAATACAAAGAATATGAACCACTTTACCAGTGCGCTGCAGATGTGGCTGCAAAGCAGAATAAGAAATGCTTTTATGTAGTATGCGATACTTATGTAACACTTACAGATGGTACTGGTGTCGTTCATATTGCACCTGCATTTGGTGAAGATGATGCGAAAGTCGGACGGAAATATGACTTCCCATTCGTACAGCTTGTAAATGAAAAAGGAGAAATGGCAGAGGAAACTCCATTTGCCGGAATGTTTGTAAAGAAAGCTGACCCGGTTATCTTAAAAGAATTAGATGAAAGAGGACTTCTCTTTGATGCACCAAAATTTGAACATAGTTATCCACACTGCTGGAGATGTGATACACCACTTCTTTACTATGCACGTGAATCATGGTTCATTAAGATGACAGCAGTCAGAGATGACCTTATCAGAAATAACAATACCATTAACTGGATTCCTGAGAGTATTGGAAAAGGCCGTTTCGGAGACTGGATTGAAAATGTTCAGGACTGGGGAATCAGCCGTAACCGTTACTGGGGAACACCGCTCAATATCTGGGAATGTGAATGTGGACATCAGCATTCTATCGGAAGCATTGAAGAACTGAAATCTATGTCAGATAACTGCCCGGATGACATTGAACTTCACAGACCATATATTGATGAAGTAACCATTCGCTGCCCACATTGTGGAAAGCAGATGCACAGAGTTCCAGAAGTAATCGACTGCTGGTTTGACAGTGGTTCTATGCCATTTGCACAGCACCATTATCCGTTTGAAAATCAGGAATTATTTGAAAAACAGTTCCCTGCCCAGTTTATTTCAGAGGCCGTAGACCAGACCCGTGGATGGTTCTATTCTCTGCTTGCAATTTCGACCCTCATTTTCAATAAGGCTCCTTATGAAAATGTAATCGTGCTCGGACATGTGCAGGATGAAAATGGACAGAAGATGAGTAAGTCAAAAGGGAATGCAGTTGACCCATTCGAGGCACTTCAGACTTACGGAGCAGACGCGATTAGATGGTATTTCTATATCAACAGCGCACCATGGCTTCCAAACCGTTTCCATGGAAAAGCAGTTATGGAAGGTCAGCGTAAGTTTATGGGAACACTTTGGAATACTTATGCATTCTTTGTTCTCTATGCAAATATTGATGAATTTGACGCAACAAAATATACCTTGGAATATGATAAACTTTCCGTTATGGATAAATGGCTGCTGTCCAAATTGAATACACTTACAAAAACAGTAGATGATAATTTATCGAATTACAGAATTCCAGAGGCTGCAAGAGCACTTCAGGATTTCGTAGATGATATGAGTAACTGGTATGTAAGAAGAAGCCGTGAACGTTTCTGGGCAAAAGGAATGGAACAGGATAAGATTAATGCATATATGACACTTTACACAGCTTTAGTGACTGTATGTAAAGATGCTGCTCCGATGATTCCATTTATGACAGAAGAAATTTACCAGAATCTGGTAAGAAGCATTGATGCAAATGCGCCGGAAAGTATTCATTTATGTGACTTCCCGGAAGTAAATGAAGCGTTTATTGACAAAGAACTGGAAGAACGTATGGATGAAGTGCTGAAGGTTGTAGTTATGGGCCGTGCATGCCGTAATACAGCAAATATCAAGAACCGTCAGCCAATCGGAAAGATGTTTGTAAAAGGAATTCCGGGACTTCCAGAGTTCTATCAGGATATTATCACAGATGAATTAAATGTAAAGGAAATCGAACTGACAGAAGATGTTCGCGCATTTACCTCTTACACATTCAAACCACAGCTTAAGACAGTAGGACCGAAATATGGAAAACTGCTTGGCGGCATCAAAAATGTGCTTGCAAATCTGGATGGAAATGCAGCAATGGATGAATTAAATGCAAATGGTTCATTGAAATTTGAAGTAAATGGTGAGGCAGTAGAACTTCTGAAAGAAGATTTATTAATCGATATGGCTCAGACAGAGGGTTATGTATCTGAAAGTGATTATGGTATCACTGTTGTACTTGATACAAACTTATCCGAAGAACTTTTGGAAGAAGGATTTGTAAGAGAAATTATCAGTAAGATTCAGACTATGCGTAAGGAAGCAGATTTCGAAGTGACCGATAAAATCAAAGTTACTTACGAAGGAAGCGAGAAAGCAGAAGCTATTTTCCAGAAATATGCAGATGAAATCGGTGGAGACACCCTTGCAGTCAGCGTAGAAAAGGCTGCTCCTGCAGGTTATGTGAAAGAATGGAAGATTAATGGAGAAGCTGTAAACTTAGGTGTAGAGCGATAGAAGTATTGGGGGATTTTGTGAATGTATAGCAAGCGATTTGACAAGGAAACATTCAAGAAAGATGTGAAAAATAATGTGCGCATCTTATATCGCAGAGAAATCGAAGAAGCTACACCGCAGCAGATTTTTCAGGCTGTGTCCTATGCTGTAAAAGAGGCCATTATTGATGACTGGCTTGCAACACAGAAGACCTACGACAAGGAAGACCCAAAGACAGTATATTATATGTCAATGGAATTTCTGATGGGCCGCGCGCTTGGAAATAATCTGATTAACATGACTGCCTATAAGGATGTGAAAGAGGCACTCGACGAGATGGGGATTGACCTCAATGTGATTGAGGATGAAGAACCGGACGCAGCCCTTGGAAATGGCGGTCTTGGAAGACTGGCAGCGTGCTTTTTGGATTCTCTGGCAACACTTGGATATGCGGCTTATGGCTGCGGAATCCGTTATCATTACGGAATGTTTAAGCAGAAAATTAAGGACGGTTATCAGGTGGAAACGCCTGATAACTGGCTGAAAAATGGCAATCCGTTTGAACTGCGACGCGATGAGTATGCCAAAGAAGTCCGCTTTGGCGGAACCATTCGTGTGGAATACAATGAAGAAGAACAGAGAAATTATTATATTCAGGAAAACTACGAATCCGTGCTTGCGATTCCATATGATATGCCGGTGGTAGGATATGGAAACCATGTGGTAAATACCCTCCGCATCTGGGATGCACAGGCAATTACCGAATTCAAACTGGATGAATTTGACCGTGGTGAGTATCATAAAGCGATTGAGCAGGAAAATCTTGCAAAAAACATTGTTGAGGTATTGTATCCAAATGACAATCATTATGCAGGAAAAGAGCTTCGTCTGAAACAGCAGTATTTCTTTGTGTCAGCAAGTATTCAGGCATTGCTTGCCCGTTACAAAAAGAAGCACAGTGATGTGAGAAAGCTTTATGAGAAAGTGACCATTCAGATGAATGACACCCATCCGACAGTAGCTGTTGCAGAACTGATGCGTCTGCTCATTGACGAAGAAGGATTGGAGTGGGATGAGGCATGGGAGACAACCACAAAGACTGTTGCCTACACCAATCACACCATTATGTCAGAAGCACTGGAAAAATGGCCGATTGATTTATTTTCAAGCCTGTTGCCACGAGTTTATCAGATTATACAGGAAATTGACCGTCGTTTTGTAAATCAGATTCGCGAGCAGTATCCAAATGACGAACAGAAGGTTGCAAGCATGGCAATTCTGAGAGATGGACAAGTGAAGATGGCACATCTGGCAATTGTTGCCGGTTATTCGGTAAATGGAGTGGCACGTCTCCACACAGAGATTTTGAAACATCAGGAATTGAAAGATTTCTATGAAATGATGCCGGAGAAATTTAATAATAAGACTAACGGTATTACCCAGAGAAGATTCCTGCTTCATGGAAATCCGCTGCTTGCTGACTGGGTAACTGCACACATCGGGGATGGATGGATTACGGATTTGTCCCAGATGGAACGGCTGAAGCCACTTGCAGAAGATGCAAAGGCAAGAGCAGAATTTATGAATATCAAATATAAGAACAAGGAACGTCTCGCAGATTATATTTGGAAACACAATGGCATCGAAGTGGACCCACGGTCTATCTTTGATGTGCAGGTAAAGCGTCTGCATGAATACAAACGCCAGCTTTTGAATATCCTTCATGTGATGTATCTTTATAATAAGATAAAAGAACATCCGGAAATGCCATTTTACCCAAGAACTTTTATTTTTGGGGCAAAAGCGTCAGCGGGTTATATTCGTGCCAAAGAGATTATCAAGCTGATAAATTGTGTTGCTGATGTGGTAAATAATGACCGCAGTATCAACGGAAAGCTGAAGATTGTATTTATCGAGGACTACCGTGTGTCAAATGCGGAACTGATTTTTGCGGCAGCAGATGTCAGCGAGCAGATTTCTACTGCATCCAAGGAAGCTTCGGGAACCGGAAATATGAAATTCATGTTGAACGGTGCACCAACCTTGGGAACCATGGATGGAGCAAATGTGGAAATTGTAGAAGAAGTCGGCATTGAAAATGCATTTATCTTCGGACTCAGTTCAGAAGAAGTTATCAACTACGAGAAGAATGGCGGATACAATCCACAGGAAATTTATTTCAATGACTGGGATTTAAAACGGGTTATCGACCAGTTGATGGATGGAACTTATTCAGGTGGAGACAGAGAAATGTTCAAAGATTTGTACAATTCCTTGTTGACCGGACAGGGCTGTCCAAGACCAGATACCTATTTTATTCTTAAAGATTTCCGCTCTTATGCAGAGGCACAGGAACGGGTAGAAGCAGCATACCGTGATACTGAACGGTGGGCGAAGATGGCGCTGTTAAATACGGCATCCTGCGGAAAATTCACTTCGGACAGAACGATTCAGGATTATGTAGATGAAATCTGGAAGCTGGACCATGTGACTGTAAATCCGCTCGAGGAATAAATCTATACAGCCTCTCATACCATATGGTATGGGAGGTTGTTTTTTATGAAACGATTTATGAAACAAGCTGTATGTGTTTTCCTAATTATTATGATTCTTCCATATATTGTCACACTGTTTATCAATGGAAATGGAGTGCTGAAGGTCACAAAAGCGGATAGTCCGTATGTGACCGTAGAACGGGACGGGGCAGAAAAAGAACTGTCATTGGATGAGTATGGAATCAGTGTACTGGCTAAGGAAATAGATGGAGATGTTTCGTTAGAAACATTAAAAGCGCAGGCAATTCTGATTCGGACAAGCATATATAAAAAGATTCAGGAAGAAGGAAGCACGGCAGTTTTGACGAAGGGCTATTGGACCAGACAGCAGATGGAGTCTAACTGGGGGTCTGATAACTATTCGGAATATTATGAGAAAGTGAAAACGGCATGGGAAGAGACCGAAGGAAGTGTGCTGATGTATGAGGGCAGTCTGGCACTGACCCCTTATCATAAAGTGAGCAATGGAAAAACCCGCTCCGGGAAAGAGGTGCTGGGCAGTGACGCTTATCCGTATCTTCAGGTGAAGGAATGTGCTGCTGACATCGAGGCACCTGATGCCATGACTACTTCTATTATACAGGAAACAGGACTGCAGGTGCTTGAGCAGGACAGCGCAGGGTATGTGACAAAAGTACTCTGCGGAACAGAAGAAGTCAAGGGCGAAGAATTTCGGGATACATATCATTTACCATCTTCCAGTTTTGTATTGCAGGATTTTGATGGGAAAACCAGAGTACTGACGCAGGGAATCGGACACGGACTTGGCATGAGCCAGTACACGGCAGAAAAGATGGCAGAAGACGGTAAAAATTATGAAGAAATTTTATCTTATTTTTTTGAAGGAACAACAATTGAGGAAGTAGTAGAAATATTGGTAAAACCAGAATAAGGCATTCACTTTCTGGCAAAAATAGAGTCAGAGGTGATGAATATGAAGAAAATGGAGCTGTCCCCGGTAGGGAAAAAACGAGCAGCAGCAGGCGTAGCGATTTGCTTTATCGCCACACTTGTATTAACCGGCGCTTATACATGGAGAAATTACCAGAATAAGATAGCGGAAGAGGAACGTCTGATGGAAGAACAGATGGCAAAAGCAGACGAAGAAGCACAAGCGGCAAAGGAAGCAAGCGGAACAGCAAAGAAATGGGAGCAGGAGGTCAAGAATAGTGTAGAAGAAGTTACGGAGCAGGTACAATCTACTTACACAGAGGTACAGGAGACAAAGACAGCCACTCCGAATTTTACAGAGAGCAGCCAGTTACTCTGGCCGGTAAATGGAAATGTCCTTATGAGTTACAGTATGGACAAGTCCGTCTATTTTTCTACATTAGACCAGTATAAATATAATCCTGCACTGGTGATTTCCGGTACTTTAAATGACAATGTCATTGCAGCAGCACCTGGAGTTGTCAAATCCATTGATACGATGCGGGAAACCGGAACGACAGTGACGGTGGATATGGGAAATGGTTATGAATGTCTGTATGGGCAGTTGCAGGATGTTCAGGTGAAAACAGGTGATTATGTAAATGCAAAAGATGTAATCGGTTATGTGGCTGAGCCTACAAAATATTACAGCGTAGAGGGATGCAATCTGTATTTTGAAATGCGCAAAGACGGACAGCCTGTCAATCCAATGGACTATATGAGTGAAGATGAGTAAAAATAGAGCCCGGAAACTCCTGTATTGAAAGGGAGTCCGGGCTCATAGTTATATAAAGTAATTCTCATGCGTTGTATAAGCCACGCGAATAGGAGAAACCTGTAAGGTATATATTATTTTGCAGGTTCTTCAGATAAAGCTACACTACCTTGTGCCTTTTTGTGTTTATCATAAGCTGCAAACATTCCGGCAAGTAATGTTCCTGAAATAGAATGCCATGTGCAGGAAACGGCACAGATGATTGCAGATTCCGGTGTAGAAGCAAACTGTGCAGTTGTTGTAGCAAGGTTTGTAGCAAGACCTGCATTCTGCATACCAACTTCGATTGCGATGGTTCTTTTCTTTGAGGTATTCATGCCTACAAGTTTTCCGGCTACATAGCCAAGAAGGTAACCTAAAGCGTTGTGAAGGAATACGGCAACGAAAATCACAACACCTGACTGGAAGAATTTATCTCCCTGGGAAGAAACAACACCGCCAACAACACAGGCAAGTCCTAATACAGCGATTCCAGGCATGATTTTCTGGAGTTCACGGAAGGTATTGTTCTTACCGAACAGATAGTTCAGAAGGAAACCTAATGCAACCGGAAGAATGACAGTTTCAACGATAGAAATCAGCATTGGCAATGCTTTGATGGAAATACTGGTTCCGCTTGCCAGCAGTGAAACCATTAATGGTGTCACAATTGGTGAAAGAATGGTTGATACGGTTGTCATTCCTACGGAAAAAGCAACATCGCCGCCACAAAGGTAAGACATAATATTGGATGATACACCACCCGGGCAGCAGCCTACAAGAATCAGTCCGAGGGCAATTCCATCAGGAAGCTGCAATGCTTTTGTCAGTGCAAATGCGAGAAATGGCATAATCAGATATTGTGCCAGTGCGCCTACGCAGATATCGAATGGTCTTTGTGCTAAAATTTTGAAATCTTCTGTGGTCAGAGTAAGTCCCATACTGAACATGATGATACCGATGATAATGGACTGACTGGTGAACTTGTTGGAAACAGGGTCGGTAAACAGTGGATGGTTTACCCAGCCCATCATGCCTGGGACGATAAAGGTTACGATGGCGATGGCGATTACTACTACTGAAGTGTAATCTGATAAAAATTTGCTGAATTTTTGTAATGCTTTCATTTGCATTTCCTCCTTTTCTTAAACCCTGACTAGTGGTCAAAGTACTTGTTCACCGAAATAAGTATAAAGGAAACAATAAAAAAATCCCTCTCCAGAACTACTGGAAAGGGACGAATAAATCCGCGATACCACCCTAATTCCACAGAAAAACTCTGTGGCACTTCACATACTAACATATGCTATCCCATAACGGAGGCAACCGGCGAGGTTTACTTGCAGTTTATGCGTTCAGCCCGCTTCTTAGAGAGGATAATCGATAATCTGTTACTGTCTGTTCGCACCAACCACAGACTCTCTGAAAATAATCATGATTACGACCTTGTTCTCGTCAACGAATTTCTGTGAACTTTATTTTCTTTCTGTTTGCTATTATAGTCCTCTTGAAAAATATGTCAAGAGGGAATTTTATTTAATTATTTTGCAAATTTAATTGTTTTTTTAGATAGCGGAGCTGTCCGCCGCTTAGTACAACATCTATTTCATTTGCAGATAATTCTAGTTTTACGTTAAATGAAAAGTTCTTTGTTATATTTCTTACACTTACTGTTCGGGTTGGAATCTGGCTATAGAAAAAAAGAAAAATTAATGTGACAAAATTGTAAGATTAATGAAAGTAAATTGAAAGCTTGAATAAATATAATAATTATAAAAGGATGGAGGTGTTACTATGAGAAAACAATTTTTATTAGTTGCTATGTGTTTATGTCTCGCCCTTAGTACAAGTATCGGTGGTGCTACTGCTTGGACAAAAGTTGACGAAAGCTTTACAGTCAAATTATATCCTTTCAAATAACAGGAGATATACTTATGGTAGATTTTGTTCGTTTCCTTGATTCTTTATTCATGTTAGCTAAAATTGTTCTGTACATATTAATCGTTTTAGCTCTTATAAAATATTTAAAACATAAATGATTCCTGTACACAAAAAGGCTATGAATTTTCATAGCCTTTTTTACTAAAAAGAAAAATACTGTACACATAACATACGTAATACATCAAAAAAAGGATTTCTAATACTCGGATAGATAAGCGTAAATAGACCAATGGTTGCGAGAATTGATAACCACATGGTTGCATCCATTTTATCATTTTTACAATAGTTCTTATAAGGAACCTAATCATATTATCCTTTTCTACAACAACTACATCTTCAGAAATTCCATGTTTTTCTTTTAGTTTTTCTTGATTTTCCCGAAATTTCTTTTCCTTAGTTTTTTTAAACTTTTCTTAAAATCTCATGTGGAGGTTCTATTTCATTTGCCAGAGTATGTTCTGTCAACTCTGACATCAGTTTCAGTTTCTTGTTAATCAATGGGCGCATACAGTTGGGAACATGTTCCTGATGTGCACGGTGGATTGCGACACATTCTTTACAGTTTCCATGATAGCGGCAGGCTTTGAGGCAAGGACAGTGGTCTTTATCCTTGTATTCTTCACGGAATTCTGAAGCGAATTCTTCTTGGAGTCTCAGACCTTCCGTGCGATTTCCCTTATGAAATTCTGCCATTGCGTCTAATTCTTTCTGGTTTCCCTCAATCTTCATCCTGTTAAATGCCTCCTGTTCTTGCGGTTGATTTATACGCGGCAAATCAATCGCTCATAGTTGTTTTTGGAATCCTTGATTATTTTGATTTTTTTCTGTTCTATCAAATCTATCATAAGGTTTCCTTTCTTGCATATATATTGCTTTTCGTTTGTATCATACTTCACTTTGATTAAAAAGAAAAGATACTACAAAAAAGTATCGTCCGTTCATGTTTAACCTGTTATCAAATCAGTTTCAAGGCTGAGCAATTTGCTGATTTCTAAGGCAATATCGTTCAATCCCAATTATTGCAATAAAGGATATGGGCAGCAGATGCTGCAGAGTGCGTATGAAATTTCCAAAAGGCTATACCCTGGAAAGCCTTTGTATTTGGAAGTGAGAGAATGGAATAAACGTGCTATACGTTGTTATGAAAAGGCAGGATTTGCAATTGATGGTTCAGCGTATCAACTTGAAACCAGTATCGGGGTGGGAACATTTTACAGAATGATACGAGAGTAAAAGGACAGGATTTTTTTGAAATAATTTTCAAAACCCGTTGAATTAAATTTATTACTATATTATAATTGATTAAACCAAAAAGAAATTGTACCCATAAAAGCGTTGATGAAGAAAGTAGTGCAGTCCGGTTCTGACAGAGAGAGAAACATTTGCTGGAAGTTTCTTGAGAACAGATTACATGAAGACCACTTCGAAGCTGTGCGTAGAAGGACTTGTTCCGAAGCGTTACCGTATTGCCCCGTTATCGGCTGTAAGAGTTAAAAATTAAGGTGGAACCGTGTGCAAGCACCCTTAGATTATGGATAAATCTATGGGTGCTTTTTCAGTTATTAGGAAAGAGAAGGAGAATACAAATGGTTAATTTTAAAGAAGACGAGAGCTTAAATACGCTCAATCATTCTTGTGCCCATGTTATGGCGCAGGCAGTGAAACACCTTTATCCAAATGCTAAATTCTGGGTAGGCCCTGTTGTTGCAGAAGGATTCTATTATGATATTGATCTTGGTGAAGATGTAATTCGTGATGAAGATATTGAAAAAATTACAAAAGAAATGAAAAAGATTATTAAATCTGGGAAAAAGATTATCCGTCGTGAAGTTTCTAAGGAAGAAGCTTTGGAAATGTTCAAAGACGATTCTTATAAACTGGATTTAATTGCAGATCTTGAGGATGGTAATATCACTGTTTATGATCAGGGCGATTTTACAGACCTCTGCCGTGGACCTCATGTGGATAATGTAAAAATGTGTAAATACTTCAAGCTGCTCCGTCATTCCGGTGCTTACTGGAAGGGTGACAGCAATAATAAGATGCTTCAGCGTATTTATGGTGTATGCTTCCCAACTCAGGAAGAACTGGATGCACATATACAGTTATTAGAGGAAGCTAAAGAAAGAGACCACCGTAAAATCGGTAAGGAAATGAATCTGTTTATGGTAGATGATCTTGTCGGACGTGGTCTTCCAATGTATATGCCAAATGGTTATGTCATCTGGCAGGAACTGGAAAATTACATCAAGAATAAGGAGAGAAAACTGGGATATCTCCATGTTATGACTCCATGTGTTGGAACAATCAATCTCTACAAGACTTCCGGTCACTGGGATCACTACAAAGAGAATATGTTCCCACCTATGGAAATGGAAGGAGAGTCTTTCGTTCTCAGACCGATGAACTGTCCACATCATATGATGATTTATGCAAACAGAAGACATTCTTACAAAGATTTGCCAATCCGTATCGGTGAAATTGCACATGATTTCCGTTTTGAAAGCAGTGGTACATTGAAAGGTATCGAACGTGGCCGTCATTTCTGTCAGAATGATGCGCATTTGTTCGTAACACCAGAGCAGATTAAGGATGAATTTACAAAGGTTGTTAATTTGATTTTTGACACCTATAAAGATTTCGGTATCACGAATTACCGTTGTGTTCTTTCACTTCGTGATCCTGAAAATAAAGAAAAGTACCATGATGATGATGAAATGTGGAATGCTGCTGAAGATGCACTGAGACATGTGTTAAATGACATCGGCATTGAATATACAGAAGAAGTTGGTGAAGCTGCTTTCTATGGTCCGAAACTGGATGTAAATGTTCAGCCGGCTGTTGGTAATGAAATCACACTTTCTACCTGCCAGTTGGATTTCTGTCTGCCTGCTAAATTTAATCTGTATTACATTGACAGTAATGGCGAAAAGAAGACACCAGTTGTATTGCATCGTGCTATCCTGGGCTCTTTGGACCGCTTTATGGCTTATATTTTGGAAGAAACAAAGGGAAATCTGCCAACATGGCTTGCTCCTGTTCAGGTTTGCGTTATTCCGGTAAAAACGGATGATGATGGATTAAATGCTTATGCCCAGGAAATCGTTGATGCATTAGAGGCAGCAGATGTCCGCGTAGAACTTGATAACCGTTCTGAAAAGCTTGGTTATCGTATGCGTGAAGGTCAGGTACAGAAGATACCTTATCTGTTGGTTGTCGGATTTAATGAAAAAGATGACCGCAGCGTTTCATTCCGTCTCCACGGAGAAAAAGAAACCAATGTTCTTCCATTGGATGATTTTGTAGAAAAGATTAAGAAAGAGATTGCTGATAAATCCAGAGAACATATTCATTTAAATTAATGCGTGTGTTATAAAAATAAATGCCTGTCATATGGTTAGTAAATCATATGACGGGCATTTTTTTAGTCGGTTCGATTTTTTGGTACTGGGAATTGGGAAGCTGTCATATTTTTAATACATTGGATAGAACATTCTATCAATTTCTTTGCAGCAGGGGATGCATCTTTCATAGAAGGAACTGCGATTCCCAATTCTATAAATTGAGGTGGTGAAAATGGAACTTGTGCAACTACATTGCAGTCCCATTTTTGCGCAATAAGCCGTTGATTAAAGCTGATTCCTAATCCGGCACTTACCATGTTGTAGGTAGTAAAGCCGTCTCTTGTAGTGAAACGGGTTTGTGGGTGCAGTTGCAGGGCAGCTAATAAGCGGTCCTGATCGGTATCATGGTCAGGGGAAGTATGAATAAATGGTTCCCTTTCTAAATTTTCAATAGGAAATGAGTCTGCCAGTGCAAGTGGGTGGTTTTGTGGCAGCCATGCGACCAGTTCATCCTGATAGACTGGAAGCCAATCGCAATCCATAGAACGTGGTTTGGCGCAAAAGCAGCAGTCCACAGAATTTTCATGCAGCCATTTTGACATTTCCAGATTTCCACCTTCCTGCATCTGGATGGATACACCTGGAAAACGATTGCGGAATTCCTTTAATATTTCCGGCATCCACATTGCAGAAATGCTATAATAGCAGCCAATTGTCAAAGAACCTTTTATGATACCGCATATATCTGCACTAAATTGAAGGGCATTTTGCTGCGCGTGGACAATTTCACGGAACAGGGGAAGCATTGCTTTTCCATTTTCTGTAAGCTGAACCCCCTTTTTGCTGCGTACAAACAGGGAGAAACCAACTTCATTTTCCAGACTTCCCAGCATTCTTGTGATACCGGATTGTGTATAACCTAATCGTTCTGCAGCTGCGGTTAAGCTGCCGGTTTCTGCTGCGATTAAGATTGCTTCACATTTTGTTGCATCCATTTTTTTACTCTCCGATTAATGATATAGTATCATGTCAATAATGACAAATTGATGTTTGTGTCATAGATAAGGATATTTTATAATGATGTTAACAATATGTCAATATCATAGATTTCATACGGAAAGAGGAAAGATATTATGAGTAATTTTTTGTCTTTTTCATGCGATTATATGGAGGGTGCGCATCCACAGATTTTGAAGCGTCTTATGGAAACCAATCTTGTTAAAACACCGGGATATGGTCTGGATGATTATTCCAAATCGGCTAAAGAAAAAATTCGTGATGCCTGCAAGGCACCGGATGCGGAAGTATTCTTTTTAGTAGGAGGAACACAGACTAATGTCACGATGATTGATGCTATACTAAAAAGTTATGAAGGTGTCATTGCTGCGGATACTGGACACGTCAGCGTGCATGAAGCAGGTGCGATTGAGTTTGGCGGACATAAAGTTCTGACACTGCCACATCATAACGGGAAAATTAATGTCAGACAAATCGAAACTCTTTTGGATGACTATCAGAATGATGCAAATCGTGATCACATGGTTATGCCCGGAATGGTTTATCTCTCTCATCCGACAGAATACGGAACACTGTATTCGAAAGCGGAATTGAGAGAAATCAGTGCTTTATGCTGTTCACGTAACATTCCGCTTTATCTGGATGGAGCCCGGCTGGCATATGCACTGGCATGTCCGCAAAATGAAATTACATTAGCAGACATCGCTGAGTTGTGTGATGCATTCTACATTGGTGGAACAAAGTGTGGCGCATTATTTGGCGAAGCGGTTGTCATTCCGAAAGCAGGGTGGCTTCCACACCTTTTCACGATTATCAAACAGCATGGCGCATTACTTGCCAAAGGACGAATGCTTGGAATCCAGTTTGACGAATTATTTACCGATTATTTGTACGGAAGGGTCGGAGTACCTGCAATTCAGGCAGCAGATCGGATTCGGCAGATACTTATTCAAAATGGTTATACGTTATGTTTTGATTCCCCGACAAATCAGGTTTTTTGTATCATTGAGAATACAGAGATGGAACAGTTGGCCGAGAAGGTAGAATTCGGTTTTTGGGAAAAATATGATGATTCTCATACGATTATCCGTTTTGCCACAAGCTGGGCAACGAAAATGGAAGATGTTGAAGCATTGTGTACAGTGTTGTAATAAAAGCTATCTATCTTTCAATGAATCTTAGAGGACGCTTTTGCGATAAATGCAGAGTGTCCTTTTTTAGTTGCATATCGGATTCTATTCGATTGACACAGACTCTTAAAAATATATTACTAAAACCTCCCATACTGATTTGGTGTGTTGAACCTTGAAAATTCAATATTAAATCTCCTCCTCGTAGGTGATGTTAATAGCACCTACGAGGAGATTCTTTTTTAAACAGAATTTTATTGCTGTAAATCAAGTTCTGCTTGTGTCAATTCATCTAAAAATTGTTTGGATTCATCATCTACCAGTTTGTAAGAATATACTTCATTTTCCAAATATGCGTTATAGTAGTCGTTTGGATTATCGTAGATAGTATCTTTTATTGTATCACTTCCTGCCGCAAATTCATCGTATTTTAACCGATACAATTTAAAATAGTATAATTGGTTTGTTATATCGAGATAATAAAGAATATTCTTGTTTTTTACAATAATATCTTCCCAACTTGTGTGATATTCTGCTAATAAAGGTTCATAATCCTTAACATTATTGGCATTAGAAAGTCTTGAAATCCATTGTTGCATAAATTTATCGAACTCATCATCGGATGGAGTGATATCTAATCGTTCAGCTTCTTTATATAATTTCCATTTTTTTACCAGTCTTGCTTTTTCTTCGGATATGGCATCTTCTTTTGAATATCCTTGATTTTGCATATATTCTACTGAAAATAGAAAATAATTTTTCATATTCATTTGCTCTGAATTATTAGATGCTTTTAAAAATTGCTCCAAATATTCCAATGGGATAGTAATACTAAATTCGGAATTAGTAGATAAAATTTCATCTTTATCTTTATAGAGTGAGTCATAGCTCTCTTTACCAATATAATTTATTATGAAATCTACGTTAGAATATAGATTACCATTATGTTCTAAATACCACTTTCTATCCCACTTAAAAAATGAAAAAATATTTTTTTCACCATTTTCATAAATAAAAGAAATATACATTTTATTATCATTTACAGGAACTTTTTTTGCTTCTGTATCATCTAGTGGAATAGCATTCTCCAAGTCTTTAATAAGATTTTCAAATTTATTAGATGGGTACTCCGTTTTATCCATTCTATGTGCATGTATCTGAATTTTGTTTATTTGTTCTATGTTTTCAATTGTAATTATAGGGGAGGAACTTTTCAGAGTACTCTTACATCCTGTAACTAGAAGAATGTTTAAAGCCATAATCATCAATGTAAGCATATTTTTTCCCATTTTTTTCATATAAATTTTCTCCTCTCTGTTATGAAGTGACCTTTGTCAAGACTTATTTTCACAAACTTATTTTTTCTGAC
>USGU01000024.1 GCA_900554415.1 uncultured Lachnospiraceae bacterium | reverse complement strand
AGAAAAAATAAGTTTGTGAAAATAAGTCTTGACAAAGGTCACTTCATAACAGGGATATATAATTTGTTCTGTCAGAGAAAGAGTCTGATTTTTACTTTCTGCCTGTTGTTGGAACATAGCGACACAATTTTCAAAGCATTCATGGACATTCGAAACAGCATATTCCATTTCGACCTTATTATTTTCAATTCTTGCGAGATCCAGAACATTACTGAGCAACGACAGAAGTTGCCCTCCGCATATTTGAATTTTTTCAAGGTATCTACTAAGTTTTTCTGTTTCTTGCAAATGTTTGGACGCCAGCTCTGCATAACCAATGATTGCATTCATAGGGGTCCTGATATCATGGGACATATTGAACAAGAATGAGGATTTTGCTTTATTTGCACATTCTGCTTTTAATTTAGCTTCCCGCAATTCTTCCGCTTGTCTTAATTCCCGCAATTTTTCATCTGTCACATCTCGATTCGCAATCAACACTGATTTAACATTTCCATTTTTATCATAGCTCTGAGGAACAACCATGGAAAGAAACCATGAGCCATTCTTCTTTTTGAATTCGGAAGACATAGATTCTTTATTATGAAGCCGTGCCGCCATTGTTCGTATATCAAAAAAATCCATATACTTCTGTACAAACGGTTCTGCTATAATACCTTCGATAACCTCGAACTGTGGATCCCAATCTACACTGTTTTCTTTAATATCCGTATCTATTTTTCGAGATCTTTTGACAAGTTCAACCTTTTTTGTTTTTAAATCCAACCTTGAGATATAATAATAAGCAGTGCCTAATGCATGAAGAGCCTGCCGGGTTTTTTTGACCTGCTTTCCCAATGTAACAGGGAACTCTTCACCGTCCATCTGTTCCAAATCTGGTGTTGACTGATGCAGATGCTGAACTAACCATTTTCCATTCGTCCTCTTATAAATAATGGTAAATCTTGTTCCCATTTCAAAGCAGGTTGATTCATCATGAAACACCCCAGCAAAATCTACTGTTCCATGTGCAAGAACATGGTCATCATCAAGTCTTTCTTCCTCCTGATGTAAATTTCGTACTTCAATTCTGATTTTACCTCTTCGTTTTACATCAAATTCAAATGATTCTAAAAACTCATGCAGGTTCCTGTAAAGCTCATGCTTCCCGGTTCCAATCAGACTGATATTTTCATCAAAGTAATTCTCGATGCCTAAATCCTCTACTGATTCAGCGTTACTATATAGTTTCAAAAGTTGCTCTGTGAGTTTTTTGAAATCATCCATATGGTTATCTCCCTCCCCAAAAAGCTTAAGTGACTTTTATATTGCCGCATCTGATGAAAGAAAATTAAAAACAAAAAAACATCAAGAACTATACTTCGAATTAACAAGTCTACATTCGAAGTGTAAGTTCTAAATTACGTTATGAATTGATTATATATAGCTGCAGCTAATGCGTCAAGCCATCGTTTACTTTTAGTAACATATCGGCAGATAGACAATCTCGTCTTTTTCTAGTTTATATCCATGTCTGCAATCCACATAGGCGTAACATCTTCTGTGACAAATGGAACATCCCATTTTACACAATTTGTGCCTCTTCTTTCAATTCCAGCGTCAAAATTATACATGTTCTTTTTCTCCATTCTTTTTTTCATCACACAAATGGCAGGCAACAAAATGCCCCGGACGTACTTCCCGCATGACCGGTGTCTCTTTGCTGCATTTTTCTGTGGCATATTTGCAGCGGTTACAGAAATGACAGCCCGCAGGCGGATTTACCGGACTTGGCACTTCCCCTTCCAGACGAATCTGTTCTCTTGCCTTTTCCACCTTTGGGTCCGGAATCGGAATGGCCGATAACAATGCTTTCGTATATGGATGCTCCGGGTGCTCATACAATTCTTCCGAATCCGCAAGCTCTACCAGATTTCCGAGATACATAACGCCTACACGGTCAGAAATATGTTTTACCATGGATAAATCATGGGCGATAAACATACAAGTAAGTCCACGCTGTTTCTGAAGCTTAATCAACAGATTGACCACCTGAGCCTGTACCGACACATCCAGTGCAGAAATCGGTTCATCACACATCAGGAATTCTGGATTTACTGCAAGTGCTCTGGCAATTCCGATTCTCTGTCTCTGTCCACCGGAAAATTCATGCACGTATCTGCTGGCATGCTCCGGGTTCAGTCCTACCTGCTCCAGCAGATTCTGGACTGCCTGAATTTCCTCTTCTTTGGAATGAACTAATTTATGAATCCGCATTCCTTCTGCAATAATATCATGTACCTTCAGTCTTGGGTCAAGGGAAGAATACGGGTCTTGGAAAATCATCTGCACATGCTTGGTAAATTCTTTCTTCTCAGCGTTATTCATCTTATGAATATTCTTACCTTTGTACAGAACCTCTCCATCCGTCGCTTCGTATACCCCAATACAGGTTCTTCCGCAGGTTGTTTTTCCACAACCGGATTCTCCCACAATGCCAAGTGTCTCTCCCTCATATACCTGAAAAGATACATCATCTACCGCTTTCAGTGTCCGTTTGGAATCAAGGCGGAAATATTTCTTCAAATGATTGACTTCCATAATCACTTTCTTATCACTCATTATTCCGCCTCCTCTTCAAAATTGATATTGTTATATCCCGATTCCGGATGATACAGCCAGCAGGAAACCTTGTGGTCATCTTCAAATTCGTATTCTTCCGGAGCTTCATCCACGCAGACATTCATACAGTATTTACATCTGGCGGCAAACGGACATCCCTTCGGCGGTGCAATCAAATCCGGTGGTGTTCCTTCAATAGAAAGAAGGGTCTGCTTATTGCCAAGTTCCAGATTTGGTGCTGCTTTCAGAAGCGCCCATGTATATGGATGCTTATGTCCGTAGAAAATCTGTTCTGAAGTTCCTTTTTCCATGACTTTTCCGGAATACATCACCACGATATGGTCCGCAATATTGGCAACCACACCTAAGTCATGGGTAATCAGAACAATAGTGGTTCCCAGTTTCTTCTGGATATCCTTCATCAAATCCATAATCTGTGCCTGAATGGTCACATCCAGTGCAGTAGTCGGTTCATCCGCAATCAAAATCTGTGGTTTTCCGGCAAGTGCAATGGCAATCATAACTCGCTGACGCATACCACCTGATAACTCATGCGGATATTTTTTCAGGCATGCCTGTGGGTCAGGAATCCCAACTAACTCCAGCATCTGTACAGCTTCTTTTCTTGCTTCTTCTTTGGAAACCTTATAATGATTTGTAATATTTTCCATAATCTGATTTCCAATATTCATAGTCGGATTCAGCGAAGTAAGTGCATCCTGAAAAATCATGGAGCAGGTTGCACCACGATATTTTTCCCACTCTTTTTCTGACTGTTCCAGAATATTTTTACCGTTTACCAGTACTTCACTTTCTTTTTTAATCTCTCCGGGTGGTGTATTAATCAGGCCCATGATTGTTTTCGCTGTCACGGATTTTCCACAACCGGATTCTCCTACAATTGCAAGTGTCTCACCTTCATTGATATCGAAAGAAATGCCTCGGACAGACTGCACTTCTCCGGCATAAGTGTGATAAGATACTTTTAAATCTTTGATTTCAATTATTTTTTTCATCATCTCACCTCACTACTTTATCATCTTAGGTTCCATTGCATTTCGCAGTGCATCTCCCAGAATATTGAAACTGAATACGGTCAGCACAATAAATACTCCCGGGAAAATTGCCAGTGTCGGTACATCTGTCATATACATCTGTGCACTCTGGAGCATAGTTCCCCAGGAAGCTTTTGGAAGCTGTACCCCAAGTCCTATGAAGCTCAGTGCAGACTCGGTCAAAATTGCTCTGGCTACTGCGAGACTTCCAGCTACAATAATGGAAGAACTCATATTGGGAATAATATGTTTGAAAATGATTTCTCCATGGCTTGCACCAAGATGTTTGGCTGCAAGTACAAAATCACGTTCCTTTAAGGTCAGTGTCTCTGCTCTGGTAATACGTGCAATCTGACACCACTCGAAAAGTCCCAAAATAATAATCATCGAATAGACTTTTGGCGGGAACAATGCATTAATTACTACCATCAGCATCATACTTGGAACTGACATGAAAATATCGGTAAAACGCATCAAAAAGCCATCCACTTTACCGCCCATATAGCCGCTGACGGTTCCAATCAAAGTGCCAATGGCAGTAGAAAGCAGCATGGACAAGAATCCAACTGATAGGGAAATCCTTCCGCCATAAAGAGCACGGGTAAAATAATCCCTTCCAAGTTCATCCGTTCCAAACCAGTGCTGTGCAGACGGTTTCTGCAAAATAGACATAACATCCTGCGCATCCGGGTCATAAGGACTAAGCGGAGCAAGAACTGCCATCAGGGTAATCACAACTAGAATAATGGCGCAAAGCATTGCCAGTTTATTTTCTTTTAAGCTCAGAAAAATATCTCCCACAAGACCTCTTTCGTACTTTGCAGAGGTATTCTTTTCTTCTACCTTTACTCGTTCAAATCTCTTATCCATTCTTCTCACCTATTCCTTGTCTGATTCTAGGGTCTGCTACTGCATAAAGAACATCTGCAAGTAAATTTCCAAGAATCAAAATGAGACATGAAAACATGGTATATCCCATGATAACCGGATAGTCTCTGTTTCCAACTGCTTCCATGCAAAGTCTTCCGATTCCCGGCCATGAAAATACATTTTCAATCACGAAGGAACCACACACCAGACCTGCGATATTAATTCCAATCAAGGTAATAATCGGAAGCAGGCAGTTCTTAAGTACATGCTTAAACAGAATTTTCTTCTTGCTTGTTCCTTTAGACCTTGCAGTAATAACATAGTCCTCTTCCAACTGTGTAATGGTATTGGAACGGATATATTTGGTAAATACTGCCATATTATTCAGACTCAGTACAATAGCCGGAAGCACCATATGCCAGAGCAGGTCAGACGTGGTATTTACATTTAAGGAGTGCATACCTCCTGTCGGGAACCAGTGCAAACCAAGTGCAAATGCCAGTACCATAATCATACCAAACCAGAATGGTGGCACTGAGATTCCCAAATAAGTAATAATGCTGACAATTTTATCGACTGCTTTATTCTTATGTAATCCTGCCCAAAGTCCAAGTGGAATGGATACAATAATCGAAATAAGCAACGAGGTTCCCATCAGAAGCAAGGTTGCCGGAAGCCTCTCTGCAATCATTTCCGTTACCGGGCGGTTCTTCTTAATCGATGTGCCAAAATCTCCCTTTAACACATGAGTAAGCCAGTTGAGATACTGCTCTGCCACATTTCCACTCAGCCCATACTCTGCTTTTATTTCTTCAATCTGTTCCTGCGTCATACCCGGGCGTACATAATTATCAATCGGGTCTCCCGGTGCTGCCTGTATAATTAGATAAGAAAAAATACTAACCAACAGAAGTACCGGTATCAAACCCAGGATACGTTTCACAATGTATTTTTTCACGCTGACCGTCCTTTCTCTCTCATGTTGATGAGTCGCATAAAAGACCGCTTGACACCAAGCGGTCTTTTCATTCTAAAACAATAATTTACTGTCTGCCGAAATTACTGTTCCATAGTAATTGTTGTATAGTCTTCAAAGATTGGATAGTTAAGAACCTTATCTAATCCCTTGAACTGTTTCTGAGCAACGATTACATAATTTGTGTTAGCCATCGGGTAGAATGGGTAGTCTTCGTTCATCTGAACCTGAAGTTCTTTATAAAGCTGTTCTCTTTCTGTTTCGTCCAATGACTGAGATGCTTTTTCCCAAAGTTCCTTTGTAGCTTCACTCATGTAGAAACCATTCTGAATCAAATCACCCTTCCAGCTTGTCATCTTTGTAGCAGGGTCTGCATTCAGAGAATCCATACCGTTAGAAGCGATATCCCATGAAGTATCTTCTACTGTTTCACCAGTAAGCCATGCTGCAAACAGATGTCTGAAGAATTCACCACCATCATATCCTTCGATTTCCATGTTTACACCGATTGCTTTTAACTGCTGCTGTACAATCTGTGCGGTTTCTTTCATGTTTGGTCTCTGTGTAAAGTAAATATAATGTAATGTTGTATTTGTAAGTCCTGATTTTTCAGCAAGTGCTTTTGCTTCTTCGATGTTCTGCTGATATCCTTCCATCTCATCGTTGAAGTATAAGTTCTGTGGTGAGCAGAAGTTCTTTGCAGGAATTGCAAGTTCTTCTGAACCATATGCACCGGCAATGATTTCATCCACATTTAATGCAAGACAGATAGCTTTTCTTGCATCTTCATTCTTCATGATTTCTGTCTGATAGTTGAATGCAAGATAATTCAAACGTCCTTCTGGAATTGTGTAAACTGTGTAATTGTCATCTGTTTTGTATTTGTCAAGCTTTGTCTGGCTTGTTACACGCATCATAGAGATTTCACCGTTCTGAAAAGCAGATTCCTGTGCACTTAAGTCTGGCATTAATTTAATTACAACCTGGTCAAGGCTTGCTGGTTCTCTGTAGTAATCATCATTTCTTTCATATACAATAGAATCGCCTTCGTTGTATTCTTTCAATTTGAAAGGTCCAGAACCTACACACATAGCAAGTTCATCTGTCATATCTTTAATACTGGTCTTTCCACCAAATACATGTTCAGGAATAATACGGATACGTCCTAATTCACTTACGAATCCACTGAATGGTTCCTGAAGTGTGAAATCTACTGTTAAATCATCTACCTTTTCAGCAGAGATTGTCTTGCCATCATAGCATACAGATTCATTTGGTGCACCAGTATTGCTTGGGTCAAGTAACATATTGATTGTGTAAACAACGTCATCTGCATTCAAATCTTCTCCGTCATGCCATTTGATTCCGTCTTTTAACTTCAATTCATAGTGGCATCCGTCATCTGATGTTGATTCGATGCTGTCTGCAAGATACCATCTTGTCTCATCCTTTGTTACAATATAAAGTGGGTCGAAGCAAGGTGCTGCTGCCATCTGTCCATCATCACTTCCATAAATGTCATATGGTGTCAATGAATTGATAGAAGTTGCATTGATTGGAACAACGAATGTTCCGCCACCTTCTTCTGTAGATGTGTTTTCTGTTTTTGCTGTGTCATCTGTCTTGCTGCTTCCACCACAAGCTACCATAGATACTGCCATAGCAAGAGTGAGCAAAACTGCAACCAAACGCTTTTTCATAATTTTCCTCCTCTGGTCTTTACTTAAAGCCTTCTTTCATTTGTTTCGTTGGCATTCTACACTTGTGTCTTACACTCAAGTCAAGCACTTGCAAAACAGTAACTCTATTCCACAACCGGAATACGAATATCTAAAAATAATTGTTCTTTTTCTCCATTTTTCAGAATCTTTTTCGTGATACACACCTTGTTTTTTAGCCGATAGCCCGCCCGCTTTGCATCCTGATACTTCTCCCGAATGATACGCAGCATTTCCTCTTCCCCTTCAAAAGGAAGCATTCCTCTGTATACACGTTCTTTCTTTTCTCTGGTCTTTCCACATTCCCGGCATCTTTCCTTAAAATCACAATCATCCAGAATCACACTGGTTTCCTGCTTTTCTTCCACTTCTCCATTGTCATCAAAAGTCCAGATTTCAGCATTTCTTACAAAATAGGAACATTTATCTGTTTCTTCCATCATAGGACAGTCCAGACAATATTTAAAATCATATTCCACATTGAACCCATTCAGGAACCGCTTGTTTTCATAAAAATGCTGCTCATACGCTCTGATTTTCTCCAGTTTCTGATGTAATCTGCGAATAGTTTCCTCTGTTCTTTTTCTCAATTCCACCAATGATTCTGCATCCCGCTCCGTTGATTCATCCAGTGCCATCTCAATAATTTCCTGTACAGAAAATCCCAAATCCCGTAAATCCAGTATCTTTTTTAGCTTTTCCACATTGAAAGTATCAAAAACCCGGTATCCATTATCGTTTCTCCTTGGTTCAATAAGTCCCTGCTTCTCATAATACTTAATCGTATCCCGCGAAATCCCATACATTTGCATGATATCCTTTACCTGATACAATTTTTCTTCCATAATCACTCTGCCTCTCATCTGTACGTTCACATTAAATTTAACTTTATAATATAAACATAAGTCTTAGGCACAAGTCAATATTTCCAGTTATTGTTTATTATGATGTAATCGCGGTTTTATTTACATAATCTATCATCACTTATTTATGTTTTTAATAAATAGCATTTATTATATAAAAAAACAATAAATAGTTAGCCTCATTTTACGAAAGGAAGTTCATTGAACTTTTTTGCGTATGTATGACAAGAACTTTTCTGGTAAAACAAACGACCAGGAAAATCTTCCTGGTCGCTCAAGTATTTTATTTTCTTTTTATCTTATTTCGGCAATTTAAACGAACTCTTCAATGACACAATCCGGTTAAATACCAGTGCATCCGGTCTGGAGTCATGGGAATCAATGTTAAAGAATCCCTGACGCACGAACTGATAGCTGTCATAAGCTTTCGCGCCTTCGAAATTCGGTTCTACATAGATATCTTTTTCTACCAAAGAATTTGGATTCAGATTCAATGAACCATCTTCTTTGTTATAAACACCTTTTTCTTCATCTACAAGGTTCTCATACAGACGTGCTTTTGCCTTGACTGCCGTCTGTGCTGCTACCCAGTGAATCGTTCCTTTTACTTTACGTCCATCCGGGCTGTTTCCACCGCGTGATTCCGGGTCATAGGTACAATGAATCACTGTCACATTACCGTCTTCGTCCTTCTCATAATCCACGCATTTTACAAAATATGCATTCATAAGACGCACTTCATTTCCAGGGAAAAGACGGAAGTATTTCTTCGGTGGTTCTTCCATAAAGTCTTCTCTTTCGATATAAAGCTCACGACCAAACGGAACCTTTCTGCTTCCAAGTGATTCGTTTTCCAGATTATTCGGAGCATCCAGATATTCGATTTCTCCCTCCGGATAGTTATCAATCACCAGCTTCACCGGGTCCAGTACTGCCATCATTCTAGGTTTTTTCAGCTTCAAATCCTCACGGATGCAGTATTCCAGCATTGCATAGTCCACCGAACTCTGGCTCTTGGATATTCCGCAAAGGTCGACAAACATCTTAATCGATTCCGGTGTAAATCCACGGCGGCGCAGGGCTGCAATGGATACCAGACGTGGGTCATCCCATCCGTCTACAATACCGTCTTCTACCAGTTTCTTAATATAACGCTTTCCGGTTACCACATTGGTTAAATACAATTTTGCAAATTCAATCTGGCGAGGCGGATTCTCAAACTCACATTCTCTTACCACCCAGTCATAAAGTGGTCTGTGGTCTTCGAATTCCAGTGTACAGATAGAATGGGTAATTCCTTCTACCGCATCTTCGATTGGATGTGCGAAATCGTACATTGGATAAATACACCACTTATCTCCTGTATTGTGATGTGTCATACGTGCCACACGGTAAATAACAGGGTCACGCATATTGATATTCGGAGATGCCATATCAATCTTCGCACGAAGTACTTTCTCTCCATCGGCAAATTTACCGGCGCGCATAGCTTCAAACAGTTCCAGATTTTCTTCAATACTTCTGTCTCTGTATGGACTGTCCTTTCCTGCTTCCGTCAATGTTCCACGGTATTCACGAATCTGCTCTGCTGTCAGATCGCACACATATGCCTTGCCTTTCTTAATCAGCTTAATCGCACATTCATACATAGTATCAAAATAATCCGATGCGAAATACAGATGGTCTCCCCAGTCTGCTCCCAGCCACTTAATATCTTCCTTAATGGATTCTACGAACTCTGTCTTTTCCTTTGTCGGGTTGGTATCATCAAAACGCATATGGAAAGTTCCGTTATACTTCTGTGCCAGACCATAGTTTAAAAGAATGGATTTGGCATGTCCAATATGAAGATATCCGTTCGGTTCCGGTGGAAAACGGGTACATACGTGGTCGTATACACCTTCCGCCAAGTCTTTATCTATTTCCTGTTCAATGAAATTCTTCGATACAGGGGTCATTTCTTCTGCCATTACTCATGTCCTCCTCAAATTTCTCCCAATTATGCTTTTTAGTTTATCACATCTCCGTAAAAAAGAACAGTCAAAACTGACTGTTCTTTTCGTATTCTTTCTTATTTTATTGCTTTCAGACTATGAATGCGATTTTTCCAGTCCGTGTACCCAGTCCGACTTCAGGAAAATCAGCAAAAATACAATGGAACTGATAGTCCAGGTAATCGGGTATGCCCAGAATACCACATTAATCTTATGAATAAAATGGATTGCCGTGGAAATATAGATAATTCGGATTCCACACCATACAATCATCATAACCATCATCGGCACCACACTTCGCCCGGCTCCTCTTTGAATTGCCGCCATACAGTGTGAAAAAGCCAGCAGACAGTAGAACATGGAAATGGTATGCGCCTGCGCAACCCCTATTTGAATCGCTGCCGTACTTCCGCCAAAGGCTCCTATCAGAGGCGTTGCAAAGGTAAAGATACAGACTCCAATCAGCTCTGCCATCAGCATAGAACAGACCACTCCGAAAGCTGCTCCTTTTTTTGCTCTATCGTACTTCTTTGCTCCCAGATTCTGACTGACAAAGGTGGTAAGCGTCTGACAGAAACAGGTAACCGGCATGAAAGCAAACCCTTCAATTTTGAAATAAGACCCGGTTCCTGCCATGGCATCTGCACCGAAAATATTAATCTGAGACTGCACAAATACATTGGCGAATGCAATGACTGAGTTCTGTATTCCGGCTGGAATACCATTGACAACAATCTGCTTCAGCATATCTTTATCCAGACAGATATCTCTTAATCTCAATCGGATTTCTTCCGGATGATGAGTAAGCTGCCACAAACATAAGCATGCGCTGATGCACTGGGAAACTACCGTTGCAAAAGCGGCTCCTCCTACACCAAAGTGGAAACCTGCAATGAGGACAAGGTCTAACACTACGTTAATAACGGATGAAATAATCAGATAAATGAGTGGATGCTTACTGTCTCCTAATGCCTGAATAATTCCCATCAGGAAGTTATACATGATAAATCCCATGGAACCGGCAAAGTATACGCGAAAATAAGATAAAGAATTCGGCATCACTTCGTCCGGGACTCCGATAATCTGCAGAATATGCGGTGCCGCAATCAGGGAAAATACCGTAATTACAACTCCACAAATCAGACCGAAACCTACAGCAGTATGCATTGCTTTCTTCATTCTGTACGTGTCACCGGCACCAAAGTTCTTGGCAATAACAACACCTGCTCCAAGACCGATTCCACTGAAGAAACCAACCATCAGGAAAATAAGCTGACCGGAAGAACTTACTGCCGCCAGTGCATTATTTCCAAGAAAGTTACCTACTATCAGCGAATCCACTGTGTTATAAAGCTGCTGAAACAAATTCCCCCAGAACAGAGGAATTGCAAAAAATACAATCCGTTTCCAAATAGGCCCCTCCGTCATCAGAGTAACCGAAGAAGATTCTGCCATTCCTTTCACCTCTTATTTCTTTTGTAAAATCATCTTGTTATACTGTTTCTATTTTTATTTTAATCGAATTTTATGCCGGTTCATTTCTGAACCGGCATTTTAATATTCTAACACATATTACAGGCCTGAAACAACCAGTTTTTTTACAAATACAGACGGTGTCACAAAGGCACCTGCCGGAGTAAACATAGTCCGGTAATCATTTCCCAATGCCTGAATCTCTTTTATCATATCATAGAAGTTTCCGGCTACGGTAATCTGAGTGACTGGACTGACTGGCTTTCCGTTTTCCACCAGATATCCTCTTGAAATCAATGCAAAATCTCCGCTTACTACATCCGCGCAGGCAAACATACCATCGCAGCTTGTAATGTAAAGTCCATTCTGCATTTCTGCAAGAAGTGTTTCCATATTTTTATCCTGTCCATGTAAAACCAGATTGGTTACGCCAATTTCCGGTTTTCCTTTATAGCTTTTCTTAAATCCATTCCCAGTTGCCGGAATACCTGCCATCTCTGCTTCTTCCTGATTGTAGAGGAATTGTTTTAAGACACCGCTTTCAATCAACTTCTTCGCAGCAGTTGGATTTCCCTCATCATCAAATGCCCGGTTATTCACTCCGCCTGCAAGGGCTGGTTCTTCTGATAAGCAAATTACCTCTGAGGCAACCTGTGTCTCCTTGCCTTCCGACAATTTACTAAGTTTCTTCCGCACCTGATCTGCCCCAAATGCACTGATGTACATACTGAGCATTTCGCAGATAATACTGTTCTTCAAAACCACCGGATATTTTCCGGTCGCAACCGGCTTTGCGCCTTTCATGCTGCAGGCATCTTCTGCGGCCCCAGCAAACATCTGCTCAAAGTCCATATCTGCCGCATTTTGTACCACGCATGCATTTGCTGAAGTCTGAACCACATCGCCATCCAGTGCTTCTGCCTGAAGCCATGCGCTTGCATATTTGATGGTATCCTCCATACAGATTCCTTTATCATTCTGAATCCGTATGGCGCGGATGATTTCATCACAATCCGCAGAATTAATTTTATTCAGCTCCGTATATTTTTCTTTTACCGCTGCTTCTGCGCTTAAAATACGTTCTGTCAGCTCATCTATGGAACTGTTTGCATAATTTTTGGTGATGTTCGCTTCTGTCAGATTTGATGCGTGGAATGGTGTATGATTCATCTCTGCTGTCATTTTCAAAAAATGAATCGCTTCCTCAAACTGTTCCTCCGACAAATCTTCTACCGAAACTGCTCCGGTCATGCCATTGTATTCTCCCTGTATATAGCAGGAAGTCACTTCACATTCCTGACTCTTCCATGCCCGTCCCTGATAAGCATTTACAGAAACTTTCTTTTCTGTCTCACTGTAAAATTCAAGATTCTGAATCCCATTTTCGTGGGCAGCCTTTGTAAAATTCTGGATAAATTCATTTAACATATTACTCATATTACTGAATTCCTCCTACTGTCATATTGCTTACACGGATGGTCGGCTGACCTGCCCCGATAAAGAGTGCTCCGCTGGATGCATAACAAAATCCCTGTCTCAGCTCATAGTTATTCGCAACCATATCCACACTCTGAAGTACAGTTCCACCATTTCCTATCAGTGTGACTCCTCGCACCGGAACAGTAATTTTTCCATTTTCAATCAGATAACATTCTCCTGCATTGAAATTAAAATCACCTGTTGCCGGTTCTACGGAACCTCCATTGATTGCACTGACAAAAAGACCGCGCTCCGTAGAACGGATAATTTCTTCCGGTGTACTTTTCCCCGGTGCAATATAAGTATTTGTCATACGAGCTGTCGGCACAAATTTATAGTTCTGTCTTCTGGAAGAACCGGTTGGCTGAAGTCCTGCTCTAAGGCCATTCAACCGGTCAACCATATAGCTCTTCAAAATTCCATTTTCAATCAGAATATTCTTCTGCGTCGGAATTCCTTCATCATCTACATGAAGGGAACCCCATTCATTTGCAATGGAACCATCATCTACTAAAGTTACCATATCAGAGGCTACTTTTTTACCAAGTTTTCCGCAGAATTCAGAAGATTCATTGGCAATGACAGTTGCCTCCAGACTGTGTCCGCAGGCTTCATGGAAAAGAAGTCCTCCAAATCCATTTGCCACAACCACACTCATCTGACCACCCTTACAAGGCTGTGCATGTAACAGCACCTTTGCCTGTCTGGCTGCTTCTCTTGCACTTGCCTCCACATCAATCAGATTGTAATATTCATGTCCACGCATAGCGCCCGGTCCATAATAACTGCTCTGGGTATCTGTACCGCACTGTGCATATGCATTGACAAAGAGTCTGGTTTTTTCGCGGTTATCTTCTACATAAAGTCCTTCTGTATTTGCAATCTGCACCCGCTGCTCCATATCGGTCAGCTTCACACGCATACGGACAATCTCATTATCGTAAGCCATTCCTGCTTTGATTGCCGTATTCAGCGGATGCATTCTCTGCTCTACGGTAAGACGGGAAGCCGGAATTGTCTCTGGTCCCATCTGATAAATTTGTTTTTCTTTCAGGGCAACCCTGGCAAGGCTGTCGCCTTGCATCGCTTTCGTCAGGTCTGCTGTCAATTCCTTTAATGCCTTTTCGGAGCGGTCATTGGTATAGCCATAATAGCAGTCCTTGCCTTTAAAGACACGGATTCCAACTCCACTCTCTCTTCCTGCCTGATTCTGTTCGATTCCGTCCGGGGTTGCCCAGGTTTCCTGAAATAAACTGCTTTCGTCAAACACTTCTGCAAAATCTGCACCGCGCAAAGCTGCTTCATCCAAGATGTCTTCCATTCTATTTTTTGAAAGCATCGTTTATTCTCCTTTTTTATTTAATATCCTGGCAATGGTGACATGCCACAAAATGCTCAGGTGCAATTTCCTTTAACTGTGGTGCTTCCTGTGCGCAGATATCGGTCGCATATGGACATCTGGTACGGAACTTGCATCCACTAGGAGCATTAATCGGACTTGGCACTTCGCCCTTGATTTCAATACGGTCCTTTGCTCCGTTTGCATCCGGGTCGGCAATCGGAATAGCCGACATCAGGATCTTCGTATATGGATGAACCGGATTTGCAAAAATCTCGGTACTTCCTGTCATTTCCACCAGACTTCCAAGATACATAACACCAACACGGTCTGAAATATGTCTTACCATAGAAAGGTCATGGGAGATAAACAAATACGTAAGTCCTCTTTCTCTCTGTAATTTAATCAGCAGATTGACAACCTGTGCCTGAATGGAAACATCCAGAGCGGAGATTGGCTCATCACAGACGATGAAATCAGGGTCAACACCTAATGCACGGGCAATACCGATACGCTGTCTCTGACCACCGGAAAGCTCATGGGCATAACGGTTTGCGAATTCTTCTTTCAGACCTACGCTTCTTAAAAGCTCTGCCACTTTCTTTCTCTTTTCTTCTGCTGAATAATGATAATGTACATCCATACCTTCTGCAACGATTTCCCCGATTGTCATACGAGGGTCCAAAGAAGAATATGGGTCCTGGAAAATAATCTGTGCCCTTTTCTTAAATTCAATCAATTCAGAGCCCTTTAATTTGCTGACATCTTTTCCGTCAAAATACACTTCTCCCGATGTTGCATCGTACAATTTTAAAATGGTTCTTCCACAGGTCGTTTTTCCACATCCGGATTCACCAACCAGACCAAGAGTCTCTCCCTTTTTAATATAGAGGCTGACATTGTCAACCGCTTTCAACGTTCCCTTTTTACCAACGCTGAAATATTTACATAAGTTCTTTGCTTCGACTAAATTCTCACTCATTGGCCTACACCTCTTTCTCGTAGAATGATTTTACTTTTGGTGCATCTGGATGCTGTAACCAGCATGACACTTTATGCGTTCCATCTACCAGAGTTTCTTCCGGCATGGCTTCTTTACAGATTCCCATACAATATTCACATCTTGCCGCAAATGGACAGTGGTTCAATTCGTTAATCAAATCCGGTGGAGTTCCCTGAAGTGCATACAGCTCCTTCTTATTCTCTGTATCCAGTCTCGGTACAGAAGAAAGGAGTGCCCATGTATATGGATGCTTTGCATTGTGGAAAATCTCACGCACGGTTCCTCTTTCAATTACCTGTCCTGCATACATAACCTGAATACGGTCCGCAAAGTCCGCAACCACTCCAAGGTCATGGGTAACCAGGATAATCGCTGTATTTAATTCTTTCTTCAATTCACCAAGAAGGTCCATAATCTGCGCCTGAATGGTTACGTCAAGAGCTGTGGTAGGCTCATCCGCAATCAACAGGGCCGGATTACAGGAAAGTGCAATGGCGATCATAACTCTCTGACGCATACCACCTGACATTTCATGTGGATAAGCATCTACACGCTTCTCAGCATCCGGAATCTTAACCAGTTTCAGCATATTAATTGCTTCTTCTCTTGCTGCTTTCTTGTCCAGTCCTCTGTGAAGAATCAGACTTTCCATAATCTGTTTTCCAACAGTCATCGTCGGGTTTAAGGAAGTCATCGGGTCCTGGAAAATCATGCTGACCTCGTCACCACGGTAATTCTGAAGTTCTTTCTTGGACATCTTCAGAACATCCTGTCCACGATAAATGACCTGTGAACCTTCTTTGATTTCTGCAAATGGTTTCTGTAAGAGACGCATGATTGCTTTGGCTGTTACTGTCTTTCCGCATCCAGACTCTCCTACGAACGCAAGAGTTTCTCCTTCGTTCAGTTCAAAACTGACTCCACGTACGGCTTTTACTTCTCCTGCATAGGTATTAAATGATACCTGCAGATTATTTACATCTAATAACTTTTCCATAATCCAACCTCTACTTTCTTAATTTTGGATCCAATGCATCTCTGAGTCCATCACCAATCAGGGTGAAGCAAAGCATGGTAAGTGCAATCATTCCTGCCGGGAAGAACAACTGGGATGGATAGAATTGGAACTGAGCCTGCGCTGCTGATGCAAGAGCACCCCAGCTTGTGTTTGGCGGCTGGATACCAAGTCCTAAATAACTGAGGAAAGCTTCTGAGAAAATATATCCCGGAATATCGAAAGTAATTGCTACGATAACCGTACTCAGTGTATTCGGAATCATATGACGTACGATAATCTTGCTGGATTTTACACCAAGTGCTTTGGCAGCAAGCACGTACTCCTCATTTTTAATCGTAAGCATCTGGGCACGAACCATTCGGGCTGTTCCGCACCAGCCGGTAATGGTCATGGCAAGAATCAGGGTAAACATACCCTTGCTGTTTAATACGATGGAAAGCACAATAACTACAATCAAGTACGGCACACTAATCAGAATTTCTACAATACGCATCATAATATCATCTACGATTCCACCGAAAAATGCTGCGATTCCTCCATAGAGACATCCGATGACTGCCGAAAGAAGAGCTCCCACAATACCAATGGTTAAAGATACACGTCCTGCAATCCATACACGGGCAAAAATATCACGTCCCAATTTGTCTGTACCAAACCAGTGCTTTGCACATGGTCCCATGTTAATAGCAGTTTCATCTACCTGTTCGAACGCATAACCGCTGAGCTTAGGTCCGATGATTACCATTAATACAATTGCAGCAAGAATAAACAATGCTACTGTTGCGATTTTATTTTTTCGGAATCTTCTCCACGCATCCTGAAAATACCCTACACTAGGTCTGGATACAGATTCGACCCCGTCATTTTCAATACCGATAATCTGAAATTTTTCTTTAGAAATATTCTGCATCTTGCCACCTCACTATTTATCTCCTGCCACACGGATACGTGGGTCGAGAATCATATATACAAAATCTACTACCAGCTGCATTACGATAAACAGTACTGCATAAAATATGGTCGTTCCCAATACCATAGAATAATCGTTATTATTAATAGAACTAACATAATAAAAACCGATTCCAGGAATAGAGAACATTCTCTCTGTAACAAAGGCTCCGGTAAACACACCAACCACACTACTTGAGAAAATAGTGACTGCCGGAAGAAGGGAGTTGCGAAGTACATGTCTGAAGATGACTTTACGTTCACTTAAGCCCTTTGCTCTTGCTGTAAGGACATAGTCCTGATTCAGTGTATCAAGCATGCTGGATTTGATATAACGTGCATAGGTTGCAATCGAGCTGAAACTCATAACAATAATAGGTAAAATTAAATGTTTTGTAGTTCCCCAGCCAGATGCCGGAAGTGCTTTCATTTTTACTGCAAAGATATACTGCATTAAAGATGCCAATACGAATACCGGAACTGTTGCACCGATAATCGCGATAAACATAACAATATAATCTGGCCACTGATTCTTCTTCAGTGCTGCCACAATACCTAGAAGAACACCGATTACGGTACCGATAATAAGGGCAATTCCTCCAACCATACCGGAAACAGGCGATGTTCTGGCAATTTCACTCATAACGGAACGTCCCGGATAAGTGATACTTTCACCAAGGTCAAAATGTAAAAGACCTTTCATATAAATAAGATACTGTTCAAAAAGTGGTTTATCCAAACCGTATTTTGCATAGAAGTTTGCTTTTGTCTGCTCTGGCAGAGAACGTGCCATATTTGCAAGCGGATCACCCGGAATACTTCTCATCAGGAAGAATGTCAAAGTAGCAACTGCGAATATGGTAAAAATCATATAACAGACACGTTTTACTGTGTATTTTTTCACAAAAAGTTCCCCCTTTACCTGTAAAAATAGGATTCTGATTTGATATAATAGGCCATTACTCCTATCAAGTAATGGCCTATTGCGTTTACATCTTGATATTTGATTACCGTTCAGCTTTGCAGCCTTCGGCTGATTCTGAATAGTTATTTGATTCTTTCATCCAATAAATTTAAAATATCATCTTATTTTTCGATGTATGTGTTCTTCCATCCTGGATGTGTAAAGTAGAGCTGATCCTGACCATACTCTGCATATTTGTCATGTACATATGACTTTGTGAACTGCTGGCTAATGCTTGTTGCAAATGGGCATACTACATATGCGTCAAGTACCATCTGTTCTGCTTCAATGTACATTTCCATACGTTTGTCTGCATCCATTTCTGTTACTGCTTTCTTAACTAATGCATCGTAATCTGCGTTAGCCCATCCGGTATAAACCTGGTTGAAGTCTGATAAATGAATACTTAACATATCATATGGGTCATTGTAATAAGCACCCCATCCCATGAAACCGATCTGGTAATTACCTTGGCTTACATTGGATTCGAAGATACCCCATTCACTGAAGTCAATCTTAAGGTCAATGCCAAGTGCTTCTTTGTACATCTGCTGTAAATATTCACCAAATGTACGATACCAGTCTGTTGTTCCTGCAAGTGAGAAGGTTACATCAAGTGTTGAAGGATCATCACCAAGTCCAAGTTCCTTCATACCTTCAATTAAAATATCTTTCGCTGTTGTCTTAGCAAGTGTTTCTGTTCTCATGTCTTTCAGTGTATTACCGGCTACAGAACGTAATGTCTTGTCTCCTACAGAAAGTGCCGGAGCAATCCATCCATATAATGGATCTCTTAAACCGTCAAATGCAATCTGGTTTACTTTCTCCTGATCTACTGCCATTGTGAAAGCTTCACGAATCTTTTCGTTAGAGAAAAGCTTGTCTTCTGTATTGTAGAATGCAAATGTAATATTCCCACCAGAGATTGGTGTGTATACATTAGAGTCATCAGCTTTGTATTTTTCAACTGCTTCTTTTGAAGTTGCAGTGATAACATCAAGCTGTCCGCTTTCGTATGCATTCATGATTGCACTTGTATCACTCATAATCTGATAATTAACTGTGTTAAGAGATACATTATCAGCATCCCAGTAATTGTCATTCTTTTCCAGTTTCAATGAACTGTTATGTACCCATTCTGTTAATACAAATGGTCCGTTGTATGCAAACTTGTCTACATCAGCACCGTACTGGTCGCCGTATTTTTCAACCAAGTCTTTTCTCTGTGGATAGAAGATGCTTGCATCTGTAGATTCCAGGAAACTTGCCATTGGAGCTGCAAGTGTGATTTCCAGTGTATGGTCATCAATTGCTTTTACACCAAGGTCTTCTACCGGTGCATCACCTGTGCTGACTGCATCATAATTCAGGATTGGTGTAACAAAGTAACTGTTTGGACATCCTGTATCTGGGTCTGCACTTCTCTGAAGAGAATATACATACTGTTCTGCTGTAACAGGTTCTCCGTCACTCCACTTTCTGTCTTCTCCGAGGTGGAATGTCCATACGGTACCTTCATCGTTAGATTCCCAAGATTCAGCATCACCAGGAACAACTGTGTACTTTCCATCTCTTTCTTCCACACGAATCAGACCTTCCATAACATTCATCAGAATGTTGCTTGAATATTGGTCTGAACGACGGCTTGGGTCAAGTGTGGTAGGTTCTGCTTCCAGATAGGTGTTAAGCACCTGTTCATCAGAACCACTTCCTCCGTTCGATGAGTTACCATCTGAGCTGCCACCGCAGGCTGCTAATGATAAAGTCATCACTGCTGCTGTTAATAAAGCAATTACTCTTTTACTTTTCATAAATTGCTCCTCCTTTATTTTTTTGGTGTTTGCTTAATCAAGCACCTCTTGTTGTTTATTATTATAGCATTTACTTTATTTTTTTGCCACAAAAAAAGAGAAAAATATGTATTTTTGTGTAAATTGCATATTTTTCTCTCTTCATTTTCTGCATTTTCGATATAAAATCATGTATTAAACACTGAATTTTTCGAATTCTTCGCATTTTGTTTTCTTTTTTCTGTTTTTTACAACAAATCGAACAGCCGACACCAGCAAATTTATAACCGCCATCGGAGCTGACAGAGTATTCAAGACTAACCGGGCACTGGATTTGGCAAATACAATCTCATCCGCATATTGGCAAATAGATGCTTTATCCGTATCTGTTATCACAATCACCCTTGCTCCTCTGTCTTTTGCGTAAGCCGCCACCTTATCTGTAGCAAAATAATAATCCGGAAACGAAAATGCCACCAGCACCGTATTCTTGTCCATAGCCGGAACCGCAGCAAATACGCTTTCATTTAACTCCGTATTAATCTTCATAGAAGCAATCTCACCGCCTGTAAGACCAATGGAAAGCTGCTCACACATCAGATATGACACCCCGCGGCCGCAGACCATCACCTTCTGGGCAGCTACAAGCATCTCTGCCACCTGTATCAGATGTTTCATGTTAATCCCTTTAATCGTGTCTACAACCAGCCTGAGTTCTTCCTGTCGGATATCATTCAAAAACTTCTCTTCATCACTTAATTCATAATCCGGAATGTCTATCTGATAATACTCATTTTCCTCATATAACTGTTGACGTTCACTGTTACCAAGAAGCTTCCTGCACTCATACTTTACTTCATTAAAACTTCCATACCCCAGTTGTTTGCACAAATTCAAAATGGTAATCTCCGTCACTCCGACCTGACTGCTCAAGTCTTTCAATGTAATAAAGGTCAGTGTATCCGTATTCTGCAAAATAAAATCTGCAATCTGCTTTTGTTTTCTCGTTAATTTTGGATATGTATCTTCAATTCTTTTTATAATATCCATGCCATTCCCCACTTCCGTATATACTCTTTAAATAATATTATACAATTTTTTTACTTTTTTCGCAAATAGTATTGTATTTTCCGTCAAAAAACATTAAACTCAATTATAGTAAATGCTATAATTTAAGGAGGGCAACATGAACACTTACACAAAATATGTCACAGACGAGCTGAAAGCTCTTACTTCTATCCCAAGCCCTTCCGGCTTCACAAAAGAAGTAACTGCTTACGTACATAAGCTCTTAACAGATATGGGATATGAACCATATTATTCTAACAAAGGCAACGTACACGTTACACTTGGCGGAGAGGGAAACCCTCTTGTATTAGCCGCACATCTGGACACTCTTGGTGCCATGGTGCGTGCAATTAAGGACAACGGCCGTCTCCGTCCTACCACGATAGGCGGACATCAGTGGGCAACCGCAGACGGCGACAACTGTACCGTTCACACCCGTGACGGAAAGGTTTATACCGGTGTTGTTCTGAATAATGAACCTTCTGCACACGTTGCTGACGAAAAAGTAGAATGTATCGAAGCAAATATGGAAATTCTTCTGGATGAAAATGTAGATTCCAAAGAAGCCACAAAGGCACTTGGCATCCAGGTAGGCGACATCATTGCCATGGATCCACGTACTACCGTAACAGAAAGCGGATATATCAAGAGCCGTTTCTTAGACGACAAGCTTTCTGCTGCTATTCTTCTCGGTCTTGCCAAAATGGTAAAAGACGGGGCATGTACATTGAATCGTAAAGTTTCACTTCTCTTTACGGTATATGAAGAAGTCGGACACGGCGGATGTGTTGTTCCGGAAGATACCAAAGAAATGTTATCCGTAGACATGGGATGTGTAGGCGGTGACCTGGAATGTACAGAACGTATGGTTTCTATCTGTGCAAAAGACTCAGGCGGACCTTACAACTACGAAGTAACAAGTGCATTGATTGCTACCGCAAAGGAAGAAAATCTGGACTTCGCCATCGATGTATATCCACACTACTGTTCCGATGTAGAAGCTACCTTAAAGAGCGGATATGACATCCGTCACGGTCTCATCGGACCTGGTGTATATGCTTCCCATAACTACGAACGTTCTCATGTAGACGGAGTAAAGAATACACTGGCACTTTTGAATGCATATGTAAGTAAATAAACTCATCAAACAAAAAAGACTGTATGTCCGTGATTATCACAAACATACAGTCTTTGTCAGCTACTGAGCGGACTTGAACCGCCGACCTCATCCTTACCAAGGATGCGCGCTACCTGCTGCGCCACAGTAGCAAGCTTTTCAGCGACTCATATAGTGTAGCACATCTGATTCGGTATTGTCAAGTCTGAATCTTCATGCTTTTCATCTTTTCGTCTTTCCGCCAGCACTGTTAGCAGTTTTTACGTTTTCCGCATTCATACCAATCTCTTTATGCGCCAAATCTCTGGCGAACGATTTCGTAAGCCAGCACTCCCGCTGCTACTGACGCATTTAAAGAGTCAATATCACCTTTCATTGGAATAGAAGCGGTCATATCGCAGTTTTCTTTTACCAGTCTGCCTACCCCTTCTCCTTCATTTCCAATTACAAGACCAATCGGTCCTTTCATGTTGACCTTATACATCACATCTCCATCCATATCTGCACACACAAACCACAGACCCTTTTCCTTCAGCTCTTCCATGGTCTTTACCAGATTGGTCACTTTGGCAACCGGTGTGTAATTCAGTGCTCCGGCAGAGGTTCTTGCTACTGTTGCTGTAAGTCCAACCGCCCGCCTCTTCGGAATAATAACGCCGTGTGCACCTGCAAGATTAGCTGTACGGATGATAGCCCCCAGATTATGTGGGTCTTCAATATTGTCAAGCAGGATTAAGAACGGGTCTTCTCCTTTGGATTTGGCAAGCTCCAGCATATCATCTACTGTTGCGTATTCGTAAGCTGCTGCCATGGCAATCACGCCCTGATGCTTGCCTGTCTCGGAAAGCTGCGCCAGTCTTTCTTTCGCCACAAACTGCAGAATCGTATCATGTTTCTTCGCTTCACGGATAATGCTGCGGACAGGTCCATCCTGACAACCATCCAGCACATACAGCTTGTCAATGGATTTTCCCGAACGGAATGCTTCCAATACCGCATTTCGCCCCTCTATCACCTGACTTTTGATTTCGTTTGTTTCCTGTTCTGCCATTATTCCTGTCCTCCCTTTGTTTCATCCGTCTTTTCTTCTTCCAAATGCGCCAGTCCGATTTTAATCAAATCAATCATGCGCTTCCAGTCATCCTGCAAATAAAGCCATCCCATCAGTGCCTCAAAGCCGGTTGCCCTGCGGTAGTCTGTAAGAGACTGGTTTTTCGCAGGAGAAACGGATTTTGCATTTCTCCCTCTGCGGTACACCGCATGTTCTTCTTCCGTAAGCACTTCCTGAATCACACGCATCATCTCTGACTGTGCAGAAGCCTGCACAATCTTACTGGTTTCCTGATGCAGCTTCTTCACCTGCTTGTTTCCTTCACTGATGACAAGCGTTTTAATAATCAAATCATATACACAATCTCCGATATACGCTAAAGTAAGAGGTGAATAGCTGTCGATATTCACCTCTTGCATTCCTAATTCCTCGCGCATATAAGATTTCCAGTCAAATCCTATGCCTTTTTCCATTGTACACCTTCTCTGGTATCTTTCAAAATAATTCCCTTACTCAGAAGTTCATCTCTGATTTCATCAGCTCTTGTAAAATTCTTTGCCTTTCTTGCAGCCTGACGTTCTTCAATCAGCTTTTCGATTTCTTCATCCAGAAGTTCTTCCTTCTTATCCACGATTAGTCCCAGAACGTCACATAATTTCACCAGTAATTCCAGATAACTCTGTAAACATTCCTTGCTGTTCTGTGCGGAAACATTGGTATTGATATATTTTACAAGCTCAAATACGGCTGCCACCGCATCTGCTGTATTAAAATCATCTTCCATGGCAGCTTCAAAGCCTTGGACAAATTCATCCGTCTTTGCAAATGCTTCTTTTTCTTCTGCTGTCATTTCCTGAACCGCTGCCGCACCCATAAGATATTTCAGATTATCGGCTGCATTTACAATTCTCTCCAGACCGTTTTTGGATGCTTCCATAAGATCTGCACTGAAATTCAACGGACTTCTGTAATGAGCACTCAGCATAAAGAAACGTAACACCTGAAGGTCATACTGTTCGCTGATTTCTCGTACTGTACGGAAATTTCCGAGAGACTTGGACATCTTTCGGTTATCAATATTTAAAAATGCATTGTGCATCCAGTATCTTGCAAATTCTTTCCCATTGGCAGCTTCGCTCTGTGCGATTTCATTTTCATGATGAGGGAACACCAAGTCTTCTCCACCTGCGTGAATATCAATCTGTTCGCCAAGGTATTTCTTGGACATTTCCGAACACTCGATGTGCCAGCCCGGACGTCCTTCGCTCCAAGGGGACTCCCATGCAGGCTCGCCCTCTTTCTTCGGCTTCCAAAGTACGAAATCCAATGGGTCTTCCTTTTCATCCTCTCCCGTTACCAACAAAGAGCGTTCACCGGAACGTAAATCATCCAGATTCTTGTGAGACAGCTTTCCATAATCATTAAACTGTCTGACACGGAAATAAACGGTTCCGTTCTTCTCATAAGCATACCCTTTGTCAATTAAATTCTGAATCATGTCAACCATTCCGCAGATTTCTTCCGTTGCAAGTGGATTCTTAGTAGCAGGCTTAATGTTCATGCCCTCCATGTCCTTCTTGCACTCTGCGATATAACGCTGGGAAATTTCCTGCGCAGTTGTGCTTTCTTCAATGGCTTTCTTAATAATCTTGTCATCTACATCTGTAAAATTGGATACATAATTGACATCATAGCCCTTATATTCAAAATAGCGGCGTACCGTGTCAAATACAATCATCGGTCTTGCATTTCCAATGTGAATAAAATTATACACGGTCGGACCGCAGACGTACATCTTTACCTTTCCTTCTTCTAACGGTATAAATTCTTCTTTCTTTCTTGTAAGTGTGTTAAAAATTTTCATTTTCGTTTCCTTCCCTTACGCTATACGATTTTGCTCTATACAATTTCATTAATAAAAACACGCTGCAATGGCTCGACTTTGGAAATGGCTTCCTTAAATTCCGCAGAAAATGTTTCCTGTTCTTCTTCCTCAATCTTCTCCAGCGTCTTATATCCAAACAAAATAGAAGTCAGTGCGTCAATGCTGATTTTCTGCACATCCTCAAATTTGCCTTTCACCCACGGCTTTGTCCGCACTACCATGCGTTCACTGTTTCCTTTTACAAAAAACAGTTTATTATTCTCGCGGATCACCGGATCAACCAGTATAAATTCAAATCCGGTCTCTTCCTTGCATTTCATACAAGATAAGAGTTCTTCCGCATGAACCACTCTTGCCATAATCATCGGCTTCGTCTCTTCTTTGGTCAGAATCAGACCGCCCGATTCAAATATTTTCTCGCAGCCCTCTGCAAAAAGCGGCTCTCTTACCGTCAGTTCGTCTTCCTCCTCAAACAGAAGCATCCCCTGAATCTCGCCTTCTTTCTCTGCAAGAAGGATTCCGCCATTCATGCTTTTCTGCTCCCGGAGCACATTTTCATAATACAGCCAGTCCCGCTTCGTATACACCTGATAACGCTCCTTCAGAATACGACTGGCGAACTGGGCTGCCCGCTTGCAGTCCTCCGCCTCTGCCATCCGGAAAATCACTTCTTCATTTACATTCTTATATAACAAATCCCGGATTTTCAAGTGTTTCTTCAGCCCGGAAGCTTTCCAGACATCTGCATCATAGACGAACCGGAAATGATGTGGATAATAAATTTTCTCGCTGGCAGGCATCAGGAACGTAAACGGAATTTTCTGAGTATACATATCTCTCACGGATTTCTTAAGCAGTTCCGTCATATATCCTTTGCCTCTGTGCAGCATCTCCGTTGCCACCGCCACAATATATCTGCTTTCCCGTTCCTGGTCTTCTATATTTATCACATATGGATTCAGTTGCAGCATAGAGCGAATCACACCATCTGTCTCAATCACATATATTTCATTATTATTCGTCTTATTCCGATAATAATAATCAAGAAATTCGTTACTGTCTTCCGTGAAAATCTGTTCCCATAAAGGTCTGGTCAGAAGATGTTCACTTGTTTTCAGTTTCCTAAGTATCATATTTTCTTCCGTCCTTACCTTTTCTGGCAACCGCCGCATCCTGCACACCCACTGCCTCCGCAAGGCGGCATCACACTGGTACTTTCCATATTCGTCAGCTTCTGGAGCATACAAATTGCCTGGGAAGAAATTCCTTCCCCGCTTCCGGTAAATCCAAGTCCTTCTTCTGTGGTTGCTTTCACGTTGATTCTGTCCTGCTCTATCCCTAATGCTGCCGCAATATTGGCTTCCATCTGCTCTATATGCGGGCGCATCTTCGGCTTCTGTGCAATAATGGTTGCGTCAATATTTTCCACCACAAATCCATTTTCGTCCAACAGATTTCCCACATGCTTCAAAAGTTCGATACTGGAAATTCCTTTATACTTCGGGTCTGTATCTGGGAAATGCTTTCCGATATCCCCAAGAGCTGCCGCACCAAGCAGAGCGTCCATAATCGCATGCAGCAGAACATCTGCATCCGAATGTCCCAAAAGCCCCTTCTCATAAGGAATCTTCACTCCTCCAATAATTAAATCTCTATCTTCTACAAGCTTATGCACATCATAGCCCATTCCAACACGCATCTAAGTCCACTCCCTTCTATCTGTTCTCGTTATTCAAAATGCTATATTTCTTATCTTCCCTATAATTTTTTACCTTCTCTATATTCAAAACGATTTATCCTTTGACTTCTTTATATCCGTTCCAGTTTAATTTCTTCCGTAGGAAATACTTCTTCTGCCTCGTCAGGATTTAACTCCAGTTCTTCTGCGGCTGTACCTTCGTCTGCTTCGTCTGTATCATTTTTATCCGCAGGTGCTTCGTCTGCTTTCCCGCTGTCTTTCTCCTCATTGACTGCCGGTTCTTCTTCCGTCACTAGAATTTCTTCTGTTTTTGCAGCTTCTCCGCTATCCGTAACAGCTTCCATGTCTGCAGCATTTTCCATTTCTGCAGCCTCCTCTATGTTTACCGTTTCTGCTTCCAGTTCTTCTTTCACATCCTCAATATCCAGAGTCATGTCTTCTTTGCGTTCCACCTTTACCATCGGAACAGGTTTCTTCCGTTTTCTTACCCGTTCTTCTACCGGCTCCGGTTCGTCATCAAATTCTATCATCTCTATATAGGAATCATCATCTTCCGCTTTCTTCTTTCCTCTTACATCTTTCCAGATTTCCCACAAATTGAAAAGTGCAACAATTGCACCAAAGATTGCAAATCCTGCGCCAAAAGCCACAAACATGGTCTCATTCTGCGGATGACTCTGTCTTGTCTGCAAAATAAGCTGTGTACCAATATATATCAAATAGCCTCCACCCAGTATCATCAGGATGTTTCTGCTTTTTATCGACATCGTAAAGCCTCCTATTTTCATAGTTACATTTCATCATAGCATATTTGGCTTAAAATATCTATGTTTTCATTGCTTTAAAATAAAAAAAGAAGTTCTTTCCAGAACTTCTTTTTTCAGTAGCGGGAACTGGATTTGAACCAGCGACACCACGGGTATGAACCGTGTGCTCTAGCCAACTGAGCTATCCCGCCATATTTAATTAGATATGGGACCTACAGGGCTCGAACCTGTGACCCTCTGCTTGTAAGGCAGATGCTCTCCCAGCT
>USGU01000023.1 GCA_900554415.1 uncultured Lachnospiraceae bacterium | reverse complement strand
GTCAATGCTGTTTTTATTATTTCTTCAATTCAGAATATTCTGATAATTTAGCATTGACAAGTCTCTTCTCAAAACATCAAAACAATTCACAAGTTCATCAGAATAACTGCATTGCTTCATTCAAATTTTTGACTCCTATTATCTGGATTCCTTTCACATTTTTAACGCTTTCCACCGAGACTGCCGGCATAATACATTTTGCAAATCCCAGTTTTTTTGCTTCAGCCACCCGTTGTTCCGGCATACTTACTGCACGTACTTCTCCGTTCAAGCCCACTTCACCAAATATAATCGTTCCTTCTTCTACAGGGCGATTCTTATAACTTGACACAATTGCCATCACAATTCCCAAGTCCAGTGCAGGCTCATTAATCTTAATCCCGCCTGCAATATTTACATAAGCATCATAATTAGACAGTCGGTAGCCAATTCGTTTCTCCAGAACGGCCATTAACAGATTTACACGGTTATAGTCGGTTCCTGCCGCTGTTCTTCTCGGCATTCCAAAATTGCTTTCACATACCAGTGCCTGTATTTCCAATAAAATTGGGCGTGTTCCTTCCATGGAGCATGCCACCACTGAACCTGAAGAGTCTTCCAGTCTTCCATTTAACATAAATTCCGAAGGATTTTTCACCTCCGTCAAACCATTCTGGCGCATTTCAAATACACCTATTTCATTAGTAGAACCAAATCTGTTCTTTACCCCTCGCAAAATACGATAAGAAGCATGTCGGTCTCCTTCGAAATACAACACGGTATCTACCATATGCTCTAACACACGTGGTCCTGCCACTGTACCTTCTTTTGTTACATGTCCTACAATGAAAATGGTAATGTTTAGTCCTTTTGCCAACTGCATCAGCATATTGGTTGCCTCACGAACCTGAGACACACTTCCCGGTGCAGAGCCCACCTCTTCACTGTACATGGTCTGTATGGAGTCTATCACGACCACTTCCGGCTTTTCCCGTTCAATAACGCCTTTAATCAGTTCAAGATTTGTTTCACACAATAATAAAAGATTATCGGTAAATTCACCCATACGTTGGGCACGTAATTTAATCTGCCGGAGCGATTCTTCACCCGATATATATAAGACCTTTCTTTTTTCCCGGGTCAGATTCTGGCAGACCTGCAAAAGCAAGGTAGATTTTCCGATTCCCGGGTCACCTCCAACCAATATCAGAGAACCGGGAACAATCCCTCCCCCAAGAACACGGTCCAGTTCTTCCATTTTGGTACCGATACGTTCTTCCTCTTCTGTTTTTACCTGCGACAAAGGAAGCACATTCAATTCCTGATATTCTCTTGCCCCTACCGATTTAGACACGGTAACCTTTTCTTCCACAAAGGTATTCCATTCCTTACATGCCGGACATTGCCCTAGCCATTTGCCAGCTTCATGTCCACAATTCTGGCAGAAATATATGGTTTTCTTTCCTTTTGCCATTCCCCTGACTCCTTTTTTACTACTATTCTTTCACAAAGATATCGAGAGTAAATCTCCCGATTATAATACTTATGATACCTGCGGATTGTTTCGTGTTTTATCCTCTCACAACGCAACATAAAATTCTTGTATACGAAAAGGGCTGTTCAAAGCAGCCCTTTCCTTTGCCAATATACATCTGAAAATTATCATCTGTCTCCAGATATTTTTTTATTTCTTTACTACTTTTACTTCTACGCTTTCTTTTGCAAGTTCTGCGCTGATGCTGAGTTTTCCACCCAAATTGGTTGTCATATCTCCGACATTTATCTCGTTCATGTATACTACATACTCTGTCTCCGGCTCTAATTCCAGTGTAATCTGAGCAGTTGTTTCACCAGATACTGTAAATGATACCAGCTCGTCTGATTCTTTGAAATGTTCTACGACTGTACCCGGTACGGATTCATAAACAAACATTTCATTTTTTTCAAGCTTGGTAATTTCTTTAAATGTTTTTACTTTATATAAATCTCCTTCAAATTCATATCCATCTTTTTTTGTTTTTTCACTGAGTGTGTAATCTCCGAAACTGAGTGTCCCATCTGCCTCATTTCTGATAAGTTCTTTGACTACTGCCATTTCTTAAGTCCTCCTAAGGGTTTTTCTTTTGCGTAATGCCATTATATAATAATTAAAATAATTTTTCTAGCCGTTTATTCTCTTTGGAACAAATTTTATTTCATTTTTAGAAAGGCTGACATCTACATAGTCTCCCCTGTAAATTTCTCCATTCAGAATTGCTTCTGCTAATTTGTCCTCCAACTGGCTCTGTACTGCACGGCGCATTGGCCTTGCACCATATTTTTTATCCATACCGACTTCTACGATATGTTTCTTCACGGAATCTTTGATGTGAAGAGTCAGGTCAAGCTGTTCTTTCGCACGGTTTACTACTTCTTTACACATCAGACCTACAATCTTCTGCATTTCTTCTGTGCCTAATGTATGGAAAACGATAATCTCATCAATACGATTCAGAAATTCCGGGCGGAAAATCTGTTTCACTTCTTCCATAACATTTGCTTTCATACGCTTATAGTCCTGTGCTGCGTCTTCTTTCTGGACAAATCCAAGCTTTTTCGGCTCAATAATGGATTTTGCTCCTGCGTTGGAAGTCATAATAATCACGGTATTACGGAAATCTACTTTTCTTCCATGAGAATCCGTGATATGTCCGTCATCCAAAACCTGCAGTAAAATATTAAATACATCTGGATGTGCCTTTTCTATTTCATCAAACAGGATAACAGAATATGGATTCCTTCTTACTTTCTCGCTGAGCTGTCCGCCGTCCTCATGTCCTACATATCCCGGAGGCGAGCCAATCATTTTAGACACACTGTGTTTTTCCATATATTCAGACATATCTACCCGAATCATATCTTCTTCATTTCCAAACAGCGCTTCTGCAAGTGCCTTGGAAAGTTCTGTCTTCCCTACACCTGTCGGCCCTAAGAACAGGAATGAACCGATTGGTCTTTTTGGGTCTTTCAGGCCCACTCTGCCTCGTTTTACTGCTTTGGAGAGTGCAACTACCGCATCATGCTGACCAATAACACGTTTTTCCAGTGTCTTTTCCAATTTTTGTAAGCGGGAGCTTTCACTTTCACTTAATCGCTGAAGTGGAATCTTGGTCCATGCTGATATAACATCCATCACATCTTCCTCTGTCACATCAACAACTTTTCCTGTATTTTTCTTGTCAAATCTTGCCTTTGCCTGTTCCAGTTTTTTCTGCAAATCTTTCTGTTCGTTATGCAGACGGGAAGCTTCTTCAATATCTCCCACCTTCAGACTTTCTTCCTTAGCGATACCAAGGACTTTGCACTCTGTCTCCATTTTCTGAATATTCTCAGGCACTTTAAATCCACGAAGTTTTACTCTGGAACAGCTTTCGTCCAATACATCCAACGCCTTATCCGGCAAAAATCTGTCATTGATATATCTGCATGACAAATGAACCGCTGCCTCTAAAGCTGCGTCTGTAATCTGTACCTTATGATGTGCTTCGTATTTTTTCTGAAGCCCTTTTAAAATCGTGATGCTTTCTTCTTCACTCGGTTCTTCCACCGTTATCGGTTGAAATCTTCGTTCGAGAGCCGCATCCTTCTCAATATATTTTCTATATTCTGTCAGTGTGGTTGCACCGATAAGCTGGATTTCCCCACGGGCAAGAGCAGGTTTTAAAATATTTGCCGCATCAATAGCGCCTTCCGCACCACCTGCACCGATAATCGTGTGCAATTCATCCAGAAATAAAATAATATTTCCGGCACTTTTTACTTCCCGTATCATACGTTTCATACGTTCTTCAAACTCACCACGATACTTAGAACCGGCTATCATTGCAGGCAAATCTAGAACCAGAATCCGTTTTTCTTTCATTTCTTCCGGAACCATACCTGCTGCAATATGAATGGCAAGACCTTCTACAATGGCGGTCTTTCCAACTCCGGGCTCTCCCACAAGACAAGGATTATTCTTGGTACGTCTACTGAGGATTTGCATGACCCGTCCGATTTCCTCCTGACGGCCAATCACCGGGTCCAGTCTTCCTTCTTTTGCCTCCAGTGTCAAATCCGTTCCGTACTGTTCTACAATACCTCCCTGTCCTTCTCCATCTTTCTGACTCTCTGCATATTCTCTTGGGTCTATCCCCATGGCAATCAGTAAGTCCTGAAATACCTTATTGACATTAATATTTAAAGTAGACAGCATTTTAGCTGCTATACAGTCTCCATCCTTCAGCATGGCAATAAGCATATGCTCTGTTCCCACTTTTTCTGAATGAAAATTCGCAGCCTCATTTCTGCTTTCTTCCAGAATATACTCTAATCTCGGGCTTAATTCTACCGCCTTTCTGCCGGGCATCCCCTGCTCAGGTGTAGAAATGAGTACATCCATAGCTTTCTTCATCTGTTCTTCGTCCAACTGGTTCTGTGCAAGCACCTGTCCTGCAACGCCCGTATAGACTTTCTTTAATCCCCAAAGGAGATGTTCGGTTCCCACATAAGGGTGCTTAAATTGTGCCGCAGCCTTTTTCGCAATCTGAAATGCTTCCCATGCCTGCTTTGTGTATTGACTTTCCACCATAAACTACAACATTCTCCATTTCTATCTGTTTACTCTTCTTCAAATTCATACTCATCATAAATCAAATCAACAATCTCATGTACTTCTTCTCTTGTAATCTTCTTACAGCTTCCATGAGCCAGAATGATTCGCATCTTCTCCTGCAATTCTTCCAGAGCCTGCAGTTTATTCACATCAATACTGATGACTGCTCCTCTACGCTTATCCAATTGCAGAAATCCTTCTCTTCTCAGCACATTATATGCCTTATTTACCGTATGCATATTGATTCCAATATTATCCGCCATCTGACGCACCGATGGAAGCGTATCCCCCTCACGTATGGTCGAAGTCGCAATTCCAAGAACTATCTGATTCCGAAGCTGGACATATATGGCTTCTTCACTTTCAAAATCAATTTCAATCAGCATAATGTACCTTCTTTCTCTTTCGCAAGATTGTTATATGTATGGTAGCACAAAAAACCATCCAGGTCAATTCATTTCCATGGATGGTTTTCCGTAAATTTTCTAAATTAAAATGCTATCTATTTCAATACTTTTTCTGCTATTTTATTTTTCACTTTCTTTTTTTAACGGACGAAATGATTGAATTGTTATCCCCCTATATTCAATAATTCCTTCATCTCCTACTGTAATAAGTACAGTCAATCCGTGAAAACTTCTAAGCCTTTTTCTTTCGCCATTTTCAAACTCCACAACATACCATTCTATATTTCCCTGCTTAATAGGTTTTTCCAAAATTTTCACTTTTTCTGTATGTAATGGTTGTGAATTATCTTTAGATTTTATAAAAAAATAAGCAATCCACACTACAATTCCTAATATACATAATACAACAAAAATTGTCATAATTTCAGTTGATGATAGAGAACTACCTCCACCTATACGAAAATATGTCATAATTCGCTCTCCTCACTCTCTCTAATTTTTAATTTCTTCATTATACAAGTTTTTAAATTCATCATAGGATATCGGTGTTGCATTTAACTTACTTGCGTATGGTGCAATTTGATTCGAAATTTCTTCAGCATTCTTACCTATGACATGTACAAAGACATTACTATTAGAACGCCACACTATTGAGTTTCCATTTTCCATTGTTCCTACGTTGATTACCCCATCGCTGATACCTATTGATGCCGCTCCGGTTATGCTGACCTGATGTTTATCTTTAAAACTAAATATATCTCCCACATCAATGTCTTCTGGCAATTCAACGGTAATGCAAGAATCATCAGAATTCTGGTTCTCTGCAGTCTTTGTTCCACACCCGGCAATCACACTGGCAAACAAGCAAACAAATAATAGTAAAATATAATGTCTTTTTCTTTTAAGCATAAATAACTCACTCCTTTCTTTTGTTTTGACATTTACTAAATGTCATTTTTACTCAAATTATATCATACACTATCCATATTGACAAGTACTAAATGTCAAATAAGCTATTTGGAGGAATTCAAATGTATAAAAACAAATCTTCTGTCGGTACTAATAACATATGTGGTCCTAAAATAGCCCGTTTGCGGAAACAACTAAATCCGAAAATCTCCCAAAGAGCTTTTGCTGATAAATTGCAATTGCAGGGAATTGATTTAGACAAAAATGCCATTCAAAGAATTGAATGCGGGAAAAGATTTGTCACTGATATAGAGTTAAAAGCATTTGCACAAATTTTAAACACTACCACTGATGAACTTTTAAACACTGACTAATATTTTTCATTCTTTAAAATATCAAAAATAAATTTTATCCATATGTAATTCAGAAACCGCCCTTGTTATAAAATAAAGACAGTTTCTGTCAGATTTTATAAAGCATTAATTTCGTCAGAATTCTTAAAACGATAAATAGTGTTTTATGCTTCTGTCTCTTTCTTCTTAAGTACCTGTGGACGGAATACCAATAATACCATCAGAAATCCCACCAAAGAAACTGCTGCCGCCACAAGAAATACTGCATTACATCCATTTCTGATATTTTCCGCATTGGCGGCATCGCTGACCGTATTGATTTCATATGCCACTCCGTAAATCGAGGAGCTGATACTTCCTGAGAGAGAGGTCACAAAAGTAACAAGTGCCGTTCCAATACCGATTTCTTCTGTCGGCAGAGTCCGCTGTACCGCAGGAGTAATGGACACTGCACGGAAGCCTTCGGAAATTCCGGTTAAAGCAAGTAGAAAATAAATCAGGAAAACAGAAGTTGTTGCAGTTGTAAATCCAAGTACTGCCATCGGAACCGCTGCAAAAAGGGTCGCAATCGCCATAGCTTTCCAGTTGTTCTCATAGGCTTTTCCTACCCATGCCCCGGCTGCTGCCGGAAGAAGCATACAGATAATGGTCCGTGGCATTTGAAGGGAGCCTGCGAGACCGGTTGAAGTTCCGAGTACTCTGGTTGCCACAATGGGAATATAGGTATTCATGGCAGCAAGATAAAAATATGCCAGAAAGCTGATTATGAGCAAAGTGGTATATTCTTTATTTTCAAATAATTGTAGGGGAATTACCGGTTCCTGTACTTTGTCCTCTACTTTTATCATCACAAAAATTGCCAGAATTCCCAACACAAACCCAGCTATTACCATTGGGTTTGTCCACCCTACGGTTGGCGCATAATACAGGGAAAGCAAAATGCTGACCAGTGCAGCCACAAGTGCAAGGATTCCTCCTACATCAATAGCAACCTTTTCTTCCCGCTTTTTATTTGGCAGATTCATGCCTATTAGTACAACTCCGATAATCAGGGGAATTACCGGAACTAAAATCGCCAGTTCCAGATATCCCAAATCCGTGAGGACTCCGGCTATAATACTGCCGCCAAATCCACCAATCGCAATTGCTGCTGCCAGATATCCCATTACTTTCGGAACATCCTTCTTTTCATTGATCAGTCCAACAATAATATAAGGTGCGGCAGTAAATGTCCCCTGTGCCAGTCCCACAATCAGTCTGAGAATCATAAGCGGAAGAATGGAATGCACAAATGCAATTCCAATCCCGGCAAACGCACAGATAATTCCTGATACGATTACGATATTTCTCCGCCCTGTCAAATCTCCCAATTTGCCACCAATCGGCGTCATGATAGTCACTCCAAGCGCTCCTAAGATTGAAAATAGTGACACATATCTAAGTGCACCTACTGATTCTAAAATAGATGAACCGAGTGTGGAAAGTGCCAGTCCCGACATCGCAACTGAAAGCATGATGCAAATGCACCCTGTCTGTACTGCATTTTTCTTTCCTTTTGGAAGCGGAACCGCAACTGTTTGTTCTGTTTGTGTATAAGACATATCTTTCCTCCTTTGCAGTCTACATGAAAGATTTTATTCTTTGGTAGTATTCCACAAACACGGAAAAATATTTCCCGGAACGTAAAAAGAGATTGCTGCGTTCTTGCAACAACCTCTTTGAAATTTCATGATTCGATTTTACAAAACTTAGCTGATTACCAGATTCTGTTCTTTCATTACATTGATGACTTCATCAACATATTTTTCGCAGATTTCCTGTGTCTCCGCTTCCACCATAACACGGATAACCGGTTCCGTCCCACTTTCACGAACTAAGATTCGTCCATTTTCACCTAATGCTTCCGTCACTGCTTCAATAGCTTTCACAACTTCCGGATTTTCCCTTGCTGTTTTCTTATCTGCCACACGCACATTTTTCAAAAGCTGCGGATAAATCGTCACTTCTTCTGCAAGCTTTCCAAGGGTCTGCTTTGTTTCCATAATCACTTCCATGATCATTAAGGATGTCAGGATACCATCACCTGTAGTAGCGTGTTTTGCAAAAATTACGTGACCGGACTGTTCTCCACCTAACATGAAATTATTCTGAACCATATTTTCGTATACATATTTGTCTCCGACTTTGGTCTTTTCATATTTCATGCCGATTTTATCGCAGGCTTTGTAAAGTCCTAAGTTTGACATAATGGTGGTTACAATAGTATCTCCATTTAACTGTCCACGCTCTTTTAAATATTTTCCGCAGACATAGAGAATTAAATCTCCGTCTACTACATTTCCATTTTCATCAACAGCAATACATCTGTCTGCGTCACCGTCATAGGCAAATCCTACGTCAAGTTTATTTTCTCTTACATATTCCTGAAGGACATGAATATGGGTAGAACCACATTCTGTATTGATGTTGGTTCCATTTGGCACGTTATTGATCACATAAGTCTTTGCTCCCAGTGCATCAAATACACTCTTCGCAATGGAAGATGCACTTCCGTTTGAGCAGTCAAGACCCACTCTCATTTCCTTAAAGGAACGGGTAGCCAGTGAAATCAGATGTCCTATGTAGCGGTTTCTTCCTGCTGCATAGTCTATAGTGCGTCCGATATTTTCTCTCTGAGCCAGTGGAAGTTCTTCTGTTTCGCCATCAATATAGGCTTCAATCTTTTCTTCTACTTCTGCTTCTATCTTATGTCCTTTGCTGTTAATCAGTTTGATTCCATTATCGTAATATGGATTGTGACTGGCTGAAATCATGATTCCGCAATCGAAATCCTCTGTTCTTGTAACATAGGAAACACTCGGTGTTGTAGTTACATGAAGAAGATATGCATCTGCTCCTGATGCAGTAAGTCCTGCTGCAAGTGCATATTCGAACATGTAGCTGCTTCTTCTGGTATCTTTTCCGATTACAATTCTTGCTTTGTGCTCCTGTCCGAAATACCATCCAAGATAGCGTCCTACTTTAAATGCATGTTCTACGGTCAGCTTTACATTTGCTTCTCCACGGAAACCGTCTGTTCCAAAATATTTTCCCATTGTTTTACTCCTTTTTCTTTAATTTTCTGTTTGAAAACGTTTTGCCTGTTCTTCAATCAAATCATTATCATCAAAGTAATTAATCTTCATTGCATCTTTCACTTCTTTCAGAGTCTGGGCTGCAACTTTTTCAGCCTTTTCGCTTCCGGTCCGAAGGATCTCATATATATCCGGGATTTTCTTCTCTAATTCTTTTCTTCTGGCACGAATCGGTGCAAGTTCTTCCTGCATAACCGCATTTAAGAAACGTTTTACTTTCACATCGCCAAGACCGCCTCGTCTATAGTGGTCTTTCAGTTCATCCAAATTCTGATATTCCGGTAAATATTTTGCAAAATGTTCATCCTTGCAAAATGCATCCAGATAAATAAATACGCAGTTTCCTTCTACCTGTCCCGGATCAGAGACCTTGAGGTGGTTCGGGTCTGTGTACATACTCATAATCTTTTTCTGTACTTCTTCTTCTGTATCTGATAAATAAATACAGTTGCCAAGGGATTTGCTCATCTTTGCTTTGCCATCGATTCCCGGCAGACGGCAGCAGCTTTCATTTTCCGGAATCAGTGCTTTCGGCATTACCAGCACTTCATCATAGGTACTGTTAAACTTATGCACGATTTCACGGCACTGTTCAATCATTGGAAGCTGGTCTTCCCCAACCGGTACTGTGGTTGCTTTAAATGCAGTAATATCAGCAGCCTGACTAATCGGATAGGTAAAGAATCCCACCGGAATGCTCGCTTCAAAATTGCGCATCTGAATCTCTGACTTCACTGTTGGATTCCTCTGAAGACGCGAAACAGTTACCAGATTCATATAGTAAAATGATAACTCTGTAAGTTCCGGAATCTGTGACTGAATGAAAATAGTTGATTTTTCCGGGTCAAGTCCGCAGGACAGATAATCCAGTGCTACTTCTATGATATTCTGTCTTACCTTTTCCGGATTATCTGCATTATCCGTAAGTGCCTGTGCATCTGCGATCATGATAAATATCTGGTCATATTCTCCCGAATTCTGCAGTTCTACCCTTCTCTTTAATGACCCAACATAATGTCCCACATGCAGTCTTCCTGTTGGGCGGTCACCTGTTAATATAATTTTTTCCATTATCCGTTCCTCTCTATTATTTATAGGCCAGTTTTCTGCCCTCTTTTTCCTCTTCATTCTATTTTAGAAATACATCTCTGCTTTGTCAAGCATTGTGCCTTAAACCCCAGCTTCTCTCCTAAGGCGGTCCATTCTTTCATCCAGTTCTTCGCTTAATCTCGCGCATTCAATCAATTCCTGCTCCATGCTGCCTGTAAACTCATTTGTTTTCTTGTAATGTAATTGATGTTCCAAACTAGCCCAGCAATCCATTGCTATGGTTCGAAGCTGGATTTCCACTTTCATGCTCCGCTTCTCACTGCGCAGGAAAATAGGAACCGCAACAATCAGATGCAGGCTTCGATATCCATTATCTTTCGGATTCTGGATATAATCCTTTTTCTCGATTAATGTGATATCGTCCTGTTTGAGAAGTGCATCTGCCAGATTATACACATCTTCTGGAAATGAACAGATAACCCGCACTCCTGCCACGTCATTCAGATTTTCTTCAATCGCAGAAAGAGAAATAGGAAGCCCTTTCCGCTCCATCTTTTCCTTGATACTTGCAATCTTCTTTAACCTGCATTTAATACTGTTAATCGGATTCCGGTCATGCTGAAGTGAAAATTCTTCATCCAGAACGCGGAACTTGGTTTCTATTTCCATAAGGGCACATTGATAATAAGTCATCAGCTTCTGGAATTCCATTCCCTTTTTCTCCGCCCATTCAAATGCACCTGTGCTCATTATCAGTTCCTGAGCGATTCTCTTATATGCATCTTCTTTTTTCATTATACCCACCTTATCATATGTTTCCATGCGCATATTCCTATGCACATGTTCTTATGCACAAAAGACCCCAAATGTTCTCCGGGGTCTTCTTATATTGCTTTTATTCTTCCACTTCTACAGTCAATACAGATGTACAGTGTGGACATCTTGTTGCGTCAATCTTCACTTCTGATTTGCAGAATGGACATACCTTTGTAGTAGGTGCTTCCGGTTCTGCTTCCTGTTTCTTTGTAAACTCCGCATTCAATCGGTTCATTAATTTTATAAAGCAGAAAATAACCAGTGCCATCAGCAGGAAATTAATCACTGCTGTAATAAAGTTTCCATAATTGATGGATGCTGCATTTTCACCCGCGCCAAGCTGAATCTTCCATGCAGAAAAATCAATTCCTCCTGTAATCAGACTGATAACCGGCATAACGATATCATTTACCAAAGAAGATACAATGGTCTGGAATGCGCCACCTATAATTACACCGACTGCCAGGTCCATTACATTTCCCCGGCTGATAAATGTCTTAAATTCTGAAATAAAACTTTTTGCTGCCATTTGTACTTCCTCGCTTTCCACTATAACACATGAAAATTCTTAGATTCTTTTGATAACTGATAAAGCAGTTTCTTCATTGCTTCATCCTGAAGTTCCCCACGAATAACAAGCCGGAAACGTGCTTCTTCCTGATTTTCTTCCAGCACCTTGAAATCTTTCATATGAAAGCCGTAATCCCCAATCATCGTGAGAATTGCTGATGCACCATTTAATTGATTTGGCCTTGTCAGCTCCATTTTCACATATCCATTACCGCTTTCTTCTGCCTCTGCCAAAATAGGCTGAACCACTTCCGGATTCCAGTCATAAATCAGACCATACTCGTATTTTCTGGCAACTTCCATCATCTTTCGCACAAATGCAGTATACTCTATTTTCAGCTCCGGTGCAACATCTTCCGACAGGCGCGCCAGAATTTCCGCCTCCCGGTCTGCCTTGTAAATCTCATCTCCAGCAGTATATTTTACTTCTGCTACATGCTTTGCAGCCTCCATTCTCTGCAAAAACAACTCTTTTATCTGAGGGTCTATCCGGTCAATCTCTTTTCTTATTTCTGCTAAGGTCACTTTTCCGCCTCCAACTAAATCATAAAATTTTCTCTTTCCATATCCGGTAAATTTATTATAATAGGATTGTTGACAAAATACAAATGGAGGAATTTCACTTGAATACGATAAATAAACGTACCTTCGGCGCGATCGCCACAATTGCTTCTGCCGTTCTTTTCGGCTGTATGCCCATGTTTGTTAAAACCATTTTAACAGGCGGCAGCAATACCTTAACCATCACGGGACTCCGGTTTCTGCTGTCTCTGCCTGCTTTATTTTTATTTCTAAAGAAAAAGAAAATTTCCCTTGCAATCTCCGGAAAAGAAGCACGGCAAATTTTCTTTTTAACTGTATTTGGTTACGGGATTACACCGATTTTGTTATTTGCATCCTATAACTTTATTCCATCAGGAATGGCTACTACCATCCATTTCTGCTATCCTGCATTTACCATTTTAGGCTGTATCCTGTTCTTAAAACAGAAACCTCAATTACAAAAGCTTATCTGCATTGCACTGTGTATGGCAGGAATTCTCCTGTTCTACAACGGCAGTGAAAATGCAGCAGGACTCTTTCCCGGTATGCTTCTGGCATTCTCCTCAGGCATTACCTATTCCTTCTACGTGATTTACTTAGACGCAAGCGGTCTGCAGGCTATGGATACTTTTAAATTGATTTTTTATATGCATCTTATTGCCTCACCTATGATTTTCCTTGTGGCAGGTCTCACCGGAAATCTTGCCCTGCACCTTACTTTAAATGCATGGCTTGTCATGATTTTCATGTCCCTGTCCTTATGCTTCATCAGCGTTTCCGGCTTTCAAATCGGAGTAAAATACATTGGTCCTGCAAACACTACCATTCTGAGTACCTTTGAGCCGATTACCAGCCTGATTGTCGGAGTGCTCGTTTACCATGAGGCACTGACCCTCCGCAACATCATCGGCTGTATTGCAATCTTATCCGCAACGGTAATCGTAGGTAAAAGCAAGGAATAATTTACATACTATTTATTTTCTAGTGGTGGAACAGTCTGATTCCGGTAAATGCCATTGCCATGTCATATTTATTGCAGGTTGCAATCACATTATCGTCTCTCACTGAACCACCCGGCTGTGCAATATATTTTACACCGCTCTTATGTGCACGTTCAATATTATCTCCAAATGGGAAGAAGGCGTCAGAACCAAGCGCTACGTCGGTCAGCTTATCCAGCCATGCACGTTTTTCTTCTCTTGTAAATACTTCCGGCTTTTCTGCAAATGTATTTTCCCAGACTCCATCTGCAAGCACATCCATGTATTCCTCTCCCATGTAAACATCAATGGCATTATCTCTGTCTGCACGTTTGATATGGTCTTTGAATTTCAGGTTCATAACCTGTGGGCTCTGTCTCAGCCACCAGTTGTCAGCCTTCTGACCTGCAAGACGGGTACAATGAATACGTGACTGCTGCCCTGCACCGATTCCAATTGCCTGTCCATCCTTGACATAGCATACAGAATTAGACTGTGTATATTTCAAAGTAATCATGGCAATTGCAAGGTCAATCTTTGCTGCGTCTGTGATGACTTTATTATCTGTAACCACATTTGAGAAGAAATCTTCCGTAATCTTTAATTCATTTCTTCCCTGTTCAAATGTAATTCCAAACACATCCTTATGCTCGATTGGTTCTGGAACATAATCCGGGTCAATCTGAATTACATTGTAGTTTCCATTTTTCTTCTGTTTTAAGATTTCAAGAGCCTCTGGTTCATATCCAGGTGCGATCACACCATCTGACACTTCTCTCTTAATCAGTCTTGCTGTATCTACATCACACACATCAGAAAGAGAAATAAAATCTCCGAAAGAAGACATTCTGTCTGCGCCTCTGGCTCTCGCATAAGCACTCGCAAGCGGAGAAAGTTCTCCCAGATCATCTACCCAGTAAATCTTTGCAAGGGTTTCGCTGAGTGGAAGTCCTACGGCTGCTCCTGCTGGTGATACATGCTTGAATGATGTAGCTGCAGGAAGCCCTGTCGCTTTCTTAAGCTCTGACACAAGCTGCCAACCATTAAATGCATCCAAAAAGTTAATATAGCCCGGACGTCCAGAAAGTACTTTGATTGGAAGATCACTTCCATTCTTCATATAAATGCGTGATGGTTTCTGATTTGGGTTACATCCGTACTTTAATTCTAATTCGTTCATGTCCGTATCTTCTCCTTATTTATTTCCTTTGATTGAATTACTTATTTGTTCTTATTCACAATCTTTGTCTCGTACTTGCCTGTCGCAATATCGATATATCTTACGAACAAAGAAACCTTGTTATCTTCATTTAAACTGTTCCAAAGTGTCTCGGTAAATGCTTCTATATCGTTTGGAATGGCAACTAACTTTGGTTCTCCTTCAAAGCTTGGAAGGGGATTGCCATCGCACTTATAAGTATGGATAAAATGTCCTTCTCCTGCGACCGGATTTTCATAGGCAAATGTATAGCGGTTGCACGCCTCCGGATTGCCGTTATTGCTTTTCAGAATAGACATTGCGTAATTGTATTTTCCATTTTCTGTATGCAGGATTCCGGAAATACGAGGAGTGTAGTTTGGTCCATCCGGTTCAAATTCACGGCTTCTCAGTGACTGTTCAAATGTCATCTGATGGTCCATTCCTTCGTAAATGGTATCTGTCTGGTCCCCATTTGTCACAATCAGTTTATTGCCAAGTGTTCTGACTGGCGCATAAATAATCAGACTTGGGTCTGTGAGTTTCGACTCATCAAATGCCTGTGTACGAATTCCTTCGCCATCTTCTACGAATACACGATTCCGGCTGTTTTCGCTTCTTCCCATAATGAAGTATGCCGCAACAGCTTTTGTCCCATCCTCTGATTTACCAATGATGATTCCTCTTCCAGGGTAAGAGTTTGACTGCAATTCTTTTTCGATTGACAACATTTCCATTCCGATTCTCCTTTTTATAATTTGTACTTATTTTTAGGTTTGTATTTATAAGTTATATTATAACTGAAACTGCTATATATTTCTATCCCTTTTTTGCAATATGTGAAAAAAGATAGGTAAGAAGTTAAAAGTATCTCTTGTTCTTCTTCCAATTATTAGGTACAATAAACTGGTTATCTTATTACGAAAGAGGGTTTATCATGAATCGACGTACAGCATTTGCCGCAGGAATCCGGGACGGAATTCCAATCTGTCTCGGTTATTTTGCGGTTTCATTTACATTTGGTATCATGGCGAGAAATGCAAATCTGTCTGCATGGGAAGCAGTTCTCATCTCCGCCACCAATGTTACCAGTGCAGGACAGTTCGCAGGTTTATCTTTGATTACATCGTCTGCATCTTATATGGAAATGGCATTTACCCAGCTCATCATCAATCTTCGCTATTGCCTGATGTCCTGCGCCCTTTCCCAGAAACTGGATGAAAACACACCCTCCTTCCACCGTTTTTTTATCTCTTACGGTGTGACAGATGAAATATTTGGAATTTCCGCAGCGCAGAAGGGAAAACTGCATCCATTCTATTCTTATGGAGCAATCAGCGTAGCTGTTCCCGGATGGGTACTGGGAACTTTCTTTGGTGTAGTATCCGGAAATATTCTTCCGGCCAGAATGGTAAGTGCCTTAAGCGTAGCCCTTTATGGTATGTTTATTGCAATCATCGTTCCACCTGCAAAGGAAAACCGCGTTCTTGCTGGAATTGTTATTCTGTCCATGGGACTGAGTTTTCTATTTGCAAAACTGCCTGTATTATCCCAGATATCGTCAGGTTTCCGTATTATCATCCTGACCATCCTGATTGCAGGCGTGGCCGCTTATTTCTTCCCGGTTTCTGAAGAAACAGAAAAGACGGAGGTTATGGAAATTGAATCATAATATTTATATCTATATATTTGTTATGGCCGGTGTGACCTATTTGATTCGTCTCCTGCCACTCACACTGATTCGTAAGGAAATTCAGAACAACTACATAAAGTCATTCTTATATTATGTTCCTTATGTGACACTGTCAGTAATGACTTTTCCTGCCATCTTAGAAGCAACTGCAAATATCTGGTCTGCTCTGGCCGGTTTTATCATTGCACTGATTATGGCATACAAGAAAAAGAGCCTCATTACCGTTTCCCTTTTCTCTTGTATCATGGTTTTCATTGTAGAATTATTCACGGGATTGTAGAAAAAAAGGCAATTTTTTTTAGAAGTTTTCACTCATTGAAAACTTCTATTTTTTATTTGACATCAATAATGGATTGTGATAATCTATATTTGTGTTTTGGATAAGATTGAGATTTCACATATTTTTGTAAATCATTTACTATCCTTGATGATTTACGAAAATATGTGATTTTTATATTTTTCAGACATAATTATATTTCAGGAGGGTTCAAGTATTATGAACAAAGGAACAGTTAAATGGTTTAATTCTCAGAAGGGTTACGGATTCATCACTAACGCTGAAAACGGCGAAGACGTATTCGTGCATTTCTCAGGAATCGCAGGAGAAGGTTACAAGACATTAGAAGAAGGACAGAATGTATCTTTCGAAATCACAGAAGGAAATCGTGGACTTCAGGCAGTTAATGTTGTTGTAGAATAATTGGTGACAATCGAGCAGGAGGCTAATCATTAATTGATTAGCCTCCTGCTCACACCACCGTGCATACCGTTCGGTACACGGCGGTTCTTTAGTTTTCACAAGGACTGAGGCATCATCAAAGATGCTTTCAGTCCTTTTTGTTCACTCTTTTCGTAAAATATCCACTGTATGTGCACATGCTCCCATGAGTTCCATCCGCTCACATGTTGCCAGATGATACTCGATAAACTTCTCATAAATCTGTTCGTCCATTGCATTTAAGATTTGTCTCATATAGTCTGCCGGACCATCTGCGGAAATAATCTTCTCCCGCTTCAATCCTGCAGCCTGATTATATGATGCAATATCTTCCAGACGCACATAATCATACAAATCCTCTTTATCTGGATTGACACGAAACTCTTTCGTAATTTTTCCATTCTCCAGACATTCCAGTATGTGATTCTCTTTAAATCCATAAGTCAGAATACTATATTCATTCATTAGATAAGCAACCAGAATAACACCGTCCTTCTTGACTACCCTTTTCGCCTCTGTAAGCGTCTTTACCTTGTCCTCAAAGGTATATAAGTGATACATAGGTCCAAACACCAGTACAAGGTCAAATTCTTCGTCTCCGAAGCGTGAAAGCTTCAGCGCATTTCCCTGATAAGCCTTTACAGAACTGTTTTTCTTTTTCAGAATTCCCAGATTGTATTTTACCAGTTCTACTGCAGTCACATCATAGCCCTCTTCCGCAAGTGCCACGGAATACCTTCCCGTACCTGCTCCTACATCCAATATCTTCTTCGTCTTATCATCCCCAAGGTACTGATGAATATATTTCATGGATGTAAGAAATTCAACTTTTCCATGTCTGCTGTTCAGACGCTTTTCCTCATTAAATTTGTTATAGTATTGCTCTAATTCTGTCATCATAATTTGCCACCCTAAAAAAATGAGGCATAGGAAATCCTACGCCTCATATAAGTTTCATTAACTCTTACAGTAATCCACCAATTGATACAAACAATGGAGCAAATACTAATGCTACAACTGTCATCAATTTGATAAGAATGTTGATAGATGGACCAGACGTATCTTTGAATGGGTCACCTACTGTATCACCAACAACTGCTGCTTTATGAGCTTCGCTACCTTTTCCACCGTGATTTCCATCTTCGATGTATTTCTTAGCGTTATCCCATGCACCACCTGCATTTGACATGAAGATAGCCATCATAACACCTGTTACCAAAGAACCAGCAAGAAGTCCGCCAAGAGCTTCTGTACCAAGAATGATACCTACAGCAAGTGGAGAAACAACTGCCATAATACCAGGAACTAACATTTCTTTCAGAGCTGCTGTTGTAGAAATAGCAACGCATGACTTGTAGTCTGGTTTTGTCTTACCTTCCATGATTCCCGGCATTTCTCTAAACTGACGTCTAACTTCTTCAATCATCTGATATGCAGCTTTTGATACAGATGACATTGTCATAGCTGAGAATAAGAATGGAAGCATACCACCGATAAACAGACCGATGATTACACGGTTATCAAGGATATCAATTGTTTTAAGCTGAACAGCTTCTGCATATGACACGAAAAGTGCAAGTGCAGTAAGAGCTGCAGATCCGATTGCGAATCCTTTACCCATAGCTGCTGTTGTATTACCAACTGCATCAAGTTTGTCTGTAATGTTACGAACAGAATGATCTAATCCAGCCATTTCTGCGATACCACCAGCATTGTCTGCGATTGGACCGTAAGCGTCTACTGCTACAGTAATACCTGTTGTTGAAAGCATACCAACAGCAGCAAGCGCGATTCCGTAAAGACCGCATACCTTAAATGCAACAAAGATACCTACACAAATCAGAAGTACTGGCCATCCTGTAGATTTCATACCTACAGCAAGACCACTGATGATTGTGGTAGCTGCACCAGTTTCAGACTGGTCAGCGATTTCCTGTACATGCTTGTAATCACCAGATGTATAGTGTTCTGTAATGATACCAATAGCAAGACCAACAATAAGTCCTGAAATAATTGCAATCGCTGCTTTAAAATCATCAAATAAATATTTACTTAAAGCAACAGAAACAATAACAACGATAATACTTGCAGCGTATGTACCTGCTTTTAATGCTTTATGTGGGTTAGAATTTTCATCACCCTTTACAAAGAATGTACCAAGGATAGATGCGATAAGACCACATCCGGCAAGCATAAGTGGATAAACTGCACCAGGAACTTCGAAGTAAATTACACCTAATGTAAGTGCAGAAATCAAAGCTCCTACATATGATTCAAATAAGTCAGCTCCCATACCGGCAACGTCACCTACGTTATCACCTACGTTATCTGCGATAACGGCTGGGTTACGTGGATCATCTTCCGGGATACCAGCTTCAACTTTACCTACAAGGTCAGCTCCAACGTCAGCAGCTTTTGTATAAATACCACCACCAACACGGGCAAATAAAGCAATAGAAGATGCACCAAGGCTGAAGCCTGTAAGAACATCTACATTCTTAGTAAGTAAGTAAATAACACTTACTCCTAAAACACCAAGACCTGCAACGCACATTCCCATTACTGCACCACCTGAAAATGCAATAGAAAGTGCCTTGTTCATTCCGCTTTCTTTTGCTGCATTTGCAGTTCTGACATTTGCCTTTGTAGCAACTGTCATACCGATGTATCCAGCAATTGTAGAGAATCCGGCACCAAAGATAAAGCAGACTGCTGTTACCCAGTTACCGATACCTACACCAATTAAAACAAAAAGTACAACTACGAATACAATCAGAATCTTGTATTCAGCCATTAAGAATGCTCTCGCACCTTCGCTGATACTGCCAGCGATTTCTTTCATTCTGTCATTTCCCGGAGCCTGTTTGTTAACTTTTGATGCAAGATATGCAGCGAAAAGTAATGCTACAACGGCAAGCACAGGAACAACTTTGAAAAATGTTTCCATGTTTTCTCCTCCTATTAGATAATTCTTTAACATGTGAAATAGTTAATCAGACATTATTTTACAATGTCTGCCTTTTATTATACTTGACCCTCCTGAAAATGTCCATAGCTGTCTTGCTATTTTCACGTTTCATTGGAGTTCTTTCATTCCATTTTCTATTTCCCTCAGTTCTAAAAGAACTTCTTATAACCTTGCCATTACAGAGTCGAAAAACAGACAACACCTTTTTTCTTCAGCCACAGCCATGCCCACAAGGATAGAAACAGATTTGCCCCTGCAAAACAGCTCATATACCCGCAAAAGCCCAATTTCCATCCGGGCAGCAGCATAAAACCAACGAACAGCAGTACCACATATCCGAAACCACCAAATAATGTAATCATGACCGGTGCTCCCTGCTTGATAACCATAATCTCGTTGGTCCATGTCAATGTCGGCATTTTAACTCCAAAAAACAGACCAGCCAGTGCTATGAGCAGTACATAGGAGCCTGCAAAAGAAAGCAGAATCAGCAACTGCATTAAATGCAGAGGATAAACCACTGCCATACACACAATACACAGGAGCATCGGCAAACCAGTTAAAAGAAGCTGCATCCTGATTTTTGCCCGGAAAATTTTCCATGGCTCCACCGGAAGAGATTGCAGTAACCAAAGGCTTTTTCCCTCCAGAGATATAGAAGGCGCTGTCATAAAATTCATAGACACAAGACCACAAAGCGCCACGCACTGTAGCAAAGGTACACTGCCTGCAGTTTCCACAAACATGGCATCCAGCACTGCAAACATCTCCCCTCCCTTCCACAACACTACAATCGCACAAAGCGGCATTAGGAATGTACCAAGACCGCAATTGAGCATATAGCCGGGACTTGCAATGAACCGTGAAAATTCTCTGTTCAGTAATGCTGCATCGATGCTTCGCTGTCTGCCGCGCATCTCCCGGTATTCTTTTGGAACCACCTTTCCTGTAGAAGTTGCAATCTGTAAAAAGTTATGGGAAAGCAGTACCCATATCAGGCCAAACAACGCAGCAATTACCACAGAGACAATTACAGATGCCTTGGCATCACCAACGCCAACTCTGCCAAACAGGTACACTGGATAAACTGCCCCTTTGATCCGTGCGCCATAAACCACAGCATTTTCCAGCAAATTCTGAATCATGCTCAGTGCCTTGAAATATACAAAATAATATACGCTGATAACTATCAATGAAACCAACACCGTAATCAGGCTCTTATGTTTTAGCTTCTGACTGATTTTAGCCACCATCCATCCCAGTACACAGGATATGGTCAGTACAAATACAGAAATTAACAGGACCATCAGTAAACCACCCAGAACCGCTGACAGCGTAACACCTAACGTGACCCAGTAGACAATAATCGCCGGGCAAATGACAATAGCAGAATACAGAAGTCCCATCAGGTAGACTCCGAATAAGCGTGCAGCCACCAATGTCGGAACATGAATCGGCATCGACAGAAGCAAATCGTTGTCCTTAGGCAGATACAGGCCTGCATAAGTGTTAAACACGCTGCCGAAAGCTCCTAACAGTACGGCAATCAGGCCCATCAATGCAAAATACATCCAATCTAGCCCCACTGTAATCAGCGGAATGCATAATTTTGTGGCAAGTAATGTAAAAATTCCGCCCAAAAGTCCAAAAACCAATAAAATAAACAAGCCAAAATATATGACTGTTGAAATTTTGGAACGAGCCTTGTTCTTTTTAGCATCGTAAAAATAGACTTGAAAAATTTCAAGCAACTGTTTCTTTAACAAAAGCTTTAACATGATTCTCCCTCCAACTCCAGAAATACATCCTCCAAAGAATTATCGCCTTTGACTGTCTCCATGGTGCCTGATTGAATCAGCTTTCCGTTCTTAATGATTGCAACCTTGTCGCAAAGTTTTTCCGCCACTTCCAGTACATGGGTGGAGAAGAAAATTGCACCGCCCGCATCACAGACCTCCCGCATCATCCCTTTCAGCAAATGTGATGCCTTGGGGTCGAGCCCCACAAAAGGTTCATCCATAAGAATCAACTTCGGCTGATGCAGCCATGCGGAAATAATCGCCAGCTTCTGCTTCATGCCGTGGGAATAGGCAGCGATAGGCTGCGCCAGATCACCTGTCAATTCAAAAAGATCGCCATATTTACGGATACGCATCTGCCGGTCTGCAGCACTGACATCGAAAATATCCGCAATAAAATTCAGATATTTGATTCCTGTCATATAATCGTACAAATCAGGATTATCCGGGATGTAAGCAAAGCTGCGTTTACACTCCAATGGCTGTGTCCGAATGGATTTTCCATCAATATAAATTTCTCCAGTATCAAACTGCAAAATACCCGCCACAGATTTCAGGGTCGTTGTCTTACCTGCACCGTTATGACCGATAAAACCATAAATTTCACCGGGACTAATGTGCAGAGTTAAATCATCTATGGCCTTCTTATCCCCATAATTTTTTGATAAATGTTCAATATTAAGCATACTCTTCTCCTTTACCATAATATCATTTTGTTGCACAGTGGCTTAATCCATTACTCCCGCCAGCGCCAGAATTTCGGTGGCTCCGCATCAGGCACAAGAGGTAAATACATCAGATTGATTCCGCAATCGGATATGTCCGCAGTCTTGAACCCCTTATACTTCAAATACTTTGGGTCCGCAAGAAATTCCCGTTTCCGCCCCTCAGTGCATAGAATACAAATGCCCTTCTTTCTCTGTACCTCGGCATCCCGGATACACTCGCCTAAAAGGTCGCTTGAATATCCGTGCCCTTTCATCGAACCAGATACCCACAGACAGTCGATATAAAGCCAGCCGTCTGCCACGATAGGCATCCATGCATTTTCTGCCGGGATATATTCGATAAAGCACTTTCCACGTTCCACACTACGGTAAAAAACAAGTCCCTCATCAAATCGTTGCCTCATCCATTCCTTTTTAGCAACACTCTGCTTACCGGACATGGCGCAGCAAATATGCTCTTTGTCAATGTTTTCTTTGGTAATATGAATGTAGTTCATAAATTACTGTCCTCCTCTAAATGGTATATCTTCGCTGGAAATTGATGCCGATTATTTGCCTGAACTGTAAACGTCACATTTAAGCCTGCTTTTTTTCCCCTGTCATATAGCTGTTTTGCCATTGGAAGGCAATCTTCATCCTCAGCTCCGCAATAAATCCGAAGCGCAATATTCTTTTGCAAAATGGCACAAACAAGCTCTTCTGTATGTTCCTGTATAACCGGAATCCATGGGCTTTGCAAAATCAACAAATTGCAACGTGCCGATGTAAATGTAACTGCACGCAGAAGCATATCACATCCGGCAGAAAACCCACCGCAAGCAATTTTGTGATAGTTTTCACTTTGTACTCTTCCCATGGCATGTGCTACCAGCAGATAGGAAGTCGTATCATAGTTCCACCGATAGGTACCATATCCGTCTGGCACGGCACTTTGAACGGTTTCAAGCTGCCACCCACCGTTTCTTCCAATGATGGGTTTCCAATCTGTTCGTGCGTCCTGACCATTCTGTGTGTTACCATGAATGGCCAGAAACAGGTTATCCGCTGTTTTCTTTTTCCATGAAAACAACTCTTTTGACTTGGAAACAGCCCTCGCATAGCGATTATCTGAAATTGATTTTAGTAAAAGAAACTCCTCGTTAGACATTCTGCAAAAAATAATACGCTTCCGAATAGTCCTTCCCAGCAATAGATAATGTAGTTTCTAAAATATCATTTTCCTTATTCCTATTCATTTGCTTTTTCTCTTTCTGAATCTGATTTTATAAAAAGACACAGTGCAAACCTGGAGCATCAGGTTATGCACTACGTCTAAGCGTCTGGCATTTTTATTTCTTCTGTCTTACCGTCTTTGAAATGAATCACACAGGTATATTTGCACTTCGGACAGAATAAGGGGAAATCCTCCAGTACCGTATGTGGTCTGATTGGTGTTCTTGTTTTTCCACCGCATTTAGGGCAGCGGAGCCATTCTGTTTTTTCCTGTCCTCCCATTCAATTTCCTCCTTGTTCCTGACAATTATGGTGTCTGAGAAGCTGTTCATTGATCTGCGTGGCCGTTCGGATACTCTGACCAAAATCAATCAGATGCCATAGAATTTTCGCTGCCAGAATAAAGCCAGCATAAATAATCGCATCCAGTGGTCCATACCAAAATTTCCAGTGGTGCGCAAGGGGAAGCAAAACCGCCTCCAAAAGAATCGTATGCAATATAGTTCGAATCCACCAGTTTTTCAAAGTCAATTCTGTTTTGGAATAATAAATAACTAATGTTGCCATACATACCAAAGTGAAGATAATACATCTGCCAAAAAAAGAAACCACCGGCAATTCGGAAGTAGGATTGAATAGCAGGCACATAAAAAAGGTGCTGAGCATAATAATTCCGTAAGCCACCACAAAGTGGTGTAGCCAAAAGACGATTTTTTTCATAAATACCTCCTACACTTCCAGCAATCGCTTTAGTTCGCGAACATACTGCCGGGAAATGATTACTTTTTCGTTATTCGTCAGTGTGGCCTCGAACCGTCCAGATACAGTGGGGCGGACATATTGTATCTTGTCTGCGTTCAAAATCATAGATTTGCTACATCGGAAAAGCATAGAACTTCGACACATTTCTTCAAATTCATATAACTTTTGTCGGCACTCAAAAACGGATTTCTCGCAATACAGAAAAGAGCAGCCATCCATGACCTCAAAATAATAAACATCACTGAGTTTTAGCCGATAAACTTTTTCCTCCGCAAAGGCGCTGACGGAAACTTCCCCAGCAGTGACCGCACGGATTTCTTCCACCCATTTCTCCTGTGTATCGTGGCAACGGACGATCACTTCTTCCTCGTTTTCATGGGGAATCTGTTCCAAAGACAACTTCATGTCCACACCTCCATTCGGTTCTGAAATAATACTATAGCACAGAATGTTTGCCATATCTATATTTGATACTGTAAGTTGTAAAAATCAAGGGGTAAGTTGCATCTTTTGTTACTCTTACTTTATCAAGAATATTAACAGACATGACTTGTCAATCTGTTTAAAAGAAAATTTACAACTATAGATACAAAAAAACCCTGAAAATCCTTGATTTCCAGGGTTTTGAACCATTTTGATATAGTCCGGGCAGTCGATTATCGCTTGCTGAACTGTGGAGCACGACGAGCTGCTTTGAGACCGTACTTCTTACGTTCTTTCATACGTGGGTCACGTGTCAGGTAACCAGCAGCTTTTAATGTAGGTCTGTATTCAGAATCAGCTTCTAATAAAGCTCTTGAAATTCCGTGACGGATTGCTCCTGCCTGTCCTGTATATCCTCCACCATGTACATTTACTAAAACGTCAAATTTATCAAGTGTTTCTGTTGCAACCAATGGCTGACGAACAACTACTTTTAATGTTTCAAGTCCGAAATATTCATCGATATCTCTTTTATTGATTGTGATTTTACCTGTACCTGGTACAAGGTATACTCTCGCGATAGATTTTTTTCTTCTTCCTGTTCCGTAGAATTTTGTATTAGCCACTTTTATTTCCTCCTTTCAAACCTCTTAAAAAGTTAAAACTTCTGGTTTCTGAGCCTGATGTGCATGTTCTGGTCCAGCATATACATGAAGTTTCTTAATCATTGTTCTTCCTAAAGGTCCTTTTGGAAGCATTCCCTTAACAGCAAGTTCGATTACTGCTTCTGGCTTCTTAGCCATCATTTCTTTTAATGTAGTTTCTTTCATTCCACCTACATAATCTGAATGATGATAGTAAATCTTCTGTTCTAATTTCTTTCCTGTTACTTTAACTTTATCAGCGTTTACAACGATTACATAATCTCCTGTATCAACATGTGGTGTAAATACTGGTTTATTTTTTCCTCTTAAAACTTTAGCAATTTCAGCTGAAAGACGTCCTAATGTCTGTCCTTCTGCGTCAACTACATACCATTTTCTTTCAATCTTATCTGGATTAGCCATGTAAGTTTTCATTGGTTGACCTCCTGCAAATTTCATTTACTACTTTTTCATTGTTCATTCATAGATATATTAGAAATCAGTCTGTTCCGGGGCTTTGGCGCAAACTGTTCCTCTTCATGTCATACTTGAATATTATAGTATAAGACCACTTCCATGTCAACTGTTTTTTCTTCAGAAAACAGGAATATATCTCTATATTTTGTAAGCTTTTTCAATTGGTATCGAACAAATAACCCCTCTTGCATTTGTCCGGAGTCCAAATTCCTCATTCACACTTTCCATAATCTTTCCAGAGTTTTTTGATGATGCCATAATTAAAATCAGTTCTCTTTCCTCGTCTATTTTATCTTTCACAAATTCTGCCATCATTTCTGTATCGGCGAGTCTTCCTCTAATTACTGTTCCACCGGTAGCCCCTGCCCTTTTAGCTGTTTCCATCACTTCTTCGGAGTATCCCTGACCTACAGCTATTAAGATTAAATGGTGATTATATTCATTTTTCATAGTCGAACCCCCCTTTTGTACCTCTCCTTCTAATATACCATAATTCAGTATTTCAGCTGCCAAGCGATTCATTGAATCAGGCTTTAACACCAGCATCAATCCTCCATATTCTGAATAACTGCTGAATCGATTTCCAAAATCTGCCATCATCTCTTTTACTTTCTCCTCAGCTGCCAGACTGATGATAATATCCTTATCTCGACTTCCGATTCCAAAAATATCCTTAATCTCTGTAGGTGCTGTTCCGAGGCCAACACATTGATAATGCATTCTGATATTCTGTTCTTTTAAATACTTCATAAGCTTTTTCCCTTTTCCCCGTTCTACAATAGAAAAAAGCACTAGCACTCTTTTAGAAAGTATGTTTTTCATTACGTTTCCTCCTCAAAACAGATAATGTCATCTTCAATCTGCATCAATTCATCATATACCTTCTGGATCCTGCGATGTTTTCTGATATTGCAGCTCAGTCCCAGTACCTGGATTGAAATTAATGGAGCTACAGCTATCATTGCTACAATTCCAAATGCATCTGTCATGATATTTCCACCTAACATTTCGCAGGCACCTACCGCAAATGGTAATATAAATGTGGTTGCCATCGGCCCACTTGCCACTCCACCTGAGTCAAATGCGATTCCAGTATAAATCGGTGGTACAAAAAAGCTAATCCCCAGCGATACCATATAACCTATAATTAAAAATGGGAGGACTGGGGCTTCCGTAAGCACCCGTAACATTGAAATTCCGACCGAAACCGCTACACCAATAGAAAGTGCATATCCGACTGCTTTTTGCGAAATTGCTCCATTTGTCACTTCTACAACCTGTTTTTTCAAGGAATGTACCGCAGGTTCTGCTAAAACAATAAAATATCCCATAATCATCCCAATCGGCACAAGTAGGTATTTATGATCTGTTCCTGCAACTGACGCACCAATCAAGCGTCCCGCCGGCATAAATCCCACATTTGCTCCGGTCAAGAATAAAACAAGTCCTAGATATGTATACACAAAACCGACTCCCATTTTCATCAGCTGATGCCGATGAAAGCGTCTGGACACTGACTGAAATACTAAAAACACCATTATAATAGGAAAAACTGCTACAAAAACTTCTTTCCCATATGTAGGAATTGCATATAGAAATTGTCCAAATGCTTCTTTCGTAGTTCTGACCTCTGCAAGAACAGTCACTGAGGTCTCTGGCCTTGGATTATATAAAATACTGAGAACAAGAACGGAAAGGATAGGCCCAATGCTGCAAAGAGAAACAAGACCAAAGCTATCTTCTCCTGAATGCTTGTTACCACGTTTTGTAGCCATACCAGCTCCAAATGCCATGATAAATGGTACAGTAATCGGACCGGTTGTCACACCACCTGAATCAAATGCAGTAGGGACAAAGTCTGCCGGTGCAAAGAATGCCAAAGCAATCACAATGCCATAAAACAACAGTAACATTTTTGCCAACGGAATTTCTTTTCGAACTCTAAGTACAGAAATAACAAGAAAAATCCCTACTCCCACAGCCACGCACAAAATAAGTACTACATTCGGAATGGACGGCACCTGCCCGGCAAGAACCTGGAGATCTGGTTCTGCAATCGTAATAATCACTCCTAAAAACAAGCATAGTATCAAAGAAATTCCTTTTCGTTTTGTTTTTCCGAGCTGAATTCCTATTCCTTCCCCTAATGGCTCCATTGAAATCCCCGAACCAATCGTAAAAAAACTCATTCCAATAATCAGAAGTATGGTTCCAAACAGAAATAAGACTAATACACCTGCATGTAGAGGTGCTATTGATATGCTAAGTATTAAGACAATAGCAGCTATAGGTAAAATAGATTGCAATGCTTCTTTCACTGAATTTTGAATATGCGTCACACAAGGTCCTCCTTTTTTGAGTCATTTCTCTATTGCTTTAGTTTCTATGTGCAAATATTAATATTGATAAAATGAATTGCTTTACTATAACAGAAAACCTTATTTCAGGTCAAGAAAGGCATGCTCTTCTTATCCATTTCTTATATAAAATATTTATAAACAGTATTTCTGACTCCCCGTTTATCTATCAATTTATATTATAACAAAAAAAACTACAAACCTTATCTCTAAAGTCTGTAGCTTATATCTCTCTGTTTCCAGTTTTCCATATATACCTTCAAAATCACATACAGTTAAATCTCTTCCATCCTGTTCTTCCTTCTCCTACCTTCTTGGTTATGCCCTCGAC
>USGU01000022.1 GCA_900554415.1 uncultured Lachnospiraceae bacterium | reverse complement strand
TACCAAACGAACAGAATCTCTTGTTCTTGTGTGGAAAGGCTGACAAGAAAAAAGCATCTGATATTTTCAACTATCTTGGATGCAATATTCTTTCCAAATGTACCAATTGCTCTCTGATTATTATGGATGAACTAGGCCCTAATGAAGCAGACGCTGTATTCTTCCGTCAAAAAGTATTGAACCTTTTGGATGGTTCAATCCCAATCTTAGGTATCTTACAGGACCCTGCTGAATCCTCCTGGCCTGAGATTGTGAATCATCCAAATGTAGAAGTTATTCCACTGACGGAAGACAATAGAGAAGATACGTCGTTGATAGAGTATATCTTACAACGTCTGTAGAATTTTTAAAGTATCCGCAACTTATTTTTCTAGTACTTGCGGATGCTTTCCGGCTAGAAAAAGGGACAGAGTGGAATCGCAATTGAAAGCGGAATAAAGAAAAGTCCGATACATTTCAGATAGATATCCACAGAACTCATGATAATATCCACATCCTCTGAGACAAACAGATAGGTCATGTATTTTCCTGCTGTCATAATATATCTGAAAATGTCTGGAAAATAAATGATAAAATTTATTGACAAAACAGAATTCATTCGTTATAGTAGGAAACGATGTAATGACAAGGTGTTGTTCGTAAAACGGACGAACCTGAAGAGAAATTGAATATATTCCGTGAGGGAGTAGTTCGCATGAAAATGTGATTTGTCAACATACCGGTGAGATGAATTTGGAAATATTACCTGGCAAATCTTAAAGAATGAGACTCATGTATGTTCTGAATGAGAGGACAGACCTGTTATGTGAGACAGGCGTTCTCTTGTGAACGAACATACGTGGGTCTCTTATTTTTTGGCAATAGGAGGAAAAAACATGGCACTATTTATTGAGTTGCTTCTAATGGGAGTCGGGCTTGCGATGGATGCATTTGCAGTGTCTGTCTGTAAGGGGCTTGGAATGCAGAGACTGAACAAGAAGCAGGCTGTAGTGATTGGATTGTATTTCGGAGGATTTCAGGCGCTTATGCCACTTATAGGATGGATTCTCGGAATTCAGTTCCAACAGTATATTACAAGTATTGATCACTGGATCGCGTTTATTCTGCTTGTTTTGATCGGTGGAAAAATGATCGTGGAAGCGGTGAAAGAATGGAACGAAGAAGATGTCGTTGAAGTAAAAGACCAGCCACTGGATCACAAAAATATGTTTATGCTTGCGATTGCGACAAGTATTGATGCCCTGGCGGTTGGTATTACATTTGCATTTTTGGATACACCGATTCTTGAGGCAATCACGATTATCGGAATCACAACGATGATTATTTCTATTGCAGGCGTAGTGATTGGAAATTATTTTGGCGGGAAATATAAACATAAGGCAGAATTGGTCGGAGGAATGATCCTTGTATTTTTAGGAGTTAAAATCCTGATCCAGCATCTGGCTGGGTTGGCATAAAACTGTTGAAGAGGTTTTGGGAATAAAAAGAAAGAAGGAAATGAAAGATGAGTGAGTTGTTTCAGAGCGTGCCGTTCGCAGTGGTACTTTTAATTATTGGTTTTGTGTTTCTCGTAAAGGGTGCAGATATATTCGTTGAGGGTTGCTGCAGCATTGCAAGGCGCTATAAGGTTCCTTCTCTGATCATCGGAATGACAATCGTGGCAATGGGAACAAGCCTTCCAGAAACAGCTGTCAGTGTAACGGCAGCCATTACAGGAAATAATGCACTTGCGGTAAGCAATGCAGTCGGATCCAATATTTTCAATTTGATGGTAGTTGTAGGAGCCTGTACTTTATTTACACCGGTTGCAGTGAAAATCAGTACACTAAAGGTTGATTTTCCGATTTCTATAGCTTGTGCGGTACTTTTACTGGGACTTGGAGTGGCCGGAATGTCACTGGGACATTTTGATGGTATTGTATTTATTGTTCTGTTCGCAACATTCCTTTTCTATATGATTCGTTCTGCACAGATATCTCGCAAGGAAAATACGGATCCTGGAGTGGAAGAGGAAGAATATCTTGTGGAAGCAGAAGAAACTCAGGAAATGTCTATTGGTAAGAGTGTGATTTACATTCTTCTTGGCGCAGTAGCGATTGCGGTCGGAAGTGACTGGGTAGTAGACGGTGCCTGTACAGTTGCGGCGGCAATTGGAATCAGTCAGACTCTGATCGGACTTACTGTAGTTGCATTTGGAACAAGTCTTCCGGAGTTGGTTACATCGATCGTGGCAGCCAGAAAAGGTGAGGTGGATATGGCACTTGGAAATGTCATCGGTTCTAATATCTTCAACATTCTTATGGTGCTTGGTATTGCGGCGGCGGTTTCACCGGTAACATTTTTGATAGAAAATGTAATTGATATTGCAGTGCTGATTGTGTTCAGTGTTCTTGGATGGCTCATGGCATGGACAAAAAGAGAACTCGATAAAAAGGAAGGAATTCTGATGTTGGTTCTCTATGCAGCGTACGTTGTATATATTTGCATGAGATAGTCGGAAATAATTTCAAAATAAAAAGACGGATGATGTAAAAGACAAGAAAGCCTTTCCTTGCTACACCATCCGTTTTCTATTTTCCGGTAATCAATGCAACATAGCCCCAGTCCCTTTTGATAGTTTACGGAAAGATCTTGTAACAGTTCTTTTGTATCAAAAATCAGATCAGATATATCTCTTGCATAGTACGTTCGGTTATTATGACATCTCATAATAGTGGGCGTAAATGCCGCCTTTTTCAAGCAGTTCTTCATGATTTCCCCGCTCTGCAATTCCGCTGTTTGCAACCACCAGAATCTCATCCGCATTACGAATCGTAGATAATCTATGTGCAATGGTAATGGTGGTACGATTCTTCGCCAGTTCCTCCAGACTCTGCTGAATCCAGCGTTCGCTCTCGTTATCCAATGCACTGGTCGCCTCATCCAGAATCAGGATTGGCGGATTCTTCAGAAATACTCTTGCAATGGAAATCCGCTGCTTCTGTCCACCGGACAAACGGGTTCCTCTTTCTCCTACATAGCTGTCATATCCATCCGGAAGCGACATGATAAATTCATGAATATTTGCCTTCTTTGCCGCATCTATGATTTCATCCATAGTTGCCCCAGGCTTTCCATATGCAATATTTTCCTTAATCGTACCGCAGAATAAATACACGTCCTGCTGTACAAGTCCAATCTGACCGCGCAGGGTTTCCAGCGTCAGCTTCCGTACATCTTTTCCGTCAATGGTAATCGTTCCACCTGTCACATCATAGAAACGTGGAAGCAGGGAACAAATCGTGGTCTTTCCGCTTCCGGAAGGTCCTACCAGTGCGATGGATTTTCCTGCCGGAATTTTAAATGAAACATTATCCAAAACCAGTGTGTCATCATCACTGTAATGGAAGGAAACATGCTTGTATTCCACTTCTCCCTTCACATTCTGAAGTGGTTCTGCGTCGGATGCGTTTACAATCTCCGGCTCTGTCTCCACTACATCTAAGAAACGGCGGAAACCGGAAAGTCCTTTCTGCATCATTTCCGTAAGCTCTACCAGAATCTGAATCGGGCTGATGAAAATGCCGATATAAAGCGCATACATGGCAAGGTCTGCCACATCCATTTTCCCGTGTGCGATCAGCCAGCCGCCAAATACCAGCGTAATCAGATACATCATGCCCTGAAAGAACAGGTTACCGCTCATAAAGCTTCCCATGCAGTGATAATTGGCATTCTTGGAAATCAGAAAGTTCTCATTGCTCTCCATGAACTTTTCCCGCTCGATTTCTTCATTTGCAAAGGACTGTACCACACGGATGCCGGACAGGGTATCCTGCAGACTGGAATTGACATCCCCAATCTTTTTCCGGTTATCCATAAAGGTTGCCTGCATCTGCCGGTTCTGTCCATAGGAAAAGAACAGCATAAATACCACCATCACAAGAAGTGGAATGGCAAGTCTCCAGTTGATCATAAACAAAAAAGTAAAGGAACCTACGATTTTAATCACGGAAATAAACAGGTTCTCCGGTCCGTGGTGTGCAAATTCGGAGATATCGAACAAATCTGACACCAGCTTACTCATCATCTGACCGGAATTATTCTGGTCATAATAAGAAAAGGAAAGCTTCTCATAATGTTCAAATAACTGTTGGCGCATATCCCGCTCCATACGAGCCCCCATCATATGTCCCTGATAGCTGACATAATATTTGCAGAAAGACTGTACGATATACATGAGAAAAAGCCCAATTCCGATTGGCAGCAGGGCACTCATAATCCGTGAAGCATCTTCTGTAAACAAAGTCTTTGTCAGGGTTCTTAAAATCTGTGGAAACGCAAGGTCTACCAGACTGATAATTGCCGCGCAGATTAAATCCAGAAAAAATACCGCCTTGTAAGGCGCATAATATTGAATAAATTTCTTAAGTGTATGCATAATTCTATTTTCCTCCAAATAATTCCAGTAATTCATCTTTGCTCATCTGTGTAATTCCACCCGTTTCACCACTTAAAATCTCATCTGCAAGATTATTTTTGTTCTCCTGCATTTTCAGAATCTTTTCTTCTATGGTTCCTTTCACGATAAGCTTATACACCGACACAATCTTCGTCTGTCCGATTCGATGTGCACGGTCTGTCGCCTGATTCTGTACCGCCAGATTCCACCACGGGTCATAATGAATCACCACGTCGGCTCCTGTCAGATTCAGTCCCGTTCCACCCGCTTTCAGCGAAATCAGAAAGACCGGTGTCTGGTCCTGATTAAATTCATTCACCATTTCCACCCGCTTTTCTTTTGGAGTAGCACCCGTGATTTTAAAATAAGAAATTCCTGCATTTTTTAAATCCTTTTCCAGTAATTCCAACATGGTCGTAAACTGGGAAAACAGCAGGATTTTATGTTCTCCTTCTATGGCACTTTCAATCAATTCCATACATAATGAACGCTTGGCAGAATTTCCCTTATAGTTTTCAAACAATAACCCCGGGTCACAGCAGATTTGACGTATTTTCGTCAGTTCTGCCAGAATCTGTAGTTTATTTTTCTGAAAATCGTCCGCACTTTGACTTGCAACCAGTTCCTTCATATGAACAACTTGTCCATCATAAAGATGCATCTGTTCTTCTTCCATCTTTGCATATCGGACTTCTTCCATTTTATCCGGCAAATCTTTCAGTACATCTTCTTTCAATCTACGTAAAATAAACGGAGATACCATCTTTTTCAGTCTTTGAGAGACTTGTTCCTCTTTGTGTTTCACGATTGGAGTCTCTATCTCCTTCCGGAATCGGTCATAACTGTATAAAAAGCCTGGCATGAGATAATCAAAGATACTCCACAATTCACTCAGACGATTTTCAATCGGTGTACCAGTCAGGGCATATCTATATTTACTTTTAATGATTTTCACTGATTTTGCGGCTGCTGTACTATGATTTTTGATATATTGTGCCTCATCCAGCACCTGATAACGAAATTCCTTATCCTCATATTCTACAATATCTCGTTTCAGTAAATCATATGATGTTACTAACACATCTGAATTTTGATAATCCTGAATCAATTCTGCACGCTCTTTTTGTGTTCCGGTCACTAAAGTCACTTTCAGTTCCGGGGCAAACTTTTCAAATTCTTCTCCCCAGTTAAATACCAGAGATGCCGGTGAAACAACAAGCGAAGTACCACCACTTCCGCTTTGTTTTGCAGCTGACAGCACGGAAATCATCTGTAACGTTTTTCCCAGTCCCATGTCATCTGCCAGAATTCCACCAAACTGATATTGTTCCAATGTTTTCATCCACTTGAAGCCTTCCATCTGGTAGTTTCTCATCACATGCGAAAGACTTTCAGGAACTTCAAAATCAGAATCTTCTATGGTCTTAAATTCCTTAATCAGCTTCTTGAAATGGCTGTCTCTGTTTATATAAACATTTTCACCTTGTTCCAGCATCTTATTGAGATACAGGGCACGATAAACCGGAATCTGCATATTCCCTTTCACAAATTCTTTTGGTGTTACCTGCAAAGTCTCCATCATCTGGGCCAGCATATCCATGTCCTCTTCATTAACCGAAACGAAGCTGCCATTTTTTAAACGATAGTACTTTTTCTTACGTTGATAGCTCTGTAAAATTTCCAGCAGTTCATCCAGCCCCAGGTCATCACTGGAAAGAGAAAGATTCATGATATCACTTTCTATCGACACGCCTATCCTCATCTTTGGTATCTTACGCACGTTAATATTACGGAATTTATCTGTAACCTGTACCTCTCCCAATGCCATCAGCCGTTCCATGCCCGTATCCAGAAAGCGCAGGACTTCCTCGTCCGACTCCTCTGACAGAAGCATTTCTTTCTCAACATCCATTTCATGAAAATACTGACGCAGGTAAAACAAAATCTCGCTTTCACTGCTCAGATTCCGGAAAAGCTGAAAAACCGGATTTTCTTTATAATGCTCCATCAGAGACACCTCTTCCTCTCCGTATCTGGCCTTCGGTCTGCAGATAATCCTGTCGTCTTCCGCATCCAGATAAAATAGAAATACCGGTTCCGGTGGAATATATTCCCTGATTTCTTCTTTTTCCTTCTCCTCTACAGTCAGATTCTGCTTTAAAACCGGCAGCATCTGATGATAAAATTCCGACAGATTCTTTCTTCCCACCGAAAATGAAATCTGTCCACCTTCACTCATCTCCATAAGTGGCTGGATTTCCTGTAAAGTCTCTTTATTAATTCTGCAAAATACATTCTTTTTGAAATAGTACCGGTATGTATCTCCCATAATAAAATCCGGTATCTTTCCCTCTACCCTGATTCCATGAAAGACCTGTTCCTCATCCACATCTTTTTCAATCCGCAAATGTATATTTGGCTTTCCTTCTTTCAGTTCTATCGTAGATTTTACCGTCTTCCTGCCGCTTTTATCTGTAAAATCAATACTCTGTCCTTCATATAAATCATAAAACTGATCCAGCCGTTCACCATATAATGGAATACGGTTTTTTATTACATTTGGTTCATAATAAAAATGCAGTGTCGCACGATTGTATTCTATCCGTTTCTTTTCCTCCCTCATAATGCGCTCTATATATGCATAAATATCTTTGGAGTTCTCACTGATGCGGTGCTTTGCAAAGTCAACTTCTGTCTTCGTTCCAAGTGGCATCACCTGCCGGTTCTCATATTGTTCCAGAAAATCTCCGATATGTTTCAAAACATACATTTTCTCGACACCATACTTGAAAGACAGATATAATCCATCATACTCCCTCTCCAGCACCGGGGTTATCTGGAAATCCATTATCTGTTCCATTTGCTCTTCTATCACTGTTTTTGCATGCTGCGTCCGAAAATGATTCAGCAAACGTGTTCCCTCTATATCTGTAGAATCCCCCGGATTGTATTTTTTCAAATGTTCGTCTATCAGGATAAAAAAGGCAAGAAGGTGTACACATATATTACTATTAAAACCTCCATAACATCCTAATGCACCACAGTTTGACTGTATCACTTTCTCACGGCCAAAAATAACAGACATCAGCCTTTTCTGATTCCGTTCTTTCAGATATCCCGTTGCTCTTGTGCATAATTCTGTTCCACCAATAAACCGATGATAGCCAGTCTCCACACTTTCAAGCACAATTTTCTCCTGCTTCACAAGCTGCATTGCTTCTTTATACTGTCTCTCCGGGAACTCACTACCGCCAAATATCCTGTTCAAATCAAAATACTGATACTCATTTTCTGATGCTTGAAATGGTTTTATCTTTACCGCATTCCACTCTAAGGCTTTCCGTTCCACTTCTTCTCCGTTCTCATCTATTGCATACATAAGTGCCGCCATGTGTTTACAATAATTTCCCTTAGCTGCATATGGACAAGAACATCTTGCAAAAACAAGATCATCGTTTCGTATTTTTATCTCTACATTATAAGACGCATCGCCTATGACACGTGCACGATATTCCTCATCCTCATACCGGAAATTCTGTACCCGGTTTTCTTTATAATATCTCTTCCCTCTTTCCAGCACCAGTGCCTGAAACCTTCGCTTCCAGTTCATATTTTCTCTCCCGATTTTCTTTTAAATATACATGCTAAAACCCTGACAAACATCATATATCTTTAACTTTATTATTATACTATAATGTGTTCTCAGATACCAGTTAAGATATCCTTTTCTTTATGGCAATTCTGATTTTCCATCTATTGATTTTTCCAATTATCAAGTTTATACTTTAGGAAAATCCCTGTTTATTACAGATTCCATTTATTCTTCAAAAAATCCAAATGAAGGCGAGGGAATTACAAGCTATGTTAGCACTTTATCTGTCACCCATTTATATCGTTCTTAACATTTACCTCCTGTTACGCATGATGAGCTGGATGGGAGCCTGTCATCATATATGTGAATATCCTGTGGTAAGGATTGGATTTATCATCCTTTACATTCTCCTTGCCACCTCTCTGCTGACCGGATTTCTTCTTCCGGAAGGCGAACTGAAACGGATTTGCAAGATAATCGGCAACTACTGGCTTGGGGTTCTGCTCTATACGTCCCTTACGGTCCTGACTGCCGATTTACTGCGTATTCTTCTGAATATCAATCCGAGAATCCGTCAGAATCCGATTCTGCACACCCGGACATTTTTCGCCATAGCTGGAGGAATCTGCGCTGTAATTATCATTACCCTTAGTACATGGGGAGTGGTAAATGCACGTATCATCCGCACCACACCATATAATGTCACGGTGCACAAATCTGCCGGAACACTTTCTTCTCTCAATGTGGTTCTGGTGGCTGACCTGCATATGGGATATAACGTCGGAAAAGACCATATTTCCAATATGGTACAGAAAATCAATGCCCAGAATCCGGATTTGGTTGTAATTGCAGGAGATATTTTTGATAATGAATACGAATCCCTAAAAGACCCCGAAAAGCTGGAATCTATTCTTCGTGGAATCCAGAGCAAATATGGTGTATATGCCTGCTATGGCAATCACGACATTGAGGAGAAAATCCTTGCCGGTTTCACTTTCGATACGAAGAATCAGGAAAAAGCAAGCGACCCAAGAATGGATGAATTTCTAGAAAAAGCAAATATCAGGCTGTTACATGATGAGGGTATACTGATTGACAACAGCTTTTATCTCTTTGGAAGAGCAGACGCTTCCCGTCCTGGAAAGGATATCGACTCCCGCAAAACGCCTGCAGAAATCACGGCAAATATGGATAAAAGGAAACCAATCCTTGTCATTGACCATCAGCCAAAAGAATTGTCCGAGCTTTCTGCTGCCGGTGTAGACTTGGATTTATGCGGTCACACTCATGATGGACAGATGTTTCCCGGAAATCTTACTGTCAGTCTCATGTGGGAAAACTCCTGCGGTTATCTACAAAAAGGCAACATGCACAACATCGTCACTTCCGGTGTGGGCATCTTTGGTCCGAATATGCGGGTAGGAACCAAAGCTGAGATTTGTCCGATTCATGTAACCTTCGAGCCATAATCCATAACTGTGATGCCTGCGGATTGTTCTGTGCTTTGCACTCCCACAATCCGCCCCAATATTCGCATATCATGGGATTATCATCCCACTTTTAGGCTCATATCGGGGAGCCAAGGTCTAAATCCACTTATAAACAAGTTCATGTGGATTTAGACCTTTTGACCCTGGCATCATAGTATAATATCATCTATTTTCTCAAAGCTTCCCATGCGGTAACTTTCAATGGTCTTTCCTTTTACTACATAGAAGCGGTCGTCGATATAAACACCTCGTGTGCTCATATAGGAATCACCCGGTACTTCTTCCTCCATCTTCACTTCAAATCCACCATTTTCATCATAACTGAAAATGTAGTACATTTCCTTATTACCATAGCAGGAGAAACCAATCATATTTTTCTCATCATCCACAAGAACTGCCTTGTAATCCCAGAATAAATCTGTACTGTACATATCCTCAATCGTATAAGTATGCACTTCTTTGACATCCGACGGGTCCGAGATATCAAACATGGAAATCTTCACTCCGTTCGTAATTCCCAGCTCCTCATCCGTATCCATACCGATTCCTACAAGCTGATTCTCCCCGTAGAAATGCAGATACTCAGAAAATCCCGGAATTTTAAGTTTTCCGATAATCTTTGGATTCGTCGGGTCAGAGAAATCTACGGAAAACAACGGGTCTGTCTCACGGTAAGTTACAAAATATCCTGTCTCTCCAAAAAATCTTGCAGAATACACTCTTTCATCCTGAGCAATTCCGTTGATTTCACCAATCTGATCCAGATTCTCATCCAGTACAAACACAGAATTTGTAGTAGCATTTGCTCCATTGATTGTTGTGACAATACGGAGATTTCCTTCGTATTCATCAATACAGAAAGAGTCATGAATATAACCTTCTATCACACCTTTTGCTTCTCCGGTAATCTTTCCATCTTTATAAGACAGTTTGCGGATTTCCGTCTGGCTAGAATCTCCCTGCTGCCACATTCCATCTTCCCGCAGTAATGCAATATTGCTTACCGTCTCATAAATATAAATATTCTCACTGCTCACATACAGTTCGCCAAAATCCATGAGTACCGCTTTCTGGTCCACAATGTTTTCCGGTGCATTTACATTCATGGAAGTGACCACTACATATTGAAAAGACGGAACATCCGGCATATAAATACAATCACTTTTCAATGTGTCACCACATACAACCGGAACATATTCCGTAACGGCATCCCTTCCATTTTCCGAATATACATCATATTTGCTGAATGTATAGATATAATCTCCTACAATACGCGATGTGTTATAATATCCACTCTGCGAAACCGTTCCCATATGCTTTGGTGCAGTTTTATCGGATATATCATAAGTCTCCACACAAGTACTGGTTCCCTTGTAAACCTCATATCCATCTGTATCTGTCTCTGTCAGCGAATTCATTGTAAACAGGAACACCTTGTTATCTTTTACGTAGAACTCGGATATCTGCGCCCCGTTTTCCGTCTTAATCGTAGAAACTTCCTTCATCTTATCCGTAGAAGCATCCACAATACTGATTTCCATGGCACTCTCCTTCTCCACATAGAGATAAGTTCCGTCTGTCTTTACAATATCTGCTTCTCCTACTCCCTCTGTACGCACATTGGTATCTGACGCATTGGTTTCACTCTTTGTGCCTGCATTTGACGCCGTGTCTGCCATAGATTCCTCCATGGTTGCAGATTCATTGATTGCCATGGAATCCGACTTGCTGCCAAAAAGCGCACTTCGTGCGTTGCTTGTCGTAGTCATTACTTCCTTCTGATATTTCTGAATACAGTTGTAAATTTCTTCATAACTCTTTGCCGTCTGAATATCCTTAGTCACTATAACGGGCTTTGTCTCATTAGACTGTATTCTATATATACCAAGTCCCGCAACCAGCACAATGGCCGCTGCCAGCCCCCCATATATCCGTTTCTTCTTCCACCATGGCTTTTTCTTCTGCTGACATTTCTCTCCTAAAAGTTTTTCAATCTGCTCCGGCTGCAGACTGTCCGGCACCGGAATCTCCTGCATCTGTTCTGCAAACTGCTCTATGGCTTTCTGTTCTTCGCCTGCGCTATTGACATCCACCTTATTTTTGTCTGTCTTATTTACATCTGCCATGTTTACACCTCCTGCTTCTTCATAATTGCACCAAGCTTCTCAATTGCACGTTTCCGCTTAGAGCGCACAGTATTCGGATTCAGCTTCATCATTGTCCCTATCTCCACGCTGTTATATCCTTCCAATGCTGACATCGCCACAATACACCGTTCTTCCTCATCCAATTCCAGGAGTGCATTATGTATATCCAGTTGTAATTCCCGGTCTTCTTCATACAACTTCTGATTCTCCGTCAGTTCTACCTCCAGGCGGCTCTTATCCTTTAATTTGCATTTGCATACATTCGCTGTAATCTTAAATATCCATGAACGAAATGCCTCTTCCTTCCGAAGACTTCGTATATTCTCATATGCCAGAACGACCGCCTCACTGACCGCATCCTCCGCATCGTGGGACTGCCGCATCATGCAAAATGCAAACCGGTATAAATCCTCATAAACAGTACTGTATAATTCAGTAAATCTCTGAATCGTCATGCGCGCTTCCTCCCCTCTTATTAAGGCCTTTGTATATAAGAGTAAAATAAAATGGCAAGTGTTGCAAGAAAATAAAATATTTTTCCTGCAAGGTCAAAAAATCTGCTCCGAACCTTTTCTCTTACGTCTAACACAAAAAAGGAAAGTTCCTGCGAACTTTCCTTTTTGCTTTCCCATATTCATTTATCAAATCACTGAATTTACTTTTTAATTAATCATCAATACCTTCTGTTTCAATGATGAATTTGGTAGAACCATTCATACCATCCTTAATTCCTGCGTATGATTTGTAGTCCTGACCAAGTTCTGTCATAGCCTGCAGTCTGTCAGCAATCTTAGTGATATCACCTCGGAACATGGAAGTAAGTTTGTCAATTGCCTCTGCCTTGTATTCTGCCATTCCTTCTGCAAGTGTCTGATTTCCTTCTGCCAAAGCTTCTATTCCATCTTTCAATGTACCGGCGCCTTCATCTAAGGTACTTACTCCCGAGCCAAGTGTATTTGCTCCTGTTGCAAGTGCTCCCGCTCCTGTACTAAGCTGTGTGGTTCCTGCTTTCAGACTTGCAACACCTTCACTTAAAGTTGCAACACCTGCGGATAATTTCTGTGCTCCTGTTGCAAGTGCTCCTGCACCGGTTTGTAACTCGGTGTTGTTAGAAACCAGCTGGTCTACACCATCTTTGACATCCTTTACACCAGCTGATAAGGATGCTGCTCCTGTTTTCAGTTCTCCAGAACCCTTAGCAAGTGCTTGAGCTGATTTTACAATTCCTGGATTTTCTTTTGTATTATTACCATCCATTATAAATTGTAATGTACGTAAAGTCTTCTCGATGTCCGTAAACTGTTTACTCATATCAGCAGTTGCTGTTGCAGTAATATCTTCACTATCTACAGCTTTTTGTAAATCCTCTGCTGTAATATTTGTCTCAACTGACTGTCCCTTTAAGTATTCCTTCACCGCTTCTTTTACCTGATTTTGCTGTTCCTGGCTCAAACCTAATTCAGCACTGCTCAAATCAAGACCATCTACATCTACTGTTGCAGTAGAAACAGATTTAGAACTACTGTAATTTGAATTCACCTTGATTTCAGGAGTAATAGTTACGACACCGAGATTGTTTTCAAGACTAGTCAAATTCGTTCTCAATAATCCAATATATGTTTCAACAGCACCAATTCCTGTACTCAATGCCTCTGCACCTGTTGCCACATCTTCAGCACCTGCTGCTACACTCACAGCACCTGCTTCCAAGCCTGGATTTTCCTCTGTACCGTCACCATCTATACCTGCCTTCAATCCTGAAACACCATTTGTATATTTATTCACACCAGCACTTAAGTTTGCAGCTCCTTCTACCAGTCCGGACTGGTCTTCTTCACTCTGTGCTTTATGGTCTACAGAAGCCTGAAGGGTACCAACACCTGTCTGAAGGGAACTTGCACCGTTATCCAGTGCAGTTACTCCACTTACTAATGTTGGAATCTTGCTTACCAGAGTACTCACACCTGCTGCAAGCTGTGAGGTTCCGTCTTTTAATGTTCCGGCACCTTCTGCTAACTGGCTTGCTCCGTCTGCTGCCTGCTGGGAGCCATCTACCAGCTGGTTAGTCGCATCATCTAATTCGTCCATGGATTCACTCAAATCAGAAAGCTCATCCATATCATCTAAATCAACATCCTGAAGGAAATCTGTTGTGGCTACTGTAATAGACGGTTCAATAGAAGCGTCTTTGACATCAGCAGTAATGGTAACTTCTTCCGGAATCTCAATGTCGCTGTCTTCCAGATTCAGGCTATCCTGTAATCCCGGGAATCCAACTCCGACTACAATCTGACGTTCTGCATCGGAGATAACCTTACCATTATCAATCTGGACATTTTCGTATTTATCTGCCGGAAGAAGCATTGCTGTGATCATGGTAAATGGTGTGAAGAGTTCTTCGTTTGTTCCGTTTACATCTTTTGTTCCTTTTGATTTGTTGGTGTATTTGATATGGATCTCGACCTTACCATCTTTCCCCTTCAAATCTTCGGCACTGATTTCTTTTCCATCCAGTTTATAAGTAATAGATACCCCTACCGGAAGTTCCTTATCTGATGTTCCCTGATAATAAATATCATCTCCATTTGCCGTCCATGTAATGTCAGATCCTGATGTCTGGAATTCTTCGTCCCCTTTGATATTCTTGATATCTTTCAAATCAGAAGTATCTGAAAGTGTTCCGTTTCCGGTATTCTTCAGCCATTCTGTAACTGTTGTGGACTTTACATTTCCTGAAGTATCTGCTTTTACATAAACAGATTCTTCTTTTGTAATACCGCTTTCTTCTGTTTTACTGCTCTTCTTATCAGAAGTTGTGTTTGATGCAGCCAGTAACTGATTGGTATTGACATCCGCTGCTCTTGCAATAATCACATTTCTCTGATATCCACAGTTTGCAGCCATTCCGGTTGCAATTACAACTGCCATGGCAGCAGCCATTCTTCTCATACTCTTTGTTTTCATATCCGTAACCTCCTATTATGCCTGCGCTTTGTTACCTTGGCTATTACCATTGTCATCGGACTTCTTTGGAAGGAATCCCTTGCTGGTCTTTACGATGACTTTATCAAATACCATAAACATAGATGGTAAAATAAATACTACTACGATCATACTGATGATAGCTCCTCTTGCCATCAATACGCAAAGAGAACTAATCATATCAATATTGGAATACATACCTACACCAAATGTTGCTGCGAAGAAGCTCAGTGCACTTACGATAATAGACTGTGCAGAAGCTTTATGTGCAATCGTAATGGCATCCTTCTTGCTTGCACCGTTGTAACGCTCTGTACGATATCTGGTTGTCATCAGAATCGCATAATCAACGGTTGCACCTAACTGAATCGTACCGATTACAATGGAAGCCACAAATGGAAGGGATGTTCCTGTATAATATGGAATACCCATGTTTACGAAAATTGCAAATTCGATAACACCAACCAGAATAATCGGTAAGCTGATTGATTTAAACAACAGCATGATGATTACGAAAATAACACCGATGGAAACTGCACTTACCATCTTGAAGTCGATATCAGTGATATCAATCAAATCCTTTGTCAGTGGTGCTTCACCGACTAACAGTGCATTGCTGTCATATTTCTTTATAATCGTATTCAAGTCATCAACCTGAGCATTTACTTCATCTGACGCTGTTTTGTAAATAGAGTTAATCATAATCATCTGATATTTATCTGTCTTTAACATACTGGTCAGTTTTTCAGGAATCATATCGGACGGAATACCAGGTCCAACAATACTGTCAAGACCAAGTGCCCATTTAACACCATCTACATTTTCAATTTCTTTCAGCATCTTGTTGACATCTGTAGAAGAGAGCGTGCTGTCTACCAATAAAATATGGGTAGAATTCATATCGTAATCTTCTTTCAATTTATCATTCGCAATAATACTTGGCAAATCCTTTGGAAGGGTTTCATCCAAGTTGTAATATACACTGGTGTGATTATTTCCGTAAATTGCAGGGAATAATAAAACCAGGAAAATTGCTACATATACTAAGTAATGTTTTGTAACTTTATCAGACAAGCGGTTAATATTTGGAACCAATGGTTTGTGACTGGTCTTTTCAATCAGCTTATCAAATGTGAGAATCAGAGATGGTAAAATCGTTACACAGGCAATTACACCAATGATAACACCTTTTGCCATTACAATACCGATATCTTTTCCTAACGTAAAGCTCATAAAGCAAAGTGCGATAAATCCTGCAACAGTTGTAACTGAACTTCCCACTACGGAAGAGAACGTCTGTGCAATGGCATGTGCCATAGCCTCTTTCTTATCTCCGCCACACTTCTGCTGCTGTTCCTGATAACTGTGCATCAGGAAAATAGAGTAATCCATTGTCACACCAAGCTGTAATACGGCCGCAAGTGCTTTGGTAATATAGGAAATCTCACCAAAGAAATAGTTGCTTCCTAAGTTATACACAATCGCCATACCGATACTTAACAGGAATAGCACCGGAACTACAATAGAATCCATTGTCACACCAAGTACGATACAAGACAAGATAACTGCAATCAACACATAGAGTGGTGTTTCCTTTTCAGCCAAATCTCTCGTATCTGTTACGATGGCTGACATCCCACTGATGAAACACTGTTTTCCTGCAATCTTACGAATCTCTGTGATTGCATTCATTGTGCCGTCTGCTGATGTAGATTCATCGAAGAATACCGCCATCATTGTTCCTGTTTCTGAATTAAATACGTTATAAAATTTATCCGGCAGCATACTCTCCGGAACAGAAATATCCATGAGTGAATCGTACCACAGAACCTTTGTTACATGGTCAACCTGTTCGACCTGCTCCTTCAATTTTGCTACATCTTTTGAATCCATGCCATCTACAATCAGCATAGAAAAAGCACCGGTTCCGAAATCATTGACCATGATATCCTGACCCTGCATTGTCTCAATGTTTTCTGGCAGGTAGGTAAGAACATCATAGTTGATTCTGGTGCCTAAATACCCAAATACGGAAGGGATAAGAAGCAGTACAGATACAATCAGAATGGCAACTCTGTACTTTACAATTTTTTTCCCAACTTTAACCATTTCTCTGACTTCCTTTCTTTTTCTGACTTTTTATGACTATCGGTCATTTATTCAAGTAGCACTATATACTAAAAATGACCGGTAGTCAATAGTTTTTTATAAAATTTATGACTTTTAGTCATTTTTTTATTCCAAGATATTGCAATCTTTATTTTATTGGTTATAATTATCAATATGAGGTGAATGAAATGGGTAAAGTAGAAGAAAACAAAAAGCAAAAAAAACTTGCCCTTTTGAACACGGCTTATGAATTATTCACGACCAAGGGAATTAATTCTACGGCAATCTCCGATATTGTCAAACAGGCTGGCGTCGCAAAGGGAACCTTTTATCTTTATTTTAAAGACAAATATGACATCAAAAACAACCTGGTTGCCCACAAAACCTGCGAGTTGTTCCATAAGGCCGGCAAAGCAATGAATGAAGCGCATGTTACCGGATTGGAAAGTCAGTTAATCTTTATCATCGACCACATTATTGATGATTTAGTCAAAGACCTTCCGCTTCTGAATTTTATTTCCAAGAATCTGGTAATGGGGGCCCTTCGTACCACATTGTTTACCGGAGAAGCTGTGGAAAATGAAATCTATGATGATTTCCTTGCTCTTGTGGATGAAGATGATTATATTTATAAAGATGTAAATGTTATGCTGTTTACCATTGTAGAGCTCGCAGGTTCTGCGGGATACAATTCTATCTTATATAAAGAACCGCTTCCTATTGAAGAGTACAAAACTTTCTTATACCGGACAGTACGGCTGATTATCGAAAGCCACCGGGTTGCCAGAAAGGAATCAGGCACGCACGTAGAACCTGATAAGGAAGTCATTGAAAAAATAACAGGAAATATGGAATCAGACGAGGTTACATTATAATATGAACATGAAAGACTTAAATGTATTTATCACTGTTGCAGAGGAAGAAAATCTTACCAAGGCCTCCAAACTGCTTTACATGACACCACAGGGTGTCAGCAAGATTATCAAGAATCTGGAAAATGAAAATGACTGCGAACTCTTTCTCCGCGCCGGAAATAAAATGGAACTGACAGAGTGCGGAGAACACTTTTACCAGTATGCAAAGAAAACAGACACGGAATATCACTCCATGCGTAAGGAACTGCTCCACCTAAAGCAAAAAGAACATGGAGTGGTTGACCTTCTTTCCGCCTTCGGCATTATCCGGTTGATTACACCGGAGTGTATTCGTGACTTTAAGGAAAAGTATCCGGACATTGAGTTTCACTATCGTGAATGCCCGGACAAACAGATAGAACGCTGGTTCCGCGCAGGCGAGGGAAATGTTGCTCTTTCTCTTGCTCCGTGCGATGAGTCTTTATACGACGTATTGGAGCTGGAATCTTTTCCGGTAAAACTTCTGGTCAACAAAGATCATCCTCTTGCCCGGAAAAGTTCTGTCACAATCGAGGATTTAAAGGATGAACCACTTTATATAGAAAGCAGAGAATTTAAAATTCACGATTTGATTATCAACAAATGCCGGGAAGCAGGATTTGAACCAAATATTGTTTTTGAAACAAGCGGCTTCAGCCTCTGCCATAAAATGGTTCGTGATAAGAAAGGAATTTCTGTTACCGTGGATTTCGTTTCTGATGATATGAGCCGAAGTAATCTTGTTCTGCTCCCATTTTCAGACGGAGACTATGAATGGAAAATCTGTATGCTGACCCGCAAAAATGAAGTACCGGGAAATGGTGTCGATATTTTCCAAAAACACGTCAAACGGCAAATGGATTTCATTCGCTCGGGAGTTGTCAAAAGATAGTTACAGCATTGTAACAAACAGTTGACGCTCCCGTCAATTCTTAACATTTTTTATAATATATCCCCTTTATTTCTTTGAAATATTGTCAATTTTTTACACTTATAGATAAACGCATTCTACTCATAATTATTTTCTATGCCTGTCCTTCTCCAAATTATGCTAGAATACTTACTGGAATTGATAAAACTTGTCATATAAGAGGAGGAAAAACAAATGAAAATTGGCGTAACAGAAATCAGCCCAATTGCTGTCCAGCAGGCAGCAGAAAAGAATTTTAAAGACGGATATTATTGCTGTGAAGCACTTATGGCTACTATCCGCGATGCATTTAAGTTGGATGTTCCAGATGAAGTAATTGCTATGTCATCTGGTATGGCAGTTGGTATTGGTAAATCCGGATGCTGCTGTGGAGCTCTCAATGGTGGTGTTCTCGCACTTGGATTGTTCTTCGGTCGTACAGAACAGGATGGTCCTACTAATCCAAAGAGTGTTAAATGTATGGAACTCACAAATGAACTTCATGACTGGTTCAAGAAAGCAAACCAGAAAAATGCTATCTGCTGTCGTATTCTTACAAAGGAATTTGACAAAGGAAAAGGTGAACACAAAGAACAGTGTATCTTCTTTACAGGTCTTTGTGCTTGGAAAGTTGCTCAGATTGTCTGTCGTGAGCTGGGAATCAAGAATCTTGATGAAGTTGATGAACCAGCACCTCGACGCAAACTTGCAGAAATTTAATAACAGGAAGGTATGAGAGACATGAAAGACATTATCAAAAAAGTGTCAATTCCATTCTGCGGTGTCATGCTTGGCTTCGCAGCTCTTGGAAATCTGCTTCAGAGCTACGGTGAGGGCATTCGTTATGCATGCGGAATTGTAGCAGCATTTATTCTGATTCTCGTTCTTCTGAAACTCATCATGTTCCCACAGATGATCAAAGACGACCTGAAGAATCCGATTATGGCAAGTGTATCCGGAACATTTTCCATGGCACTTATGCTTCTTAGTACTTATGTAAAACCATTTATCGGTGCAGCCGCACAGTATATCTGGTACTTTGCAATCGCATTACATATTGTACTGATTGTATACTTTACAATTAAATTTATCCTGAAACTGGACATGACAAAAGTATTTGCCAGCTATTATATCGTATATGTAGGAATCGCTGTTGCTGCCGTAACTGCACCTGCATACGGACAGTTAGGCATCGGTACTGCTGCTTTCTGGTTCGGTTTCGTAACCTTAATTGCACTGCTCATTCTCGTAACAGTGCGCTACACCAAATACAAAAATGTTCCTGAACCGGCTCAGCCATTGTTCTGTATCTACGCAGCACCTACAAGCCTTTGTATCGCTGGTTACGTACAGTCTGTAACACCAAAGTCAAGAACATTCTTACTTGCAATGCTGGCAGTTGCTACTGTCATCTATATCATTGCACTGGTAAAAGCAATTGGATACTTAAAGCTGAAATTCTATCCAAGCTACGCTGCATTTACATTCCCATTTGTAATCAGCGCAATCGCAACAAAGCAGACTATGGCCTGCCTTGCAAAAATGGAACAACCGCTTCCAATCTTAAAACCAGTCGTACTTGTAGAAACAATCATCGCAGCGGTACTTGTAATCTATACATTTATCCGTTTCATGGGATTCCTTTTCTCAAGTAATAAATAATGGTAACCGTATATTTTATATAATGATGTCAGGGTTTGTGAGAGTGCGAAGCACGGAACAATCCGCATACATCATAGTTGGGAGCTTTTGACCCAAACATCATATAGTGGAAAGGGGACTGTAGTATAATGCTACAGTCCCCTGACTATTTATCATACAAATTCTATGTTGCCATAAAAATGCTCTTGTTTCTAAGATTGCTGTTCTCCGGTATTCTTATTTCAAAAGCTTCTGAAACTCTTCTTCTGTCTTTCCTGCCTTAGCTGCTGCCCGGGAAATATCCAAAATCCCTTCTTTTACCAAGTCCAGTAACATCTCCATCTTACCTTCCTCTTTTCCATCATCAAAGATTCCCTGTAATGCCTCACACATATCTATTTCCTCCTTGTTTTTGATTGCCTCCATCTGTTTTTCTGCCTTCAATAGTACTCTCAGCACATTATAAGTATCCTTATCCACATGCTGAAAGAAATCCGCTCTTTCCTGTACATATGCCTGTATTTTCTTTTTATCTTTCTTATATCTTAGCATTTCCAAAACTACTTGTAAATCTGTTTTATACAAACTGGTATCTTCCAGTTTATTAACATCTACTAAATTAATATGATAGTTTGGAATCATCTTTTTTACCAGTTCCCTGACCTTGGGATTGACAGATTTCTTTAATAATCCGTATAAGTCTTTACTTCCATCCCATACTTTATCCCCATAGTAAAATACAAGGGTAATGACCGGATAACTGTTCTGCCCCAATAACCTGTTCTCCCTGAAATACACTTGCATTATATAAATCTGCAAATCTCGCCTTGTTTCCAAGCCATGTAACTAGTGCCGTATCACTTTTTCCCATAGGCATACTTCCTCCGTAATTCTTCATTTGTCCTGATATTTTGATATTAAACGCCCTGATTTCCAGTTGAATTAAAAATAGATTTTAATTGATTTATACGAACTGATTTTAGAAATTCAATGCTTGAACAGAAGATAACATAATTAAATTCAGAAAGCAAATCGGTGCTACGGAGCACATGAAAAATTTTTAATATTTTACAAAAGAAAAAGATGGCTAATCAAAACCATCTTTCTCTGTCTCGTTCTTTATGAAACTATTGTTTCAAAAGCTCCTGAAATTCAGCTTTTGTCTTCCTCCTGCGTCTCTGCCTCTTTCCACACCCCCGCTGTCCGCGCCGGCAGATACACTTCTATATAACTCACTCCGTCAAATTCTTTTACCGGATAGGTCATATGTTTCATCAGTCCCTGTCCTCCGTATTCTTCATCATCACTAGACAGTTCCAGTGTATAGTCTGCTTTCCGCGGCACAGGAATCAGAAGATGTTCCAATGACTCGGATGGATGGAAATTGAGTGCAAATACCAATCCGTTCCGGTAAAAGGCAATGGTTTTCTCCGGTTCTTTCAGAAGCAGAAGATTTGCCATCTGCTGCCGGTAAATATGATTCTTTTTCGTCAGTTCTACCATATCCCGGTCAAATTCGCCAAGCCATTGATATTTTAAATAGCCATTGTCCAATAAACTCCACTGTCTACGGCAATAATGGAAGCTCCACCCATTTCCTTCCCTTGGAAAATCAATCCACTCCGGGTGTCCGAATTCATTTCCCATGAAATTAAGATATGCCTCTCCTGCCCCTGCCATGGTAAACAGACGAATCATCTTGTGCAGTGCAATGGCACGGTCAATTACTACATTATGGCAAGCTTTATCCATATCCGTATACATACTGGCATCTGCCAGACGGAAAATCAAGGTCTTGTCCCCGACCAGAGCCTGATCATGGCTCTCCACATATGCCACCGTATGCTCTCCCGGTCTGCGCAGGCACATATCGCCCCACATGCCGCCAATATCCCAATCTTCGTCCTTCTTCTCTTTTATGGTCCGAATCCACATATCCGGGAGTCCCATTCCAAGCCGGTAATCGAAGCCGATTCCCCCATCCGGAATCGGAAGTGCCATTCCCGGCATTCCCGACATGTCTTCGGCAATCGTGATGGCCTGCGGATTTACCGTATGAATCAGTTCATTGGCAAGCTGTAAATAGGTCAGTGCCTCAATATGCGTGTTCAATGAAAAATATTTATGGTTGTCATCAAAGCTGGAACCGAGTCCATGGTCATGGAAAATCATGGAGGTTACTCCGTCAAAGCGGAATCCGTCAAAATGATACTCTGTCATCCAAAACTTCAGATTGGAAAGTAGAAAATGAATGACTTCGTCTTTTCCATAATTAAAGCATTTCGTTCCCCATGCCGGATGCTCTCCTTTTTCTCCTTCATAGAAAAACTGTTCCGTCGTACCGTCAAACTGATGAATCCCTTCCGCTGTATTTTTCACTGCATGGGAATGCACCACATCAAGCAGTACACGAATTCCTATTTTATGCGCCTTGTTTATCAAATATTTCAAATCCTCCGGTTTTCCAAACCAACTGGAAGCCGCAAAGAAACTGGAAACCTGATAGCCAAAGCTTCCATAATAAGGATGCTCCATGATTGCCATAAGCTGAATGGTATTATACCCTGCTTTTTTTATCCGTGGAAGAATCTTGTCCGCAAATTCCCGGTAAGTGCCTACTTTCCCTTCTTCCTGCGCCATCCCCACATGTGCTTCATAAATATAAAGTTCCTCTTCCCCCTGAAAATTCTCATCTGTCCATGGAAATGTCTTTGCATCATCCACCACTTCCGCACACCATGTAATGGTTTCCTTATCCTGCACCACACGTCTTGCATAAAGAGGAATGTGTTCCGTTCTCTGGAGATTTGCATCGACCACCGTCTTTATCTTGCAGCCATCCCACAAGGCCTCTTTCCCCTGAAGCTGCAGCTCCCAGATTCCATTTTCCAGACGTTTCATTGGATGTTGGGTTGGATTCCACTGGTTAAATTCTCCCATAAAATAAAGCTGATATGCTCCCGGTGCCCACTCACGGTACACCCATCCCGTGTCCGTCCGGTGGATGCCAAAATATGCATATCCATTGGCAAATTCATCCAGCGTCAGGCGCTTACCTAACAGTCGCTCTTTTGTATCTTTCCATTGATTCATGCGCAGAGCAATATCTGCCATAAAATCCTTAAGCTGAGGATTATATTCTAAAATGCGGTACATTTTCCCCCTCCTTATGCCTGCTTTCTTTTTTCAATTATAACAAACCAAATGCAAAATGTACAGAACACTGCATGGAATGAAGTCTCGACAAATCATGCTTTCTATTATATACTTGAAAGAGTCTGACGAATATTGTCATACATTATAAAAAACAATTGAGGTATATACTTATGAAATGTATTGCATTTTTTTATAACTTACTCTGGGGTGATTTATTTACCATTCCTCTGCCCGGCAGTTCTTCTATCGGGATTTCCCTGCTAGTGCTTCTGCTGATTCCAACGGGACTTTATTTTACGTTTCGGACGCGTTTTCTCCCTGTCCGTTATTTTCGGGAAATGCTTCGGATTTCGCTGGAAAAGCGTACCGTAGATAAACATGCACTCTCCGGCATTCAGGCGTTAATTATTTCAACTGCCACCCGTGTAGGTATGGGAAATATGGTCGGTGTAGTTGCCGCTATTTCCATCGGCGGTGCAGGCTCCGTATTTTGGATGTGGCTTACCGCATTAATCGGCTCCTCTACTGCCTTTATTGAAGCTACACTGGCACAGCTTCATAAACAGCCTGACCCTTTATATGGTGGATATCGCGGAGGCCCTGCCTACTATATCCATGACCTTTTTGCAAAAGGGAAAAAGCGCAGTATCATTGCCGTCTTATTTGCATTTTCCGGTCTGCTCTGTTGGTGCGGAGTCAGTCAGGTAATCAGCAATTCGGTATCCTCTGCCTTTTACAATGCATTTTCCATCCCACCGCTTTTTTCCACCATCCTGCTTGTAGGACTGGCGGCAATAATTGTGCTGCGTAAAAATGCAACAGTTAAGGTGCTGGATATCATTGTTCCGGTAATGGCTGTATTTTATTTTTTGATTTCCATATATGTTATTATCCGGAATATTACCTTGCTGCCTTCTGTTTTCCAACGGATTTTTGAAGAAGCCTTTGGTCTGAGACAAGCGGCGGCCGGTGGTTTTGGTGCTGCTCTCATGAACGGGGTCAAACGTGGACTCTTTTCCAATGAAGCCGGTTCCGGATCTGCTCCATGTGCGGCAGCCGCAGCGGATGTCAGTCATCCTGCAAAGGCCGGTCTGTTTCAGGCATTCGGTGTCATTATCGATACGATTATCATCTGCAGTTGTACTGCAATGATCATGCTCCTTGCCCCAGCAAGCCTCTTAGAAGGGCTTTCCGGCATGGAGCTCTTGCAGACTGCCATGCATTATCATTTTGGAAATGCAGGTGTGGTTTTTACCACTATTACCTTATGGATGTTCAGCTTTTCCACTTTTATCGGGATTCTGTTCTATGCCCGCTCCAACGTGGCCTATTTATTCGGAGATAAATGGATATTCCAGAGCCTTTACAAGCTGCTCGCCTTAGTCATGCTGTTCATAGGCGGCTTATCCACGTACACTTTCGTCTGGGATTTGGGTGATATTGGAGTCGGACTAATGACCATCTTTAATCTGATTGCAGTCCTTCCTATGTCAAAAGAAGCGTTACAGGCACTGGATGATTATGCTGCACAACTATGCCATCACAGGTTTTAATGCTTCGGCAAGCTTATCCTTCTGCGCTTTTGCCTCTGCCAAATCTTTTCCAAGTGTCGTAAAATATGCTTTAATCTTTGGTTCTGTTCCTGACGGGCGGACAATCACAGTTGCTCCGCCTTCCAAAGTATAAATCAGAATATTCGCAGATGGAAGTCCTGTTTCTTCTGTATTTTTATAATCCGTTGCTTTTTCTACCGTATAACCTGCAAATTCTTTCGGTGGATTTTTGCGAAGTCCTTCCATAATCGCATCCATCTTTTCCATACCGGAAAGGCCCGGAAATTCAAAGCTGTCTACCTGATTCAAATAACGTCCGTATTCTGCATAAATTTCTTCCAGTCGTTCTTTAATGGAAGAGCCCTTGCTGCGATAATAAGCTGCCATTTCACAGATTAACATAGATCCCACTACTGCATCTTTGTCCCGTACATATGGTCCGGCCAAATATCCGTAGCTCTCCTCGAACCCGAAAATAAACCGTTCCTTCTCTCCCGCAGCCTCCAGTTTCGCAATCTGGTCTCCAATCCATTTGAAACCGGTAAGTACGTTACGAAGTTCCACTCCATAATGTGCCGCTACCGCATCTGCAAGCGGGGTTGATACAATGGATTTCACTGCTACCGGATGCTCTGGCATGGTGCCATTTTCCATACGTCCTGCACATATGTAATCAAGCAGAAGCACACCCATTTCATTTCCGGTCACAAGCTCATAACTTCCATCCGGACACTTCATTGCAATTCCCACACGGTCTGCATCCGGGTCGGTAGCCAACATCAGGTCTGCTCCCGATTTTTCTGCCAGTTCCAGTCCTAATTTCAATGCCTCAAAAATTTCTGGATTCGGATATGGGCAGGTAGGAAAGTTTCCGTCTGGATACATCTGTTCCGGTACAATGGTCACATCTTCCACACCAATATCTTTCAAAATTCGTGTTACCGGAACAAGTCCGCTTCCATTCAGTGGTGAATAAACTAATTTTAATCCTGCTGTCTTACAAAGTCCCGGGCGCACACTGCAAGCTTCAATTGCTTCATATAATGCCTCTTTGCATGCATCCTCTACATATTCAATGAGTCCTGCCGCCCGTCCTTCTTCAAAGCTCATCATCTTCGCTCCGGACAGGACATCCGTTTTCTGAATTTCTTCATAAACCGCATTTGCTGCCACATCCGTCATCTGGCATCCATCCGGTCCATATGCCTTATAACCATTGTATTTCGACGGATTATGGGAAGCCGTTACCATAATTCCTGCATTTGCCTTGTAATAGCGGGTTGCAAAGCTCAGTGCCGGTACCGGCATCAATGCATCATAAATCCGAACCTTGATTCCATTTGCCGCAAGTACACAGGCCGCATTCTTTGCAAATACATCACTGTTAATTCTGCTGTCATAACTGATTGCAACAAGCTGGCTTCCTCCCTGTGCCTTTACCCAGTTGGCAAGCCCCTGGGTTGCCTGACGCACTACATAAATATTCATGCGGTTTGTACCCGCTCCTAAGATTCCCCGAAGTCCTGCTGTTCCGAACTTTAACGCAATTGCAAAACGTTCTTTTATTTCTTCTTCCTTTCCTTCGACAGAAACCAGCTCTTCTTTCAGCGCCTTATCCTCTAATTCAGCTTCCATCCAGCGTTTGTACTCATCCATGTACATTCTCTTCACCTATCTTTCTTTTTCTATTATTTTCTTTTTATTTTTATGCCTTATCTTCTGTCCGTCATCTTTCTTATTTCCGGCGACTCCAAATCAGTTGCCTCTGCTGTTATGATACACGTACCTCCCCTTCCTTGTCAATTGTTTCCAACGGTATTGCCTCCGTACACCGGACATCTAAAACCTCTTTTCGGATTACTCTTGTAACAAAACGTAAATCGGCTCTCCCGGTACAAAATGACCGGAAAAGAGCCGATTTACATTTGTGTAATAAAATTATATCTACAAAGGAGAGTAACGTATTGGGGAATGGAATAATATGTACTCTCTATGAAAACGTCTAAATTATCCAATCAGGATTCAGAATTAATATTCATCTTATATCCAACTCCGAGCTGATTGGTGATATACTGGTTTGTCCCCGGCTTAATCCCAAGCTTTTTCCGGATATTTGCCATGTTTACCTGTAACTTTTTGATACTTCCTGCATCTTCCCACTTCCATACTTCGCGGATAATTTCTGCATAAGTCAGAACCTTTCCTGCATTGGAAGAAAGGAGTACCAGAATATTATATTCTGTCTGAGTCAGCTTGACCGGAGTACCCGCCACCGTAACTACCCGTTCTTCATAATTAATCTCCAAATCATCCAGACAGAACTTTCTGCCGGACTCACTGGTATTTGCACCATACTGGTGTGAAATTCGAAGGGTTGCCCGCACACGTGCCAGGAGTTCCCCTGTACCAAAAGGCTTGGTTATATAATCATTTGCACCTGCATCCAGTGCCAGAACAATATCTTTTTCATCTGTTCGTGCTGACAACACGATAATCGGGGTAGAATATTCTTCTCTTATCAGTTTAATCAGTTCAATTCCATCACCATCCGGAAGCCCCAAATCCAGCAGAATCAAATCTGGTGAATACGAGAAAAACATCATTTTGCCTTCTTTGACATTATGCGCCTCAAAAGCCTGATAATCATTCATAGTAAGAACAGCTCTTACGATATTGCAAATATTCGCTTCATCTTCTACCATCAGTACTTTATATCTGTTGTTACTCACTTGGATTTTCCTCCATTTTTAACTTAAACCGGAAACAGCATCCACCTTCCGGCAGATTTTCCATCTCAATTTCTCCATCATGTGCTTTAATAATAGATGCACAGACTGACAAGCCGATTCCCATGCTCCGTTTTTTATTGTCAACCGGGAGCTCTTTTGCCTCAAAAAAGCCTGTAAACAACCCTTTTCTCCGGCTTTCCGGTATTCCACATCCATTATCTGTCACTTCAAATACGACATTCTCTTCTTCCGTATGTACATGCAGGGAAAGTTTGGTCATCCCCTTCGCATGCAGAACCGCATTCTCTAATATATTAACCAGAACCTGCGTAATCAAAACCGCATCCATGGGTATACTGATAAATTCATCCGGTATTTCTACATCCACCGGCTGACTCGGATATTTCTTCTGAAACCGGACCAGAACGCTGTCAATCAGTTCTTCCAATACTACCTGCGTCTTTTTCAGTTCCACATGGCTGTTCTCGATTCTTGTGACAGAAAGCAGATTCTCCACCATTCCATTCATCCATTCAGCATCTTCTTTGATACCCTGAACAAGTTCTATTTTTTCCTCATTTGACAGCTCATAATAATTTTCCAGCATAGCAGAACTGGAACCATAAATGGTTGTAAGCGGGGTTCGAAGGTCGTGTGAAACTGCACGAAGCAAATTCGCACGCATTTTCTCTTTCTCCGCTTCTGCTCTTACCTTCTCCTGCTGCTTCAGCTTTGTAGTAAGGGCACTTGTCATAAATACAACCACCAGCATAATCACGGCAGAAACCAGATTCTCCGTAATAATAAAATTGAATTTCAGGTACGGAAATGTAAATGCAAAATTTACGACAAACATGCTTATCATAGATGCTGCCAGTCCATATATGTACCCTTCTGTATATAAAGAAATCAGGAATACAGCTAATGTAAAAATAGCCGGGACCAATGAATTGGCTCCCAAAACACTCATAATTCCCACATCAATGCCAATAAACAGACACAGTACAACGACAGTGAATAAAATATCCTGCAGCACCCCATGTTTTTTTCTCATTCCATCCCCTCCAGATACCCAAAGTATAGCATTTTCATGGTAAAAATGCAGTTAAGAAATCTATCACTACAAAAAACCCGTCACACAATGAAATGACAAATTTCTTGCTTATGCGATAGCTTTTTCCTATAATATAGATAAGTCGTGGAATTGTAAAAAATACAACACCCGGTAATCCAACTACTATTATTTTAGCACACAACTAGGCATGGAGGAAAATTTTATTTTTTTATGGAGCTTCCTGTATACTTTAAAGAGTAACAGGGATTGACCAAAAAGAATACCT
>USGU01000021.1 GCA_900554415.1 uncultured Lachnospiraceae bacterium | reverse complement strand
GCGTTCAGCCTAAGCGAAAAGCCGTTAGGCTTTGAGCTTGCAATGCGTAGCTCTATTCACTATTCTACGCGTTCAGCCTAAGCGAAAAGCCGTTAGGCCTTGAGCTTGCAATGCGTAGCATACCAGCTTTTATCGTTCAATAACTTTCTTAATGTGACAGATTCCCTCCACAACTGCTTCCATATCCGGCGGTACAGCTATAGCACAGTGCACAGGTATGTATCTGTCTTGGAACAGATGTTTTCATTTCTCAGAATCACCAGATTGGTACGCACAATCACATTTCCAAGCTTAGAAGCCTCTGTAATCAGATATTCCAGATTCGGATTCATTTCCGGTGAACCACCTGTGATATCCATAGTCTCAAAGCCGCCAGTCTGAAATGCACGCAGACATAAGTCCATGGTCTCACGACTCATTTCTTCGGATTTATCCGGTCCGCAAATACATCGGAAAAATACAATTCACCTCCTTCTTTCAGCACGCGATGTACTTCTCTGAAAATCTGCTCTTTAAAAGGAGACAGATTGATAACACAGTTAGACGTAATCACATCCACTTACTACCATAAATCGTTTCTTGTCCATTTTCTTTCTCCTTTTCTCTATCACTGGTATTTCAGTTAGTTCTCTATATCTATATACCCTTTCCAACCTTAAAAAGCGAATTATATTTATCTATAATCAAGTGCACTTATTGATGTTGTTTATTAGAAAAAATTTCCCTGACAAAAAAAACGCAAAAGACATTTCTGCCTTTTGCGTTTTTTTTATTCTCTATACAAATCCGAATTATTTACCGAACTGCATATCGTTGTTTCCTGAATTTGTTTCCCACATTTCAAGCATGTTGATTGGGTCATTGTAATCTGCTAACCATCCTTCACGACAGAAGTCAAATTTACCTTCTTTACGTTCGTTAAGGAATACAGACCATTCACGAGTTTCAACTGTCAAGTTGATTCCGATTGCTGCTAAATCCTGCTGGATTGCTTCACCAATCTTAACGTTACCTTCTGAATCATTTGTAAGGTATGTGATATCGATTGGTGTGCTTTCTGATAACATTCCGTTATCATCGAATTCATATCCTGCTTCTTTTAACAGTTCTCTTGCTTCATCAACAGTATCATCTGTAAGTTTCGTATCGTAGTAACCTACATTTTCCTTATCTGGATATGTGTAAGCGTCATCATTCTTTCTGAATTCTCCGCCATTTCCATCTGCCATACCAGTTGGGATAAATGTGTTAGCTGGTTCCTGTCCTGCCTGAGCAATTGTTTCAACAATGTATTCACGGTCAATCAGAAGTGAGAATGCTTTTCTCATTCCAGCAGCCTGTTCTACAGTTTTGCCAGCAAAGAGGTCGCTGTTTACATTAAATCCACAGTAGTATGTTCCAAGAGTATCAATCTTGTGGAACTCTGGAGTATCTTTTACAGTTGCCATAACATCTGTTGCAATTGTATCTGCGAACTGTAATGAACCATCTTTGAATGCATTGTAAATAGCTGTATCATCTGAACTTAACATAAAGTTAATCTTTGTCAGAGAAACTTTATCTGCTGCCCAGTAATTCTCATTTGGTTCATATGTCATAGATTCGTTATGATTCCATGCTGTTAATTTCATAGGTCCTGATGTTACGAAACCAGCTTCAAGAGCCCATGCTCCTGGGTTTGTATCAGCGCCATCTGCTGATTCTACAGCCTGCTGTGGTACTGGATAGAATGCTGGGAATGCACATAAATCAAGGAAGTATGCACATGGAGCTACCAAATGAACTGTAAATTTCTTTCCATCTTCAGAAGCTTCAATCTGAAGTGTTCCGTCACTGTTTGTTGCAATTGCTGATGCAAGGTATGAATAGTCAGCAGCTGTATCTGGATTAGCAAGTCTGTTCCAGCTGTATACTACATCGTTTGCATCAAGTGTTTCACCGTCAGACCATTTTAATCCGTCACGCATCTTGAATGTGTATGTCAGAGCATCATCACTCATTTCATAACTTTCTGCTAATTCTGGTACTAACTCTCCATTTTCATCATAAGCATAAAGTCCTGAGAATGCAAGAATTGCAAGGCAGGCACCATCTACTGTTGAGTTCAGTGCCGGGTCAAGTTTGTCCGGTTCAGAAGCAATCTGAAGTGCTAATTCATTTGTTGGTGTCTTAGCAAATCCGAAATACTTAAATCCGAATAAGTTAGCGTAGATGTTCTCTACGTCTGTTTTCTGCAGATATACGTCATTGTAGTAATAAAGTGGTACTACTGCCCATGTGTCCATGAGTTCGTCTTCTGCTTCATGCATCAGTGCTTCACGTTTTGCTAAATCAGTTTCTTTTCTAATCTGCGCAATTCTTTCATCATAATCCTTCCACTCTGGTGCAGAACCTTCTGTTGTTTCTTTGTCGTCTGTGTTTGTGTTGCTGCTTCCACCACCGCAGGCTACTAAACTAGAAACCATAGCGAGTGAAAGCATAAGTGCTACTACTTTCTTTTTCATAAGAAACTCCTCCTTTATATATTATGAACATTGTACCAAATCCATTTTCACACATTTGACACAATATTTCATTTTGAGTTAGGATACCTCTTTCCGAAGAAAATGTCAAGAATTTTCTTCGCATCAGCTGCAATTGTCTGATTATTTATTCCAGCATGCAACCTGATGACCATCTCCACGGTCTACAAGTGGAGGGCATTCCTGTGCGCATTTTTCGGTGGCATATTTACAACGTGTACGAAACGCACAGCCACTAGGCATATGAAGTGGACTAGGAACATCCCCTTCCAGCACAATACGCTTTCTTTCTTTTGCCATCTTCGGGTCCGGGTAAGGCACAGCACTCAACAGGGACTCAGTGTATGGATGGATTGGATGCTCACTGACTTCATCTGCATCTCCAATCTCCACAATTCTTCCAAGATACATAACCGCAATACGGTCTGATATATGACGTACCACAAGAAGGTCATGGGCGATAAATAAATATGCGACACCCAATTTTTCCTGCAATTCTTCAAACATATTGATAACCTGCGCCTGAATAGAAACGTCAAGAGCACTTACCGCCTCATCGCAGACAATGAAACGCGGATTGGTTGCCAGAGCTCTGGCAATTCCGATACGCTGTCTCTGTCCACCTGAAAATTCATGCGCATAACGTGTCGCATGTTCTGCGTTCAGTCCGACAAGCTTCATCAGTTCAAGTACACGTTCCCTGCGTTCTTCCTTTGTCTTATAAAGCTTATGCACATCCAGCGGCTCTCCGATAATATCTTCTACTGTCATACGCGGATTCAGCGAAGAATATGGATCCTGGAATACCATCTGCATTTCTTTACGCATTTCATGAATACTCTTTTCATTCACTGGTTTTCCGTCAAATAAAACTTCTCCGCCTGTCGGCGTATACAGACGTAACATCGAACGTCCTACGGTTGTCTTTCCACATCCTGACTCTCCAACAAGTCCCAGTGTTTCTCCTGGTTTAATTGCAAAGCTTACACCATCTACAGCCTTTAACGGAAGGGTCTTCATAAAACCTGTTTTCACCGGGAAATACTGCTTTAAATCTTTGACTTCTACTAAATATTCATTGTTAGATGTTTCATTTCCCATGTTCTACACCTCCCCTTTTTCCATTGCTGCTTTGACATTCAGCCAGCATGATGCAAAGTGTCCATCCGGCATCTGCATTTCTGGTGGCTGCTCTGTCAGACAAATCTTCATTGCATTTTCACAACGAGGACAGAACGCACAGCCTTTCGGCATATTTAACAGATTAATCGGCGTACCTGGAATCGGAATAAGTTTTTCTCCCATACGGTCTACATTCGGAATAGACTGAAGCAGTCCCTTTGTATATTCATGGCTTGGACGATAGAAAATATCTTCTGCCGTGCCACGTTCACAGACACGACCGCCATACATTACAATAATTTCATCACACATATCTGCGATAACGCCCAAATCATGGGTAACCATAATGATTGCCATACCAAGCTTCTTCTGCAAATCCTGCATCAGTTCCAGAATCTGTGCCTGAATAGTTACATCCAGCGCAGTTGTCGGTTCGTCCGCAATCAGAATATCTGGTTCGCATGATAAAGCCATAGCAATCATTACACGCTGTCTCATACCACCTGAAAGTTCAAACGGATACTGTTTGATACGCTTTTCCGGCTCATTTACACCAACCAGAGTCAGCATCTCAATAGCACGCGCTTCTGCTTCTTTTCCTTTGCGGTCTGTGTGAAGTTCAATTGCTTCTTTGAGCTGAGAACCAACTGTAAATACCGGATTTAAACTTGTCATTGGGTCCTGGAAAATAATGGAACAACATTTTCCACGGAAATCACGCATTTCTTTTTCTGTAAATTTGGTAATATCTTTTCCCTTATAAAGGACACTTCCCTCTGTAATTTTTCCATTACTTTCAAGAATTCCCATAATAGAGTATGCAGTTACCGATTTACCAGAACCGGATTCTCCTACAATTCCGAGAATCTTTCCAGCCTCCAGATTGAAGGATACACCATTTACTGCGTGTACATCTCCCTTACTGGTTGTGAAGGAGGTGTGCAGATTCTGTACAGAAAGTATATTTTCGCTCATATCTATTACCTCCTTAATTTCGGGTCAAACGCATCACGTAATCCATCACCGAGAAGGTTACATGAAAGCGTAATTAAACAAATCATAATTGCCGGGAAAATCAGCTTGTATGAATATTCTGAAATACCGGCTCTGGCAGCATTTGCAAGAGAACCAAGCGAAGGCATTGGAGCCTGAACACCCAGTCCGATAAAGCTCAGGAAACTTTCTGTAAAGATTGCAGAAGGAACCTGAAGTGCTGCGGTAATAATAATAACACTGATACTGTTTGGAAGAATATGCTTCCTGATAATTCTTCCAGCTTTCGCTCCACTTACCTTGGCAGCCAGAACATATTCATTCGACTTAATCGTCAGAATCTGCCCACGTACCATTCTGGCCATACCAGTCCAGTAAAGCAGACCGAATACCATGAACATAGACAACATATTTGTTCCAATCTTCTTAAGGAATGGGAACTGGTCTACACTCAGTATTTCTCTCAGTACTACGGAAAGTAATACCACCATCAACATATCCGGCAACGAGTAAATAATATCTACAATACGCATCATAATAAGGTCAACCTTACCGCCTAAGTAACCCGAGATACTTCCATATACAACACCAATAATCAATACGAGCAGTGCTGCAAAAATACCTACAATAAGAGATACTCTGGTTCCGTAAACGACACGTACAAAATAATCACGTCCCATTTCATCCGTTCCCATAATATGTGGAAATAAGCTTCCGCCATTATCAATATATTCCTGTTCCATCTCTGACCACTGGAAAGGTGCCATATTCTTGGCTCCCTTGTCACGTACCCCATTAACGGAGATAATTTCAGAGTATTTGTATGGAACTACGCGTGGAACAATAATAATCATTAAAATAATTGCCACCAGCGCAATAATACTTCCCACTGCAAGCGGGTTCTTCATCAGCTTACGCATACCATCTTTAAAAAATGATACGGATTCGCTCATAACTTCCTGCTGCTGTTTTTCTTCATCTGTGGCCTTTTCAAACTTTGATAAATCAATCTGAAAACTAAGAGGATTTTTCTTAGGCATCTGATTGATATCGTTCATTTCGTTATTCATCTCAGCCCCTCCTTTAGTCCAGTTTGATTCTTGGGTCAACCATTTTGTATACAATGTCTGTAATCAGGTTCATTGTAATCATAAGTGTTGCAAGGAAAATCGTTGTTCCCATAATCATCGGGTAATCACGGTTTGTAATACATTCAACGAATTTTGCACCAAGTCCGCCAATTGTGAAAATCTTTTCCACAACAAGGGAACCTGTTAAAATCGATGCCGTCATCGGTCCTACATATGTAATGACCGGAATCATGGCATTTCTTAATGTGTGCTTGAAAATAACTTTCCACTGAGCCACACCTTTCGCTTTAGCAGTACGAACATAATCCTGTCCAAGCGCATCCAGCATACTCGTCTTTGTCAGACGGGTAATATATGCCATCGGTGATGCCGAGAGCGCAATTACCGGCAGAATGTAATTCGGACTGTCCGGACTCCATGAAGGAACCCATTTCAATTTTATGCAAAATGCAAGTAACAACAATGTACCAAACACAAAGCTTGGCAGCGATGTGAATAAGGTTGAAAGGAAAATAATCAGACGGTCAAGGAATCCGTTCCGGTTGAGTGCTGCGATACTTCCCAGTACAATACCTACAATAACCGCAACTACTATTGCCTGTCCTCCCAATCTTGCTGATACACCAAATGATCCGAAAATAGTTGTTTTAATATCTCGTCCTGTCTTTGTTGAAACACCAAAATCACCATGTAAAAGGTTATTCATATATAGAACAAACTGCTCTGGCACTGGTTTATCAAGATTAAATCTCTGTTCCAACACTGCCCTTACTTCCGGTGAGGTTGCTTTCTCCCCATCGAATGGTCCACCTGGAATTGCATTCATGGAAAAGAATGTTATCCCACAGACTATCAACAAGGTAGCTATGGCAAGAAGGATTCGCTTTACAATATACTTAGCCAACTTTTTCACTCCTTTTCTGCTATTTTTGTCTTTCAGCGACAAACTATTTCTGCATCGGTTGTACTTTATCACTTCATTTTATCATAGTGCGCAAATACAAACGTTACAGTGAACAATATACCATATACAGTATGATAAATCAATACTTGACCATTCTTAATTAAGATTGTTTATTATTAATATTTTGCATTTTTGTATTTTATTTCCTGCATTTTTGTATTTTATTTCCTGTATTTTTGCATTTTATTTCCATTCTATTTCCATTTTTTTGACAATATTCTGCCACATGACAAAGAACGGATTTGTCAGGAAGTAAGAAATTGTGCAGTCTGCAAACTTATGACGGCACAAAAAGAATTTATATTTGAATAACATCCAAAGCAAAAACTCTGCAGGTCACTGACCTGCAGAGCTTTTTGTTTATTTATGCATATAATAAGAATGCTTTGTATCCTTTGACAGCCTCATATACATCTGCTTTGCTGCTGACTTCATATGGAGCATGCATGTTAAGTACTGCCACACCACTGTCGATAACTTCCATTCCGTAGTTACCCATAATATAAGCAATGGTTCCGCCACCGCCTACATCTACCTTACCAAGTTCGGCAAACTGATATGCCACGTTTTCCTGGTCGAAGATTCTGCGGAGGTCTGCGATGTATTCTGCATTGGCATCGTTAGAACCGCCTTTTCCACCGCTACCGGTAAATTTGTTAATAGAAAGTCCATTTGCAAGGAAGGCTGCGCTGCGTTTTTCGAATGCTTCTGCAAAGGATGGGTCATAGCCTGCACTTACATCTGAAGATAACATACGTGAATTTGCCATCGCACGACGTGTCTTCAGCTCTGATTCGCCCTCATTCAGTGCAATCAGTTCTGCGACAGTATTTTCAAAGAAACGGGAATGCATTCCGGTTGCACCTACACTTCCGATTTCTTCTTTATCTACAAGCAGACAGCAGCTTGTACGTTTTGTATGTTCTACTTCTAACATTGCAAAAAGTGAAGTAAATGCACACACTCTGTCATCCTGTCCGTAAGAAAGAATCATGCTGCGATCAAGTCCACAGTCTCTTGCTTTTCCGGCTGGAACAAGTTCTAATTCTGCTGAAGCAAAATCTGCTTCTTCAATGTCATAGGTTTCTTTTAATATCTGAAGAAGATTTGCCTTTACGGCTTCTTTTTCCGATTCTTCTGCATTTGCAAGCGGTTTGTTTCCCACAAGAACATCCAGCTTCTCGCCTTCAATAACTACTCTTGCCTGTTTTTCAAGCTGCTGTTTTGCAAGGTGTACCAGCAAATCTGTAATTACAAGAACCGGGTCATCGTCCTTTTCCCCAATTGCAATATCAATGACAGTTCCGTCCTTTTTCGCAACCACTCCGTGAAGAGCCATTGGTCCGGTTACCCACTGATATTTTTTGATTCCGCCATAATAGTGTGTATCCAAATATCCGAATTCTTCATTCTCATATAATGGATTCTGTTTAATATCAAGACGTGGGGAATCAATATGTGCTCCAAGGATATTCATACCATTGGAAATTGGTTCTTCACCCATGCGGAACAATGCAATTGCCTTACCCATGCAGTTCGCATATACTTTATCGCCACAGGCTAATGGCTTGCCTTCTGCCAGAACTTCTTTCACATCTCTGTATCCAGCTTCCTTTGCCATCTTAACTGTCAACTTTACACATTCTCTTTCTGTCTTGCCCAGATTCAGACAGTTTTTGTATCTTTCGTTGATTTCATGAAGTTCTTTTAATTCTTTCTCTCCATACTTCTTCCATACGTTTTCGTTTTTCATTGGAATCTCCTTTCCCTTTGTACGTTTTTCTTCCTATATTATAGTATATACTTTATTTTTCAAAAATGCAATCTAACTTTCACCAGTGTCACTCAATTCACAGTCCTACTTTTCTGTTTTCTCTAATTGTTCCAGCATTTCCTTTATAGTCAGCCCATACACCGGATGTCTCTTATACGGAGCAATCTCAGCCATAGGTGCAAGTACAAATACGCGGTTCTGCATATCCACATGCGGAATACATAAATCATCCTCTTGCAAAATCATATCATCATACAGTAGAATATCCAAATCCAAGGTCCGTGGTCCCCAGTGAATCTTGCGTTCCCGGTTTGCGTCTACTTCTATCTGATGCAATACTTCCAGCAGTTCATGTGGTGTAAATTTGGTTTCCATTTTCAGTGCACCATTCAGGAATTTGTCCTGCTCTGTCATTCCATACGGCTCTGTTTCCATAATAGAGGACACTTTTAAAATCCTGCAGTCCTTTTGTTCTTTCAGCGCTTCTATTGCCTGTTCAATATACCGGTCACGTTCTCCCATATTAGAGCCAAATGCCACATAAACTTCATGCCATTTTCTTCGGATTGTCACTGACACATCTTCAAGCGGCAGTCCCACCGGCGCCCACGGCTTCTTCACTTCTATTTCCACTTCCCGGATTTTTTCGTCAAAATCCAGAATTACGTCTGCCAAATGTTCCGCGACACGTTCAATAAGGGCAAAGGTATGGCTTTCCATTTCTTTTTTGATGAGCTGCGCAACCAATCCATAATGAACCGAATCTTCCAGATGATCGTCTCTGCCTGCTTTTCTCGTATCCAGATAAAGCGTACATGACACCACAAACTTCTGTCCCAGCTTATTTTCTTCCGGAAATACACCGTGATTTGCAAATATTTCTAAATTTCTGATTCTGATTTCATCCATTTTTTCATCCACTTTCTTTTCCTTTGACTATGCTCTTTCCAAAATAGCTTCCGTCATCTGGATTGCCCGCTTATTTTTCTTTACATCATGGACTCTGACAAATCCATATCTGTTTTCCACTGCCATCACTGTCGTTACCAAAGTTCCTTCTTCCCGCTCTGTCACCGGAAGATTCAAGGCATTTCCAATCATGGATTTTCTGGAGGTTCCTAAAAGAAGCGGATATCCAAGTTCATGGAACAAGTCCAAATGCTTCATTACATCCAGATTCATTTCGTAGGTCTTGCCAAATCCGACTCCCGGGTCAAGGATAATCTTGTCATCCTCAATCCCTGCTGCCTTTGCTTTCTCAATGCATTTTCGGAGGTCCGCACACATGTCCACAAGAAAATCCGCATAAACTGCCTGCTCCCGGTTATGCATCAGACATGCTGCTGCCTGATAGCGTTTTACCACTTCTGCCATTTTATCATCGTACAAAAAGCCCCAGATATCATTTACCAGATCTGCCCCTGCCTGGATGGCAGCCTCTGCCACATGGCTCTTATAAGTGTCTATGGATACTGGAATATCAAACTCTTTTTTCACGGCTTCAATCACCGGAGTGACACGGGCAATTTCTTCTTCGTCACTAATCTGCTCATGCCCCGGCCGTGTGGACTCGCCGCCCACATCTAAAATATCCACTCCATCTGCAATCATTTCTTCCACATGCTTCAGCGCCTTGTCCTGCTGGTTCCATTTTCCCCCATCTGAAAAAGAATCCGGCGTAACATTCAAAATTCCCATAATATAAGTATGATGCTTTGTGTCAAATTCTTTTGTTCCTATTCTCATCTTCTACCATCCTATCTGCTTATTCTTCTTTTCATCACTCCAGTTACATTCCTTTTCTGCCTCACACGCAAAGCAGGGACGGGAAAGCTTATCTGCATCATACAGAATTTCTGCCAATTCTCCCGCTTCTGTTCCCTTCCGGTGCCCACGGATTGCCGTTATGACGCATGTTTGTTCCTGTTCATTAAATCCACACACTTTCAAAATATCTTTGGCAATCTCTGCACTTGCGACTTCATGCGGAATTTTGTGCTCATATTGCTGCCATTTTCCAATATCATGCAAAAGTGCCGCTGCATAAATCAACTCTTTTTCCACCTGAAAACCACGTTCCAGCTTTAATATATAAGCAAGTCTTGCTACATCCAGAAAATGGGCAACATCATGTTTACAGAAAATCCGTTCTTTCTCGCATTCCATATTTTTCTTTAAATTCTGAATATAAAACGGATGTGTAAAGATACGCCACACCCGTTCCATCTTTTCCAGCTCTGCTTCTCTTCTAGTCTTATCCATAGATTCTTCTACTCCTGCACCATGCGGAAAAACATATTCTGAAGCCGCTCATTTTCTTCAAACACACCACGCACTGCCACGCTCACGGTTTTACTCCCCGGCTTTTTAATTCCCCGCATTGTCATACACATATGCTCCGCTTCCACCAGAACCATCACACCCTTCGGTGCAAGATATTCCATTAACGCATCCGCAATTTGTACCGTCATTTTTTCCTGAATCTGTAAACGTTTTGCATACACTTCTACGGTACGTGCCAGCTTACTTAAGCCCACCACTTTGCCGTCCGGGATATAAGCAATATGTGCTTTTCCGTAAAACGGCATCATATGATGCTCGCACATAGAATAAAATGTGATATCTTTTTCTACTACCATTTCTGTATTTTCTGCGGTAAATGTCTTCTGCAAATGTATCTCGGCTGATTCGTCCATTCCTCCACAGATTTCTTCATACATCCGTGCAATCCGTTCAGGAGTTTCCAACAATCCCTCCCGGTTTGGTTCTTCCCCAATTCCTTCCAGCAACAGTCTGACTGCCCGTTCCACTTTTTCTCTGTCTACCATAATATTTCCCTTCTTCTTTCTCTATATCCCTGTCTTTTCTCTATATCCTGTCTTCCTTTTACTATCTGTCTTTTATCGCATTTTCCTTCTGCTGCTTTCCATTCTCCAGACGGATAACTTCCCCCAGATAAGAAAGGGAACCAAATACAAGGACAGCATGTCCATCCTTTGCACTCTTTTTTGCCTTTTCCAGTGCTTTTTCCACACTTTCACAATCCTCTGCACCTATTCCTTGTGCATTCAACGCTTTTACCAGTTCTCTCCGGTCAAGAGTCCTCTCTTTGTTCGGCAAATCAATGGTATACACATAGTCCAGATAAGGCTTCATGATTTCTATGATTTTTTTGTACACTTTATCCTTGAAAACACCCATCACTCCGATTACCGGCTTGCTCTGTAAATATGTCTGGATATTCTCTTCCAGTCTACGGGCGGCATCCTCGTTATGTGCACCGTCTACGATTACCAGTGGATTTTCTCCCAAAATCTGAAACCTTCCCGGCCACTCAGTTCTTCTCATTCCCTGGTAAATTGCTTCATCCGGAATAGACACATTTTGATTTCTTAAAGCACAAATTACTTCCAATGCCGTAATCGCATTCTCTATCTGATTTCTTCCTGTAAGATGTATCTCTATATCACGAAACTCTTTGTAAGAAAATATCTGGCTCTCAAGTTCTTCCTTTTGAACAACTATCTGCTCCTTATTCGCAAACCAAAGAGGTATTTTCTTTTCCTCTGCCTTGTGCTGTAAAACCTTACGCACTTCTTCCGTCTGCGGATAGGATACTGCTACGGATTCCGGTTTTAAGATTCCTGCTTTCTCTCCTGCGATTTTAGCAAGTGTATCGCCAAGCACAGCCATATGGTCCATACTAATCGACGCAAACACACAGACTTTCGTATTCTTTATGATATTTGTAGCATCCAGGCGGCCTCCAAGTCCTGTTTCCAGTACAACAAAATTACATTTTTCTCTTGCAAAATATACAAACGCAATCGCTGTTTCTATTTCAAATGCAGTTGGATACGGCATTCCTTTCGCCTGCATCCGTTCTGCCGCCTGCTTCACTTCTTCTACAATCGGTGCAAGCATTTCTTTCGGCATATATGCACCGTCAATCTGGAATCGTTCCAGATATTCCATAATGGTAGGTGAAATATATCTTCCAACTTTCCATCCCGCACACTGGAGCACGGTAGATACATATGCCAGAATAGAACCTTTTCCATTGGTTCCTGCAATATGAATCACCTGAAGCTCATCCTGTGGATTACCAAGTTCTTCCATCAAATGTCTTATACTTTCCAAGCCAAGTACACTTCCGTATTTCGACACATGTTCCAAATATACCCTTGCTTCTTCGTATAACATATTTTTTCCCTTCTACCTCTAAAAATACTACTGTCCTTTATTGTAGCACAGTTCTGCTGTGAAAAAAAGAGGTAATAGAAAACAGCTCCCACTTAATGTGGGAGCTGCCTGGATTCTCTTTTACCACTCAAATTTCTTTTCGAAATAAGCCTTCAAATCTTCAATTTTGATTCTTTCCTGTTCCATCGTGTCACGGTCACGTACGGTTACTGCACCATCTTCTTCTGATTCAAAATCATATGTGATACAGAATGGAGTACCGATTTCATCCTGACGACGGTATCTCTTACCGATATTTCCTCTGTCATCAAATTCGCAGTTGTAATACTTGCTGAGTTCTGCATAAATCTTCTCTGCACCTGCATTCAGCTTCTTAGAAAGTGGAAGCACACCAACCTTAACCGGTGCAAGTTGTGGATGGAAATGAAGTACAGTACGCACATCTCCGCCTTCCAGTTCTTCTTCATCATAAGCGCCGCAAAGGAATGCAAGAACCACACGGTCTGCTCCAAGAGATGGCTCAATAACATAAGGAATATATTTTTCCTGTGTCTCATCATCAAAGTAAGTCATATCCTGCTTTGATACTTCCTGATGCTGAGAGAGGTCATAATCCGTTCTATCCGCAATTCCCCAAAGCTCGCCCCATCCAAACGGGAACAAGAATTCGATATCTGTTGTTGCCTTACTGTAGAAGCACAATTCTTCCGGTGAATGATCACGGGCACGCATCTCGTCTTCTTTCATACCAAGAGATAATAACCAGTCTACGCAGAACTTCTTCCAGTATGCAAACCAGTCTAAATCTGTTCCCGGTTTACAGAAGAATTCCAGTTCCATCTGCTCGAATTCACGTGTACGGAAAGTGAAGTTACCCGGTGTAATCTCATTACGGAAGGATTTACCAATCTGACCGATACCAAATGGGATTTTCTTTCTTGATGTACGCTGTACATTCTTAAAGTTTACGAAAATTCCCTGTGCTGTCTCCGGTCTTAAATAAACTACGTTCTTGGCATCTTCTGTAACTCCCTGGAATGTCTTAAACATCAGGTTAAATTCACGAATTTCTGTGAAATTATGTTTTCCACAGCTTGGACACGGCACCTCATGTTCTTTGATAAAGTTCTCCATCTTTTCGTGTGACCATGCATCTACACTGTCATCAAGCTGGATTTCATGCTGTGCTGCATAGTCTTCAATCATCTTATCTGCACGGAAACGTTCATGACATTCTTTACAGTCCATAAGTGGGTCACTGAAGCCTCCCAGATGTCCCGAAGCCACCCACGTCTGTGGATTCATCAGAATCGCACAATCCACACCTACATTATATGGGCTCTCCTGAACAAACTTCTTCCACCATGCTTTTTTTACATTATTCTTCAACTCTACACCGAGATTTCCATAATCCCACGTATTGGCAAGACCACCATAGATTTCAGACCCTGGATACACGAACCCTCTACTTTTCGCCAAAGCTACAATCTTATCCATTGTCTTCTCTACCATAATATCAATCCTCCCATTCTTTCTGACGGTTATCATACGCTTGTCCCGTCTAATTTGTTTTATTATACCGACTACTTATGTATTTTGCAAGTCCTTTACCACTTTTGATAAGGCATTCCTGCCACTTTTTTGTTGTTTCACTAACAAAGTTCCGTCAACTGATTTAAAATATCTAAAGATTTAAAGTGCTTTTCTACATACACTTCCCGATATCGTTCCATTACCCTTGTAAATTCTTTCAGCACTTCCGCACTTAGTTCAAATGTATAAAGCTTTTCTACTGGAGAAGTTATCACATACTGCATGGCATATAAGGTCGATGTATTGAGTATCTGTCCATCTATGACGCCCCGGCCACACTCATCGCAGATAAGTCCTCCGCTCTTTACGCTGAATACACATGGTCTGTCTTTTGCTCCACATTTCACACATTGGAACACCTGCGGTCCTTCCCCGTTAATACTGATTGCCTTCAGTTCGAAAATATTTTTCACAAGTTCAAGTGAAATTCTGCGGCTGGTAAGTGCCCTCATAGTCTGAAAGAGCAGCTTCAGCATTTCCCGCTCATCGTTTCCTTCTTTTGTATAATAATCGGCAAATTCCAGAAAATAAAATGCATAATAAGCTGCTTCTACATCTGTCCGAAGTTCTGCAAAATAATGCGTAATATCTGCCGAGTGAATTGTATAAGAACTTCTCCCCTCATAAAGTGAGAACTCTCCAAACGCGCACGGAGTTGTCACACCTGCCAGATGACTCTGCGGTCTTCTGGCGCCTTTGGCAAATGCAGACAACTTTCCTCTTTCTTTTGTCAATATAACAATTCTTTTGTCATATTCCCCGATAGGTGCCGCCTGCAACACCATCCCGGTCACTGTGATTAGTTGACTCACTTTTTCGGTCCTCGTATTTCTCCATAATATTCTGGCAAGTCTCGATTCCTTTGTAATAAAGATAATCTTCCACTCTTCCCGTCTCGGCAAACTGCTCCCAGTATGCTTGTTTCATATGGTCCACCACCTTTTCTTCTGCATTTATCTTCTGCATTTTTATTGCATTTCTATGTTAAGAATTAGGGTGTCCAAAGTACACGGTCCTATACTGGATAATATCTGCCAGTAAATTTTACGCAAAATGCCTTGACTTTTAAAATTCGTCGTCTTCCCGGTATCCGAAGTTCTTAATCATAAAGTCACTGTCTCTCCAATCCTTCTTTACCTTGACCCAAAGCTGTAAATTTACCTTGCAGTCCAGAAGGCGTTCAATTTCATAGCGGGCAGTACTTCCGATTTTCTTCAGCATTGCCCCCTGCTTTCCAATGATAATCCCTTTGTGGGAATCCCGTTCGCAGATAATTGTTGCTTCAATATCTATCACATTTTTACGTGCTTTCATACGCTCAATAGACACTGCAATTCCATGCGGAATCTCATCACTTAATGCATGCAGTGCTTTCTCACGGATGATTTCTGCCACAATCTGACGCTCCGGCTGGTCTGTAATCGTATCTTCATCATAAAACTGCGGTCCATATGGAAGATATTTCATAATCACCTTTATAAGTTCATCTGTATTATTCCCCGTTTTTGCCGAAACAGGCACAATGTCTGCAAATTCATAGGCTTCACTGTATTTCAGAATACATGGAAGAATATCTTCCCTTTTCACCATATCCTCTTTGTTGATCACAAGCACCACTGGTGTTTTCACCTTCTTAAGCTGATTGATGATGTGCTGCTCTCCGGCTCCGATAAACGTACTTGGTTCCACCAGCCACAATACCACATCCACTTCATTTAAGGTGCGTTCTGCCACATTTACCATATATTCACCCAGCTTATTCTTCGCCTTATGAATCCCCGGTGTATCAACAAATACAATCTGCCCTTCTTCCGTGGTAAGAACCGTCTGAATCCGGTTGCGTGTTGTCTGTGGCTTATTTGATGTAATCGCAATCTTCTGCCCGATTAAATAGTTCATCAATGTAGATTTTCCCACATTTGGTCTTCCTATCAAAGTTACAAATCCTGATTTAAAGTCTGCTTTCATTCTCTCCCTCGTATTCTTTCTTCTTACTAGAATGACTGTCCCGTGCAATACCAGTCTAGAACAGTGCTGTTACTTCGCCAAATACTTCTTTCTCTTCATCAATCTTTTCTTCATTTCCTATTACGCAAATCTGATTGCACGCCAGAACTGCCTCTGCAATCTCTGCCAGATTACGGATATCTTCCTGAGTTGCCCTAAGAATCTGCATACGTTCCTCCTGAATCATTTCTTCTGTCAAGTGATTCATGTAAAGATTCATAGAACGGTCACCCTTGGCAGCCGGAGTCATTGGCTGGTCGATATTGCTGATTGTACCAATAATATATTTTGTCATATCACGTTCACTGACAGTAAAGCTCTTCAAGTATTCAGGAACTCCTGCATATACGTCCAGTGTCTTCTTCAGATTTGGGTCACGGTACGATACAAAATATCCTTCTCCAATCCGGTTGAAGTTCGACATACATCCATACGCGCCGCCTTTCACACGAATATTTATCCATAGATATTCATAACTCATAATCACCTTCAGAATCTGAAGTGCTCCATGATATTCTTTCCCTGCATCCAAAAAGTTTCCAGCCTGAGCCACAAACTGTACTTTTGAAGAAGTCTGGAAGCCTTCATTCTTCTTTTCACAATGAATCACGCATCTGTGTTCTTCCTGCTGTGCTTCGTACAGACCATCCCTTACTTTGGCAAGTTCTGCTTCCAGTCCGGCAAGTCCTTCCTTGGTAGCGGTATAACTTACCATCATATTGCCTTTACTGAAAATCATCTTTACAAGTTTTTGTAAATTCTCAGTTAAAGTTTCTTTTTCATTTTCAAAGTTATCATTTAGTTTACTCAAAAATCTATAATACTCTACACCTGAAGTCAGTTCTTTGAATTTTGAAATCGGTGAGCAGTAAGACATTGCCCGCATAGCTGCAACAACATGTCCAGATGATAAGAACTTCATCTGTAATCTGGATACATTCATTGCAATGATTTCTTTCAAACGTTTCTCATCCTCCAACTTAGAAGTTGTCAGAATCTCCATCATCATCTGCAGTGCAAATGGAATCTTATCATAAAGAGCCTTTGTCTTTACTTCAAAGGTTGCACGAAACGCTTTTTCTTTTGCCTTTGTCACATCTGTGTAAAGCTCCAGAGAAGTTCCGATTCCCCCTGTATGCACATTAATTTCATTAAAAAGCTCACTGTATTCATAGTGTTCCGTGTCAATGATTCCAAGTACTGCCTGTAACACACCTGCATATGGAAGCAGTTCTTCTGGAACTCCTGACAAATCAAACATCAATTCCAGATAACCGATTCCATTTGTCTCAATCTCATGGAATACTACCGGCACATCCGCAAGCGCCAATTCTTCATTATAAATCGGAGCAATCTCTGTGGAAATATCTGCCCGTTCCAGCATTGGTAACTTTTCAATATCTTCCGGTGCTGACGGTTCTTCCTGATAAGCCTCCAACTTTGCCGTGTTTTCTACAAGTGCACGCACTTCTTCTTTACTTAAAGATTCCTTATATGCCTGCAGCTTTTCTTTCAATTTTGCATCCATTTTGGCAGTCAGCCCCCGCTCTGGGACTACCACTACAATGGTGCCATGTGTATTGTCTAATAAATATTTCTGAATCAAATCTTCAAAGTATCTGCCATTTATTTGTTTTTTAAGAAACGCAAAGATTTCCAATGATTCTACATGCATAAATGGCTGCATTTCATCATAAAGCCAGCTGTCAAACATCTGCAGTCCATAGATAAGTCCTTTCGGATATCCACCAAAATCTGCTTCTCTGTATCGGAATTCATTGTAATTAATTCCTGCTTCCAACGCTTTCTTATCAATTCCACTTTTCACGATTCCACGTAAAGTAGACTCAATCACTTCCACAAACGCTTCCTTCTGCTCCGCATTGGCATTCTTTGCCACAATCGAGAAGATTGGCTGATAAGTCGAGCTGTCATAAGAGCCAGAAATATCTTTTCCAATTCCTGCATCCATAAGTGCTTTCTTCAGTGGTGCTCCCGGTGCAGACAAAAGTGCATAGTCCAGAATATCAAAGGCAAGACAAAGCTCCTTATCCAGACTGGTTCCCACTACCTTGTTGTAAGCAAGATATGTGTTGTCTTCTTCCGACTCACTGGTGGAAACCGAATATTTTGCCGAAATCTCATGCATTTTATCAAACGGCTGCTGGAATCCTATTTCTGAATGTACTTCTTTGGTATCATATTTACACAAATATTCTTCATCCAGCCATTTTAATTTTTCTTCCATGTCCATATCGCCATACAGATAAATATAACTGTTTGACGGATGATAATAAGTACGATGGAATTCCAGATAATCTTCATAAGAAAGTTCCGGGATTACATCCGGGTCTCCGCCCGATTCATTGGCATAAGTTGTATCCGGGAACAGAGAATTCAGAATCATTCTGTCCAGAACACCGTCCGGGGAAGAGAATGCTCCTTTCATCTCATTGTAAACCACACCATTGTAAGTCAGTTCTCCCTCTTCATCATCGAGGTGATAGTTCCAACCTTCCTGCCGGAAAATCTCTTCATGTTTATAAATATTTGGATGGAAAACTGCATCCATATACACATCCATCAGATTCTGAAAATCCTTGCCATTGCAGCTCGCTACCGGATACACGGTCTTGTCCGGGTAGGTCATGGCATTTAAAAAGGTATTCAGAGAACCCTTTACCAGTTCCACAAATGGGTCTTTTGCCGGAAACTTGTCGGAACCGCAAAGTACCGTATGTTCTATAATATGAGGAACTCCGGTACTGTTATCTACAGGTGTCCGAAATCCGATTGTAAATACTTTATTCTCATCATCATTTGAAACCAGCAGCACTCTTGCTCCACTCTTCTTGTGTTTCAGCAAAATTCCTTCTGATTTCAAATCCTTTAATTCTTTCTGCAGCATCACTTCGTATGCGTCAAGCTTTGTCAAATTCATTCGCAGTTTCCTCCAAATCATTTTCAATCTCGTAGTTTATATTTTACACTTGATTTGCATTTGATACAAGTAGCAACTCAAAAAGGTTCATCAGACTTTGAGGTATCATCAAATGTCAGTCAGTTTCACCGGACACACGGTAAAAAAGGCAGGCTGCATTTTTGCAGTCTGCCTTTGAAATCATCCTATTGAAATCATTCTATTAAAATAATCTTACCTGAATGATACATAGTAAAAATTATGCATTATGAAATCTTGATAAGAAATCTTTTGTCTCCTGACGCTGTGGATTTCCAAATACCTGGCTTGGCGAACCCTGTTCGCAGATAACTCCTTCTTTCATGTAAACAACACGGCTGCTGACATCACGAGCAAAAGCCATTTCGTGGGTTACAACAAGCATAGTCATTCCTTCCTTTGCCAGTGCCTGCATAACATTCAGAACTTCTCCAACCATTTCCGGGTCAAGTGCCGATGTCGGTTCATCGAACAACAATACCTCCGGATGCATAGCCAGTGCTCTGGCAATCGCAACACGCTGTTTTTGTCCACCAGATATCTGCTTTGGTCTGGCATTGATATATGGAGCCATTCCAACCTTCTGAAGATAATACATAGCTGTTTTTCTTGCTTCTTCTTTGCTCTTTTTCAGGACTCTTATTTGTCCGACCATACAGTTTTCCAATACCGTCATATTATTGAAAAGATTAAAGGACTGGAATACCATTCCAACATGCGAACGGTACTCTGGTACATCTACCCTGTGTCCTGTTACATCACTTCCGTGATAAAGCACTTCGCCTGATGTTGGTGTCTCCAGTAGATTAATACAACGGAGCAGCGTAGATTTTCCAGAACCGGAAGCGCCAATAATAGAGATGACATCTCCTTTTTCTACTGTAAAATCAATATCTTTCAGTACTACATTGCTTCCAAATGCTTTGGACAAATGGTTGATCTGCAGGATTGCTTCTCCCATATTATTTCTCCCCCTTTCCGTCATACTCTCTGCTGTTTTCTTCAAAAATATTTCCTCTGTTCGGATGACTGTATGTACCTGCTGCCATCACAAGCTGGTCATCCCGCACCAGTTCATAGCTGTCAGAGCCATCCATCTTCTTCTCCAGTGCACGGAGTAAGAAGGATGCAATCAGTGTCAGGCAAAGATATCCAATCATTTCAATCGTTGCTGACGGGAAGTTCATATTATTTACACCAATGATATTTCTATGCTGTGCAAAGAAATCCATAAATCCGATAACAAACATAACGGAGGTATCCTTGATATTGATAATAAAGTTATTACCAATCTGAGGAATGATGTTACGGATTGCCTGAGGTAACACTACATATAACATGGTCTGTACATGGGTCATACCGATTGCCTTGGCACCTTCTGTCTGACCGGAATCTACTGACATGATTCCTCCACGGACCGATTCAGCCATGTAGGCACCTGTATTAATCGATACAACGATAATCGCTGCAATCCACATTCCACTGTAGCCCTTGAACTGCATCTGTGCATCTGTGAAATATGGTAATCCAAAATAAATGAAGGTTGCCTGAAGCACCATAGGTGTACCTCGGAAAACTTCTACATAGATTCGAATAATCACACGAATCAGTTTCAGGAAAAACCGTTTTACAATATTATCCTGCTTTGAATATGGAATGGTATTTAAGATTCCACATGCCAGTCCGATAATACATCCGATTACAGTTGCCACAATCGCAAGAATCAAGGTATTACGAACACCTGTCAGATAAGCTGAAGAATAATTCGTCCAAAGCTTAGCCACATCATCCGTTAATTTTATCAATTTATCCATTTCCGTATAGTTCCTTCCCTAATCACACAATTAAACTTCTGGCTGGATAGAAATTGCTTTGTCCATTAATTTGTTAAATTCGTCTTCTCCCATACCAGATAATACATCATTGATTGCTTTCTGTAATTCGCTGTTGCCCTGTTTTACAGAAACACCAATATTTACATTCTCTGCACGTTCTGCTTCATCAGCAAACTGGAAATCTCCGTCTGTACCTGAGAAATTAAGAACAACTAAATTAGAGTTCTTAGCTGCAGCGGCTGTGGCTGTCGGCAGGTCTGTACAAACGAAATCAACGGTTCCACTTTCCAGTGCCATGATCATAGCTGGTGCTGTCTCTGCTGCTGCCTGAATATTTGCGCCTTCAATCTGTGGCAGACAAGAGTTATACCAGATTGTACCTGTCTGTGCTGTACAGTTTCCTTTTAAATCCTGAATCGACTTTGCATTTGCATTGTTACTGGTCTTTGTAGTAAGGCAAACAATAGTTGCATAGTAATATGGACCTGCCATATCAACTTCTGCCATACGTTCTGCTGTCATAGACTGGCCTGCAATTGCGACATCAATCTGTCCTGCATTTAAAGCCGGTGTAAGTCCGCCCCACTCTAATGCCATGATTTCCAGTTCCCATCCATATTTTTCGCAAATCTGTTTTGCAATCATAACATCGTATCCGTTTGCATAAGAACCCGGATTGTTTGCAATCGGAACTGCTCCATTGTCATCATTAAGCTGTGTCCAGTTATATGGTGCATACTGACATTCCATTCCAACCGTCAGGACTCCATCTTCTGTTCCCGGAATACTGAGCTGATTCTCTGTCTCTGTCTTTGCCTCAGTATCTGTCTTTGTGTCTTCTGTGTTTGAGTTTCCTCCTCCACAAGCTGTTAAGCTTACTGTCATTGCGAGTGCAAGAAATACACCCATTGCTTTTCTCATTTTCATAATGTTTCTCCCTTTCTTTTCTTTATTTACTGGATACGGAAACAAAGTTTCCTTGTAAAGTAAAGGAATCTGAAATGTACTTTCGCACATTCCCGCGGAGCGTTTTTATTTATCAGGAACAAACTTTCCTAACAAACAAAAAAACCGCTTTGTAAGCGGTTCGAAACTGTTCATTGTTAAAATCCCATTCAAAAAAAACGAATGAATATTAACAGTCAACGATAGCGCTTCACAAATTACTCTGTGACAGTCCGGCAGATATTCTCTGACGACCCAGTTGTAAAAATGCAGGCCACCTCTACAACTTCGGCGGTCTTCCCTTTCTCACCAAGCGGCTGCCTGGCCTTTGCTAAGTGATACTCATGTGTACCGCGCCTCTATCCAGTGATTCAATTGGCTTTATCCTACCACGCAAAAAGTATGCCGTCAACCTTTTTACATAAAAAAAGTAAAAAAGATTGATGTGAAACACTAAAAGAGTCATCATGTGGAGAATGAAAGGAACATTTTCACACATGATGACCCCTGTAAATCACTTAAATACTATTTACTTTTTCTTGCTTTTATTCTTCTCCATAGAGAGCAATAAGTTTCTTGAGATATTCATATCTTTCTTTTGCTTCTGATTCGTTCTGAGCAAACAATTTGTCTGCTTTTTCAGGATTTGAACGTACCAATGCATTGTAACGAACTTCTCCATTTAAGAAATCTTTGTAGTTCTCTAATTTTGGTTCTTTGCTGTCAAGTGTAAACTTGTTGCCTTCAGCAGCCGGATTGTAACGGAAGTTATTCCAGTATCCACATTCTACAGCAAGTGCTTCTTCAGTCTGAGCCTTGCTCATACCTTTCTTAATACCATGGTTGATACATGGAGCATATGCAATAATCAAGGATGGTCCCGGATAAGCTTCTGCTTCTGCAATTGCTTTGACTGTCTGATTGAAGTCAGCTCCCATTGCAATCTGTGCAACATATACATAACCGTAACTCATTGCAATACTTGCAAGGTCTTTCTTCTTCACTTCTTTACCGCCTGCAGCAAACTGGGCAACTGCACCAGTCTTAGTAGCCTTAGAAGACTGTCCACCTGTATTAGAATATACTTCTGTGTCAAATACCATAATGTTGATATCTTTGCCACTTGCGAGTACGTGGTCTACACCACCAAATCCAATATCATAAGCCCATCCGTCACCACCGAAAATCCACTGTGATTTCTTAGCAAGGAAATCTTTCTGTTTTACGATAGCCTGACATGTCGGACAATTACAGTTTTCAATTGCAGCAACTAATTTATCTGTAGCTGTTCCGTTAGTAGCTCCACTGTTGAATGTATCAAGCCATTCCTTTGCAGCTTCAATACCTTCTTCTGAGCAGCATTTATCTTCAATAATCTGTTCTACCTTTTCTTTCAGACCACTTCTGATTGCTCGCTGTGCAAGAAGCATACCATATCCAAATTCAGCAGCATCTTCAAACAGAGAGTTCGACCATGCTGGTCCTCTGCCCTGTGCATTTGCTGTGTAAGGGGTAGATGGTGCTGAATTTCCCCAAATAGAAGAACATCCAGTCGCATTTGCGATATACATTCTATCACCAAATAACTGAGTAACCAGTTTCGCATATGGAGTTTCTCCACAACCTGCACAAGCTCCTGAGAACTCGAGAAGCGGCTGTTTGAACTGGCTTCCTTTTACTGTATTTTCTTTGAATTTTGCAATTACATCTGCCTTTGGTTCTAATGCTTTACCATAATCGAAGTATGCCTGTTCGCCCTCATTTTCTTCCATATTCGCCATAGCAAGCGCTTTTTCACCCTTCTTGCCAGGGCAGACATTGACACAAGAGCCGCATCCTGTACAGTCATATGCAGAAATTGTCATAGCAAACTTCAGTTCTGGCATACCTGTCATTGGAAGTGTCTTCATTCCTTCCGGTGCATTTGCAAGTTCTTCTTCTGTCAGTGCTACCGGACGGATAACTGCATGTGGACATACATATGCACAACGGTTACACTGGATACAGTTTTCTTCTTTCCATACTGGAATATCTACTGCAATACCACGTCTTTCGTACGCTGCTGTTCCAGAAGGTGTTGTACCATCTGCATAATCTACAAATGCAGATACAGGTAAGCTGTTTCCTTCCTGTGCATTTACTTTCGCCTGAATATTCTTAACGAAAGCTACTACTTCTGCTTTACCACCATTGACTTCCGGTATCTGTAAGCCTTCATCTGTGCAATTCTTCCAGCTTTCCGGCACTTCTACTTCTACAATCTGTTTTGCTCCGGCATCGATGGCATCATAGTTCATCTGAACAATCTTGTCGCCCTTCTTACCGTAAGTTGCCTTTGCAGCTTTCTTCATCAAATCAATTGCTTCTTCTTCCGGAATAATATTTGCCAGTTTGAAGAATGCAGACTGGAGAACCGTATTAATACGTCCGCCAAGACCGATTTCTTTACCGATTCTGATACCATCAATTGTGTAGAACTTGATACCATGGTTTGCAATGTATGCTTTCACCTGTCCTGGAAGATGTGTATCCAGTTCTTCTGCATTCCATGAACAGTTCAGCAGGAAGGTGCCGCCATCTACCAGTTCCTGAACCATATTGTACTTATGTACATAGGATGGATTGTGACATGCTACGAAGTTCGCTGTTCTGATTAAGTAAGTTGACTTAATTGGTTTCTTACCAAAACGAAGGTGCGACATAGTAACACCACCAGACTTCTTAGAGTCATAGTCAAAGTATGCCTGTGCATACATATCTGTATTATCACCGATAATCTTAATAGAGTTCTTATTTGCTCCAACTGTTCCGTCAGCTCCAAGTCCCCAGAACTTACAGTTAATAGTTCCTTCCGGTGTTGTGTAAATAGGCGCACCGACCTCCAGTGAAAGTCCTGTCACATCATCCACAATACCTACTGTGAAACGCTGCTTGTCTTTATTATTAAATACTGCTACAATCTGAGCCGGAGTTGTATCTTTTGATGAAAGACCATAACGTCCTGTATTAATCTGGACACCTTCAAATTTGCTGCCACGGAGTGCTGCGACAACATCCAGATATAATGGTTCACCCATTGCTCCAGGTTCTTTTGTTCTGTCTAATACATTGATGTATTTTACCGTATCAGGGATTGCATCAATCAGTGCCTGTGCGCTGAATGGTCTGTACAGACGAACCTTTACAACACCGACCTTCTTGCCCTGTGCAAGTAAGTAATCGATTGTCTCATCAATCGTATCGCATACAGAACCCATTGCAATAATAACGCTCTCTGCGTCTTCTGCTCCATAGTAGTTGAACAGTTTGTAATTTGTACCAATCTTTGCATTTACCTTATCCATATAAGACTGGACAATTGCAGGCATTGCTTCATAATATGGGTTACATGCTTCACGAGCCTGGAAGAAAATATCTCCATTCTGAGCAGAACCTCTCTGACATGGATGATTTGGATTCAATGCATGCTTACGGAACGCATCAACTGCATCCATATCTACCATATCTTTTAAGTCTTCATAATCCCATACTTCAATTTTCTGAATCTCATGTGAAGTACGGAATCCATCAAAGAAGTTGATAAATGGCAGACGTCCCTTTAAAGCTGCACAATGTGCAACTGGTGTCAAATCCATAACTTCCTGAACACTTGATTCACAAAGCATTGCACATCCGGTCTGACGACAGGCAAGTACGTCGGAGTGGTCACCAAAAATACTAAGTGCGTGACTCGCAATCGTACGTGCAGAAACGTTAAATACACCTGGAAGCTGTTCACCGGCAATCTTATACAAGTTCGGAATCATAAGAAGTAAGCCCTGTGAAGCTGTATATGTTGTTGTCAACGCACCTGCTGACAAAGAACCGTGTACGGTACCTGCTGCACCCGCTTCAGACTGTAATTCTGTTACCTGTACAGTCTGTCCAAATATATTCTTTCTTCCCTGAGTTGACCATTCATCTGTAGCTTCTGCCATAACGGATGATGGTGTGATAGGATAAATAGCAGCTACTTCTGTATATGCATAAGATGCATGAGCTGCTGCATGGTTACCATCCATGGTCTTCATTGATCTAGCCATTTCTATTCCTCCTTAATCAAACATTTTTTCGATTTGTATTCCATTATAGTCTGTCTATTTTCAAAAGTCCAGTAAATTTCACAAAAGCTTACGCTTGTCGAATCGTTATTTTAAAGACATTCCTTTCTTCAAAATTCTTGAAGATTTCCATGCCTCTCTTTCCCGCATCCGTCGCATTCTTGCCCGGTCACTCTGACTCCATATGTACAGAATCATTCCAGTGGAAATGACTGCGACAACCGCTGCCAGTATCTGCGTGACTTTCCATCCATTTACCTTCAGTGCATCCGCACGAAGAAATTCAAGCCAGAAGCTTCCAAAACTATAGAGTGCCGTATATACCAGAAACACTTCTCCTTCGAACTTTTTCCGGAATCTGTGAAAAAACAATACTACAAGCACAAGAATACACCACAAAAACATCCAGCACACCAGTGGACTTACCTGCACCATGCGCTCTCCATTTATGGTATCAATATGATTTTTCATTTTATCTGTAACCGCACCTAAGGAAATCTGTTCCAGCGGAAGCTGCATGGCCCAGAAGTGGTCCGTATATTCTCCGAAATATTCTGTTTCAAAGAAACAGCCCCATATTCCTACTGCCTGTCCTGCTGCAAGTCCCATTGCCATAGTATCCAGAAGGATTCCGACATGCTCTTTGCCAAGCCAACTATACAGGAATATAATAAAGAGTCCTCCCAAAAGTGCTCCGTAAAATCCCATGCCACCACTTCGAATATTCCAAATTTCTCCGAAATGCTTCTTATAATATGTCCACTGGGTCAGCACATAGTATGCCCGCCCTCCAATTAATGCGGATACAACAGCAAAAACGGTCAGATTCAAATATGTGTTGACACTTTGTCTGGTGTATAATGCTTCCAGAACAATAACTCCTGTTCCTACAAGAACGGCAAGTCCCAGAAATATTCCAAACCATGAAATTTCAAATCCAAAGATGGAAAATCCGCTCTTCACATGAGCCAGTTCCAACCCCAAATGAGGAAATCTAATCATTGCTGTCATATACTCCCTCTCTTTTATAAACACTGTCCATACACGCTACACCTGTGGATTATACATTGAAACGGAAGTGAATAATATCACCATCCTGCACAACATAATCTTTTCCTTCCAGTCTGACCAGACCTTTTTCTTTTGCTGCATTATAAGTGCCACATGCCATAAGGTCATCATAGGAAACGATTTCTGCACGGATAAATCCTCTCTCGAAATCAGAATGAATCTTTCCTGCTGCCTGCGGTGCTTTTGTATTTTTCTTAATGGTCCATGCACGACATTCCGGCTCTCCTGCTGTCAGGTAACTAATCAGTCCAAGCAGGCTGTAGCTTGCCTTAATCAGTTTCTCAAGACCGGATTCTTTCAGTCCCAAATCTTCTAGAAACATCTTCTTCTCGTCATCGTCAAGCTCTGCAATTTCCTGTTCAATCTGAGCGCAGACTACAAATACTTCGCAGCCTTCACGGGCAGCATATTCGCGGACATCCTGTACGCCCTTGTTATCTGCTCCGTCATTTGCCAAATCATCTTCGGTTACATTTGCCGCAAAAATAACCGGTTTATATGTGAGGAGATTATAGCTTTCCAGCCATGCCTGTTCGTCTTCATCCGCAATATCGGTAAAACTCTTAGCCATCTTTCCTTCTTCCAAATGTGCTTTCACTTTTTCCATAAGTGCCAGTTCTTTGGCAATCATCTTGTCATTTCTTGCTGCACGGGCTGCCTTGGCAATTCTTCTGTCCAGAATCTCGATATCAGAGAAAATAAGTTCGAAATTGATTGTCTCAATATCACGAAGTGGATTGATACTTCCATCTACGTGTACGATATTGCTGTCTTCAAAACATCTGACTACATGCACAATCGCATCTACTTCACGGATATTTGCAAGGAACTGGTTTCCAAGACCTTCTCCCTTAGATGCTCCTTTTACAAGTCCGGCAATGTCCACAAATTCAATTGCAGCCGGAACGATTTTCTTTGTGTTGTACATCTTACCAAGCACGTCCAGTCTTTCGTCCGGTACTGTTACGACACCGACATTTGGGTCGATTGTACAGAATGGATAATTGGCTGATTCCGCACCTGCTTTTGTCAGGGAGTTAAATAATGTACTCTTTCCTACGTTTGGGAGTCCTACGATTCCTAATTTCATTTTCTCTATTTCCTCCTGTAAATCCTTTGATTTCAAGGGATTTCAGCATACTTACTTTTGCAAGTGGGCCATTTAGTGGGCCATTACATTGCCATAAGCGCTTCTGCTACCAAGTCCATTTCTTTTTTCTTTTCTTCCTCGGTAGTATGAACATATAAGTTCATTGTAATTCCAATATTCGAATGGCCCAGTAACATCTGAAGTGTTTTCGGTTTCATTCCTGCTTCAATACATCTGGTAGCAAAAGTATGTCTCAAGATATGCATCGAAAATCTTGAAATTTTTGCTTTATCACAGATTTTAAACAGCGCTGTATCATATGTACTGTTCTTAACCGGTGTTCCTTTTCGACACAGAAACACAAATTCTTTCCATTCTGTTGAAATTTCTGAAATCCTCTTATTCTTTTCTTTTTGTTTTTTTAGTATAGCAACCGCTTCTTCTGTTAAGGGTATCGTACGGTAGCCTGATTTACTCTTTGGTTCTCCGATACGCCACTCCTTTGCACTATAACGATATTCCATACTTCTGCGAATCTGAATTGTTTTGGATTTAAAATCGACATCTTCCCATTTCAATCCTACCAATTCGCCTGTTCGCAATCCGGTTTGTAGTATAAAACGATACTGATTTTCATAGCTTTGACCTTCTGCGTATTGTAAAAATATTTTTTGTATGTCTCTTGTTAAAGCAACCTTCTTCTCAGATGGCTTTCCCATATCACTTTTCACAGATTTTTTGCAGGGATTGCTACACAGGACTTCATTTTCTTTTGCATACTCAAACATGTTGTATAATGCAATTCTTGCCTGATAAATTGTAGATGTACGATACTCCTGATCTGCCATATCATAAAATATTTTCTGACAGTGAAGTGGTTTCACGTCTGATAGTGTCATCTTCCCAATTACCGGTTTAATATTTTTAATATATCTCTCCGTATAATTGCGAACAGTATTTGAACGGACTGTTTTCTTTTTTATCCCAATCCAATAATCAAACCATTGATCGACCAGCATATCTGATGGCATTGAAATATCACTGTGTTCATCCACATAAGTCGCATCAGCAATCCATGCTCTGCACTCTTGCAGCTTTTTGAATCGTTTATGTTTTCTCTTTCCAAACCGATCTACAAATCTGGCTGAGTATAATCCCGTACTTTCTTGGGTTATTCCTTTGCCAAGTTCTTTGCCTTTTAAATCTTTTCCCATATTTCAGCTCCTCTCATAAGAAGCCCTAATACAGTACCTTGTATTATACCATAGCATCTTATTTTTGTGAATATTCATTTTCATCTCATCTTCTGTCATTCATTTATATTTCCACACTTTCCGAAATGAATTTTTCAAATTCTTTTCTCTTTACAAGTTTTTTCGTACCTACGTAAAGCACAAACGGACATCTCGGTTCTTTCAAAAGACTACTTATTCTATTTTGTCCGATATTACTGTATTCTGCTGCCTCTTCAATTGTAAGAGCCACTTTTTCACATATTGCAACATATTGTTTGTTCATAAAATCCTTTCCTTATTGTTTAACGTGCGTAGCATTCACTTCTATCCGCAATACACACGATCATTCTTTGTATTCAACAACGTTTTCGCTTTCTCCATTTTCATACTTGCAATTGCTTCTCGTTTACTTGTGCCTCCAACATACATTGGTGTACACATTTCTAAAATACGGTCATAGATACGTCTTTTCTCTAACATGGTCTCGCTTTTTATTTCTTTCAGCGGAAGATTGGTCGTGATGATCAATGGTCGTCCTGAACGGATCCTGCGATCTATGACGCTAAAAATAATTCCTAACGCATATTCTGAATTTCGTTCCACTCCAAGATCATCAATAATCAAAAGCTGGTAAGAAGCCAATGCATTGATATATTCCATTTTGTCTGCCAGTGGAAATATATCATCGATAATGGTATTGAAATTTGTCATCTTTACCGTTACTTCTCGTTTGAGAAGATCATTGGCAATACACCCGGCAATATAACTTTTCCCGGTACCAACCGGTCCCCAAAACAAACAACCAATATGATTTCTTTTCATTTCATCCCAGTTATCAACATAGCTTTTGGCCTTATGCATTACCGCATCTGACATATCTGCATTTTCAAATGTCCACTCTTCCATTCTGCTCTCGTCAAAACAGATGCTCGTATTTCTGC
>USGU01000020.1 GCA_900554415.1 uncultured Lachnospiraceae bacterium | reverse complement strand
TCCGTACCTTCTGTATGAACCCACATGGTATTGTGGTAAATGAAAACACCAACGGCATTGTCACGGTAAATGGTCATAGCTATGAAGGCGCAGAAATGCAGACTGAAAATACAAACTTTGCCCTCTTGGTTGCAAAGCATTTTTCAGAGCCATTTAAGGACAGTAACGGATATGGCGAAAGCATTGCAAGACTTTCCAACATGCTTGGCGGTGGTGTCATCGTTCAGCGTTTCGGTGATCTGGTAAGAGGCCGCAGAAGTACAGAAAGCAGAATCGAAGAGGGTCTCGTCACTCCTACTCTTTCCGCAACTCCGGGAGATTTGAGTCTGGTACTTCCAAAACGTATCTTAGACGGAATCATCGAAATGATTTATGCTCTTGATAAAATCGCACCGGGTACTGCAAATGACGATACCTTGCTCTACGGTGTCGAAGTAAAATTCTACAACATGGAAGTAGAGTTAAATGACAACCTTGAATGCAAATACGATGGTTTATACATCATCGGTGATGGAAGTGGTGTAACACACTCTCTGTCCCACGCTTCTGCAAGTGGAGTTTATGTTGCAAGACATCTCTCTGAGAAATTAGGAAAATAGAACTTTGTAACATGAAATAAGTACAGTGGAGAAAGCTCCGGCTGTACTTATTTCTTTACTATTTTTTTCGTCTAACAGCATTACCCCCCGGCTTTGGGTTTGCTTTAATTGCGCCCACACAAAGCTTAGAGACCTCTATGTCTGTATTTCCCATATTTGGTATATTCCATAGCACCTCCTCTATTTCAGGCATCCATATTGTTCGTCGGTAACTGCCTCACACCATTCATTGGCGCATTCTTCGCCCGGAACTTCAATGGCCAGATGTGAAAACCACTCATCCGGCGCTGCGCCATGCCAGTGTTTTACTTCCGGTGGAATGTTAATGCAGTCACCCGGCTTCATTTCAATGGCTTCCTTGCCTTCTTCCTGATAATATCCGCGTCCTGCTACGCATACCAGAATCTGTCCGCCGCCTTTTTTTGCATGATGAATATGCCAGTTATTACGACATCCCGGTTCAAAAGTGACATTAAACACACCAACCTGACTGGTGGAAACCGGTGCGAGATAACTCTGTCCTACGAAATATTCTGCAAAGGCATCGTTTGGCTCTCCGATTGGAAATACCATGGATTTCGCATGCGCTCTCATTGCCTCGTCTTCATATGGTAAATCCCCTTCGTTCATCTGCCATACTTCTTTTGCAAGGTTAAAGACAGCCCATCCCTTTGGCCATCCTATATAAAAGGCTACGTGTGTAATAATCGCAGCAATTTCTTTCTGCGTAACACCATGGTCTTTTGCATTTTGTAAATGAAAACGCAGGGACGAATCGGTAATACCTGAGGACATTAATGCAACTACGGTAATGATACTTCTTGTTTTCACATCAATATCCTGATTATTCCAGTTTTCTCCAAATAATACATCATCATTAAAATGTGCAAATTCCGGTGCAAATTCACCAAGTGCATTTCTTCCTGCTGTCTGTACAATCTTTCCCATTTTATGCTGTCTCCATTTTCTACAGTGTCTTTACCCAGTCGCTGACTGCCTGCTTTGATGCTCTGTTCAGAAGTTTTCCTTCTGTAATCACTGCGCCCGGTGCAGATGGCTGCAGTTCACTGACCGTATTTCCAAATCCACTTCCGCCTGAAGTTGCAAATAAGACAATCTTCTTTCCACTGAAATCATGCGCTTCCAGAAATGTATTTACTATCGTAGGTGCAACGTACCACCAAATCGGGAATCCTAAGATAATCTCATCATAGGCACTGATATCCACTGAAATATCTGCGATTTCCGGTCGAATCTTCTTATCATTCATTTCGATACTGCTTCTGGATTTCTTATTCATCCAGTCCAAATCTGCTCTTGTATATAATTCTTTCGGTGTGATTTCGTACAAATCTGCACCTGCCTCTGCTGCAATCATCTCTGCTACTTTCTTTGTTGTTCCACTTGCGCTAAAAAATGCTACTAATTTCTTTCCCATTTGTCATAACCTCCTTGAATTGTCAAAATGGATGTACAAGGTTCTTGTAGTTCCTCATACATCCATTTTATTTTTCTTTCTTCTTTATGTCAAATGCTTATATTTCATCATTTTCTATGCTTCAAAGGCATGGATTTCTTCAATAAATTTATTTACCGCAAGAGAATATGGAATATTTCTTCTCCATGCAATTACCGTGTTTGCAGATATCTCCGGTAACAGTCTTCTCTGTACAAGCAAATTTTCCCGCCAGTATTTCGTAGCACCTTCAATGGACACGGGATAACCAAGTCCGTGAAATGCCATGACACCGGCATTGGTCCCCAGATTACTGGTAAATGCAATTTGAAGTCTGTTGAAATCCTTGCCAAACCAGTTCGCCAACTCGCTCTGAATCCCATGCCGCTCCGGCAGAATCAGTGGCTTGTCAAGCAAATCCTGCTTCTCAATATACTCCTTCGAAGCCATAGGGTCATCCGGGCGCATACTGACTACCCAGTGGTCGCTTCCGGTAATCCGGATATAATCCAGACCTTCCGTACGCACCGGCTCTAAGAACAGACCAATATCTACCAAACCTTTGCTCATCATTTCATAAATCGTATCCGCCGTTGCCGTGTGAATGGCAATCTGCACCAGAGGATATTTCTCTTTGTAGCTTTTGCAGATTTGTGCCAACGTCTCCACTGCTGCAAACTCACCGCATCCAATGGTAATTGTTCCATCAATCAATTCTTCCGTTCCCCGGATTTCATCAATGGTCCGTTCTTCCAGATCAATGATTTCCAATGCCCTTCGTTTCAGCAGGACTCCCTCATCCGTCAAAGTAATATTTCTGCCAGAACGGATGAATAATGGAGTTCCTAGTTCCTCCTCCAGTGCAGCAAGCTGTCTGGATAATGTAGGCTGCGTGATATGTAATTGTTCTGCTCCCTTGGTGAAGCTCTGCTCCTTTGCCACTGTCAAAAAATAACGTAGTACCCTGATATCCATGATTTATGCCGGTCCTTTTATAATTTCTTTTTCTCAATGCTTTTGAAAAATGTTTTCTTTAATTCCTGCGATTTGTAAAAGAATTTTTGTTCTGATTTACTCAAACGTTTTTCATCTCTTTTAATTTTAAGCAATTCCATAGAACAGATAAAATCTGCCACTTGTAGTAACCTGTATTTCTGAGGTTCTGCTTTTCTAAATTCAACATTCGAAAATTGAATTGAAAATACTGCATTCAAAATTGCACTCAACTCATTTTGTCCATTATCATAATATACGATAATCTTATCAAATTCTGCGAAAAAATCTTGATGAACCGCCATGGCTGCATTGATTTTCTTAGCTAATTTTCCTGATAAAGTTACCTTATCCACTGCTTCTTTTCTATCAATCACAATTGTCATGTGTGAAATCGGACACGAATTTACAAAATTCAGCATCTTATAAAGCAATTTTCTTCTTTCATCAATAGAATATCCATCAAAAATATCTTCTCTCCGTATAACCGGTCCAGTATGTATATATTCTACTGAAAATCCCGAATTTTTCACTGCTGCCTCCAATTTAACAACCTGCTGTTCAATGCTAATATCTTGATTGTGAAAAACAAAAGTTACCAAATAATATGCCGGACGTTCCTGTATTTCCCCAAAATCTCCCGATTCATCAATAAAAACGCTTAGTTCTTTCATCCACATCCCCCATATACTAAAAATGGCGGGAAATTCTTCCCGCCTACGGTGGTCCAAAGAGTTCTCACCCAGACCAATACACTGTAATGCATTACAGTCATATTCTATTCTTAGAATAACAAATCTATGCATATTTTGCAAGTCATCTTCAAATATTTTTTACGCTTCTTATCCTTGAAGTCCGTTCGTCTGTCGAATCATATCTTCTACAACAATATCATAAATTTCCCCAACCGTATTGCAGTATTCCAAGATTTTCCACGGCTCATTGGTGTGGAAATGAATTTTCACTAAATCCTCATCACCGGCTGCTATCAGGCTGTTCCCTTCGAAGTGTTCTGTAATATAATCTGCGATTTCATCTTCATCCAGATCAGCATCTCGCCTGTCAATTAATAATTGTGTATCAAAGCGATATGCAAACTGATCGTCCTCTGCGTCAATCGATTGAACTGCCATATCCTGTTACCTCCAAAAAATATATTTTCTCCAGTATAGCACGCTTTCATCTAATCTTCTATTCTTAAATTCAATTTCCACTTTTTACTTCCGCTATAAATAATGGTGGTCAGAACAAAATTGATTGCAAGCATAATCACTGCAAACAATACTATCTGCGTTAGTGGGTATACAAATTTGAAATACAGCAATTTTTTCTGAATCATACGTGCTAAAACAATCACAATCAGACTTCCTATCGTCACCAGACCACCCATTATCATTACCCAGTAATACATACCTTCCCACATCAGCATTTTCCATAACTGTTTCTTTGTAAGACCAATGCTTATCATTGTTGCAAATTCTCTTTTCCGAATCGACTGATTTGCAAGTATAGTGTGGCAATAATTCAGAATACCAATCAACATAATTCCATAAGCCAGTGCACCCAGAATGATATTTGCGGTATCAATCCGGTTCTGTTCTGCCTGCAAAATGGTATAATTTGCATGTACGTAAAAGGTATCCATTTCTCCACTTTTTCTGTTTTCCTGCTGCACAAGCTGCTGAAGCTTCTGGTTAATCATAACCTGCTCCTCCTCTTCTGCATCAAAACACATATCAAAGGTTTTCTCAGGAAATCCGAGACTGTCAAAAGCTTTCTTTGTCATAATAAAATAATGAATCTGATTTCCCATGGATGTAGTCTGAAGCTTTGGAAAATATTTTGCAGTAAAATCCAGATATCCTGCACAATTCAGTGTTCCTTTCTCGAATGCACTTTTGTCTCCCTGTTCTCCATAAGCATTTAATGAGTAAAAATGAATTGGCATTCCACATATTTCTGCTGCTTCTTTCTCCAGAATTTCAGACATTTCATGGTAATGCAATAAAATACAGCCAGTCCCATTTTTCAGACTTTCTATATCCACTGGAAAATGATTTTCCTGCACATAAGTTTCCAGTTCTGAAATAAAATCTTCCTCTACTATTTGCAGCGTTGCAAATTGCAAATCAGATTCCGCTGTTTTCAAAGATTTCTTTCTCGGTAAAAGTGCTTCATCCTTTGCAAAATCAATCGTTGCATAGCTTCCTTTTACAAGCTGAATGGTATTTTCTTTTATTCCCCCCAGTTTCTGCATCTGTTTTACCAGTCCTTCCGATAATACAGGTGTGTCATCATTGATTTCCTCCGGAACTTTTTCCGGGAAACGGAAGATTCCGGCTAATATACCGATTTTAAAATCTGGATTTTCCTTGATTTGATTCTGAAGATTGCTTCCAGTTGTAATAACCACCGCACCAAGCACGACTATTCCGCCAAGTACGAGAGAAAGAACACTGATTAGCAGGCGCTTTTTAGACCTTGTTACGTTTCTCCACGCCATCGTTTTCATAGATATATTTCCACAAGATCGGATTTCTTCTTTTTCGTAATTCACGTCTGCATCTATATATTTCAGCGACTTTAATGCTTCCCATCTTGTTACTTTCTTCAGTACAAAACCCATGGCAGACAAAGATGCTACTGTTGTGAGTACCACGGCCAAAGCCAGATATTTGGGAGAAAAACCACTGACATCGCTCTCCCCCAATCCATACATAAATAATTGTCTGAGTATCTGAGGAAGAAATAGCTTTACCGCAGCACATCCAATTACACTCCCTGCGCAGACACCAAGGAAAATATTTCGATAGTTCTGTCTTCGTGCAATCCTGCAAAGTTGTACATTCGTTGTTCCTATGACCTTCAGTAAGCCATATTGTCGGATTTCCCTTCCTATAGAAATAGAAACCACATTGTAAATCATCAGAAATGCACATAAAATCACGAGAAGTCCACACGTAACAGCAATCACGGTGCTTCCAAAAACACCTTCAATGCTCTGCATTGTCATAGGATTTTCACCAAATACCTGTTGTGAATCATATTCCATTTGCAAATCAGAATAAAGCCATTGCTCAACAGCCGCACCTTCTACATCTGCACTCTGCGCTGCCATGATTTTATCCACTGGAAAAATATGATCCAAATATTCATCTGCAAATGCTTTGGACACATACACTTCCGGAATACTAATCGAAGAATCGATATAGTCCGTATAATATCCCGCCAACCGGAAAGTTCTCATCGGCTCTCCTGCCTTTGTATAAATACGCATCAAAATCTTCATATTCAATTCCGGCTTGTCCACTTTCAGTTGTTCCAAAACGCGCACTGGCATCAATATTTCATCCTCTTCTACTGGATAATGCCCATAAATATCCGTAAATGCCGGACAAAACAATTTTTCATATGCCGTGCTGTCCAGATATACAAAATTTCCAGTCCATATATCGTCAAATGTTCCACTTGTAACGGTCTTTTTTAGACCAATATCGGAAAGATAAGAAAATGTCTGCATTTGTTCATATTGCTTTTGGCTTCCATTTTCCACCGACACCGTTGCAACTGTTCCCATGCCCCGCACATCAATCAAATAGTCCGAACGGATTTTTCCGTCTGCTATCGCAAAGGCTCCGTATAACAAAATGACAGCAAGGGCAATTGTAAAAATTACCAGTCGGTTCCGTACTCTGTTCGTCTGATAATACGCTTCTGCCAGTTCCTTTTCCACCTGTCGGTTGTTATTACGAAATTCCATTGTCATCATCTCCTTCGACAATTTTTCCGTCTTCCATCCGCACAATGCGGTCTGCCATCTGCGCAATTTCTTCGTCATGGGTTACTACAACCAATGTCTGATGAAATTGATACGCAAGAGTTTTCATAAGTCCGATTACTTCCATGCTTGTTCTTGCGTCCAAATTTCCTGTTGGTTCATCAGCTAACACTAATGCAGGCTTTGTAATCAAAGCTCTTGCAATTGCCACACGCTGTTGTTGCCCTCCCGATAACGTATTCGGCATTTGATATTTTCTATCTTTCAACTTCAGACTGATGAGTAACATTTCCAAAAGCTCATCGTCCACTTTCCTACCATCCAGTCTCAGGGGAAGCACAATATTCTCATATACATTTAACACGGGAATCAGATTATAATTCTGAAACACGAACCCGATATTCCTTCTCCGGAAAATAATCTGCTCATCCTGAGATAAATGAGAAATTTCACATCCCCGAATCTTAATTTCACCTGCGGTAGGTGTATCAAGGGCTCCCATCAGATGTAACAGCGTGGTTTTCCCACTTCCCGCTTTCCTACCGTAAATATTCTCTTTAAATTCTGTACTTCTGCAATTTTCATAATGATGCTCCTTTACGTTTCTGATTTCAGTGTACCTTGCAAAGGTATCAAAACAGTAACAAACCATCATTTTGTTTTATTTTGGCAGAAATATGGACATTCTGATTCCTTTTTTCTTTCGTTTCACTTGCATAAAACCATCATGCTTTCGCACAATCTCTCTTGTAAGATAAAGTCCAATCCCATATCCCGGCTGTTCAAGCGCACGAGCGCCACGATAGAATAACTGGAAGATTTTATTTTCCTCCCCATCCATGATTCCCATACCTTCATCGTCCACTGCAATTTCCGTGAACATTTCATTATTTTTCAAGTACACAAGAATCCTGCTTCCCTCTGGGGAATATTTGATACTATTGTCCAACAGATTGTAAATACATTCGCAAATCCAGTTTCTGTCATGGAACACTTTGTAATTCATTTTTTCCTGTTCTTGTATCGCTATATCAATATGCTTTTGCTCTGCCTTTTTTCGGACTTGGAAAATTGCCTCAGAAACTGTTTCTTTAATATCTGCATCCGCCTTATGAATCTGAATCATCTTCTGCTCCATACGGGCAGTAACAATAAACTTTTCAACCAGAAACGCAATTTTTTCTTCTGCCTGCGCAACAGCATCCAGATATTCCTTTTGCTCCGCACTCGTTTCATTCAGTGCCTGTAATAATTCCAAATAAACTTCCATATTTGCAAGAGGAGTGCGCAACTGGTGCGAAATTTCCGCCAACAGTTGTTTTAGCTCATCCCGTTCCTTTTCCGACTGTCGGGTATTGGCTATATTGATTTCTCCAATTCGTTGTATCTGCATATTGATTTTTGAATATAGGGTATCTTCCCTGTCTGCGATTACAACCTCTTTTTTCTGCAAAAGACGTTCCAGATTCTCTGATATATTTTCCAAATCTGTTTCATACTTTTTACGCATAATATACAGTACAATTCCAAATATAATTACAAGGAAAACGCCAATTCCTATACTAACTTCCAAACATCCTGTTTTCATTTTTATTCTCCAAATGTATACCCAACTCCGAACACATTTTTAATGTACTCATCACCATTCTCGCCTTGTCCTAACTTCTTACGCAAGCGGTTAATCCCAACTTTCACCGCATGGTCTTCTACAAAGTTACCATCCACATCCCACACCTGTTCCAAAAGCATTTCCTTCGTCACAATTCTTCCCTTGTTCTGGGATAAAACTTTTAAAATGCTCCACTCCCGGTCAGTCAGATGTACTTCGTTATCCAGAATCCAGACTCTTCGTTTTTCATAATCAATCTTTAAACTCTTATATAAGAAAATATCAGTTTCACTTTTATTCCGTCTGAGTATAGTTTCTACTTTTTTTAGCAGAATTTTGGGCGAAATTGGTTTGACAACATATTCTTCACAACCATATTCGTAGCCATCAAGTATATCCTGCTCCTCATCTTTCGCCGTAAGAAACAGAACCGGCAACTCCTTATCTTTTAACAATTCCTGCGCAAAATCAAGTCCGGATTTTCCCGGAAGTCCAATATCCGCAATCACAATATCCACATCTGTCTTTCGTATTATCTGCCCTGCTTCCATTGCATAGAATGCCTGAAACACCTCATATCCAGCCTTCTCAAAATAAATTTTTAATGCATGACTCAACTGCAAATCATCTTCTAAAATCAATAATTTATACATTCTAAACACACTTTCATCCTGTAACTATTTCCTTTTCAGTATAACATCCACGGACTTTACCGTCACGGGAAATCGTTTCTTAAATTCCACCTTTAGTTCATTTATATTTTAGAATTTTATCATAGACAATCCCATTTTTCTTGTGCTAATATGATTTTAAAGAAAAATCGAGCGGAGGCAAAGCATATCTACATTAGATAAATAAAATATTCAACAATAAAGGGCAGAGTTTGCGAATTGCAATCTCTGCCCTCTAAATTTACGCGGAGCGTATTTCTCATAGTCCTTTATGTAAAATAAATTATCTCTAAATCTCCATAATCAGAATCTTATTCGAAATATTTCTTACAACCGGAATCTTCCCCAATACTTTATAAACCGGCATAAATACTTTCATTCCTTCTACCAGACTGATATCCTTCCTGCTGTGGAATGGTGGAATCAGTTTTTCCAATTCTTTTCCATTTTTCACACCCCAGGTGAATTTTGCCTTGCTTCCCTCTATGGATTTTTCTGTAATATGATTTACCACAAACGGAGCCATTGTTTCTACAAGCACAACTGCTTTATCGAACTTTTTCTGAATGATAGCAAATATCTTTTTTACTTCTTCTTCGGACAAATACATGGTAAGTCCCTCTATCACAACAAGCACCGGTTCTCCGTGATATTCTACCTCATTCATATAGGCATCATTGGTTGCTGATTCTGCAATTTGATAAATCGGTCCGTTTTCTTCCAAAAACAGTTTTCGGACATGCATTGTCTCCGGTAAATCTACATTATACCAACGTACATATTTTTCCTCCATGCGATAACATCTTGTATCCATACCGCAGGCAAGATTCAGCACAACCGCATTGGGATTCTGATTTAAAAAATCTCCTACCATTTTATCCAATACAATGGTTCTTGCAATCACACCTGAACTCATCATCTTGTCACTCTCAGCTTTCGAGAAATTATAATCAAGCTGCGAAACAATCTCAATTGCCTTTTCATCATAGATATAATGCTTTGGTTTCTGCGATTCCATAGCTCTGGCATACAATGTCTGAAGCATAGTTTCCGGCACACCTTCTATGGAAATTTTTTTCTTTTCCTGCATTTTCTTTCCCCCTTACAAGTCTGCTCTTTTGAGCTCTATATCTCTATCTTTCTCGCAAAAGTTAGGAGAATCTAATCACTGTTACTATATTCTACTTTCAGCCCTTGTAAAGAGTTTGTAGCTTAGAAGGTCCATTTTTCCATACAGCCTAGAAGGTCAGCTTTTTCATCATCCATTTTGCATCTACATAAGTACCGTCTTCGTATTTCATATTGTCTGGGAAACATCCATATGTTTCAAATCCCAGTTTTTCATACAATGCAATTGCTCCTTTATTGTCTGCAATTACTTCTAATTCTGCCTGCTCATATCCAAGTTCTTTGGCAGCTTCCAACACGGTTTCCATCATCATTCTTCCAATTCCTCTGCCGCAATATTCCTGATACAGGGCAATAGCAATCTCACATCTATGACGATACCGTTTAAAAGAACCAATACTCATGAGGGAACAATTTCCAACATGCTTTCCATCCACGGTTGCAATCAACATGAGCTCCCGTTCTGATTCTACCATATTCTGAATAAATGCTTCTTCCTGTTCCACCGATAATGTTACCTCATTCGGCTCCCTGATTAAATAGGGAGTCTCGGCAGTGGTCACTTTTAAATAATGAATCAAGTCCTGTGCATCCCTTTTCTCCGCATTTCTGAGAATCACTTCCTGACCGGTCTTATCGATTACTTTTCGTGCTTCAAATATCATCATTCTTCCCCCATTTCTCACTCTTAAATTAGTTTCACCCATTGTATCACTTCCTGTTGCACAAAATCAACAAATATGTACTCGAAAGTCGCTCAATATAAAAAGAGGACAAAGTTCTATTCTTTACTCAGAATATCTCTCTGTCCTCTTTATAACCAAGATTTAATACACTATTTATTTCATTACAATGTTTATATCCACTTGAAAACGTTGATTTTACGCTGTTTTTCGCTATCTATCTTCTGATTTACTCCATTTTTACTCCAATTTTAAGCCAATATTTTCAGTTCAGCTACTTCTTCTTTTTTCTTTTCTTCTGAAACATGCGTGTATAAATCAGTTGTCATTGCCAACGTGGAATGACCTAAAAGTTTCTGCACTACCTGTTGGTCTACTCCATTTTCATAACACCTTGTAGCATATGTATGTCGCAGGGTATGACAGGTAAACAGTTCAAATATCTTCGGCTCTCTCTTTTCTTCCTTTGCCAGTTCAATCTCTATCACGTTGATTTTCGCTACATAGTCTTTGATTGCACTATTGACGTTGTAATAGTAAACCGGTGAACCGTCCGAACAGGTAAATACCAAATTTTGAAATTCTTTATGCTGTCTCCATATCGAGCGTTTCCACATCTTTTGTTCCGTCTGCTTTATCTTCTGATTTTGCAAAATCTCATACACTTCATCTGTCATAGGAATGACACGATTACTGGATATGGTTTTTGCGGTCGTATAGAAAAACTTTGAACCCTCAACGGGACTGGAAGCCTTTGAATAATGGATTGTCTTATTGATTGTAATTTCTCTTTTTCCAAAGTCACAATCTTCCCATTTCAGTCCAAGCACTTCTCCAATCCGACAACCTGTTGTCACAGCAAATTTCAGCACATTGATGTGTATATAGGAAGAAGCAAATGTAAAAAATTTCTCCTGTTCCTCTTTTGTTAATACACGCCTTTCCTTTTTCACTTCTTTTGGCATCTCCACACCGATACAGGGATTTTTTCTAATGTATTCGCTCAACACCGCTTTGTCAAGCATATCGCTTAACATAAATCTGATATTCGATACCGTTCCATGTGCAAGACCGCTGTCTATCAAATCATTCAAAAACTTCTGAACGTGATATGTTTTAATGTCCTGCAAATACATCTTTCCGATAGAGTTCTTCACTCTTGAATTGTAGTAACTGTGGTTTTTATATATCGTAGTCATTTTGACTGTTTTCTTCTTATACAACTCTGTCCACGTTACATACCATGCGTTTAAAGTGATACTTTCGCCATTGCCATTCAAACCATGTTCATCTTCATAAACCGCTTCTCGTAACTTCCGTTTTAATTCATTCAGTTTAAAATCATAAAGCGTTTTACGTTTCCCTGTTTTGCTTGTAAATCTTGCAATATAGCGTCCGTCTGCTCTCTGTGAAATTCCCTTACCGAGTTCCTTGCCCTTTAAATCTTTACCCATACCAAACTTTCCTTTCTTCTACTGAAAGAAATATGGTAAAGTAAATATTTCAATTTTCATTATATCGACACCTCATTTTCTTTTCAAGCCCTTTTACATTGATATTCCAGCCATTCATCAAGTAATTTCTTATTTGCATACAACCGATTACCTATGCGTACTGTAAATCTATTTTTAGGATTGTTCAACAATTCTCTTGCCTTTGTTTTCCCAATCCCCATATACTCACAAAATTCATTTATATTTAGTAGTGCTTTCTCGATACGATTACCCCCTTTCGCCTAATTTTCTTGCTTTTATATAATCATCATACAACTGCTTTTGTGTGATATTCATTTTTCCATTTGCTATAAGATTACCAATATAATCTCTCTGCTCTATTTTTCCAACCTCTGCAAACAGTTTCAAAGACGGTGCAACATACTTTTCTAGCCACTCCCACACCTTTTGTAAACTTTTCTTCTGTGGTTGCATAGTAAGCTTCACCTTGCCTATGTCTTTCATCAATTCCGCCCATGCTTTATAGGTTGGATAAAGTCTTTTTCGTGTTGTCGTGCTGTCTGTCGGCTTTTCTAAAAATCGTATTTTGCTGTTCAATACTTCCATTGCCAGTCCTGCCACATCTCTATATCTCAATAATTCCTGTACTACACTTACTGCCATTTCCTGCCGAAATCTCAATTCATATCTGTTCCAATTTTCATCTAATTCTATTCCATACTTTTTATTCTGTTCATATCCTTTTTCATAAAATACCAATCTCAAATTGCTGGCTGAACTGCCGAGATAAAGACTGCCACCTTTACTCTGAAACACTTCCTCTTTCAATTCTCCTGAGTCGTGAAAATCTATATCTCTTAGTTTTGTAGAAAGCAATCCCTCTTTTGTCCGTATAATCAAATCGGGAATACTCAAATACGGTTTTCTGTCGTCTATCGCCAAATCAATCCGAGGAAAATTGATATGATACTGACAAACTCTGTTTAAGAAATCAAACCATGTTTCCTCATTGAGTTGTAAAAAATTTTCATAGTTGCGACAGCCTTTCCCGCTCATTAAAATCTGAAAGCCTTGATACTGTGCATTTCCTGTCGGCTTTAGCACCTTGATATTATCGAAGATTGCCACAACCTCATGTCCTGCAATCCCTTTTTCATAGCCTGTTACCGTCATAAGTTCCATAGGTATTCTCAGCACATCTTCTATGACTGCTTCTAACGGAACTTCTTTAATGGTTATCTGACACCAATCTATCAAGGCACTTAATTCTTCTTTCTGTCGTATTACTCCCCTGTTAGTGTAGGGGAGTTCTGGAAGAAAACTTCCGTTTCTTTCTTCCAAATTTATCAAACCTCCTTATCTGCAATGGCGTTGCCATTGCCCTGCCCCCAACCTGCCGTTTGGTACGTCAGAACGAGGGCAGGAACTTTGACCGCCTACATAGTTTTGTTTGGAACAGGGCGGATACCCTTACAGGTAATCTTCTCCACTAATACAGGGAAGTTTCCTCTCTGCACATAAGGGGCATATACTGGTTCTTCCAGTTCCACCACAGCATAAGGCTCAATCTTCGGAAATTCCGTTGCTTCCAAGCGAATATCCACGCTGTTCCCAAGTTTCATGCTTCCAAGATGAAGTTTTAAGGCTTCCACTTCCTCTGTTTTCTTCTTACTGTCTTTATCATAACGGTAACAGTTATCCGCACCCATGAAACGAAGTTCTCCAAAGGCTTCTTTTACCTGTTCTTTTGTCAATGTAATCTGCATACACGTTCCTTTCTCCCCGTTGAACCGATAGGTCAGTTTTTCATATTTTCATTTTCTCATTACGACGCCGTTTGTTGTTCAGTTATTTCTGAACTTAATTGTATGTTAGCACAGACACATTTGTTTTGCAATAGAAAGTTTAGTTTTTTATAAACTTTTTTGTTTTCTTTTTTCTGAACTTGTGGTATAGTGTCCTTAGACGATACGATATGAGAAGTTATAACGAGATATGGAAAGAGAGGGTTTTTCAGATGAATACAATCGCAGAACGGATTAAATTTGCCATGAGAGCAAAAAATAAAAAACAGGTGGATATAGTCAAAGATACAGGTATCAGCAAAGGAGCGTTCAGTTCCTATCTTTCGGGACAGTACAACCCGAAAGCCGATAAAATGGAATTGATTGCAGACTCCTTAGATGTAGACTTGCGGTGGCTTTACGGACAAAATGTGCCTATGGAACATACAAGCCAAAATAACAACGCTCTGCAATATGTCTTTTACAACAACTCCTGTTCCGAGTATCTTCTTGATAATTTAGACGATATATATATTGCCATGATGACACAGTATGCCGCCCTTATTCCACGCTTTTATGTTCTTGTCAATCGTGCTGGAAATGCAATGCACATACTGCCATTATTTTTGAAAGAGGATAGTTCCCAATTTTATGAATGTCCGTCTGATTTCTTCTATTCCGACAGGCATACCATTTTTACAAGAGATTTTGAAAGTATTCACATGGTATTAACAACCGCCACGATTTACTATTACGGAATTGATACAAAAACTTATGAACCGAAAGTTACCAAACTTGCCTACTCACAAACTGACGATTGCTTTTATATCGACAATGAAGTTCATGATTGTCATATCAAAGCATTTGAAAAAGAAGTGGTAAAAGAAGCACTTTACTTAAAACACAACGCCCAATAACAGACAAGAGGACTTGCAAGGTTTTCTGACCTTTCAAGTCCTCTGCTGTATCATGGTGCTGTTGGCTGTGTCCGTTCCGTCAAGGACTGCCCTACGGCGTATCGGCTTCGCCTTGTTCCTTGACCTCACTAGGTATAGGCAAACTGAAATACGTTTAATCATTCTTACACATTTATTGTGTTTATTTGAATAACACAAACAAAAGTACACAATAATGTAGTAATATTGATAAAAATATTACTAATTTTTTTATTCTTACAACGATAACCAATGCTGATAATAATAAATATAACACTTAAAATCAAAAAAAGCAAATTCCATAAGTTCAAATGATACATATGAGTACCTTTTATAAATCTTGACACCCAATTACTAATATCCACCAATAAAATAAGCACAGTTAAAATTGTATCCGCAATATACGATATAAAGGCAAGTCGTTTAAACTTTTTGTAAGACCATATAGTTACCGACAAAATCAATAATAGAATAGGAAATGAATAAATAAAAACAAAAAACCACATTAACTTTGTTGATGAACCTATTGCGTCCATTTATACTCCCCCTTTCCTCTAAAATATAAAATATCTTTACTCTATTATTTTTAGAGCAATTTCTTTAGCAAGACTACTTGAAACCCGTTCTTTTTGCAAACTATCTTCAAGATATATAGCAAAATATTCTCTTTGTTGTCCCTTTTCAGTAAAACCTATAAACCATGCTTCTCCATTTGTGCCAGAACCCGTTTTCCCATATACTTTTTTCTCTTGCCCATCTTCAATTAACATAATTTTCTTTAATATTTCAACATTCTGACTATCATAAAAACTTTTACCCTCAAAAATTTTTGATAAAACCCCTACCTGTTCATATGGAGATATTTTTAAAGATGAACCTAGCCAAAATCCGTTTAATTCTTTGTATGGATTTATATTACTTCCTTCCCATGCAGAAACATCACAATTACCATACTCCAACTCACTTAGTTCTTTTTTTACTTCTTGTTCTCCCGCACTATTTATAATCTGATGAAAATACCATATACAAGATGTCTGAAATGCTTTTTGCAAAGTCAAATTCTCGTTCCATTCCGAATTTGGATATTGAGTTCCATCATAGTTCATAGTGGAGGTTTCATCTTTAATAATATCGTTGTGTAGTCCTATTAATGTAGAAATAATTTTAAAAGTTGAATATGGGGATACTTCTTGTTCTGCCATATCTTTATTATACAAAGAATACTTGTTTTCTGACGGACTATATAAAACTGCACAGCCAGTAATACCATTAAAGTTGGCACTTAAATCAAGTGTTTCTTCCTCATTGCTCTCTCTCACTTTTTCTTCTGTTTTATCATCTGTTTTTGATTGTTCTAATTGATTTGTTTCTATCAACTCCACTTTTTCTTCTCTAGATGAACACCCCAATAACATTAGAAAACATATTACTAAAATACAGGTAATCTTGAATAATCTTGACATACTTTCTCCTTACAACCTCCAATTTGTTTATTTCTCATAATATCATACTTTGTAATTATTTACACCATTATAATCGCAAAAAATAACGCAGACAATATCTCTATCATCTGCGTCATTCCTCTAATGTTTTCTTGAAATATTTACTCCATTTTCTTTCAATCTTTACTCCAAATTTACTCCATTTTAAAAATCTGTTACGATATTTTGCGGTATTCTATGATACCTTTTCTTTGAAGAAAAATGTCTGTAAACCTTGATTTTCAGCGAACTTTTCAATATTTCCAAGCACTTTATTCTGTTGTGAGAATTTCTTCTCAATTATTTCATTACAATGTTAATAATCTTCTTTGGAACATAAATCTCTTTTACGATAGTTCCTGTCAGTTTATCAGCGATTGCTTCTTTTCCTGCTGCAATGGCTTCTTCTTTTGTTGCATCTGCTGAAATCTTGATGACAACTTTTGTCTTTCCATTAATCTGTACCGGAACTTCGATTTCGTCATCCTGCATTTCTTCTAAGTCATATTTCGGCCATCCTGCATGGAATACGCTTCCTGTTCCACCTAATTCTTCCCATATTTCCTCTGCAATATGCGGTGCAAATGGTGCAATCAAAATTGCAACAGTCTTCAAGGTTTCTTTATCCATTCCGCCTTCTTTTTTCGCCATTTCTGCCATCTTGTTTGTATTTTCCATAAAAGCAGAAATAACAGTGTTCAGGCTGAAGCTTTCCAGACGTTTTGTAACATCATGAACCACTTTATGACGGATTTTTACCATGTCTTTTGTAGGCTGAATATCCTTGTCCTTGCTGTCCATAACAAGGTTCCACAATTTCTTAAGGAAACGATACACACCATCAATACCACGGTCATCCCATTCTGCATCAAGTTCCGGTGGTCCAACGAACATTTCATACATACGGAGTGCGTCACATCCATAATCTCTTACAAGGTCGTCCGGAGAGACTACATTTCCTTTAGATTTGCTCATCTTAATACCATTCTTACCGGTAATCATACCCTGATTAAACAGCTTGGTAAATGGTTCATCAAAATCTACTACTCCGATATCGTATAAGAACTTGGTATAGAAACGTGAATACAGCAAATGCAGTACTGCATGTTCTACACCACCGATATACATATCTACCGGAAGCATCTTATCTGCTTTTTCTTTGGATACCAGTTCTTCATTGTTGTGGTTGTCCACATAACGAAGGAAATACCAGGAAGAACCTGCCCACTGTGGCATGGTATTTGTCTCACGTTTTGCCGGTTTTCCACATACAGGACAGGTTGTATTTACCCAGGATTCAATACCTGCAAGTGGTGATTCTCCGGTTCCGGTAGGCTCATAAGATTCTACATCAGGAAGTCTCAGTGGAAGCTGGTCTTCCGGAACAGGTACGCATCCACAATCCGGACAATGTACGATTGGAATTGGTTCACCCCAATATCTCTGACGTGAGAATACCCAATCACGAAGCTTGAAGTTCACTGTTGCACGTCCGATTCCACGTTCTTCGATGATGTGTGGAGCTTCTTTCTTCAGAACAGCGGATTCCATTCCGTCCCATTCTCCTGAATTTACCATAGTTCCAGATGCTTCTGTATAAGCTTCTGTCATATTTTCAATAATCTTTCCGTCTTTTGCAATAACCTGAATGATTGGAATATTGAATTTGGTTGCAAATTCAAAGTCACGGTCATCATGTGCAGGTACACACATGATTGCACCTGTACCATAATCAGCCAATACATAATCTGAAAGCCAGATTGGTGTCTTTGCCCCGTTGATTGGGTTGATTGCATAAGAACCTGTAAATACACCGGTCTTTTCTTTATCCTGCAGACGGTCTACATTGGACTTCATAGAAGCTTCGTAAATGTATTTTTCCACTGCTTCTTTTGTCTCTTCTGTAGCAAGTGATGCTGCAAGGGCATGTTCCGGAGCAAGTACCATAAATGTTGCTCCATAAAGAGTATCTGGTCTTGTTGTATAAACGGTAATCTTTTCGTCTCTTCCTTCTACTGGGAAATCTACTTCTGCACCGTAAGATTTACCAATCCAGTCTGATTGCATTTTCTTTACTTTTTCCGGCCAGTCCAGTTTGTCCAAATCGTTCAGAAGACGGTCCGCATATTTTGTAATACGAAGCATCCACTGACGAAGGTTCTTCTTGGTAACTTCCGTTCCGCAGCGCTCACATTTACCATTTACCACTTCTTCATTTGCAAGACCTGTCTTACAAGAAGGGCACCAGTTAATTGGAAATTCCTTTTCGTAAGCAAGTCCTTCTTTGAACATCTTTACGAAAATCCACTGTGTCCATTTATAGAAATCCGGGTCTGTTGTGTTTACTTCCATATCCCAGTCATAAAGTGCTGAGATTTCATTAATCTGACGTTTGATATTTGCCACATTGTCTGCTGTAGATTTTGCAGGGTGAACACCCATCTTAATTGCATAGTTCTCTGCCGGCAGACCAAATGCGTCCCATCCCATTGGATGAACGATATAGTATCCCTGTAATAATTTGTAACGGCTCCATACATCAGAAATAACATAGCCTCTCCAGTGTCCTACATGAAGACCATTTCCTGATGGATATGGAAACATATCAAGACAGTAGTATTTTGGCTTTTCTTTTCCATTTTCATCCACTTTTGGATTCACTGGATTTGCTGTCCATCTTTCATTCCATTTCTTTTCAATCGCTTTATGGTTATAAGGTGTAACCATTTTCTCTTCCTCCTTGTATCTGTTAATGCTTACCAACAATTAACGATATAAAAAGCCTTTCTTCTCATTCCATGAGACGAAAGGCTTGTATTCCGTGATACTGCGGACCATTCCGCATTTCATACTCCACCATATTATAAGAAGAATCTTTTTTTGCGTCAAGCGGTTTTCAGATTTTCTTTAGTATCTGTGCAAAATATTTCCGTTTTCTTTCAGCCACTTTCTGTATTTCTGATAATCCGGCATGATTTCTTCTACCACTTTCCAAAAATTCCAGGAATGATTCATCTCTTTTCTGTGAGCCAGTTCATGAACCACCACATAGTCCATCACTCCCGGTGGTGCCATAATCAGGCGCCAGTTAAAGTTCAGATTCCCTTCCGAGCTACAGCTCCCCCATCTGGTCTTCTGGTCTCTTACGGAAACCCTTCCGTACGTCACACCCATCTTCGGGGCATAATATCGAAGCTTCTGTTCCAGTGCCTCTCGGGCGGTTTCTTTCGAAAGCTTTTGTTCTTCTTCACTGAGGGACTGAACCTTTTCTGCGTCCCGCTGACGTGCCTTCATCAGCAACAGTTTTTCCTGAATCCAGTCCTGTCTTTCCTTAAGAAACCTGTTTATTTCTGACTGCGGACACTTCTTCGGTGCACGCACAATTACCGTCCCGTCAAGTCGTACTTCCACGGAAAGTGTTCTTCTTGCGGATCTGATTAACTCATATTGCTTCTGTCTTGCCATCTTATCCTAAATATACAATTTCTTCTTCCGGAGCTTCTGCTTTCTCAATATGTTCCAGATACAGAATCGGCTGCTTTGGTGCAAACATTCTCGGAGATTCAAATTCAAACCGTACTTTTACGCGAATCCAGCCTCTCTGCTCGAACTTGGTTCCCTCTGGAATCTTAGCAGGATATCCGTAAAACTGCACATCTTCTGCGCAGCATGCCATAATCTGTCTTCCCGGAATCATCATATTAGCTGGCATTCCTTTCGGACGGAAGCCCTGTGCAAGGAAGCTGATTTTCTTATGAACATATCTTTCCGGATTCTCATAGGCATCTACATACCACACTCCGAAATCCATATCATCGATTACTATTTCATCTGCTTTCACATCAAACGGAAGGTCATCTTCTGTCTGAGGAATGATTTCTCCGTCCGGATTTTCAAAAATAATCTGTGCAAACTGATTCTGAATCTTAAGGGAACGACGGAAGGTTGCCCTGTCTACATCCGTTCCACACCGGTTTACTACTACCAGTTCCGATTCCACCAACTGATTCATCAGAAGATTACGCATATTTTTGAAATACATTTCCAAAGTCTCACCATTTACCGTAGAATATACACCCTGGATTTCCCATTCTTTCGGCAGCTTCACTTCAAAAATGCTCTGAAGCTCCCACATACCGTTGTATTCAATGATAATCTGTGCCGGATGATAAATCTTCTCGCAGTTTTCTAAAAATGTGGTATTTAATTGCTCCAGTTCTTCCAAATCAAACAAAAACATACCATTTTCATCTAAATATGCTTCGGAGAACTCTTCTTCTCCCTGCTCGCAGCGAAGCAAAAGTGTCGGACCATCTTCAATCCAGTCCTGCTTCATCAACGTGTCCTTTATAAACGTGGTCTTTCCACTGTCAAGAAACCCGGTACAAATATATACTGGTGTTGTCATTTCTTCTGCCTCCTAGATGTGGAACACCTTTTTGAGTTCCTCTTCGTTCAAGTTTGTTCCGATTACGCAGATACGTCCTGTATAATCAGGCTGTCCCTGACGAGTCTCATATTCGCCCGGAACCATATCGAACTGTTTCCATGCGCCATCTTCCATCTGGATAATACCTTTTGCACGTAAAATAATTCCATATCCTTCTGTCTCTGACAGTGCTTTGAGAATATAATCCAGTTCTTCTTCTTTGTATTTATGAGCTGTTTCCTTACCCCAGCTTGTAAATACTTCGTCTGCATGATGATGGTGATGGTCATGGTCGTGACAACCGCAGCCACATTCGTCATCATGATCGTGATGATGCTCATGCTCATGTTCGTGGTCATGGCATCCGCAGCCGCATTCTTCGTCATGGTCGTGATGATGCTCATGGTCGAGGAATTCCGCAATTTCTGTTTCCTGATTGAATGCACGCATAATTGCTTCTTTTCCAAGTTCATCCCATGGTGTTGAGATAATCGGTGCATGTTCATTCTTTTCACGGAGCAGATGTACGCATTCTTCAATCTGCTTGTCATTCATCATCTGTGTACGGCTCACAATAATAGTAGAAGCATATTCTACCTGATTGTTATAAAATTCTCCAAAATTCTGCATATAAAGCTTTGCTTTCTTTCCGTCTACAACGGTAAGTCTGCCATCAATTACGATGTCATTATCTGCTTTCATTCCTTCGATTGCCTTTGCTACATCAGAAAGCTTTCCAACACCAGATGGTTCAATGATAATACGGTCAGGATGGTATTTTTCCAGTACTTCCTTCAAGGCTTTGCTGAAATCACCAACTAAGGTACAGCAGATACATCCAGAGTTCATCTCTGTAATTTCTACTCCTGCGTCCTTCAGGAAACCACCGTCGATTCCGATTTCGCCAAATTCATTTTCAATCAGAACCAGTTGTTCTCCTGCAAATACTTCTTCAATCAGTTTTTTAATAAATGTTGTCTTTCCAGCTCCTAAGAAACCGGAAATAATATCTACTTTTGTCATTTTTAAACCTCTTTTCCCGGGGCAACATTGCTTTAAGTTGTCCTGAAATCTAATATTGATTATTGCCTGTATGATACGGATGCATTCACATCCCAATATACCAAAGCTATACTATCACAATTCATCGAAAGTTGCAAATAAATAGGTTGTTTCTATTTTACGATTAGTGTATAATATACACAAGGGAAAAGTACCGTACTTTAGTACTAAATATACGCAAAGGAGACTTAACATATGGTAAATTTATTAATCGGAGAAAAAGGCAGTGGGAAAACCCAGCGAATGATTGAAAAAGCAAATGAAGTGATTAAAGCCAGTGAAGGTAATGTCTTCTTCATCAAGAAGACACACCGTGATACATACAGCTTGTCATTTAATGTAAGAGTTGTCTGCATGGATGATTATGATACCATTTGTAACCCAGATAAATTTGTTGGATTCATTTATGGTATGACAAGTGCAAACCACGATATTCAGGCTGTTTTTATGGATGGTATCTGCAAGTATGCAGGAATTAATATGGAAAATCTTCCATACATTGTTGAAAACCTGAACAGAATAGCTTCTGACTGCAACATTGATTTCTATGTAAGTCTCAGCGCAACACAAGAAGAAGTAGCTGGTCTTGAAAATTGTACAGTTTTAGCTTAGCATTTCTTTTTCATAAAAACGAGCATCTGCTTTATTATGCGGATGCTCGTTTTGCTTTATCTTGTCTACACTATTTTTTATTTCACCGACAGCACTGTGTTCGCCTTTGTTCCTTCTTTATACTCCAGTGTCACTTCGTTGCCCACATCATACTTGATAATCTCGATATAATCTACCACGGAAACATCAAATATATCCGTAGAATTATCAAGCATAATATAATAATGAGAATTTCCATCCACAACACCCTGTGCAATTTTGGTAATCGTACCTTTTACAGTCTGGATTTCTCTCGTATCTGTTTCTTCCTGCTTCACTCCATTTGTCAGGAGCAGAGAATTATAGGCTTCTTCACACTGACTTACCGTATCACCAATGGCAACAAGCTGATATTTCTGCACATTTACCAGTGCGTATTTCTTTACCAGTCCTGCATCATCTTTTAATGCAATAAAATAAGTCGGCTCTCCTGCGATGTTAAGAAGCAGCGGGAATGTCGCAGTATAATGCAAGTTCTGCACCTGACCTTCTGCGGAATCCATAGCTGAATCTTCAATAGCACCTTCGACTTTATAATATTTTGTCTCCATGGTACGCTCATTCATCAGCACAAATCCTACATTTGACTGGTCACTGTTTACAGAAGTTACACCTGTGTACACCCACACATCATCGTCTATCGCAAGATAGTTATAACCGTTTGTTGTCTTGAGGCAGTCCTTCTGGCTGAGCACACTGTTAATAAATCCATGCTTCAGGCTTCCGTAATAATCATAAAGTTCAATCAGAAGGCTTGCAGAATATGCATGGTCAATCCACTGCGGTACTTCATCAATAGCATAATCCGTTGTCTCTCCGGTAATGGCATTACAGAGTACAACTCTTCCTACTGTACGTCCTCCAAACAGACCGATGTTATACTTCACAACCGGAGCCACCCAGTAAGGTGTCCCCTCCTCATCAACCTCAAAACTCAATTCATCAAAAATGTAAGTCGGATAAGAAAATCTTAAGTGTCGGTAAATATTTCTGCCAAAATGTTCACTGGTAGAATATTTCATTCCTTCCTCTAACTTTACAAGCTGGGTTGTCTGACTCGCCATATCAATCATAATATAAGCAGGAAGTCCTTCTTTGCGGTTTGTAAACCATTTCACCAGACTCGCATATTTCACCGGTGACACACGAACCGGTCTGTCCTGATAATTAATCTGACTGTAAATATTATCCACTTCAAACTGGGATACCATATCGGACATACTTCCCATCTTACGGTCCCCTAGAATTTCTGCTGAATCTCTGTCCAGAATTGGAATCTGGTCAAAACTCAGTTCTTCAATATCCTTGGTAAATTCTCCATCCTCTACCGTTAAGAGCGATTGATATTTCTTTGCATTTACAATTGGAGATGATAAAACCGAACCACCAATAAAAATGATTACCAATATACCAAATACTGTACTGATTCCTCTTAACGTCTTCGATTGTTTTACCTCGCCTTTGCGGATTCCTTTGCGAAATGCATAAATCACACCGATGGCAGCCACCAGAAACAGCATAAAATACCATACTTCTACAGAATGGATATTAAGTGCCGGCAGCGCCAGATAATAATAGATGCCGCCAAGTACAAGCAAAGTGATAATTCCCCATATAATACCTTTCTTTTTCATAAGCCCTCCTTAGGTTTTCATTACAGTATCCTGTCAGAAACTGTGTTATTTTCTAGTATACACGAAAACTGTGTCCTTGGGTTCTTTTTTACAAATTTTTATAAAACAATAAGAGCCAGGACAAAAAATTCCCGACCCTTACTGCTTCTAAATCTTCTATATTCTTTTTCTTCTATATTCTTTTTACATCACTGTTCTTTATTCTTCTGCACGCGCTTTGATTTCTTTTTCCTGTACATCAGCAGGTGCCTGTTCATAACGTGCAAATTCATAAGAATAAGTTCCACGTCCTCCGGTCATTGAACGAAGGGTTGTGCAGTATCCAAATAATCCTGTCATCGGAATATCTGCTGTGATAATCTGATATCCTCCAGCTACCGGGTCCATTCCAAGCACGCGGCCACGACGTTTGTTCAAATCGCCCATAACATCACCAGTATAATCATCTGGAACTTTTACTTTCAATGTAGCAATTGGTTCTAAGAGAACCGGAGTTGCTTCCATAAAGCCTTTCTTAAATGCCTGAATAGTTGCTGTCTTAAATGCCATTTCAGAAGAATCTACCGGATGGTAAGAACCATCGTACAGAACCGCCTTCACACCAACTACCGGATATCCGGCCAGAGGCCCTTTCAATACGGATTCCTGAAGTCCTTTTTCTACTGCCGGGAAGTAGTTCTTCGGTACTGCACCGCCCACAACTTCTTCTTCAAATACATAAGGTTTCTCCAAATCACCCGATGGCTCGAAACGCATTTTAACATGTCCATACTGTCCATGTCCACCGGACTGTTTCTTGTACTTGGTATCTACATCTGAATTCTTGCGGATTGTTTCACGGAATGCAACTTTTGGCTGTTCCAGAGTGATTCCGACTTTATAGCGTTCTTCCAGCTTACTCACAACAACTTCCAGATGCTGGTCGCCCATTCCATAGATTAAGGACTGTCTGTTTTCACTGTCATTGACCACCTTCAGAGTGACATCTTCTGCCATCATTCTGGATAATGCCTGAGAAACCTTATCCTCATCACCTTTTGTTTTTACCACATATTTCATATATGTATAAGGTTTCGAATATTCTGTTCTTCCATAAGAAACCGGAGTATTCTTGGTAGAAAGTGTATCACCTGTCTTCGTCGTTCCAAGCTTTGCAATGGCTCCGATATCTCCGGCGAACAATTCGCTTACTTCCACCGGTTTGTTTCCAATCAGAGTATAAAGCTTACCTGCCTTAGCCTCTGCGTCGCTCTCTGCATTATAAAGTAGGTCATCTCCTTTTAATACACCTGAGCACACTTTAACAAAAGAATATTTACCGATAAATGGGTCTACCATTGTCTTAAATACATACGCACTCTTTGGCATAGCAAAATCATAGTTTGCTACGAAAATTTCATTGGTCTTACGGTTAATTCCTGCACATTCTCTGTATTCCGGACTCGGGAAGAAACGTACAATATCAGAAAGTAGGTTTGCGACACCCTGCGCCTGAACATTCGAACCCATAGCCACTGGAACAATATCGCCGTTCATAACTTCTGTTCTCATGGCAGAACGAATCTCTTCTACAGAGAACTCATCCCCTTCAAAATAACGTTCCATAAAGGCTTCGCTTGTCTCAGCAACTGCCTCTAATAATTTTTCACGATAAAGCTGCAGATTTGGTTTTGAATATTCTGGAATCTCACATTCTTCCTTCATTCCAAGACCGGTATATCTTCTTGCTGCGTTCTTGATTACATTCACATAACCAACTAATTTTTCATTCTCACGAATCGGTGCGAAATGTGGTGCGATAACCTTTCCATATTTCTCTGTCAAATCAGCTACAACCTGACGGAAACTGGCATCATCCACATCCATCTCTGTTACATAAACCATACGAGGCAAATTATATTTATCACATAATTCCCACGCTTTCTCTGTTCCGACCTGAACACCGGCTTTACCTGATACAACGATAACTGCTGCGTCCGCCGCACTGACTGCTTCCTCTACTTCACCTACAAAATCAAAATATCCCGGAGTATCAAGAATATTAATCTTTGCTTTCTCCCATTCGATTGGCACCAGACTTGTACTGGTAGAGAACTTTCTCTTCTGTTCCTCTTTGTCAAAGTCACTGATTGTATTGCCACCGTCAATTGTACCAAGTCTGTTCGTTGCTCCCGAAACGTATGCCATAGCCTCTACCAGACTGGTCTTGCCACTCCCTCCATGTCCTAAAAGGACCACATTCCTAATCTCGTCCGTTCTGTAAACCTTCATCTATGCTGCCTCCTCGTTTCAAAATTTCATGTACTTATTGTACTAAATTTTCTAACAATTTACAACCTTTTTATCATTTTTTAACAACAAAATCGTTTTTTCTTCACACTTGTATATGCTTTTTCCATAAACCCGCTTTTGCTTTTTCACTTTAAAGTGTTGATTTGTTGACATAGAAAGCAGAATGCACTACAATAATGATATTAGTATTTAAATCTTAAATGAACTTACAGAAAGGACAACCGCTTATGAAATACAACAAAATCGGATTTATCGGTCTGGGCCTGATTGGTGGCTCTATTGCCAAGGCAATCCGGCAATATTACCCGGAGTATGAAATTGTCGCTTTCGATAAGAATAAAGAAACACTTGCACTCGCTACTCAGGAATCAGTGATTCATGTTGCATGTACCGCAATTGATAACAATTTTCAAAATTGTGATTACATATTTTTATGTGCACCGGTGGCATTTAATACGGCATATTTGCAGCAAATGCTTCCATATCTGCATGACGATTTGATTCTGACGGATGTTGGCAGTGTCAAAACGCCAATTCATGAGGAAGTCATCCGCCTTGGACTGGAACCATACTTTATCGGTGGTCATCCAATGGCCGGTTCGGAGAAAAGCGGATTTTCCAATGCAAAGCCGATTCTGATTGAAAATGCCTATTACATTCTGACCCCTTCTTCCACCATTTCGGAAGAAAAGGTGACAAGATATCATGATTTGGTGGAATCCCTTCATGCGATTCCTCTGGTACTGGATTACAAAGAGCATGACTATGTAACAGGCACAATCAGCCATTTACCACATATTATTGCCGCTTCTCTGGTAAATTTTGTCAAGGATACGGATACAGAAAATGAACTGATGAAGCATTTAGCAGCCGGGGGATTCAAAGATATTACCCGTATTGCCTCCTCTTCTCCTACCATGTGGCAGCATATCTGTGCGCAGAACAGAGAAAATATTTCTTCTATATTAGGAAATTATATTCAGGCACTGACCACTGCAAAGGAATATGTGGAAAAAGGCGAGGAACAGCAGATTTACGATATGTTTGACCACTCCCGCAATTACCGGAGTTCCATGCCGGAGTCTTCCGCAGGACCTATCAAGAAATCATTCTGCATTTACTGCGATATTCCAGATGAATCCGGTGCCATTGCCACGATTGCAACGATTCTTGCTTCCAACAGCATCAGTATTAAAAATATTGGAATCATCCACAATCGTGAATTTGAAGAGGGTGTTCTCCGCATTGAATTTTACGATGGACAGGCAAGTGGACGGGCTGCCGAACTGCTTCAACGTCATCGCTATATTATTTACGAACGATAAATGGGTCTGTCAGACCTTTTCGTTATATTTTAAAAAATAAAAATGAGGTAACTTTCATGGAAATACAAACAGCGAAAGAACTCCGGGGTGAAATACAGATTCCCGGAGATAAATCCATTTCACACCGTTCAGTCATGTTTGGGGCACTTGCCAAAGGAACAACAGAAATCACACACTTTCTGCAGGGTGCAGACTGCCTTTCAACAATTGGCTGTTTTCGGGAAATGGGAATTGAGATTGAAAATACAAATAAAAAAATCATCGTTCATGGGAAAGGACTTCATGGACTTTCTGCGCCATCCAAAATACTGGATGTGGGAAACAGCGGAACTACCACCCGTCTGATTTCCGGCATTTTATCAGGACAGCCTTTTGCTTCTACCCTTTCAGGAGACGCTTCACTAAACAGCCGTCCTATGAACCGGATTATGGAGCCTCTGCAAATGATGGGCGCAGATATCCAAAGTAAGTTCATCAATGGATGCGCTCCGCTCCTTATTAACGCAAATCTTCCAGTCGGGGAAAAACCCACACTTACAGGGATTCATTATCACTCCAAAGTAGCTTCTGCTCAGGTGAAATCGGCACTCTTACTGGCGGGTCTTTATGCAGAAGGTGTAACTACAGTGACCGAGCCTAATTTATCCCGCAATCATACAGAACTGATGTTAAATGAATTTGGAGCGCAGGTAACTACAAAGATGAACACAGATGGCAGTGCTGTCATTTCCATCTCTCCTTGTGAAGAATTATATGGACATGCGATTGTTGTACCCGGTGATATTTCATCGGCTGCTTATTTTATTGCAGCCGGACTCTTAGTACCGAATTCAGAATTATTGATTCAAAATGTCGGAATCAATCCTACCCGGGCCGGTATTTTAAAGGTATGTGAAGCAATGGGTGCAAATATCACTTATCTGAATCAGCGCACTGGAAATGGGGAACCAACTGCTGACCTTCTTGTGAAAACAAGTTCCCTTCACGGAACCACAATCGAGGGTGCTCTCATCTCCACTCTGATTGATGAAATCCCTATGATTGCTGTCATGGCAGCTTTCGCTGAAGGAACTACCATCATCAAAGATGCTGCCGAACTCAAGGTCAAAGAAACGGACCGCATCTGGACCACTACGGAAGGATTAAAGTCTCTGGGTGTGGATGTGACCCCTACTGAAGACGGTATGATAATATATGGCGGCAAGCCTGTCCATGGTGGTGTAATCAACAGCTATCTGGACCACCGTATTGCAATGGCATTTGCCATCGCAGGACTTGCTGCAGAAGGAACCACAACCATTTTGGACAGTCAGTGTGTAGATGTATCTTATCCAGATTTCTTCCAGACACTGGAAAAGATTCAAGGATAACTAATATAGGAAAGATTGAAAAAACGGGCAGGAACGCTAATGTCTCCACCCGTTTTTCTTGCTTCTATTCTTTTTCCCGTTTATTTTGCTTTTGCCCGGCCGACAAAAGTTCCAACAAACAATCCAATTACCAGGCCAAGACTCATACAAAGTGCAAGATTGGAAGTTGCCGTTCCAATCGCTACGCCAAGACACATTCCCATGCACATTCCCATGGAACCATAACTGCCAATCTTCATCTGCTTTTCCGTCCACTGAACTGCCTTTTTCTCCAGTCCATTCAAATAATCTGCTTTTCCACTGCAATAACTGTCAATATCCTCTGGATATTCTGCTGCAAGACGGCTCTTTAATTCACCGTATTCCTTTGCATCTTCCGGATGATTTCTTAAGTATTCCCGGACTGCCAGATGTCTTCCGATTTCATTTTTATTCCGTTCTTCAAAAATATGCACATGAAATGTTGGATTTTCCCCGCCTTTGACGAAGAATCGTCTGCCGGCAATTCCATTTTCCCCTTTACATACGTAACCAAGTGCTTCCAGCTCCTCATGCACTGCATCTACAGCAGAACGCTTCTTCACAACCGGCATAATATCAATAACCGGCTTGGCTTTCATTCCTTTCACGGCTGTACTTCCTATATGTTCAACGGAAACGCAGTTCTTTCCCAATGCCTGTTTGATTTTCTTTGATTCTTCTTTATATTCCTTTTCCCATTCCGTGCGGTAATCGACTACTTCTACTCTTCGCGACATTTCAAAATTCCTCCTTATTTTTGCTATATAAAAGTAAAGACCTGAAATATTTATTAATTAAATAAAAACTTCACACCTTAGATAATACTTATTGGTTTCTCAGATTACAAGTTAATTAATCCACCTCTTTAAGGTCATGGGTTTCTATATACTCAATAATATCAAGTATTTCATCACTATTCATACCTTTTTCACGTAATTTTCTAATAAGATTTACTACTTCTTTACCTGTCATGCATTCGCTCACTTTCCAACACCGCCTTTCGTTGTTGTCATTATACCATAGCGGAAAGTCCTTAGTGAACACTCCCATCAGATAAACCTAATGGGCTTCTCGTGACGGACGGCAAAACCGTCCGTTTTCTTCCTTTAGATAATATGAAGTGACCCCACATTTGTAACAACGTGGATTTACCTGTATAC
>USGU01000019.1 GCA_900554415.1 uncultured Lachnospiraceae bacterium | reverse complement strand
CTGCTCCATCCATGCGAAGCTGCCTGCTCCTGTGAAAATTGTAAAGCATTGGCTTCTGTGTATCCGCCTCTTTGCAACGCCCATCCTATGTATCCGTTTCCATAGTTATATCCCTGCCATGCAAGTTTTAACTTGTCCATATCCTGTGGGCTGCTGCATCCTGCCTGACTGATACAGTCTGCAAAGGTCTGTACTCCCACCTCTATCGAATAATTCGAGTCGGTAATAGAACCGGGGCTGTATGAAAACCTTGTATTGTACAGACTTTCCGAACACTGCATCGGGTCTGTTCCTCTTCCCCCGGATTCCTGCATCATAATCGCCTGTATCGCAGACACATATTCCGGAATGCCATATTGGGATGCGTACTGCTGTATCACCGAAGTATAAGCCAGCACCTCATCACTTAGAGATTCGGAGCTTTCCGAACTACTGCTGAAGGCTGCTCCTGCAATGATTCCTGCAATCAGAATAAATACCAGAAGAAATGCACCACCTCCGGCAGCAATCCATTTTCCCATTTTTTCAAGAGCTACTACCCCTTTTTGAATCGCTGCTGTAATCCCCTGTACGGATAACTTTGAACCTTTTCCTGTTACCTGAAGGACTGCTTTTCCACTTTCTGCCGATGCCTGTGCTGATTTTCTTGCCATCTGGACTGCTCTTGTTTTCTGCATCGCCTGAAGGCTTTTTTCCATCTGCTGTTTCTGCATGGATGCCTGTGTCTTTATTTTCTCCTGAGACAGACCGGATACTTTTACCACTCTCGGTGCTGCTTTTACCTGGCGTTTACCATTCTCCTTGGCAAGTGCCGCCTGCTCCGGTTTCACCTTGATCCGTGTTTTTCCGCTTTCTATGCCCTGCCTCATTGCTTCTTCAGTGGCTTTTGCTTCTTCCTGTCTGCTTTTTCTTTCTTTTATCTTCCTGTAGGTCACTCCGGCAAGTTTTTTTCCACCTCGATATGTGGTTTTTCCTATGGTTCTTCCCGCTACACTCGCCGCCCTGTACTGTACGGATTCTATTTTTTCAGTTCCATATTGTGTTGGGGAGTCTGACTGACCACTGCTTTTTTCATGTAGTTCCCTTGGCTTTTCTTTTGCTTCCAAAACCGCTGAGCGAACCAGTTCTTTCGGAAGCCGGGCAGCCGGATTTCGAATCTTCGGATTCTTATCCATTACCCGTTCCTTGATATCTCTCATCCGGTCACCCTCTTTCCGTATCTCTTATCTCATCGGGCAACATCCCGATGTTTCTTTTTTTCCTGCTGTTTCTGCAACTGCTCCAACTGTCTGATTGCTTCATTTACCAGTGGATGCTCGTTGTAATATGGCACAAGTTCCAAATCCCCCCTGTCTTTTGATGACAACGGTAATGGATATTCCATGTCTGAATAAATTGATTCTGGATCATGGATAGAAAACTCAATAGCCGGACACATATTGGCAGATGTTCTACAATACTTCTGGTACTTTTTATATGCCTCTTCCAGCGTTCTGCATTTTGTATATTCTCCTAAATCATGGAACTCACCGCACTCTGCAGCATAAAAAGTTATCGTTACTTCTTCTTTTTTCTTCATTATGATTCTCCCGGTTTTGTTGTCATTAGTTTATAAAGGTCTGTATTCTTTGGGAATGTATTCTCAAATGGCACGATATTCCCAGAGCAACGGATCAGACCACTGCCGACCGATACATTTGTAATATAGGACAGTTGGTTTTCGGAAATATTCAAAAGAGTTGCCAGTTCTTCCCTGTCTGTACTTGCCTGATTCAAAAGAATCAAAAACTCACTGTTTGCCAACATCAGTCTTGCAGTGTCCGATTTCAGAAGTTCCTCAACATTTTGGGTTAAACCTGTCACGAATCCATTGTATTTTCTGATTCTCTTGTACAGTCGGTAGAAGAAATTTGCACTGTATTCATAGCGAAATAACAAATAAAACTCATCGGCAAATATCCATGTAGTTTTTCCTTCTTTCCAGTTCTGAATTACCCTGTTGAAAATACTGTCTAAGGTAACCAGCATTCCCAGTGGCATCAGCTGTTCCCCCAGTTCCCGGATATCATAATCCATGATCCTGTTCTTCTTATTCACATTGGTCGGCTGTGCAAAGGTGTTCAGGCTTCCATTGATAAAAAGTTCGGATGATAATGCCAGTCCTCTTGCCTCTTCTTCCGGCTGTAACATCAGCTGTCGGTACATATCTTTCAATGTCGGAACTTCTCCGGTATAACCACTTCGGATATAATCCCGGTACACATCTGCAGCACAGCGATCCAGGATTGACTTTTCTTTTGCTGACAGATTTCCTGCTCCAACCAACTGTTCGAACACAGACAGGATAAACTCCGATTTTTCAATCAGTGGATTCTTTTCATTGCCGTAGGCTGCGTCCATATCCATTGCATTCAGGTGATTGTCTGATGTCGCAGATACTTTTACAACCTGTCCACCAAGAGCCTCTACTAATTTCGTGAATTCGGACTCCGGATCAAGAATCAGGATATCGTCATCGGTACTCAATGCCAGATGCACAATCTCTTCTTTTGCCGAAAAGCTCTTTCCTGATCCACTGACGCCCAACCGGAAACTGTTTCCATTCATCAGTTTCTTCCGGTCGGCTACCAGAAGGTTCTTGCTGACTGCATTCTGCCCGTAATAGATACCGCCCGGCTGCAGGATTTCCTGCGTATGGAATGGGATTAAGACAGCCGTTGATTCCGTTGTCAGTGTACGCAGGGCATTGATCTTACGCAGTCCGTAAGGAAGCACTGTATTGAGTCCGTCCACTTGCTGCCACTTTAATGTTGCCATCTGGCACAGATGCTTTCTTGCTATCGACAATAATAATTCCGTATCGGAATCCAACTGTTTTTTACTGTCTGCCAGATGTACCATTGTCAGAATCCCGAACATCATACGCTGGTCTCTGGTTATCAGATCATCGAGCATTTCCTTGGTCTCTTTTCTCTGAAGTTCCATATCGTATGGTACGATTGCCGAGAAGTTGTTGTTGGCATTCTGCCTTCTCTGCCAGTTGGTCACATTGGTTTCCACACCAAGCAGTCGGTTCTGGATTTCCCTTACCGCTTCATCCGTAGGGACTGGCAGGATGTCAATCGACACCATCAGATTCCGGCTGAAGTCACACAGTTCTGAAATCATGTCATCTTTGACATAACTTGCATAATCCTGCATATACAGGACCCTTCCGTACCTGTCACCGATTTTAAAATGGTCACGTTCAAATTCCATAGAATCCGGACACATCCAGTCTTTGAAGCTTGTCCCCTTCTTGGCAAATTGTTTCAAATCAAATGGGAATGCCTGTGGAACATCTCCCTTGAAAAAATCCCTGAAAATCTGGAGCCGGCTCTCTGCGTCCAGTCCTTCTGCTGTGGACGATAACTTTGCCAGATGTGTTACGATGTCTGTTCCGATACGTGCAAAATAGGTTCTTGCATCATCAATCGATCTTTTATGTACACTGACGGTCAGATACCGTTCCTGATAGATGCTGTTGTTTGTTCCTGTAATCTTAGACAGGAGCATTTCGTTGTATTCTTCCCTATAGTGGTCCAGTCCATCTTCCTTCATTGGAAGCAGAATAGACTTTTCGAATTCTTCTTTATTGATTCTCCGGTTATTGATGGTAATTTTGGCAGAAATTCCGGAATCCAGTGAATTTAAGAGTTCAGAATAATCCAGAAACATTTCTGTCTTATTGTCCTTACTCGCAATATAATAGTTGATATCTGTAAAACGATATGTTTTTGAGAATTTCGTTCCCTGTTGAAAAATTCCATCCGCCCAGATTCGCTGGATGGGAATTGCCTGTTGAACGGATTTCGGAACTTTGAAGCGTTCCTTATCCATCCGAAGTGCCTGACTTAAGGTTTTAATCAAAGGCATCACTCCTTCCCTTGCGTTTCTTTCTCTGTTTTGCTTCTGCTTTTTGCTCCCGCTCTTTTATGATTTCCGCTCCATCCTTTTGATTCTTTTCTCCCAGCGAGATGGTCTCCTGCATGCAGGAGTAGTAGATATCTTCCGACTGAAACACCAGTTTCTTCGGATACAGCAATTCGGATTTGATCACTGCCCATAAAAACTGTTCGGCTGTCATACCATGATATTTGAAGAAGCCGCAGGCAGCAAATGGAGCAGCACCAAGCACGCACAGCCATCCGGTTATTTCCTGTCCGGTAATATCACGCATTCCAAAGTAAATTCCGATTGCTGTAAGAATCGCAAGAACAGAACACACACATTGTCTCAGGTCCAGTCCCATAAACATGGATTCCTGATAGTCCCTGATTTCTTTGTTCATCTTTACTTCCATAAATTATCGTTCCTCTCCCCTGTTTTGTTTCTTCGTTTTCTGTGGTTTTTCTTTCGGTACTTCTATCCCGGCAAATCTACAATGTTCTGCAACGCCTTCCGGATCAAATTCCGCAAGTCTTGCTAGATCAAACGCTACCTTCTGATAGGTTGCATATCCTGATCTTCCTGTTTCATTCAACACTTTTCCAAGTTTATGTTCCTTGATAAAATGAAGCATATCCTTGGTAAAATCTCCTGTTATAAAAGCCTCATTTGGTTCTAAGAACTGATAGGGCAGATTAATGGTTACATCTCCAAAATCTTCCCATTCTCTCCCTTCCTTATGGCAGAGTCCTACATATAAATTTCCATTGTTCAGATAAGAGCTCACTCGTATCGCTACTGTCTCACGCCCAAATTCCCAGTTATATCTTAATGTTTTCTTTGTATCCATATTTTTAACCTCCAAGTCCCATCATTTCTCTGACAATACGGTCAGATGCCTTAATTGCTCCAACCAGCACCAGTAAATTGAATACCAGCTCTCCTACATAGTTCCACACGATTGTAACTGCACTCAGCTCCGTATCTCCGACAGCCGGAGGGCTTGCCGCATAAGCAGAAAAGATAATACATGCCAGTGCTATAATTGCCCCTTCCAGACACACGCCTATATAAGAACGGATAAAGTTCTTTCCGATGGACTGCGTGGGTTCTCCTGCAAATGAGGAAATCGGAATCGGGGCGATTGCCGTATACATATAGATTTTGAACATTCTGCCATACACTGTCAGGATCATTACAAATGACAATACAGTGATCAGCAGACTGCCAAGCAGTGTGACAATCCACAACGGAATGGATTCCAGCATTCCCACGCTCTCAATCTTATCTACAATCTCCGTTGGCAGTTCTGTCACGCTTCCTGCCATACTGGAGCCACTCATTACGGTTGTCACGATTCCCTGCACAATAGAAAACAGTGCCTGCATAAGTTCCATTCCGTATGTGATTGCTCCCTGAGCAAGTGCAAACCGGATAAATGCTTTTAGCACATGTTCCGGCTTTTTCATATCTGTAAAACTGCCACACGTTTTTATGATTCCGGCTGCAAAAAATAACACCAGTAAGCCATAGGCAATGGCTGTCAGTGCATCATTGATATTGGTCATAATCTGCCAGATGCCGCCACCTTTAAAAGTTGCCGGATTTTCCGTCAGCAGTGTCCACAGCTCTGCCATCTTTTCACTCCATGTGGATAGTGCTGAGTTTAGATTCTGTACAATCCAGTTATCACTCAAAAACTCTCACCTCCCTGAACATATTTTTGAATACAGGAGTACCTTCCGGCACTCCTGCTGTTTCCTGATATATTTTTTCAAAGAGGCTTACGCCATAATCAAATCCAGGATTTCTTTGGCAAACGTAATAATTACCCCTCCGGCCAGTGTCAGAAATCCATTTGCCCTCTGGCTTGGATCATGGCTTTTTAAAGACAGGCCAACCTGTACAACACCAAATCCAAGCAAAATTAAACCGATTGCACGAATCAGGGAAAAAATAAAAGTAGACAGGTTATTGATAACGGATAACGGATCACCGGCTGCGAATGCGGTCGTTGCTCCAACCGTTACGGTCAGTACCAGTGCCATATAAAGGCTCATCCACTTTTTCTGTTTTCTCCCCATCGGCATCGGGGTTGTCATTTTTTCAGTTGTATTCTTTTTTGTTCTATTCTTTTCTCCTGTGAGAAGTTTCTTCAATACACATCACTCCAATCCATCAAAAAAACTGCTATTCACCAAGGATGTCCTCGGTAGACAGCAGTTCGTAGTCGTCTAATCTGTTAATGTCAATCTTTAGGTCGTCGTGAGCCAGTGGTGTTTTCGCATAATCATAAGGTGATGCACCACCGTCCTCTGTGTATCTGAAATTCACATGCTTTTTTAAATCATATTTATCGTCCATGATCGGACGCTCCCCACGAATAAACAAAATCGCTTTGCGGTTATCTAAAAGCCGTATTTCATCCGGTGTTAAAAGTTCCCTTCCTGTCTGCTGATAATTCACCGAATAGCTGCCGCTACGCCCTTTTGTCTGTCCGTAGGTATTGGTATCCAATGTCTCTTTTCCCAATAATTCCGAGACATACTTATGTCCTTCTTTTTCATTTCCACCCAAATATAAAAATTCATCGCAGTTACCGATAAGGCTCTCATACGAGTCTTTAAACAAGGCTTTCATCTGTGCAATATTCTGGATGATGATACTGCAGGAAATCCCTCTGGAACGCATGGTTGCCAGAATCTTGTCAAAATCATCCGGCAAGGCTACGTTTGGCCATTCATCCATGATGCAGTGTACCGGAATCGGAAGCCTTCCTCCGTACTTCCGGTCTGCCACATAATACAGTGTCTGAAACAGATTGCTGTAAATCATGCCGACCAGATAATTCATACTGGTGTCCGCATCCGGAATGCAGCAAAACAGTGCTACTTTTTTCTCCCCGATACTGTATAAGTCCAGTTCATCCGTACAGGTCAGGTTGGCGATCTGTTTCAGGTTAAAAGCTGCCAGACGGACACCAACCGAGATTAAAATCGACTTTGCAGTCTTTCCGGCCGCCTGCTTATAAATGGCATACTGCTTGACCGCAATACTCTCTGGGTCCCGCATTTCCAGTCTTTCAAACAAAATGTCCAATGGTGACTGGTAATCCTCATCATCTTCTTTGACCTGTGCGCTTCCAAGCATTTCCATAATCATCGGGAAGTTCTGTTCTTCCGGTGGAGCTTCATGCAGTAAATACAGCATAAGTGCCTGTAAAAGTGCAGTCTCGGACTTCTCCCAGAACGGGTCTGAACTCTGCGCTCCCTTCGGTGTTGTGTTGCGGATCAGGTTATTGATCAGCTTTAGTACATCCTTATCATCCCGGACATACGCAAACGGGTTATAACACCAGGAAGTCTCCGGATTGATTAAATCGAAAACCCGGACTTCGTATCCATTCCGTTCCAGAACACCTCCGGTTTTACGCAAAAGTTCTGCCTTGGGATCAGTAATCACCATCGAACAGTTGCACTGCATGATGTTTGGGATTGCATACGTCCGGCTCTTTCCTGCTCCTGAACCTCCGACTACCAGCACATTTAGATTTCGTTTGTGCTTATAACCGTCCAGTCCCATGCGGAAATGCTGTGTTAAAAGCAGATTCTGCGTGTACTGCTTTTCGCAGTAACGTCTGCAGATTTCGGACACGTTGCCCCATTTTGCGGAACCATGTTCCACGCCTCTTCTATAATTTCTTTTTTGGGATTCATAAATACCAATGCCTAAGAAATAGGCTGCTGTGAATATCAGAATACATTTGAACGTATACGGTGTATACGTGATAAAAAACGGCTGTTCGAGTTTTTCGTTCAGCGTTTCTAAGATTTGAATAAAATTCTTATCCGGTGCAATGGCACAAGCGGTTATCGCTGCCGCCCACCAGACAAATGGCAGAAAGACAAGATACAGAACCCAGTCCTGCTTTTTTGTACTTATCTCTGCAAGTCAGATTCTCTTTTCTTGCGTGGCTTTTCTTCTGGATGTCCCTGTCCTTCTTTCTTATGAAAGGAATCCACTCCCGGTATCAGTGAGAGACTTCTGCCGTTGTCCCACTTAACACCAAGCTGGCCTGCATCATCCACATACTGCACAGTTCCTTCCAGTCCCTGCGGCATACCCGCTTCTCCATCCATCGAATTCAGACAGATTCTTGTTCCTGCCGGATACTGTTTTCTAAGTCTTGCCACTTTTTCTCTTGAATAAATGACCAATCAACCACTCCTTTCTCTACCAGAACATGTGTCTGCTAGTATTCGGTTTTGCAACCTGAATAATAACTTTGTCTATTCCATCACTGTATCTTCCGGCTGCAAGATATTTACTTCTGAGTCTGTTCAGTGCCTTACGGATCTGCCTTTGTTCCCCAGCTGTAATCTGCAGTCGTTTCTGAGTGAGGTCGTATTCACTTACTTTTTTCAGAAGAGCTTTCGTTTCTTCCAAACATTCGTCCTGCTCATTCTGTGCCTGCAGCTCATCATTCAGTGCCACCACGAACATATTTTTCATAATGTTATCCATCTTCAAATAGTATTTTGTCATCTGGCTGACCTCCTTTTTTTGTTACACCAACCATATCACAAGACCTCCGTAATAGCTACTCCAACCGTCCAACTTTTTCACTTTTATCGTTCCGGCTGGCTCTTTGCTTTTTTCTCTTTTCCGGATGCTTTTTCATCCTTGGTTTCCGGTGTTTTTACAGGGTCTCCGATTGCAAACTCATCGGTTACATACTCCTGTTCCTTTGCACCAAAATTCCGTTCGATATGGTTTCGGATACTGTAGGAAGCCTGACGGACATCATTTAAAAAGTCTCTCAGTTCCTGCGGATCTTTCTTTCCGCATTCATTCCTCTGTGCAATATACTCCAGATTGAATCCGGTGACATCCACACCATAACGTTTTGCAATCACATAGGCAGCACAATAAGCCTGTGCGCTGACTTTCTGTCGGCTGTAGGTTCCGGTATGCTGGTCCAGTGCTGCACACGCCAGTTCTCTGTTCAGTGCATGGAATGTCGTTACTTCACTCATTCCGTTGCGGATATAGATGGTACGATATCTTGGATTGTACTGGGCCTGCACTTTGTCTGGCAGATTATCCTCAATCTGCACACGTACCGACTGGTCTTTTAAGACAGCTCCTACCAGTTCTGTCAGGCTTCGCTGAGGGCGTTCTTCCAATGGCTTCCCTGTCATCTGGCTGATGTCAAATCCTTTTCCGATCGTATACCCTCTCCGCATTTCTCCATCTTTTTCATATTCAGTGGAAATCATATAAGTAATGCCATGCTCCCCTGCTTTTACTGAACGGTGTTCTTCTCTCCAGCGTTCATAAGACCTTACCACCTTAAAATCCGGATGCTGTCCGTAGATCAAAAGCAGATTCGGAGTTCTCTGTGTATTACACTCTGCCATAAAATCCAGAAAGCCTTTCAGTTTTTCTCCATCCTGAAAAACTCCCTGTGCCTGTGAATCTACTTCAGCCCATACCTCTTCTCTTTCCTGCTGCTTCTTGGCTGCATATTCTTCCTTGGTCAACTTCTGTTCTGGAACTTGCTCTTCCGTTCCACCTGAAATCATATCTGTTAAATCCATATACATTACCTGCCTTTCGTTTTCATATTCTTACGTTTCTTCCGGCTCTCTCTGGCATTTTTCCGTCTGTCCGGCCTCTTACGTTTCTCTTCCTGTTCCTTGCGGATATCTCCGAGTTCTTTCCGCACAGATGGTTTTTCATTCTTTTCTTTCCAGCTAGTTTCCCGATCGGAAGAAGTATTTCTGTTGCGCGAGAAAGGTTCGGATGGATTCTTTTCTTCCCCCTCCTGCGCCTGTGTAAAATTTCCTTCCGGGAAAGCCTCATCCCCGATCTGGAACATTTCTTCCGCATCGTCCAGTTCAAATTCTATCTTGCCTTCCGGCAGGACAACGGTCTCTGTCCGTACATTCTCCCTTGATTCTTTTTCCATCTGGTTTTCTGTCTTTTCCGGTGCAGTCTCTTTTTCCACTGCTTCTGTAACCATAGAACCTGATTCTGCTTTTACAAAATCCAGATTCATCCGGTCTAATACCCGGTTCATCTTCGCGGCATCATCTGCAAATACCATGACCTCTGTCTGGTCCGGATTCACCTTATCTTTGATGACTACATATAAGATACCTCTCGCCTTGGCTTCTTTTGCAAATTCTTTCAGACGGTCACCCGGAACAGTAAAAAATTTCATCGGGCGCTGTTCCTTTAACATTCTGGTAAGTCTTGTTTTCCCTCTTGTCTTTTTCTGATCTTTCAGGGCGGCTGCAATAAAGATTGCCACGTGCTTTGCCACATTTCCGGTAATCTTCAAAGAGTATTCCATTCCTTCCAGACTGTACCGCACCACCTGATCAGCCGGTTCTGCTCCATAATTCATACTTATCTCACCTCCTGACTCTTCTGCATTTTTTCTTTATCTTCCACACATTTTTCATCCTGACTCTGTTCTTCTACTTTCTGAAGTTTCGCTTCGATTTCCAAGGAATGTTTCTCAATCTGAACGGTCATACGAACTTCCTTACGGAGTCGCTTCAATTCCTCATTGATTTCGGACAATCGTTCTTCCCCAGTCTCCCTGCCCCCATTCCGATACAATCTTCTGCGTTCTTTCATAAGTTCCGCAATCTGCTTTTGCAATGGCTCTCGGTATGCGGCAAGCTGCTCTCTGGTTATGATGTTATGTTTCATTAGAAATTCAATCTGTTCAATCCTGCGGTCCAGTTTCCGGATATCCTCTCTGACAGCGTATGGACTCCTTTTCGGTCTTTTTGGCAGTACCCCCATTTGATATAAATAGGAATAATACAATGCCTGAATCCCGGTCAGTTTCTTTTTGGGATGAATCTGTACTGCCTTTTGATAGACTCGTTTCACTTTTGGCTGTAGTATCTGCCCACGTATTTCCTCTTCGGAATAGTTTTTTCCAAGAGAACGCAGACGGATATACCGCTCCATTCCCGGAGCATTTAAAGAAATGTATTTCCTGTTCAGTTTCCATGTATAACCCCGCTTTTCCATCTCTTTTAGGAATTGTGACCAGGAGTAGCTTTCCTGTACCGATTCCCTGATATCCAAACGGATCGCCGTTCTCCATGTCGGTTTTCCTTCCTGTTCTGCTTTCCACTGTACATAAGGGATTGATTTTTTCTGATTGGATTCAATGATAGACAGACCATATTTTCTGCACAGGTCATCGGAAATCTTGCGGATCTCCGTATAATAACTCTTGGCATTACTATGGTACTTATGTCCGTCCACCATGCTTACAGAATTCCAGACAATGTGGTTATGATAATGTCTGGTATTCAGATGCGTTGTGATAACAACTTCATACTGTCCTTTTAAGAGCCGGTCTGCCAGTTCCTGCCCGATGAGATGTGCCAGTTCCGGTGTCACCTCACCTTCCGCAAAACTCTGTACCAGATGGTATCCTTCTACACCGCCCATCTTATGGAATCTCCTTTTCGTTGCCACCATATCTTCATACGCATTTTCATTGGTGCATCCGATGGTATCTTCGAAGACCGCCTGTTCCGTCTTGGTCCGGTTCATGGCATAATCGATGGCAGCCTCCAGAGAGTCTGCTTTCTGTGTGGTTTTTTCTTTGTCTTTCACATATTCGATGGAACGGTCCAGGCGGTGGACGGGGATAACACTTGTATAAGCCATCCGGCATTACCACTCTTCCTTTACCAGATGCCATGTTTCTTTGGTAAGACGCAGCATTTCCTGAATGCTCTGCTCACTTGCCATTCCAGAAGCATTGGCAACATGGGCAAGCTGATTGGCATTGTTGCATAAGCCTGCAATCTTTCGGAGCAATTCTGGATGATGCTCACAGGGTTTCGCATGTACCTGCGCTCCTAAAATCAACGAACGCATAAACTCTTCCCGGCTCAGACCGCTTCTTTCGACCTGCTCATTCAGTTCCCTGACTTCCCTTGCGTTAAGCCGTACCGGGATCACATGGTTTCGTTTTCGCATTGCATCACCGTCCCTTCTTTTTTCTCTTCCTCTTTCATCATACCGCCAAGATCCTCATCGGATTTTTTCGCTGCAACTATGCAACAGGTCACTACCACTCCTATAAATCCTCCGCTCATCAATGCGATTACGATTATTACTCCGTTTCTTAACATGACTTGATCCTTCCTTTCCATTTTCGTCTGTGTCTGGGGGATTGGGGTTCTCCCCAAAGTGCGTTTGGATATCCAAACGCTATGCTTGCAATACGAGTACCACCAGTTTCTGTAGCACTGGATTGACTCGATTCTGATTTATTTTGATTCTTTTATCTGTACCAGTCCATCAAGTGTCGTACAAATGATATGGAGTCTATCTGCCATACTGATTTCGGTATTCATTGTTCCTGTCACTTCTTTTCCACATACGACTACCATCCGGCATCTCCGCAAAAGGATATGTGACATTCTTCCATATCCCTGCATATCTTCTGCATCGGACTCTTCCAAGAATGGTGAGAATACAAATCTCGGACAGATTGGTACATACCCAAGTTCATAGATTTTTCTGCAATATTTCTGCACCTTTACCCGGCTTTCTTCTGCTGAACAACACACATAAGCCAGAGCCTGTTCCATACGCTCCATCTCCTTCCTGCATCCAGTTGGATGCCATTCATTTTCTCTATAAAAAACAAGATGTCCAATTGGACATCCCGGCTACTTTTCATCCTCTTTCTGCTCTGCTTCTAATGCAATTTTCACTCTGTCACTTCCCAGTTTGTAGTAGGCATCTGTTACCTCAATTCCCACTGCACGATAACCTGTCATAACCGCTGCAAGGACAGTTGTTCCTGCTCCGGCAAACGGGTCCAGGATCAGTCCTCCCGGTTCACAAATCTGGATGACATCTTTCATAAGCTGCAACGGTTTCTCTGTCACATGAATCCGGTTCTGCGGATTTCCATATCGGAAAACACCCGGCAGACAAGATACCGGACGGTTGATCGGCATCGGTCCGTTACTGCCCCACACAATGTATTCAGCCTGCTGGCGGAAACGGCCTTTCTGTGGACGGGAGTTTCCCTTATCCCACACCGCTGTTCCTCTCCAGATCCATCCTGCCCACTGCAATGCATCGGTAATCGATGGATACTGACGCCAGTCAATGAACAGGCAGATCGGAGCACCTTGCTTGCAGGCTTTCCGCACATCATAGAGCCACTCAGCCATCCAGTGTGTCCAGGATCTCTGGTCTTTATTATCTCCATCGAAATCCGGAAGTGCATTCGCAGCACTCATACTGCTGTATTTCTGGTTTGTAGTACGATTTCTTTCATTCTGCTTTGTTCCACCGGACGCATACGGTGGATCGGTAATGACTGCATCAAAGATTCCCGGCTGGAATGCTTTGACCAGTTTTAATGTATCTCCATGTAATATTTTCCAGTTTTCCCCTTCAGTATATTCCTCCGGGTATGTTCCCTCTTTCATAAGTTCTTCCAAACTCAGGCCATTTGTCATAGGCATCATCCTTTCTTTTCTCAGCGTTCCGGCTGATTTTTCTTCTTTGTCTTTTTATTTTCTTTTGGTGGCGGACTCAACTCGGTTTCTACATATTCACTGATAATCAAAAGTGCTTTGTAATAATCCCCACTTTCCAATATTCTTTTACACATTTCTTTTGCTTCTGCTGTCTGTTTATTCTTTTTCAAAAGAGTTGAGGCATCGCCCATAATGGAAAAAATATTCCCATCATGTCCAAGGAGTTGTAACTTGGGACGTTGTTTCTCAGGCTTTATCGGGATCTGCTCTGTTTTCTTTTCATAGATTTTCGGCTGCTCCATATCTGGATGCCAGAAATGCACATTCAGCATTCCACCATCTACCTTGATATCCCTCTGCTCAAATCCTTCACCCCAACCGTCACTGTACTGCCCTGTCATGTATTCGGTGAATTCCTGTAGTTCTTCCTGACTTAAAAATTCATTTAATTCCAGTTTGGTACAGCCGTACAGGATTCCATCTTTGTTTTCTATCGTAACAACTGCACTTTGTATTTTTCCATGAATGGACTCACTTCCATCAAAATACTGCATGAGATCATCTTCCCCATAGCGTTCCAGTTCTTCTCGGATAGCATCTTCATAATCGGCAAGTTCTGTTCCATCTAACGGCATTCCATATTCATCACTCTCCGACCAATCTTCTTCCCATTCGGATTCTTCGGAAAAAAGATTTCCAGTCAGCTCCGTCAACAGATGTACGTGCATCGTTCCTTTTTCTTCCATTCTCTATCACCTTCTTTCTAATGGTCTGTCCCTGCATTTATTTGCCTGCTTTTTTTCTTTCGCAAGGTCTGCATAATCTGCCCTTTCTTTTTCCGGCAGATTGCAGATAATCTGATACGTTCCCTCATAATGTTTTTTCATCTGTTCTTTTGCCCATTTCCCGGCAAAATCATTATCAGTACAGATTTCAATTTCTTTGATTTCCGGGTGGTTCTTCAGGAACTCTTCCAGTGCGTCCGGTGGCTTTTTAAAACGTTCACTCTGTATCTGTGCATTTTCTTTCGGAGCAACGATTCCTCCAAGGGAAAGCCGATATTTATCCCTCTTTCCCTCTTCCAGTGTCATGTGTGCCAGTGCATCAATACACGCTTCATATACGGCAACTCGCTTTGTTTCTCTTTCAGGTGGAATGCAAAAGCTGTACTTCTTTTCACTCCCGGTCTGCTCCATCTTGAATCCCTTCCCGTTTTTTTCATAGATTCCTCGCAGGAATGCATATCTTGCTTTTCCGGATTCATCTTTTCCAACAAAAACAGCGTTATGATATGGGACACTTTCATAAAGGATTTCATGTGAAATACAATATGTGATCACTTCATCGCTGATCCCTCTATGGTTTAAGTAAGCCCTGATTCGTCTGCAATTACAATATCTCTCCGGCAGCTTAAATGGCGGTTTTGACCTTTCCACAGACTGCGTCGGAATAAAAGACGGACTCTCTTCGCACAGCAGTTTTACGGCATCTGTAAATTTCATTCCATCTACTTCAATCAAGAACCGTAATGCGGACACGCCACCGATATCTCTGGATTTCCAATGCCATTTACTGGACAGTTCATTGATTTTAAAACTGTCATGGTCCGTCAACTGCCATTCATTTCTGGTCCTTGTCTTTTGCAGCCGCTGTGCCTGATGCGTTCGCAAATACTCATACGCAGTCATATTTTTTGCCGCCTGAATCTCTTCTTCCGTTACCCAAGGCATTACAGAATCGCATCCTGAAGAGCCAGTACCTTATCCGTCCGCTCCCAAGGAAATTCCTTTCTTCCAAAATGACCAAAAACTGCCGTCTGCCGGAAAATCGGACGATTCAGTCGAAGGGATTCCATGATCTGAACGGGTGTCACTCCAAACACCTGTGGGATTGCTGCCGCCAGACAATCATCTGCACACACTTTTCCTGTACCAAAGGTATCTACCTCAATCATAACCGGCTCTGCTACTCCGATTGCATAAGCCAAAGACACCTGACACTTGCTTGCAAACTCAGCAGCTACTATATTTTTGGCGATATACCTTGCCATATAAGCTGCCGAACGGTCTACTTTCGAACAGTCTTTTCCCGAAAATGCACCACCGCCATGCGGAACCATACTGCCATAAGTATCCACCATCAGCTTTCTTCCGGTCAGTCCGGTATCTGCATCAAACCCTCCACACACAAATTTTCCTGACGGATTGATCAGAATCTTCGTATCCTCATCCGGCGGCAGTAATCTGAGTGCTGAGCGAAGCACTTTCTCTCTAATCTCGGCATCTAACTTCTTCAGGCTCTTTTCTGCACCATGCTGGCAGGAAACAACAACACTTTCCAGTCTCACTGGTTTTCCATCTTCATATTCTACGGTTACCTGTGCTTTTCCATCAGAAAAGATATCTTTGATATATCCGCTTCTTCTGCAAGCCGAAAGTTCACGTGTGATCCGGTGTGCCAGAACAGTCGGCATTGGCATAAGCTGCGGAGTCTCATCGCACGCATATCCGACCATAACCCCCTGATCTCCAGCTCCCCTGCTTCTGTCTCTTATTTTTGCGCCGATATTATCCCGAAATTCTTTCGACACACTCACTGCTTTCGCAATATCTGGACTCTGCTGGTGTACAAACGTATCCATTTCTATCCCATCTGTACAATACCCACACTCTTCTAAAACTTTTCGGATCACATCAAACACTGGCGGCTCATATCCACTGGTGATTTCTCCTGCTACAAACACATTTCCTCTTGTAGCAAGGACTTCACACGCCACTCTCGAAGATGGATCATAACGCAGACATTCATCTAAGATTGCATCTGCTATCTGATCGCATACTTTATCCGGGTGTCCTTCTGTTACTGATTCTGCTGTATAAAAACGTCTCATCTTTCTTCTCCTTATCTACAGACAGGGCAGGAGCTGCTCTATGCACATCTCCTGCCCTGTCAGATTGATTTATCCTGTAATTCTTATTTTATTTTTCTTCTGTTTCTTCTTTGTTTTCTGTCATTTTTGACTTTTTTCTGCGGTATACGGTCACTCCTGCAGCTGTTCCGGCAGATGCCAGACCAAGCAAAATAAATGCCCATACTTTCTGGTTGTCACCTGTTTTTGGTGCATTTGTTTTTTCTGTTGTTTTCTCCGGTGTTCTGGCATCTTTCATTTCTACTTTCTGGACTTCCATTGTATCTTTCAATGTGAATGTAACATCTTCCGCAATCTCGTAACCATCCGGCGCTGTGATCTCACGCAGAGTAAGTTCTTCATTGACCGGGAGCTTTGCAACGGAATGTGGTTTTCCATCCGTAATCCACTCTTCCAAAACAGTTCCATCTTTGCGGATGATCTGAAGCTTTGCCCCTTCCAGTTCTTTTCCGGTTGTTAGGTCTGTTTTTGAAATTTCCACTTTGGAATATTCATCTTTCATCTCAACCTTTGTCACACTTCCATCTTCTTTGACTTCAAACGTCACATCGCTGGCAGACACATAGCCATCTTCATAAGGAGCCAGTTCCTCATGTAAGGTATAACTTCCTTCCGGCAGTCCGTAAATGACATGTTCTTCCTTCGTACTGATCCACTCTTCCACAACAGTTCCGTCTTTATCAATGACCTGCAGTTTTGCTCCTTCCAGCTCATTTCCGGTTGTTGCATCTGTTTTAGTAATACGTGTTTCTGTCGGCTGATTCTCAACTTCTTTGTTCAGTTCAATCTTTGCAAGATTCTGATTTTCGTAAGTTGCATCTACATTCCATACTTCCTCATTTGGAAGATATCCGGCTTTTCTGACTTCCTCTTTGACATAGTATTTTCCATGTGGAAGATCACTGTCGAAAGTAAGTGTTCCCTTTGCATCCGTTGCTTTCTTTTCCAGCAGGGTATCTTTCTCTACGAGAACCTCTCCCTGATTAGAAAGAATATCTTCTGCAGCATACAGTCCAAAAATAACACCTTCCAGCTTTTCGCCTGTGACAGAATCTTTCTTTTCTACTGATACGGAAACTTTCTGTCTTTCATTTTTATAGGTAACGCCTTCATAAACAACTGCCTGTGTATCATCCTCTGCTGTCAGGGTAAATTCTTTCTGTTCTGTATTCAGGACAAAATTCTCTCCTGCTACAACCTCTTTCAGATAATACGTTCCCAGTGGCAGATTGTTGATAACTGCTGTTCCATTTTCATCTGTAGTCAGTTTGGCTACCAGGTCATCTTTCTCATAACGGACAACTGGATTTCCTTCTTCGTCCTTTGCTCCGTCCGGTGAATAGATGGTATCTTTGGCATATACTTCGAATTCAGCACCTTCTACTCCGGTTTCTTCATATTCAAAACCTTTATAAATACCTGTTTCTTCTTTACCAGATACGGCATTTCTTACTTTAGAAACCAGTGCTTTTACTTTTGCCAGAACAGAATCTCCGTTTACTTCGGTAAGCTGTTCTCCCTTTTTCGTCAGAAGCAGGCTTCCTACCTGTTCATCATTTTTCTGTTCTACTTCTACAATCGCTGCTCCTGTATCTGGATCAATCTGATGTGCAGTGTTTGAGGATACTGTAATTACAATACCGCTCTGTGGATTTTCTTTATATGTTCCTTTTGTAGTCTGCTCTAATGGTGAAATAATCGTTGTTCCATCATACAGGGATTCTTCACTTCCCTGTCTTACAAATCCTTCCGGTGCTTTTACTTCTTCGATTCGGTAGGTAGAGCACTTCAGTTCCTGCGGTGTGATCAGATATCCTTCCTCATTTGTTTTGAATACACTGATCTTTTCTTTCTTCGGATACTGAACAACCTGTTCCACATATTTCTTATTTGTCACATCGTAAATCTTATAAGAAGCTCCGGCCTTTAAAACCGTATTTCCAGTCTGTGCATCCTTCTTTACGATTTTCAACAAAAATTCAAACGGACGGTCATCAAATACTCGCCACTGCATTGGTTCTCTGCTGTCATTTTCCACATTTACAACAAATGGATCAATGGTTTTCAGATTCTCCGGGGTAGTGCTTTCCACTACAACATAACTTCCATACGGCAGTTCCGGGCTGACTGCATACCCTTTGGTATCAGTGATCAGTTCCGGTACTGGTACGGCGGTTCCATTCTCATAAGTAACTGCAACCTGCTCTTTGCTGAAGTCATAATTCTTGAAATCACTTGCTGTATAGCTTTCCCCATTGGACGGTTTCAGTTTCCCATTTTTCACCTGTGTCAAGTCGCTGATCAGATATACCTTAAATCCTGCTCCTGCAACCAGATCTGTTTCTGTCTGCTCTCCATCTTCACTGACTTTGATCAACTGAAATGCCTGTTTCTTTACCTGCTCTTTTACCGTAAGGTCTCTTGTCACTTCTGCAACATCCTGACCTTCATAAGTTACTGATACCTCATATTTGGTAGTATCCAGTGTATATCCTTCCGGTGGAGTAATTTCTTTTACATACATTTCTCCAAGGTATAATTCTGAAAATTCCAGTGTTCCGTCATCTCCGATGACTCCCTGCGCAATCAGGCTGTCCTGTTTATACAGAACTCCTGTTGTGCCATCCGGATGCACGATGTCCTCTTTGGCATACAGACCATACACCGCACCACGAAGAGCACTGTCCCCCTGTGCCTTAAACGCAAGTGTTTCTTTATCAATCTTTGCGATTTTCACCTTTCCGGTGACTCTCTCATCTGTTGCAGTTACAGACAATGTCTTTCCGGCTGTAACATCTACTTTATATACTTCTGTATTCAGTTTGTACCCTGTCGGAGCAGTAACCTCTTTTACATACACAGTTTTCAGTGCGGAATCAAAATAATCGCTGACTGCTTTTCCGTCTGTTCCCGTTGCAGTCATCGTCATCAGCAGATTTTCGCACTTTTTATCAGTGTAAATACCGTATACTGCTCCAGACAGCGGATTCTGTGTATTGATATCTTTCTTCGTCAACTCAATGCGTGCCATATTCAGCCACTGTACGCTGAAGCTTACCGGAGCTGCTGTTTCGCTTTCAAATACACCGATATCCTGTTTGGAATTTCCAGTTGTCAGCACCAGCGTTCTCCATGTCTTTCCGACAGAACCATATAAGTTTCCGGAAGCATAACTGCCTGTCAGTAATAAATCTGCGGACAAATAGAATGTATCTCCACCATAAATCTGGATGTTTCCATTTGTAACACTTGTTCCTTTGGAAAGATTATGTGCAGTCACATTTTCTGGTACATTCAGTGTCACATAGTTTCTGTGATCTCCAGACAATGTGATATTCGGTGTTTTCTGGATATTTCCATCCCGTACTGCATTCAGCTTTGTGCTTGAAAGGCTCAGTTCACCTTTTGGCGGTTCTTCCTGTCCGAACAGATAATTGATATATGCGATAACCCCTGCATTTACAAGGTCATTATAATTACATCCGGTAAATCCGGCTTCTCCTGCATAAGCGTAGCTGGCTGCAATGTGTGTATAAACATACTTTTCATCTTCTGTTTTTCCAGACAGATAACTTCCTGTCAGATCTCCTGCCCCGCCATAACCATAATAAAGGACTTTCTGCAGATTTTTATTGCTGTCCAGTACCTGCGCTACATAACTTCCACTCGGTGGGGATGCTTTCTGGGACTGAAGGCAATACGCAATCTTTCCATTTACTGTGAACAGGCAAGTAAGATAATTTCCAATATAGCTTGGATAGTAAATTGTTCTCCCCTTTGTCAATGTAACTGTGGAACCGCTGCTTGTAGCTCTTTCAGCCGCAGACAATACCATCACATTTCCCTCTTCGATGTCCTCTTTCAGTTCTTTGACTGCCTGTGCAGATGCATCTTCTTCGGATGTTTCAATTTCTACATCTGTGTAGTTCTGCACAGGCGAATCCGAATCATCTTCAGATTCTGTATCTGACTTCTGTTTCTCTCCACCATTTTCTTCGGAATGTGCCTGACCTTCTGTATCCGTCAGAGTCACTTTCCGGGTGATGGTATAGCTGTCACTCTTATCTTTTGGAACGACCATATAAGTGGCAATATATGTTCCTGCTTTGTCAGAATGATACTCTCCACCATTCTCATCTTTGATACTTACAAGCGTAACATCTTCTTTTTCTGCATCATAATGGATTCCTTCCATACTGGTTTCCACTGCAAATGTTTCATCCGAAACCGCTTTTGTGATATCATCTGCTGTAACCGATGTATCTTTCTGGCTTGTTACCGCCTGTACTTCCGTCTGCTGTTCCGAGCCTGTCTGTTCGGCCGCAAACGCATTCGCACTGCTCAAGGTACTGACGCCCATCAGGACAGCCAGTCCAAACGCAGCTATTCTGGTCTTTAATTTTCTAGCCTTCATGTACTTTTCCTTCCTATTATAAATAGATTTTTTCAGTAAAATACCGCAGAAGATGTTTCCTCTGCGGTACGTTTTATCTTACATATCGATTTTTTTCTTTTTTTACTTCCTGTCTGGTACGTTTTACCGCTTCCATGACAGGCTCCGTTGGAATCTGGTTATCCTTACATCCTTCCAGAATTCCATCCAGATAAAATTTCGATGGCTTTGCCGGAACATCTTTGTGCGGAGCGTTCATCATATATACAAACACTTCTTTTTCCACACCATCCTGATTTTTTACCCGAATCGATTCTTTCCCATAAAAACTTGGGAATCCTTCATAAAAATCCAGACTCTTCTCACACGCTTCTGTGATTTTCCATAAGACTCCTTCGACATAGCTTCCTTTTTCCGGCAGAACCGTTGCTACCCCATTGCCCGGAGCCCTTCCCCGAAATGCCAGCCGATAATTTTCAAGCCGGACGTTTTCCACAACTTCCGCAGCCGGACACCTGTACTTCATCTGCTCCAGATTCATATTGCTGCCATAAGCGAAGTAATATCTATCTTCCATTTTTTCTCACCTCTATCTGACTCCTTCTGTCCTTTGATTTTTCTTCAGACACTCATACGTGCTTTTATCATATCTCCACGCAAGATCACCATCCAGATTTGCCAGCAGATGTTTTCGGACATTTTTATATTCATCTCCAATTAACCCAAGTCTCAATAAAAATGTACGAAATGTAAATGCCGGATTTTCTGATATCAGTGTCTTTTTCATCTGTGTCGATCTCTGATTGATCGCCTGTGCGGAAATGGCTAATGCCAGAGTAATATTTGCTCTTACCTTTCCTGCATGAAGTGTGCTTTCAAAACAGCGCCATTCCAAAGTTCCTTTGGAAAACACAGCATGAAGATTCAGAGCATAATAACGGGTATGATCATAATGGGTATGACTTCCATCCCTGCCTCCATACCAGACGTTTCTTACTCGGTCCATAGTGATTGATCTATTTGGTATTTTTCGGATTTTCTCTAATACATCCGGTCGCACCCTCTGGCAATAACTATTTGCTCTTCTTTCCTGCACTTTTAGTGCTTTGAACAGGATATCTTCCTTTGCATACATAATTGTCAGTGCATTTTTCAGGCTTTGCGGTGTATGATTCGATGCATCTACATGAACATGCTGACCACAGGACTCATTTACAAAACCTCCATGCCGTCGCAGACAGCGTACTACTTCCTGTAACTTACCCATTTCATCATAGGATAATTTCGGAGATACCATTTCTGTTGAATATTCTCTGCCTGCGTCTACAGTTCGACCGTATACTTTCCGTTGTGTATAAATGCTTCCATCAGACATAAATTTCCACTTTTTTCCTTCCAAATCTATCACTGACCAGATTCCGTAAGTAGTGCCGTCATAATATGCTTCTGTTCCAAACATTTCCGCAACAACTTCTGCAGCACGTTGTCTGGTAATCCCTGTCATTTCGATTTCTGTGCCAAAGTATTGGTCTTTTATACCGATCATGCCTAATGGATTCCTTTCTCAGACACTTCCTGTTCGTTGAGTTCGGAGTCTGCCTTTTGTAATAGTTTGCCAATTGCCTCGATAACATTGACAGTCACCCCGTTTCCAGCCTGTTTATAAAGCTGTGCGTCAGAAGTGCTGTCTATAATCTTATCAATCTGCCAGTCATAATAACCCTGCAGACGCAAACATTCCCTCGGAACTAACCTTCTTATTCTGCCGTGATACAAGATGCCATGACGATCGGTTGCAGTAATTGTGAACATCGGTTCTTCTGGTTCTTTCATGCGTCTGCCATTCTGACGGACATTTTCTTTGGCTGGTGTAAGGACTGCTCTTGCCCCTTCTTCCCTTAATACACCGGAACATTCTCCTTTGTATTTGTGGATTCCGCATTGTCTGGTATTAAGGCTTCTGCATTCTTCAGTAACCAGTGGTGGCGGAGACAAATCTACAAAATGAAGTGTTCCCTGTTGGATACCTGTGGTCAGGGTGTGTGCTATCTGATGTCCGACTCTTCCTCTCCTGCTGTTGAGATTCGCATAGCCTAAATCGATGCTATCACCCTCTCTTGCAAGTTTGTAGCCGAGCTTTGTATTTTCTTTAATTGGAACACCCACATCATATAATCCTGTCTTTCCACCCATTCCTCCGGCCTGTGATGTCAGGGTACAGCTTAATCCTTTTGGACTGTAGACTCTTTTTCCCTGACTTCCTGCCCGGATTTGAACAAGAGCTGCTCCATTTGTTTCTGGTTCAGGTAATACTTTTCCGGCACATCGGAAATCAAGATATCCGACAATATACACCCGTTTTCTTGCTTGGGGAACTCCGAAATCCTTGCTGTTAAGCACTTTCCATTCGACATGGTACCCCAGTTCAGAAAGCGTACTGAGGATGGTGCAAAACGTCCGGCCTTTGTCATGCGATAACAAACCGGGAACATTTTCAAGGATAAAATACGAGGGTCTTTTAGCTTCAAGAATCCGGGCAATTTCAAAAAAGAGAGTTCCTCTTGCATCTGCAAATCCTTCTCGCTTTCCGGCGATAGAGAATGCCTGGCAAGGAAATCCTGCACAGAGTAAATCAAAATCTGGCATTCGTTCTGGTTCGATTGTTCTTGCGTCATTACAATACCACTCCCCTTCCGTATCAAACAGCAATCGGTAGTTCTTATCCGCATAAGTATCCACCTCGCAATGTCCGACACAGACAAAGTTTCCTGCCCGTCTTAAGCCTTCACGAAATCCCCCGATTCCGCTAAAGAGATCAAAAAATTGAATGGTTGCGGCTATCAACCTCCTTTTTGCTGATAAAAACAGGCGGCATGATCTCTCATACCGCCCTTCGTTATTCTGTATCAATTGGTTACCATTCTGTTGGTTCTTCTGCTTTGGATTCTTCCGGATCATTCTCTCCTTCTGGTTCAGTTTCCTCTTTCGGTTCACTTTCCCCTTCTGGTTTGTTTTCCTCTTTCGGTTCGCTTTCTCCATCCGGTTCGTTTTCCTCTTTCGGTTCGCTTTCTCCTTCTGGCTCGCTTTCCTCTTCTGGTTCACTTTCCCTTTCCGGCTCAGTTCTTTCTTCCGGTTGAGTTTCTTCTGTTCCCAATTCTCCAGTTGTCTGTTCGGATTCTTCAGGCTGATCTTTGCTTTGCCATTCGGCCTCTGCCTTTTCCAGTGCTTCTTCTATAATCTGAATTAAGAAGGCTTTCTGTTTCATGTGTTTCTTTCCGATGACCACTTTTAATCTCTGGAATAATTCCTCTGATACCTGTACTGCTACTGTTCTTACTTCTCCCATGCTTATTTCTCCTTTTCCTTCCAGTCTGTCGAAATGTTCTTCAATGACCTGTTGTAAAAATTTTTGTGTGCTGCTTTCTGTGAGTTCAATCTCTTCTCTTACTTTCTCATGTAAGTCCATCGGAATCTTTCCGCAGATATTTTTCATCTCTGCCATAACCTTTCTCCTTTCTCTTTCGCTACACACAACATACTCCAAAGCCGCATGGAAAGCTATTCACAATACCCACCAAAGATAACGATGCATTTCTTGCCTTGCCCCTAGCAGATCCAACAATGTATGTATCGTGCAATCATAGGCCTCACCCCCTTTACAAATTTTCCATTTGAGATAGAAAATCCATCATCTGATCTGGTATTTCTTCCGATGATGGGTTCGTTGTCGATTGTTCCGTAGTGCCACATATTCCTAATTCCCGAACACTTTCTTTTATCGTCTTTTGAATGACTTCTTCCAGCCATTTTCGATCCTCTTTTTCCAGAATTGCCTGAACCAGATACTGGCTTTTCTGCCCTTCTGGAACACTTTGAAATTTCTCCCATGCCCTCTGGTGTTCTGGATTTTTCAGGTTCGGGCGGAACGAATACACAGGGCGTGTCATCTCGCCCACATCTGCTCTACAATCCGTTCATACCCTGTTGCGTTGGCATGGACGTCCTCTATAAAAACAGGGCGGCAAATCGCGTCCTGTGCGGTCACGTGGCGTTTTAAAATTGCAGAGCCTCCACCCATAAATACGGTTGGTACTGCCCGGAGATCAAACCCGGATTCTGTCACCGCAGACAGTATTCTTTCTATATATTTCCGTCCGTTTTCCTGTATGATCCGTCTGGCCTCTTCTGCCATACTGCAAGATTCTCCCCGAAGCACACGCTCAATCTGAGTTTCTGTTACAGACAGTCCGGTATTTCTACGCACTTGTTCTGCTGTCTCATCAATACATCGGATCACCCCTAGCTCCAGACTCCTGCACGTTGCTGCATTGGGAACAGCATTGTCCAGCCTCATAAGGTCAACGGTCCAGCCACCAATATCAACAAGCAGAACAGACGGTTCATTCTTCAGATACTCTGGATGCAGAGCAAGCGCAGAGTATCCCTGTGGAAACAGTTTCACATCTTTTATTCTTATCTCATATAATTCACTTTCATATAAAAATCGCACTGGCTGCTCTTTCCGCAACAGATACTCCCTGAATCCCTGTTTCTCTCTTCCAAAACTTGAAAGCGGAAGTCCGACAGCCAGAATTACCTCTGTCTTTCGTTCCGCTTTCCGATGCTTGATTTCTTCTGCAATGGCTGCCAACGTCAGCAGATAATAATTATCATTGGACGTTTTATTTTTTACCAGTGTCTGTCTCCCTGTACCACAGACATAATACTTTCCCTGATACTGCAGAACATTCTGCATGGTATACGGCTCGTAATCATACCTGATAATTCCACTTGGGAAAGACACTTGTCTTGTTTTTATTGCATAATAGCCATGATCAATTCCTATGATTATCACAATCACACCCTTTCATTTTTCTGTTTAACATAAGGTCAAAAATGCTTTCACTGCTGCAACGGATTGTTGCAAAAGTGCCATTCGTGAACACTTTTTCATATTCCAGCGTCCCAAAACCTGCGGAAAATCTGGCTTTTTTATACCACTATCGCCAGAGGAACACTACTGTTCCTTCCCAGCCGGTTATAAAATATCCCTCTCCCGGCGGCGGTCCAGCCTGTCCGGGGGAGGGATATATCGCAAGTTTCCTTTTTGAACAATTGCCTGTCTTTTTATTTTTATGAGATGTTTTTCCTGCTTTTGTAAAATGGGAAAATACTCCGGTTCTGTCAGAAACTTCCGTATGTAATTTCCCTTTTCTCCCAGCTTGTTATCATTTCCTAGCAGCTCCATTTCCACCATGTAATGGGTATCTGGATGAAATCTCTTCTCACACAAAATGCTGTCCCCTTTTATATAATCGGATTTAGCCGATTCTCTTGCTGCCGCCAAGAGTTCATAAATACTTACTTCCACCTCTTATCACCTCCCCAAATATCAGAAAAAAGCAGACCTCTTAATCGAAGTCTGCTCCTGTCGGATATGGTAATCCTCTTTCTTCATATTTTTTATCGATATAATTTCGAATCCATTCCCTGTATTCTTCCGTTAATGCCTGTTCCTGAAATTCTAGCAACCACTTTTCCCCTTTCGCTTCGTCATCAACCCATCGATCTTCTATGTACTCCGGCTCATCTAACATTTTCATCATCGCTTCCAGCGGCTCTTTTACATCATCACCAAATTCTTTCCATAAGGCGATTCCGTAGTTCTCCAGTTCAAAAAATTCTGTCAGATATGTCAATCGTTCCATATCCCCCAATGTCATTCTTTTTTCACCTGATAATAATGCTTGATCTCTTTTGCCACATAGATTTAAAAATTTTCTCTTTTCCATCTCCACATCCATTATACTTTTACCTCTTCTTGTTAAAAATAATTCCTTATTACGAAACATTATAAAATTCAAACTCTTTAGAATCAATATATATGTTTCTGTATTACGAAACTTTTTATTTTATAAGGGGAGTTCATCATTATGCAAAAGATTAGACCAGATATGGATATTGGTAAAAATATCCAAGCAATTCGATATAAAAACAACATAACTCAAGACCAAGTAGTTGCAAAATTAAATCTTATGGGTATCTCCATCACCAAAAGTACCTATGCCAAACTGGAAACAAATCGCATGAATATTAAGGTATCTGAATTAGTTGCACTTGCAAAAATCTTTCATACCGATATCAATGCATTCTTTTCCGGCTTACTATAGTTCGACATTCCCCGACTCCCTGTATATATAATAGTATCTAAAAAAATAAGAACCAGTCTATATCCTTATCGGATATAAACTAATTCTCCAAAATGATAATAAAAAACTGGTCATGAGCTTCTTTACTACTCATACCAGATATCTAATGTTTTTCATTACTACATACACATATTTTCCCATTATCTGTGTATATAGTACCTATATTCTATTTCATCTCAACTGTATACACTCTATATACTGCTTATTCTGTTACACCAGTTTACGTCAAGTATTAGTAATTTTGCATTGTGAGAAATCGCCACAAGCACCTTTAATTTGGCTTTCATTCCCGTTGAAAAATCTTTGATTTTCTTATCAAGCGGTAACTGAAATCTTTGTGTCTGTTCCATGAAAAATGAATAATCAAAATTATGATACAGGTTTTTCAAAACAGGAATAATATCTTTTATTGTCAAATATCCGCTAAATCCAGAATCAGAAAGGACAACGCCCAAATTCTCTTTATCATCAGGAGTGAAATTCTTTATATCCTTTTCAAGAATAGTAACCGTTCCACCGTCAATAGAAATTAACCCTAATACAGCTTTAAAAGTTGTACTTTTACCAGCACCATTTTGCCCTATTAGTCCCGTTATACACCCCGACATGACTTCTAAGGAACAATCCAATGAAAACTTATCATAGTGCTTTTTTAAATGTTCAATTTTTAACATATACATCAACCCTCCAAAATCAATTCAAATAAACTCTTTATATCTTCGTCGCTAATACCGCAACGCCTACCTTTTTGAATTACCTGTTCTAAATCTGTTTCTAATTCTTTTTTCTGTTCTTCCAGTAAAAGTTCTGCATTTGTCGCAGCTACATAAGTCCCTTTTCCGTGTACGGTTATTGTAAATCCTTCGCTTTCCAAATTGTCATACGCTTTTTTTACTGTTAAAGCACTTATCTTTAGCTCTTTTGACAGTACACGCACAGACGGTAGATTGTCATTTTCCTTTAGCTCGCCATTACGAATGAGTGTTTTTATCTGGTCTACTATCTGCTCATATATGGGAACCATTAAGGTCGTGTTAATAATAATTTTCATCTATGTCATTCCCCCATTTCTTGATAACAGTATATAACAGTTTGGAACTGTTGTCAAGTGTTATATGGTGTTTATTTAAAAACGGAAATATGGAAAACGCGTTTTGTCTGTCCTACAATTTCTACAATTTCAAATTTGTTATTATTTTGAATATATATGACCATTTCTTTATGAACATTTCTACCCACTTCCATTACACTCACGACTTAATAACAGAATATTTACATTTATCAATTTACAAACCAATTTTTGTTCCATCATAAAACAACATCATAAAATGTAAAAGTGCATCCAAAAAAGAGGTGTTGCAATTTGATATACCACCAATTTGCAAACACCTCTGTCGTTCTATCTTATCCTATTTTCTTTTATTTCTTTTCATTTACCGCAATCCAGATCTCACACTGGTAATCCGGATTGGAAATATCTGCCGACGAGTAAACTTCAAATTCTACATTCTCGGCATATTCATACTGCGAACTTTGTGGAAAGAACTCTGTCACAATCCTGTTGTATGTTTCAATAAAAGCGTCTGGCATTTTGCCCTTGCTCGTAAATACCGCATACGTATTTGCCGGAATTGTGACTACTTCTAAATCATCATCGATTTTTCTTCCATCATATTCAACACCGATTCCATAAGGAAACTGCTTCGCATTCAGCTCCGATGAAAAGCAAATGCCGAGCAGACCTTTCATAACTGGATTTTCCGGTATGCAGGAAATCAACTTCTGCATGGTGCCATCTGCACCATATTCCTGCCACATTGATGTAATGTCCGGAGTGGCATTTGCCGCCTGCGGCTTGCCGACTCTTTTTCTTTTACACACCACCTGAAACGCATCTCTTTTTTCAATTCTGTAATCCATCTTACTGCCTCCTGTTAAAGTTAATTTTACAGACAGAGGAGTAAATATCTTAACTTTACCGCCACGCTTTGCTTCGCTTGGCGAAATACCATGAAACCGGGTAAAAGCGCGTGAAAAGCTTTCCGGTGTTTCATATCCGTACTTCATTGCAATATCAATGATTTTTGCATTTCCCTTTGACAGTTCTTCACCCGCCAGAGAAAGTCTGCGCATACGAATATAATCACCGAGCGACATGCCGCATAAGATGCCAAATATTCTTTGAAAATGAAACTCTGAAGCATATGCCTGTTTTGCCGCTTCTTCATAATCGATTTCTTCTGTAATATTAGCTTCCACATAATCAATTGCCCTTTGTATTCCTTGTATCCAATTCATTCTTTCACTCCCTTTCTGCGATTACAGTCTATCAAAATCCAAATGCAGTTTCCTGACTCTGAATGCTTTGAAGTGTTATGGAATATCTGCTTCTTATAAAAAGAGATAAGGACATTATCCGCCCATCTATATCCACTTTTTCTCCAGTCAGAAATTCCAAAAAGAAAATGCCAAAGCATTTTACTTTGACATCTCCAGATATTCCTCTGCATCTTTTTTACAGTGCAGGGTATTTCCATGCATCAGCACATATTCCATACACGCTTTTCCACGCTCTTTCGCTCCAGTCTGATAATAACATACCCCCATCAGAAACTGGCGTGCCACTTCATAATATGGTGCTTTTTCTTTTCCCTTTCTCAATACATCCAGTGCTTGTCTGCACTCATTTTTCAGAATGAATTTCTTTGCTATAAACAGCTTGTTTGTCTGAAATACCTTTTCTGCATTTTCCAGTGTATGCACATATCCCTCTGCGTCTTTCGCCTTATATTTCTTTTCCAGTTCAATATTAGTTACAGCCTGACGATATAAACGCTTCGTCCGCTTGCCTTCCCACTCATGCATGACATAAGCTTCTGCCTGCCCCAGTTCATCATTTGCAATGAGTGCAGCAACATATTTTTGTTCTCCTATTAATAAGATACTTTTTTGAAAACCTTTTCTTTCCATACTTTTCCCGTATGTTACCAGATATTCCATCATTTCCAAATATTTTACGGAATCACATTTCTGCAATAATACCCGGTCAAATTTGGAAAACTCCCGCAGAATACCAAACGAAAAACATGCAATCCCTGCCACGATTCCAACTGCTGCACAGAACCAGAAAAGATAAGGTGAAGTTGTAATCCATCCCGGCTGATTGACTTCAAAAAATAATACCGTCTCCTTGTGGGGAAATGGATTCCCTTTGAAAATACTTACGATGGCAGCCATAAATGCAATCCCTGCCAGCTCGTATCCCATCGCCTTCATGCGTCCATGCTTTTGTTTTTCATACAGTCTTTTTATCGTGTCTTCCATTTTGTTTCACCGACCTTTAAACATTCGTTTTCTTAAGTCTTACACTCAAATATTTAAAAGTCAAGTAAAAATATTTTCTTTATTTTTTCCAGTCCTTTTTCATCCACCGGATACTGTTCTGCAATCGTGCCATTTTCCAGGTGGATAATATCCGTACAGCAGTCCAGAAGCATTTCCAAATCGTAGGTAACCACATACCCCATACGTGAAAAGAACACAATTCCTCCATTTTTCCTTCGATATGATTATCATTTTGTTAGAAAATCAAAAAATATGATAGCAATCTTTTTTTACAGAATATGGTAATTTTATGGGAAAAGCGCCGCACCTGCGACGCTTCCTACGCTATTCATTCTTCTTGATTTTCAATGTTCTTAAACACGCTTTCTGCTCCGGTGTAATCCGGTAACTTTCGATTGCCTTCTGAATGGTTTTGTTATGCGTCCACACATCTAGACGTTTTTCTTCAATAAAGGGAAATACCTGTTCATACTGCTTTGCAAGGGCCGTGGCAAAATACCATGCCCGCATCATATTTACATAATATTCTTCCGAGCAGACCTCTGCCACTTTTTCCGCATATTCCATCTGAAACTTTTCATCCAGATAATACCGCATCAGCATACTGATTCCAAACCGAATGGTGTAAGTATGTTCAGACTCTATCCAACGATAAATTTCCTTTATAAATACATCCAGATACTTCTTTGCTACTTTTACCGCGAGCATATCGCAGGTTGCCCAATTATCGATATAAGGAAGAAAACGCTGCAATTCTCTCAGACATTCCTCATAATCCTTTATCTGCTCTATCAGAAGTCCGTGTAAATTATTTTCCTCATAATACCGGTGCGGCAGAACTTTCAGAAATTCTTTTGCCTCCTCCGTCTTTCCAAACTGCTTTGCAAATACACGGAGAGCCGGAGTCCGCACTCCAATCAACTTCTCCTTCTCCATAGTCGGCAATAATTTCGCATGAAAATCCCGATAATTCAAATCCTGCAATTCAAATAGCTGCTTTTGTACATTTTCTATTACTTTATCTTGATTCATTCCATCCCTCCTGCTTACCAAATGGAATTCCGTCTAAATATCCAGATTCTAATTCTTTACACAAGAAAAAGGAAGAATCTGCTTCTTCAGGCAGTCCATAGTAACGAATATCATATTCACTGGCTTGACACTCCCCATAGCTAAAGCAAGGGGTTTTACGACACACTGGATAA
>USGU01000018.1 GCA_900554415.1 uncultured Lachnospiraceae bacterium | reverse complement strand
CACCTCACGATGGACACCCTTGGTGTTCGGCTGTATCCTTCCCACTACTAGGGCGGATTAGGAACTTTCATCCATTAGCGACGTGCGCCGCAAGGCGCACTCAAAAAGAGCATCTGCATAAAGCAGATGCTCTTTCGTTATACATTTCAAGAACGCACATAAATACATTCTACAAATTTCTGTTACAGCAAGCAAAACGATAAGCCGGGTTATGTCGTGAATGTTCATCTATCCAGACCTACTGTTGCCAATAGGTTCAAGCGACCCACCTAAAACGTGACGGGCAGCCACAATGTTTTTATTCGGTCTTGCTTCGGATGGGGTTTACATATGCCCCCTCTGTTACCAGACGGGCGGTAGTCTCTTACACTGCCTTTCCACCCTTACCTGAAAATTCAGGCGGTTTATTTCTGTTGCACTAGCCTTGGAGTCACCTCCACCGGACGTTATCCGGCATCCTGCCCTATGAAGCCCGGACTTTCCTCACCTGCGGCCTTTCGGCACTTGCAGCCGCGAACATTTGTCTTACTTGCCTGATACACTTTATCATATTCAATTAAATTTGTAAACCAGATTTTTCTAAATCCCCTCATCCACAATCAGGTTATCTCCATCTGCCGCACTTGTGGCAAGATGATCACACCTTTCATTCTGAGGATGTCCATCATGACCTTTGACCCAGATAAACTGAACCTGATGCGGCTCTTTCGCCTGTAGAAGCCGTTTCCACAAGTCCACATTTTTCACCGGTTCGTTCTTTCCACGCTTCCAACCTTTCTTAAGCCACCCTTCAATCCAATGCTGGTTAAAGGCATTGACAACATACTGGGAGTCGGAATATAACTCTACTTCACAAGGACGATTAAGGGCTTCCAGCCCGGCAATCACGGCCATCAGCTCCATCCGGTTGTTGGTGGTCTTCTTATAACCCTGTGACAGTTCTTTCTTATGCAGCTCTCCCTTGGAATCTACATATTCCAAAACCGTTCCGTAACCGCCCGGTCCATCTGGATTTCCTCTGGCAGCTCCGTCTGTATAAATTCTGACTTTCATATCTGTTCCTTTACTTTATGTCTATTCTTCTTTTACTCTTTGATATCGTCATGTTCACCGAGTACCACTTCTGTCGCATATACCACTTCCGGGAAAATGTACTCCAGACATTCTTTGATAATCCGTGGACTTCCTGGCAGATTGACAATCAGAGTCTTCTTCCTGATTCCTGCCGTTCCTCTTGTCAGCATGGCACGTTTTCTGGTTCTTGTCATATACATCCGCATAGATTCTGCCATTCCCGGAATTTCTTTATCAACAATACTCTTGGTAGCTTCCGGAGTCCAGTCCTCCTCCCGGCAGCCAATTCCCCCTATTGTAAGTACCAGATCCGCCGCATTGGTATCTGCAAGACGTGCAAGTACCTGACGGATTACTTCCCGGTCATTTGGTACAGGCTGAATCATCTCTGTGCGGAATCCCACCTGACTCAGCATCCTCTTTACAATCTGCGAACAAGTATCTTCCTTTAGTTTTTGATATATCAATGTATCAACCGGAATAATAATCGCTCTCATATAAACTCCCCTTTTCTTCTTATGTACTTTTGTATCATATGTTTCAACGTACTTTCACTTACTCCTATACTCTTGTACAGTATAGCACATTCTGCTTTCCATGTGTACCTCTAATTAGATGATTCTCAATTATCAATATTTACCTAAAAACCATATGTTAAATGATGATGCAGACCATTCCGCCATTGCTGTCATTTACAATCTTCTGCATGGTATCCTGAAGTTTTGCCTGACTTTCATCATTTATCATCATAATTTTATTCCGCATTCCATCCATTACCAGTTCTTCTATGGATTTTCCGAAAATGTTGGTAGACCACACTCCTTCTGGTGATTTCGCTGCATTTTCAATATACTGGATCAAGTCTTCCGCCTGCTTCTCATTCCCTACAATTGGTGCGATTTCAGTCTCGATATTTGCTTTTATCATATGAATTGATGGGGCTTCGGAGTGGATTTTCACACCGAATTTATTGCCCTGACGGATGATTACCGGATCCGCTATTCTGATTTCATCACGTTGAGGGCTGACCACTCCATAGCCTCTGGCTTTCACGGAATCAATCGCATCCTTCATGGCCTCATACTCTTTACAAAGCTTGGAGAACTGTTGCACTGTCCGGACTAAATCGTACTGACTCTTCATTTCCATTCCTGTCATTTCACTGAGCATTTCATAGTAATAAGGGTCTGGTATGCGTATTTCCAAATCTACATTTCCCTTATCCATGGCGATTTCGCCCACTCTCACATCTGCGATGTAATCGCTTTCAGGCTTTACCACACTCTTAGACACATCCCCGATTTCGTTAATATGCTCCATAACATTTTTTGCGTATTGCAGAAGTGCTTCTTTTATCTTGTGCCCTGATGGCAGCATTTCCGCCCATTTCGGAATAAAAAAGCGGACTTCTGAAACCGGAAATGCTTTCAGCATCTGTTCCATGATATGATGAATGTCTTCTTCTTTTAACTGCTCGCAATTGACAGACATAGCCATGACACCATAGGTATCGCTGATTTCCTCTGCGGTCTTTTTGGCTTCCTCCCCATAAGGCTTCTTGGAATTTACCAGCACAATAAATGGCTTTCCGATGCTTTGCAACTCCTGTATGGTCTTTGCCTCCGCAGGCTTGTAATTCTCTCTTTGCAGTTCTCCGATACTTCCATCTGTAGTCACCACAATTCCAATGGTAGAATGGTCATGGATGACTTTTCTTGTTCCGATTCCTGCCGCTTTGGTAAACGGAATCTCATAGTCAAACCACGGTGTCTTTACCTGACGCTCGGTATCATTTTCAATATGGCCTGTTGCTCCTTCCACCATATAACCTACGCAGTCGATAAGACGCACCTTCACATGAATATCGTCTGCCACCGTAATCTGTGCCCCTTCTTTCGGTACAAATTTCGGTTCCGTTGTCATAATCGTTTTGCCTGACGCAGACTGTGGAAGTTCATCCTGAGCCTGCATTTTCGCATGCTCATCCTCCATATTTGGCAGTACCAGCACATCCATGAACCGCTTGATAAAAGTAGACTTTCCCGTCCGCACCGGTCCGACCACACCTATGTAAATTTCACCGCCGGTTCTGGTCTCTATGTCCTTATATAAGTCAAATGTATTCATTTGCTTTTCCCCCTTTAACTGCTGATACAGTTTATGAAGGAACAACTTTCCATAGAACTAAAAAAAGAGGTTCTTTCGAACCCCTTATCATGTCAATTTTATTTTCTGCTATTCCCAAGGCAAATCAGAATGCTCGAGCTTGCCATCCCGGAGCATCAAATCCTGTACTGCTTCTTCGACTTTCTTATTTTCGAATAAAACACGGTTTACTTCTTCTACAATCGGCATGGAAACCTGATACTTTTCCGCCAAAGCTTTTGCCGCCTTTGCAGAGTAAACACCTTCTACTACCATGTTGACTTCCTTCATGGCTTCTTCCATCGTCCTGCCCTGTCCCATCAGATAACCGGCTTTCCGGTTTCTGCTGTGTACACTGGCGCAGGTAACGATCAAATCTCCGATTCCGGTAAGACCGGAGAAGGTTTCTGCCTTTCCGCCCATCTTTACACCAAGTCTTGTGATTTCTGCAATCCCTCTGGTAATCAGGGCTGCCTTCGTATTATCACCATAACCCAAGCCATCTGCAACTCCCGCTGCAAGCGCAATCACATTCTTCAAAGAACCGCCAAGCTCAATGCCAAGCATATCCGGACTTGTATACACACGGAACACATTGCTCATGAAAATGCCCTGGATATATTCTGCCGTTTCTCTGTCTCTTGCACCTGCCACAACAGTAGTAGGGAGTCCACGGCTTACTTCTTCCGCATGGCTCGGTCCGGAAAGAACCGCTACCTTCGCCTGTGGAATTTCTTCTTCAATCTGGTCTGTCATAGTCATTAAGGTTGTCTCTTCAATCCCTTTTGATACATTTACAAGAAGCTGTCCTTCGGTCACATACGGGCACATTTTCTTTGCTGTGCCTCGTGTAAATACGGATGGAACTGCCATCACAATCATATCCATTCCCAAAATCCCTTCGGAAATGGTATTGGTAAACTGAATGCTCTCTGGAATCATCACACCTGGAAGCTTGTCCACATGTTCCCGTTTTGTGCGGAGCATTTCTACTTCATTCTTATCAATAGACCAGATGGTAACCTCATGTCCATTTCTATTTAACAGAAGTGCCAATGCTGTGCCCCAGCTTCCGGCACCCATTACACCTATTTTTGCCATACTATTTTCCCTCTTTCTTACCGAAACTGATTTTATTCTCAGTGCCATTCAGCAAACGTCCGATATTTGCCTTATGACGCACAAATGCTGAAATCACAAAGAGAACTCCGATTACATACATTTCCATTAAGTAAGCATGGGACACATAAAACAGTCCCATCTGTCCTTTGATCACCAGACCAATCAGGAATAACACGGATACTACCAGAGAACCAAGTGATACATATCTTGTCAGTCCCACGGTCAGGATGAATGCCATCAGGCACACGGCTGTCAGTCTCAAATCGGTAATGATAATAATTCCGGCAGTCACGGCAATGCCTTTCCCGCCTTTAAAATTCATATAAAAAGGATAATTATGTCCCAGTACTGCCCCGAAAGCTGCATACATGGAAAGGAGCGGCAGCATATCTGCCTTCGATGCAAAAATAGCACGCACAAGAAGTACCGCAAATACGCATTTAAAGCAGTCACCAATGAGTGTAATTGCTCCTGCCTTTACTCCCATGGTGCGGAGTGCGTTGGTTGTTCCTGCATTGCCGCTTCCATGCTTCCGGATATCAAAGTGATGGAGTTTCCCGTAAATATATCCCGTCTGGAATAACCCGAACAGATATCCAATCACCAAACAAATGACTCGTTCCATTTTACTGATCCTTTTCCTTTCTCTCACGTATAAAGAATCTTAAGGATGTACCCTTAAAACCAAATGCTTCACGAATCTTATTTTCCAGATAACGTGTGTAAGAAAAATGCATCAGTTCTTTGTCATTTACAAAGATAACAAAGGTAGGCGGTTTGACCGCAACCTGTGTAATATAGTAAAGCTTCAGTCGTTTTCCCTTATCTGAAGGCGGCTGCTGCATTGCAACGGCCTCAGTCATGATTTCATTTAACACACCGGTAGCCACACGCAGAGTCTGATTTTCGATTACCATGTCAATCATATCAAAGAGCTTTGGAAGCCTCTGCCCTGTCACTGCGGACACATACATAATCTCCGCATAAGGCATAAAGGACAGGATCAGACGAATCTGGTGTTCAAATTCCTTCACTGTCTTATCATTCTTTTCAATGGCATCCCATTTATTTACTACAATGATAACACCTTTTCCACGCTCATGTGCAATTCCTGCAATCTTTGCATCCTGCTCCGTCACGCCCTCGGTTGCATCGATGACAACAAGCACCACATCCGCGCGGTCAACTGCTGTTACGGTACGGATAATACTGTAACGTTCCAGTTCTTCTTTAATCTTGTTCTTTCTGCGAAGTCCGGCTGTATCGATAAATACATATTCTGTTCCATTATGTTTAATAGTTGTATCAATGGCATCTCTTGTAGTTCCTGCCACATCTGACACAATCACACGGGCTTCTCCCGTCAGTTTATTGATAATGGAAGATTTTCCAACATTTGGCTTTCCAACGATAGCCACTCTTGGACGGTCATCCTCTTCTTCCTGACCTGCTCCTTCTGGGAAATATTTCATCACCTCATCTAACATATCACCGATTCCGATTCGCTCTGCTGCGGAGATCGGCATCGGATCCCCAATTCCCAAATTATAAAATTCATACACATCCGGCATCATTTTATTAAAGTTATCCACTTTATTTACCACTAGAATCACTGGTTTGTGGGAACGGCGGAGCATATCTGCCACCTTGGAATCCGCATCCACAAGTCCCTGCTTTACATCTGTCATAAATAAAATCACATCTGCCGTGTCAATGGCAATCTGTGCCTGTTCTCTCATCTGGGATAAAATCACATCTCTGCTCTCCGGCTCAATACCGCCTGTATCGATCAGGGTAAATTCTTTATCCAGCCATGTGACTTCTGCGTAAATACGGTCTCTTGTCACACCCGGTGTATCTTTTACAATCGCTATTTTCTCTCCTGCCAGTGCATTAAACAGCGTGGATTTACCCACATTCGGGCGTCCTACAATCGCTACTACTGGTTTACTCATCTTCTATTCCTCCATCTGTAATATCGCATCAATCAAATCTTGTCCGCTTGATTTTACAACATCTATTCGTACTTGTAAAGCTTCCTCCAGCTGGGAAATGGTCATATCATCCAAAAAGACATCCTCTTCGTTTCGGAACATGCTGACGGGAAGCAGGAGTCTGTCTCCTAATTGCTGCCCCGTAAGCTGGGCTTTCAAATCCTGTCCCGTAATCAGACCTGCCACGGTAATGGTTTCTCCAAAGAAATCATTGCGGATACAGTAAACATGCATGTCCAGATTCGGATATTTCTCCGTCAGCCGCTCTGCCATTCTCTTGATAAATGGATAGGCAAGCTTGCCGGTTGCCAAAGATGTATGCCGTTCCTTGTCATCTCCTGCAAGCTTCTGGAAGCCTTCTTCAAACTCATTTAACAGCAGGCGCATCATGCCGACTCCATTTTCCAACTGAAGATAGCCATCATACCGTTCTTCCTCCGGTACCTCCATCTCTGCCAGCAGATACCATTCGTCTCCCGCATGAATGAAATGGGTGCCGCATTCTTTGTAAATCTTGTCCTGCCATTTATGGATGATTCCAAGGACTTCTCTTGCGTCCTCCTTCTGAAATGGCTCCAGCGGATACAAGCCTTCCCGGAATTTTGTCATCCCTACCGGTACTACGGAAACACTTTGCAGATTCGGCATCCATTTTACCATATCGCGGATACTTCTCTCTAACTCTTCTCCGTCATTGATTCCTTTGCAGAGTACAATCTGTCCATTCATGGTAATTCCGCCCTCATACAGGGTCTGAATCTTCTTCAAGGCATCTCCGGCAAACCGGTTGTGCAGCATCTTACACCGCAGCTCCGGGTTCGTTGTATGAATCGACACATTGATTGGCTCCAGATGATACTGTACAATACGTTCTACATCGTGGTCACTCATATTGGTGAGTGTAATATAATTGCCTTGCAAAAAGGACAGTCTGGAATCATCATCCTTGAAATAAAGCGTCTCACGCATTCCCGGCGGCATCTGGTCAATAAAGCAGAACATACACTTATTTCTGCAGGAACGATATTCATCCATCAAACCGCTTTCAAATGTGATTCCCAGGTCATCTTCATATTCTTTTTCTATTTCCAGTTCCCACTCTTCTCCGTTGGGTTTACGGATTAAGACAAGAAGTTCTTCATCATTTACATAATAATGATAGTCAAATACATCTTCTATCACATGTTTATTAATCTGAAGCAGCACATCTCCCGGTTCCACACCAAGTTCCCATGCAATACTGCCTTCTTCCACTTCTTTTACTCTATGTTCCTGTTTCATGAAACGTAATCTCCCATTCTAAGCGCATTACGGCACTATGATATCTATGATACCCGATTTTTTGTAAAAATGCAATTTTTTACCTTGCCTTTCTTGCCTTTACATAGAAATAATGGTATAAAGGAAACAGATAAAATAGAAACAGTTGCGAAATGACAACTGATTTTCGGGAGGCACCTATGAATGATATTCAGAACATGGAGCGTAAACTACCTGTAGCTCCACTTAAAATCGCAGCATTAAAGAGCTGTGAAGACTTAGCAAAAAAAGTAGACGAATATATCGTATCTTTTCGTCAAAATTCGTTAAACGACTTAGACCGCAACCTGTATTCCACTTACGAATGTAATTCTTATCTGACAGATATTTCTTGTCCACGTTTTGGTTCTGGAGAAGCAAAAGGTGTTATCAATGAAAGTGTTCGTGGAAAAGACTTGTTTGTCATGGTGGATGTCTGCAACTACAGCCTTACTTACAAAGTAAGCGGTATGGTAAATCATATGTCACCGGATGACCATTATCAGGATTTGAAGCGTATTATTTCCGCAGCAACCGGTAAGGCACACCGTGTCAATGTAATTATGCCTTTCTTATATGAAAGCAGACAGCACAAACGTACCAAACGTGAATCCTTAGACTGTGCATTTGCCCTTCAGGAACTGGTAGATATGGGTGTTGCAAATATCATTACCTTTGACGCACATGACCCTCGTGTTCAGAATGCCATTCCACTTCACGGATTTGACAGTTTTAATCCACCATATCAGTTTATGAAAGCACTGCTTCGTGCAGAACCGGATTTAAAGATAGACAAAGAGCATTTAACCATTATCAGCCCGGACGAGGGTGCTATGGGAAGAGCCGTTTATCTGGCTAACGTGCTTGGCGTCGATATGGGTATGTTCTATAAGAGACGTGACTACTCTAAAATCGTCGGTGGCAAGAATCCGATTGTTGCACATGAATATTTAGGAGATGACCTTCACGGTAAAACTGTCATTATCATGGACGATATGATTTCTTCCGGAGGAAGTATGTTAGATACTTCCAAGCAGTTAAAAGAGCGTGGTGCTGAAAAAGTATTTATCTGTACCACATTTGGTCTTTTTACCGATGGTCTGGATAAGTTTGACGAGTTCTATAATAAAGGATATCTCGACAGAGTAATCACAACGAACCTCACTTATCTCCCACCGGAACTGGAAACAAAACCATATTTCATCAAGGCGGATATGAGTAAATTCCTTGCACTGATTATTGACTCTATGAATCACGACACTCCAATCAGTGATGTACTGGTGCCAACCGACCGTATTCACGATTTGCTTGAAAAATATCATAAATAGGAAAGTCAAAAAGAGTATTTGCTTCGAAATCATTTCGAAAGCAAATACTCTTTTTTACTCATTTTGTTCACTTATTTTTTAACACATTTCTTTTCCTGTGAAAAAGCTTACATCCGTTGGATACACATAAGAACTTCCAATTTCGTGCAATAAGACTACCTTCAACTGGTTATTCAGATTCTTCTTATCCAGTTTCATTGCTTCTGTCAGTTCACCCATTGGAATATTCGCTTCCGTAGGAAGTCCGTAGGACTGAAGTACTTTTCCAATCCGCTCTGCGCTTCCAGCCTTTGTCAGACCCTTTTCTTCCGCAATCTTACTAATCTGATACATACCGATTCCAACCGCTTCTCCGTGGCTTTCTCTTTCATAGTGATAATACTGCTCAATGGCATGTGCAAGGGTATGTCCGAAATTCAGAAGGATTCTTTCTCCAAAATCAAACTCATCTTCTTCCACAACGATTCGCTTGATATCCACGCAGGCAGCGATTACTTCTGTCATCCGTTCTTTTAATTTCTCATACGAACCGCAGGCTTCCAATTCATCAAATAATGCCGCATTCTTGATACAGCCGTATTTAATCACTTCCCCCATCCCATCAATCACATATCTTTCCGGAAGGGTATCCAGTACATCCGGGTCAATGAGGACCATCTGCGGCTGATAAAATGCCCCCACCAGATTTTTTCCTTCCGGAAGGTCAACCGCTACTTTACCGCCAACAGAGGAATCTACCTGGGCCAGAATGGAAGTCGGAATCTGGACAAACTTGATTCCTCTTAAATAAGTGGCTGCTACAAATCCGGCCAGATCTCCTACGACTCCGCCTCCTAAAGCAACAATCAAATCGGTTCTCGACATCTTAGCTTTCAGGAGCTGACTATACACTCCCGGCAGCGTATGAATGCTCTTAGATGGTTCTCCGTGTGGGATTACAATATCATAACACTCAAACTTTGCTGACAGAATCCGTTTCAACCGTTCTCCGTAATAAGAATAAACCCGGTCATCTGAGATAATCATAATTTTCTTTCCCTGATAAATCTCGGAAATCCGTTCTGCTGCATGGGAGAGCATTCCTCTTTCTATATATATCGGATAGCTGTGTTCTTTTAAATTCACAATCATTTTCATGGCATTCACCTAGATATCTTTTCCTACTACCTTTGCGATTTGAATAATTTCTTTCATCAGGTTACTGTATTTCTCCGGTTTCAATGACTGGCCGCCATCACAAAGTGCACACTCCGGATTGTTATGTACTTCAATCATAAGTCCGTCTACACCTGCTGCCACTGCTGCTTTTGCCATTGGTTCTACTAACCACCATTTTCCTCCTGCATGGCTCGGGTCTACAATGATTGGAAGATGGCTGCGCTGCTTCATAACCGGAATTGCCTGAAGATCCAGTGTATTTCTTGTATACGTTTCAAAAGTACGGATTCCTCTTTCGCAGAAAATGACATTTGGATTTCCGGCTGCCATAATGTATTCTGCTGACATGACCCATTCTTCAAAAGTAGCATTCAATCCTCTCTTAAGCAGGATTGGCTTCTTTGTCTGACCCAGCTTCTTCAGGAGGTCGAAGTTCTGCATATTTCTTGCACCAATCTGAATCAAATCCACTTTCTCATCAAATAATTCCAGATATTCAGATGACATCAATTCTGTACAGATTGGAAGTCCTGTCACTTCTCTTGCTTTGCAGAGATATTCCAGTCCCTGTACCCCAAGTCCCTGGAAAGAATATGGGCTGGTTCTTGGCTTGAATGCCCCGCCTCTTAAAATGTTGGCTCCTGCTTCCTTGACAGCCTTGGCAACTTCAATCACCTGTTCTTCTGTCTCAACAGAGCAAGGACCTGCTATCATAGCCATATGTCCGCCGCCGACTTTCACGCCTGCCACATCCACAATAGTGTCTTCCGGATGGAATGCACGGTTTGCCAGTTTGTACGGCTCCTGTACATGCATAACCTTCTCTACACTCTTATCTACTTCAAATAATCTCGGGTCTACCTTCACGGTATCTCCGATACAGCCGATAATCGTCAAATCCTCACCTATGACGGTATGTGCTTCCAGTCCTTTGGCACGGACCATCTCCTCTACTCGTTTTACATTTTCCTCACTTGTCTTTGGTTTTAATACAATAATCATAATTGAAATCCTTTCCGCTACTATTGAATATAAAAATAAATATAAAAAATCCTCTGCATTACGCAGAGGACGAAAGAAATCTATACTTCGTGGTTCCACCTCAATTCGCAGACACTTCGCAGTGACTGCCTCAGCAGGTACGCCAAATGGTTATACCCTTGCAGATAACGGCTGCTTCCGGAGATGCCTACTCATAATAAATCATGATGTTCAGCACTCTACTCCAAGACGAATTCAATATAACTACTTGTATCCTCTTCCACCAGACGAGGACTCTCTGTGACCTCTCGTTATACCTACTATTTCTCTTCATCGTATTTCAACAGTAGACTTATTTAACTTGTGCTATATAATAACTCACTTTTTTTAAATTGTCAATGACCTTATTGATGAAAATATTTCTGTTTAATTACATCAACCGGCATTTTCTGTCCTGTCCAGAGTTCAAAGGATGCTGCTCCCTGATAAAGCAGCATATTCAGACCATTCTGTGTCTCACATCCTGCCGCCTTTGCTTTTTTCAGAAGCAAAGTTTCTTTCGGATTATAAATAGCATCAAACACATAAAGGTCTTTCCGGAAGACACTATCATCCGTAATGATACAACTGTCTGTCTGCGGTGCCATTCCAACAGAGGTTCCATTTACCAGAATTGCACTTTCCCCAATTTCCCTTTTCAAAAGCTCCGGGTTTGAAAAATCATACAAGTGTATTTTACAGTTTGTTTCTTCTTTCAATACCTGAATAATATGTTCTGCCCTTGTAAAAAAGGCACTGCGTCTGTTGAATATGGCAATTTCGGTCACTCCGTCAAGTGCCGCCTGCACCATAATGGCAGCCGACGCTCCGCCTGCTCCCAGAAGTGTCATCTTCTTACCGATGATATCTTTTCCATCTTCTTTCACTGCACGCATAAAGCCGATTCCATCTGTGGTATATCCTTTTAATATGCCATCTTCATTGACGATGGTATTCACGGTTCCGCCAATTCTGGAGGCCGTTGACAATTCGTCTGCCAGTTCACACATATTATTCTTATCTGGCATTGTCAGGTTAAACCCTCTGACTCCGAGGACCTTCAAGCCTTCTACTGCTGTCTCCAGATTCTCTGTTCCTACATCAAATGCAAGATAAGCGTAATCCAATCCCAACTGCCTAAACGCCTCATTATGCATCATCGGTGAAATACTATGTGCTACAGGACTTCCGAGTAGTCCTGTAAGTCTTGTATGTCCTGTAATCTCGTATCCCATTTTCTTCTTCTCTTTCTATTCCGTCTGTAATAAGTATTTGAACTTCTGCGACAAACTACGATTTCGAAATTACTCCGTCTTTTTCCAGAAGCCAAAATACTTTTCTCCGTTTTCCAGCTTCACACCACGGGCTTTTGCCATCTCACTGACCGTTACAAGCTTATAGCCCTTCTCCTGCAGTGCAGGAATCAGTTGAATTGCTGCCTCCACGCTCTGCTCATGAATATCATGCATAAGAATAATATCTCCATCTTCTGCATTCGTCAGCACACTCTCTATGGTTGCATTGGCATCCTTTGTTTTCCAGTCCAGTGTATCTACTGACCAGAGAATCATCGGCATACCTACATTCTGTTTCACATTATCATCCACTGCACCATATGGTGGACGAAGCAGAGTTGCCGGACTTCCTGCCGCTTTTTCTACTTCACCGTTCGTATTATTAACCTGTCCTTGAATTTCCTCCGGAGTAAGCTTGGTAAGCTGTGCATGGTCATAGGAATGGTTGCCAAGTTCACATCCAATCTCCAGCATCCGCTTTACTTCATCCGGATACTTCGGTACATTCTTTCCTACCATGAAGAACGTTGCATGGGCACCATACTGTTCTAAAGCATCCAAAAGCTTTGCGGTATATTTACCCGGGCCATCATCAAAAGTCAGTGCAAGCATCGGCTGATTGTAAGCCTCCTCTGCCGCCTTACTCAGTTCTTCTTCATGTTCTTTATCGATTTCTTTTACCGTAAAGGTTCCATTTACTGTATGGACTGCCACTTTATCCAGCCAGTCTGTATTCAGTGGTGTTGACACGGCACTGGTCAGAACTGCAGAAATCGGATATTCTCCTACTTCGCTTCCATCTCCGTCCGATTCCAAAGTATACCCGGAACCATTCTGTAATTCATCTATTAAATCCTGTATCGTATAATCCGTCTCTTCATCCAGCACGACAGAAGTATCACCTTCACAATTTACTTTTGCGGTAAATACAGGCTTTTCTTCTCCCACATACATCTGTGCATCCTGCACAATCAAATCAATCTCTACTACTTTATCTTTAAATAAAGCCGTTGCTCTGGTTCCTACCAGAACGAGAAGCAGCACTGCAGCGAGGACTCCACCAATTCCCCATACCGAAATATGTCTTTGATTCCGCTTCTTCCATCTTCTGCTCTGCGCTTCATTCCTTAAACTTCTTGCCCTTTGACGTCTCCTCTTCCAATTATGTATCTTTCTCTGTATATTCATCTTCTGCGTATCTTCTTTCACCATATTTACATTCATTATAAGATAACTGACCTTGATATTCAACACGGATACTTATTAAATATTATGTCATTTCTGTAAATATTTGTAATATCTTCCCCAAAAAATATCCGGTAACTTTTTATCCTCCTTTTGACAGAAGTACGCATCAACCAGAAAAGGATTCTCCATACTGGAAAATCCTTTTCTCTGATTCATTATTTGATTATACGCACACGGCATACACCTTCTACAGTGCCTAACTCCTGTTCGATTTCTGCTGTCACATCAGAATCTACATCAATCATGGTGTAAGCATATTCACCCCTGCTCTTGTTGAGCATATTTGCAATATTCACATGTTCCTTCGTCAAAATCGCAGTAAACTGTCCAATCATATTTACCATGTTCTTATGAAGAATGGTAATCCGGACTTTTTCACGGACTCCCATCTCACAATTTGGATAATTCACGGAATTATGAATGTTTCCATTTTCCAGATAATCACGGATTTCTTTCGCAGCCATCACTGCGCAATTGTCTTCTGCTTCTGCGGTAGATGCGCCAAGATGCGGAATCACGATGGTATTCGGTGCCTTCACAATCTCAGGAGTTGCGAAATCCGTCACATAACGTTTCACTTTTCCACTTTCCAGTGCCGGAATCAATGCTTCGCTCTTTACCAGCACATCTCTTGAGAAGTTCAGAATCACTACCTTATCCTTCATCATGTCGATTGCCGTTTCATCAATCATTCCCTTTGTAGAATCCATAGCCGGTACATGAATGGTAATATAATCACATTCTCTGTAAATTTCTTCCACACTCTTTGCATGATAAACATCCTTAGAAAGCTTCCATGCCGCTTCCACTGAGATATATGGGTCATATCCATAGACTTCCATTCCAAGCTGAAGTGCTGCGTTTGCAACCAGAGCACCAATCGCTCCAAGCCCGATAACGCCAAGCTTCTTGCCTGTAATCTCACATCCGACAAATGCTTTCTTTGCCTTTTCTGCAGACTTCGCAATGTTTTCGTCGTCCTGATTAACTTTCACCCAGTCAATACCGCCTACAAGATCACGGGATGCAAGAAACAATCCTGCAAGCACCAGTTCCTTTACACCATTTGCATTTGCTCCCGGTGTATTGAAAACCACAATTCCTTTTTCCGCACATTTATCCAATGGAATGTTATTGACTCCCGCCCCGGCTCTTCCGATTGCTTTCAGCTTTGTGTCAAATTCCATTTCGTGCATTCCGGCACTTCTCACCAGAATCGCATCTGCGTCCTTTATTTCTTCTGTCTTTGTAAAATCCTGTCCTAAGCCATCTAATCCAATCTGTGCAATTGGGTTCAGGCAATAATATTCATATCCCATTACACATTTTCCTCCTCGAATTTCTTCATAAATGCTACCAGTGCTTCCACACCTTCATAAGGCATGGCATTATAAATGCTTGCGCGCATACCACCAACAGTTCTGTGTCCCTTGAGGTTCTCCAGTCCTGCTGCCTTTGCTTCTTTTACAAATTTGGCATCCAGTTCTTCGTCTCCAGTCACAAATGGTACATTCATCAAAGAACGGTCTTTTTTCTCCACTGTTCCTTTAAACAATTTACTCTCATCCAAGAAATCATAAAGAAGTTTCGCCTTCTTTTCATTGCGCTCTTTCATTACTTCCAGACCGCCCATCTTTTTCAGCCATTTAAATACCTTACCGCAGATGTAAATACCATAAGCCGGTGGTGTATTGTAAAGAGATTTTGCGTCTGCATGGGTCTTATACTGAAGCATGGTCGGTGTGCCTGGAAGCACATCTTCTGTAATCAAATCTTCCCGGATAATCACAATGACGGTTCCTGCAGGTCCGATATTTTTCTGAACTCCGCCATATATAATACCATATTTGGTAACATCTACCGGTTCTGACAGGAAGCAGGAAGAAACATCTGCCACAAGAGTCTTGCCTTTGGTATTTGGAAGCTCCTTAAATTTCGTTCCGTAAATGGTATTGTTTTCGCAGATATATACATAATCTGCATCTTCTGAAACCGGAAGGTCTGAGCAGGCCGGTATGTAGGAAAATGTCTTATCTGCTGAGGAGGCAATCCGATTTACTTTTCCATATTTTTCTGCTTCTGCCGCAGCTTTTTTTGCCCACTGTCCTGTAATGATATAGTCTGCCACTTTATTTTTCATCAGATTCATCGGAATCATGGCAAACTGCTGGCTTGCACCGCCCTGTAAGAACAGAACCTTATAGTTGTCAGGAATGTTCATGAGCTCACGTAAATCCTGTTCAGCTTCTGTGATGATTGTCTCAAAAGCTTTGGAGCGATGACTCATCTCCATAACGGACATTCCCGTACCTCTGTAATTTAACATTTCTTCTGCTGCTTCTTTTAGTACCTCTTCCGGCAATACGGCCGGTCCTGCTGAAAAGTTATACACACGTTCCATAAACATTCCCCTTTCTCATTTCTATTTTCTTTTTGGTATTGTTTTATTGTTTTTCCAAATCTTTTTCATCAAAAGCATCACTAATCGGTGCTCCCGGAGCCACCATCGGCCATACTTTGTCATCACTGTCAATCTGACAGTCAATCAAAACCGGCCCTTCACACTGTAATGCCTTTTCAAAGATTTCAGAAAAATTTTCCTTTGTTGTTGCACGGTAGGCTGTTGCCCCCATTGCTTCTGCCAGCTTCACGAAATCCACTCCATCGTTCAGTACGGTAGCGGAATAGCGCTGTCCATAGAAAAGTGTCTGCCACTGACGAACCATTCCAAGTACATGATTGTTCAGTACTACCTGAATAATTGGAATATTGTAACGTGCTGCTGTGGCAATCTCATTCATATTCATACGGAAACATCCGTCTCCGGCAATATTAATAACCGTTTTATCCGGACATCCCATCTTGGCTCCAATCGCAGCTCCAAGACCATATCCCATGGTTCCAAGTCCACCGGATGTAAGTAACTGTCTTGGTTCTTTGAATTTATAATACTGTGCAGTCCACATCTGATGCTGCCCTACTTCGGTTGTCATCAGAGCCTCTCCATTTGTCTGACGGTAAATTTCTTCAATGACAAATGGTCCGGTCAAAGATTCTTTCGAATAAGTCATTGGGTACTGTTTCTTATAATTCTGAATCTTTTCTACCCATTTATCATGGTGCTGCTGCATCAGCTTTCCATTGATTGCACCCAGAACGGCCTTGATATCTCCAACCAGTCCCAAGTCCACCATAATGTTCTTGTTGATTTCAGCCGCATCAATATCTATCTGGATAATCTTTGCATTTTCTGCAAATTTCGATGCATTTCCAATAACACGGTCCGAGAAACGGGAGCCAATTACAATTAGTAAGTCGCATTCGCTGACTCCGTAATTTGAAGTTTTGGTTCCATGCATGCCAAGCATTCCCGTATACAAATCACTGGTTCCCGGATATGCACCTTTTCCCATCAGGGAATCGCAGACCGGAGCGTGTACTCTTCCTACAAACTCTTCAATCTCTTCATTTGCCCCGGATGAAATCGCGCCACCGCCTATAAAGATGTAAGGCTTCTCCGACTCCATGATCATCTCAATAGCTTTGTCAATATCCTGCTCTGAAACCACTGCCTGATACTTATCCACCAGTCCTACCGAAACCGGCCTGTATTCTGCCATCTTTGCAGTCACATCTTTCGGGATATCCACAAGTACAGGACCTGGTCTTCCCGACTGTGCAATGACAAATGCCTTGCGGATGGTTTCTGCCAGCTTATTGACATCTTTTACCATAAAATTGTATTTCGTAATCGGCATGGTAATTCCAGTAATATCAATTTCCTGAAAACTGTCTTTTCCGATTAACGGCACACCTACGTTACAGGTGATTGCCACCATTGGAATGGAATCCATAAATGCGGTTGCAATTCCTGTTACCAAATTGGTGGAGCCGGGACCGCTTGTAGCAAAGCATACACCGACTTTTCCTGTGGCACGTGCATATCCGTCTGCTGCGTGAGACGCTCCCTGTTCATGGGAAGTCAGGATATGTGTAATCTCATCGCTATGCTTATACAGTTCATCATATACATTTAAAATGGTTCCTCCCGGATAGCCGAACACGGTATCAACACCTTGCTCCTTCAAACATTCTATCAGTATTTCTGCTCCATTTAACTGCATTCGTGTTTTCCTCGCTCTCTATTTTACTTCCAGAATTGCGCCTCTGTTTCCAGATGTTACCATTGCCGCATATCTTGCCAGATAACCTGTGGTAACCTTCGGTTCTCTCGGCTGCCATTTTGCCTTTCTTGCTACCAGTTCTTCATCTGAAATCTTTGCATTCAGTGTAAGGTTTGGAATATCAATCTGGATAATATCGCCTTCTTCAATCAAAGCAATTGGTCCGCCAACTGCAGCTTCCGGTGAAACATGTCCGATGGAAGCTCCTCTGGATGCTCCACTGAATCGTCCGTCTGTAATCAGGGCTACGGAAGAACCAAGTCCCATTCCTGCAATGGCAGAAGTCGGGTTCAGCATTTCTCTCATACCAGGACCGCCCTTTGGTCCTTCATAGCGGATAACCACCACATCACCAGCCACTATTTTACCACTCTTGATTGCATCAATGGCATCTTCTTCACATTCAAATACTCTTGCAGGTCCTTCATGTACTAACATTTCCGGTACAACTGCAGAACGTTTTACCACGCTTCCATCCGGTGCTATATTGCCCTTTAATACGGCAAGACCGCCTGTCTCACTGTATGGGTTATCGATTGGACGGATAACTTCTGGATTTAAGTTCTCGCATCCTTCAATATTTTCGCCTAAGGTCTTTCCGGTAACGGTCATACATTCTGTATGGAGAAGTCCACGCTTATTTAACTCGTTCATGACTGCCGGTACACCACCAGCCTCATTCAAATCTTCCATGTAAGTCGGGCCAGCCGGTGCCAGATGGCAAAGGTTTGGTGTCTTTGCACTGATTCCATTTGCAAAATCAATCTCAAAATCCATACCGATTTCATGGGCAATAGCCGGAAGATGCAACATACTGTTGGTCGAACATCCAAGTGCCATATCTACAGTCAGTGCATTTAAGATTGCATCTTCTGTCATAATATCTCTTGGACGGATATTTCTTCTGTAAAGTTCCATTACCTGCATACCGGCATGTTTTGCCAGACGGATACGTTCGGAATAAACGGCTGGAATGGTTCCATTTCCCGGAAGTCCCATGCCAAGCACTTCTGTCAGACAGTTCATACTGTTTGCTGTATACATTCCGGAACAAGAACCGCACGTCGGACATACTTTATTTTCATATTCGCAGACTTCACATTCAGTCATAGTTCCTGCTGCATAGGCCCCTACTGCCTCAAACATACTGGAAAGACTTCTCTTCTTGCCATTTACATGACCTGCAAGCATTGGGCCGCCACTGACGAAGATGGTCGGTACATTGATTCTGGCTGCCGCCATCAGAAGTCCAGGCACATTCTTATCGCAGTTTGGCACCATAACCAGTGCGTCAAACTGATGTGCCAGTGCCATTGCCTCTGTAGAATCGGCAATCAAATCTCTGGTAACCAGAGAATATTTCATTCCGATATGTCCCATGGCAATTCCATCACACACTGCAATCGCAGGAAATACGATTGGTGTCCCTCCTGCCATGGCAACTCCCATCTTTACTGCATTCACAATCTTATCCAGATTCATATGTCCCGGAACAATCTCATTGTAGGAACTGACAATTCCTACTAATGGTTTCTCTAATTCTTCTTTTGTAAGTCCTAATGCGTTAAACAACGAACGATGCGGTGCCTGCTGCATCCCCTTCTTTACGTTATCACTCTTCATTTTTTCATGCCTCCTCTATTCTCTTATTGTATTCTCTCACATATAAGGTCGCCCATCTGTGCTGTATTCACCTTTGTACATCCTTCTGACATGATATCTCCTGTACGGTATCCATCTTTTAATACCTTGGAAATGGCTGCCTCTACAGCGTCTGCTGCTTCATCCAGATCAAAGCTGTAACGAAGCATCATGGCTGCTGACAGTATCGTTGCAATCGGATTTGCGATACCCTGTCCTGCAATATCCGGTGCAGAACCGCCGCTTGGCTCATATAAACCGAATTTTGTTTCATTTAAGCTGGCACTTGCAAGCATTCCGATGGAACCGGTTACCATACTTGCTTCGTCCGATAAAATATCACCAAACATGTTCTCTGTCAGGACCACATCAAACTGTTTTGGATTCTTTACAAGCTGCATTGCGCAGTTATCAACCAGCATGTGTTCTAATGTAACATCCGGGTAATCTGCCGCAACTTCTTCCACAACCTTTCTCCACAATCTGGAAGAATCCAGTACATTTGCTTTATCAATACTTGTTACTTTCTTTCTTCTCTTTCTTGCAATGTCAAATGCACGGATCGCAATTCTGCGGATTTCATTTTCATTATATGTAAGTGAGTCATAAGCGGTACGGACACCATTTTCTTCAACGGTCTTTCGCTCTCCGAAATACAGTCCACCGGTCAGCTCTCTCATAATCAAAAGGTCAAATCCGCCTTCTGTCAGTTCCGGCTTTAATGGACACGCCTCAGATAACTCTTCATAAAGCACTGCCGGACGGAGATTTGCAAATAATCCCAGTTCTTTTCTGATTCTCAGAAGCCCTGCTTCCGGTCTCTTGGATGGCTCTAATTTGTACCATGGTGATGTGTTGGTATCTCCACCGATGGAACCCATCAGGACTGCATCATTCGCTTTGGCTCTTTCTACCGTCTCATCTGTAAGCGGTACTCCGTGAACATCTATCGAAGCTCCTCCCATCAGTAACTGTTCATAAGCACATTCAAATCCATACACTTCTCCTGCCTTGTCCAGTACCTTCATTGCTTCTGTCACAACTTCCGGTCCGATTCCATCGCCTTTAATTACCCCAATGTTCAATTTCATCGTTCATTTCCTTCCTTCTATGCATCATATATTCGTCATACAATTTATGTCGATTTTCTATTATGGTTTATAATATCGTATTTTTCTTCCGATTTCAACCCTTTACCTCGCAAAAGTGTGAAATAGCAAAAACCGTGTATACAAGGTTCTACTGCCTTATATACACGGTCTTCAGATTCTTATTTCTTTTCTTCTCCTATGAGTTAGAAGCTGGCTTTTCTACCTGCATGATTGCTGATTTCTGCATCGGAATACGACAGTTCTTGTTGCTGCCAAATTCTACAATTACATCCTGCTCACCTACATCGATGAGAACGCCATAAAAACCGCTTGTTGTAAGAACAGTATCTCCTACCTGCATTTCCGAAAGCATCAGCTGAATTCTCTTCTGTTCTTTCTTCTGAGGTCTCATAAGTAAAAACCACATACCACCTAAAACTACAGCGTAGATGATAACTAACTGAACCATATTCATTTTCCATTTCCTCCTAATTGTAATAAAAACTATATCTACTATACACAATCCTATGCATTTCAGCAAGGGAATTTCGAATAATTTTACACTTATGCGCTTTTATTCTTCTTTTTCTTCCATTCTGTTTAAGGTTTCTTTCTTAAACTCTTTATATCTTCCTGCATCAATAGCCGCTCTGATTTCTTCCATCAGTGTGTTGTAATAATACAGATTATGAAGTACGCAGAGACGCATGCCAAGCATTTCTTTCGCCTTCAGCAAATGGCGGATATACGCTCTGGAATATCTACGGCATGCCGGACACTGACAGCCTTCTTCAATCGGGCGCTCATCCAGTTCATATTTCGCATTAAACAAATTTAATTTTCCATGCTTGGTATAAACATGTCCGTGTCTTCCGTTACGGCTCGGATATACGCAGTCAAAGAAATCCACACCTCTGTCTACTGCTTCCAAAATATTGGCCGGTGTTCCTACTCCCATAAGATAAGTCGGTTTATTTACCGGTAAATACGGAACTACTGCATCTAAAATCTGATACATCTGCTCATGGGTTTCACCAACTGCAAGACCACCCACCGCATAGCCGTCCAAATCCATTTCTGCAATCTGCTGTGCCTGGGCAATACGGATGTCTTCATAAATCGCACCCTGATTGATTCCGAATAGCATCTGTTTCTTGTTGATGGTGTCGTCCAGTGAATTCAGTCTTGCCATTTCTTCTTTACATCTTGCAAGCCAGCGCACTGTCCGGTCTACCGAGTTCTGGATATATTTCCGGTCCGCCACACTGGAAGGACATTCATCAAATGCCATGGCAATGGTGGAAGCCAGATTGGACTGAATCTGCATGCTTTCTTCTGGTCCCATGAAAATCTTTCTGCCATCGATGTGCGAATTGAAATATACACCTTCTTCTTTGATTTTCCGGAGTCCAGCCAGCGAAAACACCTGAAATCCGCCTGAATCCGTCAGAATCGGCTTATTCCATGACATAAACTTGTGCAGACCGCCAAGCTGCTTGATTACTTTATCTCCCGGCCGCACATGCAAATGGTAGGTATTGGAAAGCTCGACCTGCGTCTTAATTCCTTCCAAATCTTCTGTAGACACGGCACCCTTGATGGCCGCAACCGTTCCTACATTCATAAATACTGGAGTTTCAATGACTCCGTGGACTGTGTGAAGACGTCCCCTCTTCGCCAGTCCATCTCTTTTGATTAATTCGTACATTCTATTCTCTCCAACTTTTCTTAATGATATCTTTCTACTGATATCTGACTTCCGCCAATGCTTCAGTCACGATAATCTCTTAGTAATGGCAAACAACCGGTGTTCCTGCTGATACATTGTTAAATACCGTCTCCGCAATGTTATATGGCAGGTTGACACATCCATGAGAACCATGAGTCAGATATCTGTTACCTCCAAAGGCTGACTGCCAGGTAGCATCGTGAAGTCCGATTGCACCATTAAATGGCATCCAAAAATCTACCGGAGATTCCCACTCATAGGTACCATCCTCCTTCTTTGGTCCACGCAAAACCGCATTCCGCTTGCAATAGCGGATACTGTATACACCCTGAGGTGTCGCACTTCCTTCACTTGGCTTTCCGGTTACAATCGGTGAACTTGTCACAACACTTCCATTTACAAACAGGTACATATACTGATTGGTCAGATCCACTTCCACGTAAGTATCTCCCCAGTCTGCTGCTCCATGGGAAGCTGCCGTCTGCTTGTAAACAGGTTCCTTCGTTACCACTTCTTTATTACTGATATTAGCTTCCAAAGCTTCTATTTCTGCTGTCTGGTCAATTTTCCAGCCATAATTGCCGCCTTCTACATTTACCGTATTACCGCTTCCGGATGTGAAGGTTCTCTGCGTCCGGTACGTATCGTATTTCTCTGCCAGACCGGCAACAAACTGAGATACCCCTTCTTCATTATAGGTCACATTCATGTTTTCATCTGTAGTCAGCCACTGAGAAATCACGGATGCATCTACAACTTCTGTATTCTCACCAAAGGTGTAAGTAACAGAAGCTCCTAAATACTCGTTCATTGTCTCGCATGCTGCAATCACTTCCGGTGAATCTGAAAAATACGCTGCTTTTACATAGCAGTCTTCTGCCACCATATCCAGAGTATTCTGAAATCCGGCAATATACTCTGCCACTTTTGCCTTGAATGCATCTACATCTAACAAACTTCCAATTTCTTCTGCTTTCACAACAAATTTCTGTCCATTAAATTCTGGAACAGCAGAGGCTGGAGCTACCTGATTCTCCTCCTGCATACAATCCAGTGCATTAAGCAGATTATCCAGCTTCGTTTCGTCATAATTCACACCAACCGATGCCTGAATATCAAAATTCTCCCAAAGACTTCTTGGCCATAAGAATACATTCTGATTCTTCAGCAAGGTATTTAATTCTTCGCCTTTCTTATAGCTTAAATCTATTTTCTTGCCATCAATCACATCCACATCACCATCAGACTCTTTCAGTGTCAGCTTATAAACGCCAACTTCCTCTGCCATTGTATCTTCAACCTTACCAACCGTCTGAAGGGAATAATCCACACCGTTAATGGTAGTATGGAAATAGAAATGACTGGAGAAAAAGATTGCAAATCCTAAATAAACTGCCAGAATAACTCCAAGTACCGAACCCCCGATGATTCCCAGCACTTTATGTCTCTTTTTCTTCTTTGCCAGCTTTTCTTCGTCCGGCAATTCTTCGTCTTCTTCCAGTTCTTCCCCATCCTCTGCATCCAGTGACGGTTCCAGTTCCTCGCCATCTTCTGCGTCCAGCGATGGCTCCAGTTCTTCACTGTCTTCTGCGTCTAGCGACATTCCCAGTTCTTCACTGTCTTCTGCGTCTGGCGACATTTCCAGTTCTTCACCGTCTTCGGCACTTAATTCAGATTCTATCTCCTCACCATCTTCGGCAGACAAATCATCTTCCTCCGGCTCCTCTGAAATGTCCTTGACACTTTTCTCAGTGTCTTCTTCCACTTCAGCTTTTTCATCATCCTTCTTATCTGAGGAAATCTTTTCTTTAGCTGAATCATTCTTTTCGTTTTCTTCATCAGCTTCCACATCTTCCAATTCTGCACTAATCTCACAACTTTCTTCCGGACTGTCTTCTGACTCCGACTTCAATTCATTTGCAATATCCTGCAATGTTTCTTCCATGATTTCTTCCGAGGACTGACTGATATCCTTTTCTTCCATTTCCTTCTTCCTCTTTGTCATTCTATCCTAACTCCCTATAAATATATTTATATCCTGAATACTCATATCCATTATTGTAATACGAACGGGCTCTTATTTGCAATATAAATGTCACTTTTCGACAATTTTTTCACTTGTTCCAAAAGTGTTCGTGTAGTATCATGATGATACCAAGGTTGTAAAGATATGTTTTTCATGTTCACATGAGAATACATAGCCTTACAACTTGCCCAAACATGAGAAAGAAGCCCGACAGGGCGAATTTCGAATGTTTGAAGGATTTTGAGAGCATATCAATGCGGAGAAATCCGATGGTATCATCGCCAAACATACTAACCATAGAAAGGACAACATTCAAATGGCAGGTTCTATTTTCGGAAAATTATTTCAGATATCTACCTGGGGAGAATCCCACGGGAAGGGCATCGGTGTTGTAATTGATGGCTGCCCTGCCGGATTACCCTTATCAGAATCTGATATTCAAACATATTTAGACAGACGTAAACCCGGACAAAGTCAGTTTACAACCATGCGAAAGGAAAGTGACGAAGCGGAGATTCTTTCCGGCGTTTTTGAGGGTAAAACAACCGGAACTCCGATTTCTATTCTAATCCGCAATCAAGACCCGCGTTCCCGCGATTATAGTAATATTATGAACTGCTACCGTCCCGGTCATGCAGATTTTACTTTCGACGAGAAATATGGCTTCCGTGATTACCGTGGCGGCGGCCGTTCTTCCGGACGGGAAACAGCAGGGCGCGTAGCTGCCGGAGCAGTTGCCGCAAAGATTCTGGAAACATTAGGAATCCAGATTCTCACTTATACAAAATCCATTGGTCCTGTTTCTATTCCGGAAGCAGACTATCATTTTGAAGAAATCACACAAAATGCACTCAACATGCCAAGTACCGCCTATGCAGAGAAAGCCTCCGCTTATCTGGAATCCTGTATCAAAGAACAGAATTCTTCCGGTGGAATCATCGAGTGCAGAGTTACCGGACTTCCTACAGGAATCGGTGATACGGTCTTTGATAAACTGGATGCCAATCTTGCAAAAGCCATGCTTTCTATCGGAGCAGTAAAGGGCTTTGAAATCGGTGACGGCTTTGCTGCTGCGCAGGCAAAAGGCAGTGAAAATAATGATGCCTTTACAGTAACAGATGAAAAAATCACAAAGAAATCCAATCATTCTGGTGGAACTCTGGGTGGAATGAGTGACGGTGCACCTCTTGTTTTCCGCACCGCTGTCAAACCTACTCCTTCTATTTCCAGAGAACAGGAAACTGTAGATAAGGATGGAAATCCGATTTCCCTTACTATCACCGGACGACATGACCCTGTAATTGTTCCGAGAGCGGTGGTTGTGGTAGAAGCTATGGCAGCACTTACTATCGTGGATTTACTTTTCACGAATATGTCTGCAAAAATGGATTCATTGACAGCATTCTACAAACAATAGAACTTATGACAAAAACAGGGATATGCGTATCGCTCGCACATCCCTGTTTGCATCATACTACCTTAACTTCTAAATAGTCGAATCCCAATAATTGATTTTCCTCTATCGCATTTTTAACTCTTTCAGAAATAAAAAGAGGAATGGTATCATTTTTCAGCCGGAATATATCATGTCCTTCAATTGCTTTTTTCTTTAATGCATATTTCTTAACAAAATTTATCTTTTTGTCTCCCAATTTAAGCACATCATAGTCTGAATGTTCTAAATCAATTGCATCAATAACATCTAAAACATTCAGTACACTATATGATTCATTCTTGCATTTTTCAGAAACGTCAAACAATGTGACCGGAAGATTTTGAATTTTATCACTTGGAACCAAACCACTAACCAAAGAGCAAAATTTCTTTGACACTATCGGCCATCTATAAGCATTGGATACATAATCTGTCATAATCCCCTTACTGCCATCGTATTCATATACAATCTGTTTCCATTCATTAATAAATATTCCACCCGATACAATATATCTATTCCCTGCAAATCAGCAGCATTGCAATCAATATATCGTTCTCCTTTTTCATAATCATACATCAATTTATAGTACTTCATATTTTCTGCTTCATTCTACTTAAACATATCTGCCTTGCATTGATATTTCCTGGTTTTAGGTTCCATGTATTGATAACAACTTATTCTGCTTTTAGCTATTATACTTATAAATTCATATCATAAATATATAATTGTTCTACTAGTTGTATATTCCGGCAAAACTGCGCATCCGTTCCGGAGGAACGGAGCGCAATTCCGCTCTGAACTGTGCATAGCACAGCTATAAGCTACTATTAGGACTGACGCATGTCACGTCCATTACATTCAAGGCGTAATGCCTTGGAAGTAAGCCTGCTTAAGCAGGCATCTGCATAGGTATCATCTTTAAATAGTTCATACCATTTAGCTGTAGGCAACTGAGAAACCACCATTGTTGATTTCTTTGTATCTCTTGTTTCAATTACTTCAAATAGATCTCTGCATCTGTCAATATCCAGATCCATGAGGCCGAAGTCATTAATAACAAGAAGATCATAAGAAGCCATTTGATTGGTGTAATCAAGAGCCTCTCTGTTAAGTCGAGCTTTTTCACTCTCCATCATGAGCGTGTTTGCTCTGATATACTTTACAGTTTTATGTTGCTGCATAGCTGTAATACATAAAGCATTAGCTATATGTGTTTTACCAGCACCAGCACATCCTGTGATAAGGAGATTCTTACGTTCTTCTATCCACTCGCACTTTTGAAGTAATTCTATTGTGTGAGTATCAAGCATTCGATCTGGCTCATACAGAGCGTTATCGAAGTCTGCTGTTGGATATTTGAGCGTTGCCTTTTTCATAAGGCGGTTAAACTTTGTGGTTTGTCTTTCATCCCACTCGGTATTTACGATATGAGTAATTCGAGTTATAAAATCCTCTAGCTCATAGTTCGCATTTAGAAACTGTGTTTCTAAGGCTTCCGCCATATGTGATAGACGCATTTTAAACAGTCTATCAAGTAATACGTTTTGTTCAGCGTTAAGCTGCTCATTATAAATATAATCTTTTTGTTTATATGCCATAATAGAATACCTTACTTGTAGAAGTCCTTTCCTCTGATGTTCTCATGAGTTGGAAGCGTGCCTGTATTAACATGATTGCTTTTGTTTTTATTTAGCAATTGTTTGAAGGTTTTATACTTACAGGAATTCATCTCAATACATTGCCTTGCTGTTTCATCAACAAAACCATGGGGTAGATCCTTACAAGCATGTAAGAGACCTGCACATGAGTTGTATGACTGTTCTTCATGCTTTGAGGATTTAAGAATTCTGTCAATACATTCTGCCATGTTTGGTCCAAACACAGAAGCCCAGCGTCTGTAGTAAGCACCGTCTTTCTGATTGACTTCTTTGTAGTATTTATGTTCTTCTGGCATATGTGAATCTTCAGTGATGTATTTAGGAAACTCACTGTAGACTCGTTTATGTTTACAGATTAATCTGTTGTAGCTATCACATATACGAATTTCTGATGCAGTTGCTTTAATAATTGCAGGTTTGCCTAGTTGGGTATACACTACAGAATAGTAGTGGTCATCATACTCAACATGATAATTATCAGGAATTCGAGTGATTGTTTTATAATCGCATAACGTGAAGCTTCCGCCTGGCAGTGGTTTCAAACACGTTCTGTCATACTTATCAAACATGTCTTGCCTTGAATATTTCTTGTTTTGCATTCGTCTTGAGTTGAGGGCTGCTACTATTTTTTTAGTTTCAGCATTTATCTCTTCGAGCGATGTGTAAACTTTTTCTTTAAGTTTCTCAACAAGATGCGTTTCAAGATACTTAACATGATTCTCTACCGTGGCTTTGCCTTTTGGCTTCCGTGGTGGAGGTGGAAGTACAATCGTGTCATAAAAATCTTCCAGGTCAGAATAAGCTGATTGCAAAATCAGTTCATCTTTTGAATGCTTTATTACTGCGGTTTTTAAATTGTCTGGAACTAAATGTTTGGGTACACCACCATAGAATTGTAATGCGTGTACTGTTCCAGTAGTGAAGCTTAATAGCTTCTCATTTAAAAAGATTTCAGCGTAGATTAAACTACTTAATCCCATGGTGGTTACAAAGATATGAACCTTTTGTATTTCACCTGTTTCGGGATCAACAAGTAGCTCGGGCTGATCTCCAACCCAGTCAATATATAACTTTTCTCCAGGAATACGTTCAACTGCCATTGTGGCACTTTCTTTACCGTAGTTCTTGGTAACAAAGCGATTATATAATTCATAAAACTGGGTTTGTTCGTATCCATTAGGATTCTTTTCCTTGTAATCAAACCAGCAGTAAGATACATTCACTTTACTTCCGGGTTGATGGATACGATCATAGTAGGTTTGAAAATTAGGCATAGGAATATCATTCCTTTGAAGATTTTCAGGAGGATAAAAAATATCCTCGACGATATGTGGTTCAAGTTGCTTTAAATCATCCAGAGAGTATCCAGATGCCTTAAAGCGATTTAGAATAAGCTGCACCGTACCTGAACCAATGTGATACCTATCACTTATAGTACGGAGAGCACATTTATTTTGGCGCATTTGAATAACGCCAACGATAGTGTTGTAGCCTTGCATTTACATGCCTCCTTTCGCAGATTCAATAATTATTGACTACGAAAAAACTATAACACTATTTAAATAAACATGAGCAGTTCTTCCGAAAAGGCGTGCAGTTTACACCGGAAGGCTTGTGCCGTTAGAAACGAAAAAGGCGCTCAGTTCGAGCGGAATTTGCATCTACTAGTATTGTTACAAATGAATTCTTCAATTCATAGAATCTCTTATCATAATTGGTTTCAATTATCATAATCGAATCACCCAATCTAAAAACAGCCTCTCCATTTTCCGCATAATCACTCAACAGCAATGTAAGTTGAATCTTTTCACCCAGCATTTGAATCTTATATTCTTTTTTGTCACATATAACCAAGTCATTATAATCATAGATTTTTTCCACATCCAGTTCTACATCATAATCTTCTTTAACGGGCTGATTGTTTTCTTTCCATATTCCTTTTACCATCCCATAATCAGTAGAAAAATAAATCCTTTCATTTAATATTTTGTCAATATGTATTTTCATCTGCCTTTCCCCCATATATCAAAATGCCTTTTCTTTGACTTGGCCTTTCAAGCTAATCAGCAAGCAATGTTTCATCGATAATAAGTTCCGTATTTATTTTATAGGCTATACCCGAAATTGTGCAAACACCATCTATGCCAACCAAATCAGGAACACATTTTAACTCTTTACCCAGCTCATCAAAATACTTCCCCTTAAAAATGTTATAAAATCCATAGTTTAATTTTATACTTTCAAGATTAATATTGGTTATCGTATAAAATAAACCTCTGGTCCAATATTCCTTTCCAACAATACATGGGTCTATTAACAAATTTTTCGTATCTATTTTCAGATTATTATATTCTTTTCCATATACTCTTTCTCGGAAAATCATTATTACCAGCAAATCGTCACCATCTATATTGTATATATGATTATTCACAACAACTCCCCAAAAGTACTTTCCTTCCACCGGTTCAACTAAAAAAACGTCTCCTATTTCAGGATATGCCCTCTTTCTTTTAATCGTTTTAAGTTGGTAATCTTTCCAATTTTTTTCGCCTAATTCATCTAATTTTTTTTGAACTTCTGCACTTTGTTCTTCATATCGTTTTTTCCATTTTCTCGAAAGCAGATTATCATACATGTTATCTTTTTTTCCATACATCACATTTCCCATTTCTTAGTACTTCTCTTTTATCATCTCTATCGTTTCCGGCTTGTCCGTATAAAATTTATCCGCTAACGGAATATACACAATCACCGCAGGCTGTCCGTCTTTTATCTTGCCTTCCATATCCCATTCCATCCAGACAATCTTTTCCTGTCCATTTGAATAAATATATTTGTGTTCCTCGCCAAGTGCCATTTTTACTTCACAAATCTCACATGGTCTGGAATCCTTGGCAGCCTGCTTAAATTTCTTGCATTTTTTCTTTTTATGCCAATAATACCAACCTACAAACAATAACCAAAGAATAATTCCTGCTTCTATTACCAGCACTTCTTTTCCGTCCAAAGCAAGTGCTATTACAGAACCCAAACCGATGAATAAAACACTGATTGTTACAGTCATTTTAAACCAGTCCTTCCTTTCCGCTTTGTAGCGATAGGTACAATACTTTCTAGAAAACGTATTGCTTACCGGAGTGAACTGGCATATCGGATAATCTTCCTCTATGTTTTTCGGTTCTCTGGCTTTCGGTTCGGATATTTCTTCGTTAGTGATTTGAGGTTCCTGTATCCGGGAAACTTCCCGATTTTCAGTTTCAGAAACTGTCATTTCTTCTTCCACATTTAGTATCTGGTGAGCTTCTTGTTTTTCATCATCAGAGACTATTGGTTTTTCTTCCACACTCACTGACTTCCAGTATATGCCAATCACCGATATAACAAAGATTCCCAAGGAAATAGCCATACTGATTCCTAAAATATTACTATGAGATGGATACTTTTTCGAAATAATAAATGAAGAAAGATAAACTATCATACTTATAACCGCTACTCTATACCATCCTTTTGCTTTCTTCCCATATTTATAATATTTGTAGCTTACAAGCATCCCATAAATACCACCAATAAAAATAATACTCCAGAAAAAGAGGCTTTCTTCCATTTTTGAATACTTATATCCATATTCAAAATATTTCGTCATTTTTCCATTAATTCTTGTAATAACCCGAGATGGAACAATACTTTTATATATATGTATCCGAATCTCATCCCCTTCCTTTATTGGGTCTTTTACACATACTGACTTATATTTTTCATTTTTTTCTCCATCATTCAAGACTATATCATAATATTCAACTTCTCCGTTCCCTTTATAATATTTTGCTACAGTTTTATCCCAATCCTTATTGGCCCATTGCATACTGACTACAGTACCTTCTGCAATTTCATGTAACTCATTTGCAATATATGGAATCTTCGCAAAAATAATAGACTCTACTCCAATTATAATTGCAAATACGAGAATAAAAGAAACGAGAAGTTCTTCATTCTTTTTTATTCTTTTAACCTCAATATCTACACCGAATAATAATATACCGCCTAGTATTAACATACCAAAAATATTTTTATAAAATGCAAGCCTATCTATAAGCATATGAGTCTCCCGTTCCTTTATAGCTGGACAATTAATTGTCCAGCTATAAATATTATTTAATTACTTCCAATATATTTTGTCCCTAAACCGATAGCAAAATCAAAAACCGTTCCTGTCCAGCCTACTACTCCTTGTACCATGGATTGTGCTATTCCTTCATTATCTGATAATGTCGAAAGCCCGTCTCCTATGTATGACTGTATTACTCCTGCACTCATATCTCTCCAAGTTGGTTTATCACCAACTGATAAACTTCCTAATGCAGACGATACAAAACCTGTTACTCCAGTATATGCCCATTTGAGACTTTCTTTGGTAATTTTATCTCTCGGTGTCCCCATCACACCTCCAATTACTCCACTGGCAAGTCCACTGATAGTGCCTTTCTTGGTGTCATCTCCAGTTAATTTACTCTGCACATATCCTTCTGCAGCTCCCTTTGCTCCGCCTTTTGCTCCTTCCGTTGCCACTCGTTTCATAACCTTTTTTATTGTAGACTTGTACTTCTTTCCCTTGGAGATAACCTGTTTGGTCTTGGATATAATCTTGCTGGCTCCGCTCTTTACTTTGGACAATCCGCTTCTTGCTGCGTTAAGTATTTTGGAAGGGTTTTTTAACTTGCATTTGCCTTGTAAGCCAAATTTTGAACTCAGTTTCGTTCCTGCTACGGCACCAATCACACCACCTGTAACTGCACATCCTGCAATAATTGCGTATTTCTTCCAACCTTTTGCTTTACTTTTAATATCTATATATCTATGTTTTTCTGAGCCAGTTGGAAACCTTCAACGTCTAAAGCATAGAAAAATTCACCCAACATAAATACATAAAAAGAGCATGCAATAATAACCCTAAATGAATAATAATCAATTATATTTTTTATTGTCAACATTGTTAACATAAAACACATTCCCCAACCAAACAGCCACATTCCGCAAAATATTCTGCACCATTTTGTTTTTTTGTTCTTATGCTGTACAATTACATAAAATATGAAAAGTAAAAAATGACCAGAAAAAAATATAATCTGTTTAACAAATAGCCGCTTAACATCTGATTGTGTAATAGATCCATCCAATTTATACTCATATTTATAAGCAGCCATTTCTACTCCATTAACTTTAGCAACAATTCCTTCCATCGTAGGATTATAACAAATTTCAATTTTATCTCCTATTTTTATTTCTTTAGGAACATAAATTTTTTCAAAAACAGCCTTTCCATTTTTCTCTGTATTCAAAGTGATATCGTAATAGAGTCTTCCACCTTGTCTATGGTTTCGCAATTGCAATTCTTGTACCTCTCCATAATAGAATTTAGGTTCTTCCTTGATACATATTATACGATTATCTATCAACCCATAATACAAAAGAATGATGCAACATAAAACGCCGAAAACGCTTAATATTTGGTCACTTTTTCTTTTCATTCCTGTTATTTTATGTACAACCACCGTTACAATTGCTATACTTATACATACTCTAAATAAAAATCTCACTTCTTTCTAATTACCTTTCCTCTTTTTCTGTCCCTATCATTAAATTCCAAGCCGAATATATAGAAAAATCTTTTGCAAAACCTATTACTTGATTAGTCAGTCCTACAGTTCCACCTACAACAATATTTGATAAAGTTTCTAAACTTGAATTGGAATTTGGCAATGATACAGCTATATTTATTTTTCCCAGTGTTGCTTGTGCCACTCCAGCCAACATTCCATATTCTAATCCCTTCTCCCAACTGTTTCCATCCAATTTCTGATTGGTAAAACCTCCTATAGCACTTCCTGCTACTGCAAATCCTGTTCCTCCCAATCCAGATATTGCACCCGAAATCATTCCGCTTATTGTGCCATTTTTTACATTACTATTAGTCATTTTACTTTGAATTGCACTTTCAGCTCCGCCTTTTGCTCCTTCCGTTGCCACTCGTTTCATAACCTTTTTTATTGTAG
>USGU01000017.1 GCA_900554415.1 uncultured Lachnospiraceae bacterium | reverse complement strand
CACGGTGGTGTGAGAGGTCGGGAAAATTTATTTAATTTTCCCTCCTACTCGATTGGTTGATGATAATGTTCCATTTCTTTCTTGGGTATTTCTTTCTTAGCTCTTTTAAACATTGCATGACAAAATAAAGTGTGGTAGAATGAAATTTAAAAGAATATATGGCGGGATGGACGTTCATATAGATGAGGAGCAGTGCAGGATATGAAACCGATATATGAAAAATTTATTGAAAATCCGGATTTGACAAAGGAAGAATTTATAGAACTTATCAAATGTGCGAATAATCCAGAAGCTGTGAATCGATTAAAAGAAGAAGCGGTTCGGATTCGGACACAGTATTATGGAAACAGAGTGTTTACCAGAGGACTGATAGAGTATACCAATTATTGCAGGAATGACTGTTATTATTGCGGAATCCGCAAGAGTAACCAGAATGCAACGCGTTATCGTCTGACAGAAGACGAGATTATGGCCTGTTGTGAAAATGGCTATGAACTGGATTTCCGTACCTTTGTTTTACAGGGAGGCGAGGATGCCTATTATACAGACGATAAGATGGTAAATATTATCCGTCGGATTAAGGAAAATTATCCGGACTGTGCACTTACCCTCTCTATTGGTGAAAAGTCTTATGAAAGCTATAAACGCTTTAAAGAAGCCGGGGCAGACCGATATCTGCTGCGGCATGAGACAGCGAATGAGGAGCACTATGGCAAGCTTCATCCGGCAAATATGAGCCTTGCAAATCGTAAGAACTGTCTGTATGACCTGAAGAAATTAGGATATCAGGTAGGAGCCGGATTTATGGTAGGTTCCCCTTATCAGACAGAAGAAACGCTGGCGGAAGATTTGATATTTTTAAAGGAACTGAAGCCGGAGATGGTGGGAATCGGACCATTTATTCCACATCATGATACGATGTTTGCGCAGGAAGCAGCAGGAAGTGTAGATTTAACTCTTTATTTATTGTCAGTGATTCGAATTTTATTGCCGAAGGTATTACTGCCGGCAACGACAGCCCTTGGTACCATGGACCCGCGTGGCCGTGAGAAGGGGATTCAGGCAGGAGCCAATGTAGTAATGCCGAACTTATCTCCGGTGAAGAACAGAAAATTATATGATCTTTACGATAACAAAATCTGTACTGGTGAAGAAGCCGCAGAATGCAGAGGATGTATGGGCAGACGAGTTGCCAGCGTAGGTTGTGAACTGGTGGTTGACCGTGGAGATGCAGTTGTATAACAGAAAGCTATGAAATGTGGGCAATTTTATGGGCCCGTTATGAAGAAGAAATCAGAATTAATTGTGCGAGGAAAAAGATATGAAAGAAATAAAACGTGCAGAGCGCATGCATGATGTGCATTCAGACATCAGAGGTCCATTGTATATCGAAGCTTTGAAGATGCAGGAAGAAGGAAAGAAAGTATTGAAGCTGAATACGGGTAATCCGGCAACTTTTGGCTTTCCGCTTCCAAAGAGTATTGAACAGGCACTGAACAATCATATTGATGAAGGTGTGGCATATTGCGATTTCAAAGGAATGCCGGCTGCAAGAGAAGCAATCTGTGCTTATGAGCAGAGCAAAGGCATCAAAGGAATTACACCGGATGATGTATTTATTGGAAATGGAGTAAGTGAGGTGGTTTCCTTTGCACTGACCCCATTATTAAATCCGGGAGATGAAGTACTGGTTCCGACTCCGAGTTATTCACTTTGGGGCAATACTGTTCATCTGGCAGGAGGAGTGCCGGTATTCTATCAGTGCGATGAACAGGCACACTGGTATCCGGATATTGCGGATATCCGTTCCAAGATTACAGAGAAGACAAAAGCGATTGTTGTAATTAACCCAAATAATCCGACTGGAGTTCTGTATTCCAAAGAGCTTTTGGAGGAAATTGTCCAGATTGCCAGAGAAGCAGAAATTATGATTTTTGCAGATGAAATCTATGACCGTCTGGTCATGGACGGACTTCAGCATACCTCGCTTGCTTCGCTTGCGGATGATATTCCGATGGTAACTATGAATGGTCTGTCCAAGTCACATTGTCTTTGCGGGTACCGTTGTGGCTGGATGGTCATCAGCGGACCACGTCATTTGACAGAAGACTATGTGCAGGGAATTGTGCAGCTTACTTCCATGAGACTTTGTTCGAATACATTGGCGCAGATTGTGATTCCGGCAGCACTTGAAGATATGGAAACACCGTTTTCTATGGTAAGTCCAACCGGAAGACTTTATCTACAGAGAGAAGCAACTGTAAAAGAACTAAAGAAGATTGACGGACTTTCTTTTGTGAAGAATGACGCTGCATTCTACATGTTCCCGAAGCTGGATGTGAAGAAATTCAACATTACAGATGATAAGAAGTTTGCACATGATTTATTGGTGGCAACCAATATTCTGATGGTTCCGGGAAGCGGATTTGACTGGCATGAGCCAGACCATTTCCGTATTGTTATGTTGCCGGAAGCACATGAGCTTGCGGATGCAATGCACAGAATGGGTGAGTTCTTAGATGGATATAAACAGAAATAAATAGTGACATATGAAAAAAGGTCCGATGGATCTTTTTTTATGTCTGGAAACAAAAGAAAAGACCCGGTGATGAGCGGGTCTTTTCGCATATCAGCCAAGATTGTGAAAGCGCAGAACACGAAACAATCTATAAGCATCATATAATTATCATTAAGGAGTTTCAATTAAGCAGTTAGAACCTTCAGCAGGAACTTCGGCTAACATATCAATTGCCTTCTCGCATAACTCTTTCCGGTAGGTAACTTCGGCTGCCGGAGGGAGAGAAGGATTTCCAAATACATGAAGGACACTGTTTCCACGCAGGATTCTGTGTGAACCGATTCCTTCGGAAATATTTACCAGATTGGTAACATGGACGATTGGAATACCTGCACGTTCGATTTCTTTTGTCATGACTGCACCGCAGCGTGAGGAAGTACCTCATGTAGAGGTGAGGATGACCGCATCTACATCATTTGCAAGCAAATCTTTGGCAATGCCTTCACCAAATTCTTTTCCTTTCTCCATAGGAGTCATAACACCGGCAGTGGTATAGAATGCCGGGAATACATCACCGATTTTTCCTTCTTTTTTCAGCTCTTCCAGGGCATCGACTGGCACAAGACGGTTCGGGTCCTGAAGAACAAATGCGTTATTGTAACCCTGATGACGGACTTCATAATCCTTGGCATCTAACCGGTCTATATCACCAAAGGTGTAGCGTTTGTAGCATTTGGAATTGGTTACAACCATGTTGTCCGGGTTTCCGGCAGGAACCAGACCACCATCGGTAACAACCGCAACTTTGATTTCGTTCAGTGGCTTTTTCAGTACCGGGAGAGGAAGTTCCTCATGGTTTGGCATTTTTACTTCTGTATAGAAGTTCTCTTTATGATATTTTTTGAGCAGCATATCCACGCCACGTTTGCAAGCCGGAATGGAATAATCAATCTGGATTGCAGGGCCGGAGCCGTGGTAGCCCTCTTTTTTACCATCACCGATAAAGTCACCTTCCACCAGACGTTTTGCAAATGCGGCAACATTTTTGATGAAGATACGCATACGGTTTGCACGGTTGTCGGTCTGAAGGATATAACATCTGTCTTTGTAAAGGTCTGTACCTGGATTTTCTGCATAGAGTGCAGTGACAGCAGGAATCTTTAACTGTTCTGTAATAGCGGCAGTGGCAGCACCGCAGCCGATTCCATAACGGCCTGCATTCATACCAGGTCCTGCGATAAATAGCTGGGCTTTGTATTTCTTTACGATTTCCACAAATTCTGCCGTAACGGTTTCTATATTTTCTGCAATATGGTTGTCACCGCAAATGATAGTGGCAACGATTTGATAATCACCACCGAGTTCTTTCGCAAGCTGAAGTCCTGGTCCTACAGGCTCCTCCCTTACGGAAACACCGATACTTGCGGTATCTTCACCGCCCATGCCGGCATAAAACTGGTTAATATAATGAACGACTCTGATTTTCTCTGCCATAATTATGCCTCCTTTCCTGCACAATCCGGAACTGGCGGCAGGTCATTGTCAGTGGTTACATAACAGTCACCGAGCTGGGACCAGATTCCCTGATATGCAAAGTTCGTAGAGTGAACGAATGGACCTTGTACATCAACACCCGCAAGGCTTGGAACATTGGTGTCACGACCAATGACACGGTCAACCTTTGGGTGATGTAAATCGTAGTTGCGTCCGCTGTTGATACACGCATCAATTCTTGGGTCGGAGATAACCAGCATATCGCCAGGTTTATCGTTGGAAACGGCTGATAAATTCATGACTGCCGGCATTCCCATTTTCTCACACCAGTTAAATGCGAGTGCCTGGTCTAACTGACAGTGACCCATACCGGATTTATTAATGATTACGCAGTCAGCACCTAAGGTCTCTTTGCAAATCGTGGCTGCAATCATTCCCATGGTATCTTTTCCGTCAACCTTCATAACGTTATTGGTAAATACCATGCCGACAAATTCCAGGTCTTTTCCATGACGGTTCATAAGTTCTTTGATATATAATTCATTCTGTAAGAAATAGTTCGGCTCCCAGTAACGCCAAATCATAGCACCGTCCAGAACTTCGGTAGGCTGAAGTACGATTGGCAGGAAGTTCAGGGCACTCTGTCCATATACATGGAAGTTCCAGGTATCATGGGAAGCCATGTGTACGGTAAGATAAGCAACTTTTGGAAGTTTCTTTGCCGGATCAACCGGTTTGCGCTCGAATACTTCTGTTTCATCCGGTGTCATGTTAATTGCAAGCTTTGCAAGATGAACGTTGATAGAAAGCGAAGCATATTTGAGTGCTTCTGCGTAGCTTGCGTCGCTGACGCCCTCGGCAGGAGTAGCGTCCAGGATAATATGATAATGTCTGGAGAAGTTGGAGTATTTTGCGCACTCGCCTCCCATATCCAGATAATATTTGATATTACATTTTGCGTAGTAAAGGTCGGAGATTACAACCCCCTTCAGGGCAACGGTACGACCTTCTCCGGCTGGTGCAAGCTTGCCCCAGATTCCAGGATAAGAGGTTTCCGGTGCGTCTGCTTTACAGCGTGGCTGCATCACATCGTGAATTCCTAAGATACGGCAGCTCTCTCCAGGTACTGCCAGCTTAATGTCCAGAGAACCGAACAGTTCACTTTTGGCAATGTTTATTAATTCTTCTTTGTTTACGGTCAGTACGCCGTCTTTCAAACTGGTTGTGTCACCAAATTGAACCTTATGCACGCGGACATAATCAATTTGTAATCGTTTGCTCATTTGCATTTTCCCCTTTCTAAAATAGATGATGTTCATAAATATATGGCGATAAGTGATTCGGATTTTATCTACTTTTATTGTATATTTTAATAAATAGAGCGGCAACAAACAGAACTTGGGACTGTTTAAAAGTAGTACAAAAAGAGAAAAATGCACAAAGAAATCTGATAAAAATAAAAAGTGAGTGCAACAATTGATACAATTGCTGCGCTCGCTTCTAAAAGTTGATATTGTTTAAGCGGATTTTGTTTTTGCTTTTTTCTGGAAGGTGCGGACCGGTACGGTTTCCCGTTCAAGAATTATCCGCATTTGTTTAAAGTAAATCATATAGTCATCGTGCATACCATTTTGTACCCATTCACTTAGCATTCCCAGCAGTGCATGGGTCTTCATTCTGGCAGTCAGACAAAGCTCGTCCTTCTTGATGGAAAGCTGATATTTCTGGTATGTATGTTCCAGATTTTGTGTCCAGAGATTCACATAGAAATCACGCATACATTCATACAGGGAATTTTGCCCTGTGTACTGGAAACAAGCCATATAGAATTTACGGTGAGCATACAGAGTTTTGCATACATCCACAAAAGTTTCCGGTAATTTATCCGGGTCTGCGAAAGATGCAACGTGCTCATTCATATCAGAGAAAAATATCCAGTTGATTAACTCGTATTTATCCTGAAAATGATAATAAAATGTATTCCGGCTGATGCCACAATAGTCGGTGATGTCTTTTATTGAAATTTTTGATAAAGGCTGATTTGTGAGCAGTGCTTTTAAGGCGCCTGCAAGAGCCTCTTTGGTAATGGAAGTGTTCGGCATTTGTGACCCTCCTTTTCTCAAATGAACCGTTTTCATTGTAGTATGACATAAGATGTAATAAGTTGAATTTGCTTCCAAAAATATTATATTATCTTATTATTCAGATAACAATAAGAAAACATAAAATAAATTCAGACAAAAACACAAAGTGTAATAAAATTAGAATAAAAATTTACCAAAAATTAATTTGGATGTTACAATATATGCAGAAAGTGCAGGTGATTATGTGGACTACCGTTTTACAGAGATGTATATTCATCGAAAAGATAATGGGAAAGCCTTATATCTTACGAAGTTTGAAAGTGAGAGCAGTATCCCGGAACGGAATCTTCTGATGATTCACGGGCTTACTTTTGCTCAGTTTGTATTTGATATCAAATATAAAGATTATAGTCTGTGTGAATATTTTGCAGGGCAGGGATATACCGTATGGAGACTGGATATCGGTGGTTATGGAAAGTCGGAATCCTATGAGAACGGCTGGGACGTGACTACCGAAAATGCGGCAAAGGATCAGTTATGTGCCATCGAAGTGATATGTGAGCAACAGAGTGTAGAACAAATTGATTTACTGGGCTGGTCCTGGGGAACCATGACAACTGCAAAGGCTTCAATATGGAAACCGGAGCGGATTCGGAAGCTGGTCTGGCTTGGACCTTGTTTTGGAGGTGTGTTTGAGCCGGTAATGATTCATACACCGTTTTTGTCGATTGATGATGATTATGTAAACCGGATATGGAGAAAGAACCCGGAGTGTCAGGAGCAGTATGACCAGACTGCCGTGGAACCTATGCTGCTGAATTTGTGGTCTGTGTTGGCATACAGACAGAAGGGAGAGCGATTAAGACCGGCCGGAGGTGCAAAAGAGATTATGGAGGCGGGGGATAAATGGCTGATTGAGCCGGAGAAAATCAAAGTTCCGGTATTAATTGTGACAGGGGATATTGATTTTTATGTGAATACAGAGCGGTGCTATGAGGCAGTGAGGAAACTTCCCAAAGGGTCGGCCATCGGCCATCTGGAGCACGCAGGCCATGCCATGTATCTGGAGAAAAATTTTTATCAGAAAACGCGTCAGGCAATTTTGAATTTTCTGGGAGAAACTTAATGTGACACTTTTGCAAAAGTGTCACATTTTTATACAGATTTGGAAATTGTCCAATTATAAAACAGTCGTATTTGTTGCATGTGCAAATGAAAAAAGTGTATAATGATGGCAGAAAATGTTAATAAATTATCAGAAATTATCGGATAATTGGATGGGGGGATGCAGATGGCAAATACGAAACTTACAAAAGAAGCATTGGCGAAAGCACTGAAAGAACTGTTACACGAGCGTCCACTCGATAAAATTTCAGTGAAAGATATCACGGAACGTTGTGGTATGAGCCGAAACAATTTTTACTATCATTTTCAGGACAAATACGAATTAATCAGTTGGATTTTCTATGATGACATCTCAAAGAAGGTGGAAACCTATGCGGATTCGTCAAAATTCCTGGAGGATAGTTTTACCAGTGTGTGCGAGTGCCTGTACAATGAGCGGGAGTTTTATTTAAAATGTTTTAAATATGTAGAGCAGAACTCGTTGTTTGATGTGTTGACGGAGCTTTATATGGAGCTTTGGACGAAAACCTTGCGTGAACGATATGCCAATTCCGGTCTGGATCTTAGTGGGGAAGAAATTCAGCTTATGGCGAAGATGAATACCAGGGCTATGGTAGGTATGATTACAGACTGGGTGAAAAAAGGGATGAAGGATGACTATATGAATTACAGTGAGCAGAATGCAGCCTCGCTGGACAGAGAATGTTTTGTGGTAGGGGGGAAGTATCTGATGCTTTCTTAGTTTCAGGATATGTGAAGAATCCAATTATGAGTAAGATTATGTGGATTTAGAGCTTTTGACCCTGGCATCATATAAATTAGAAGATGTAATATGAAAATGGGAGTGCCTTAAAAGCACTCCCATTTTGTCATATGTTCTGTTTGCGAAGAGAGGATTACATTTCAAATTCTTCTGCATCATCAATATCAGCATCACATTCGTCAACCAGATAGTCAACGATAGCCTGAGCGTCATCCATATGTTCAGCGTCGCCCATTATGGCGATTTCGTTTGCTTTGATATTGATCATTTTGGCTTTCTTTGTAACATAATCAAAGGTTTTTGCAACTTCTTCAGAGTCAACGGCTGTCGGGCAGATGAGTACGGTTTTGTTTTCTTCTGCGTAAGCCTTTAATGCTTCAATCTGGTCACATCCCTCTGTAATTTTACCACCGGTTATGTAAATAATAGCGGCACGTGGGTTGATTTTCACGGTTGCCATTGTAGGTGGTGATGGGATAAATACTTCTTTTGTATCACTTGGTGGATCAATGATGATACCAAGTTCTTCATATCCATATACTTCTACTGCCATAATTTTTTCCTCATTTCCATTTATTTTTATGAATTAAATTCTTCTACTGTCCAAGGACGGCGAAGGTCATATTCGAACATATCCTTGAATTCTTTTGCACAAACGGAGTTGAATAACTGTGCATATTCTGCAGTCGGGTCATCCTTATCCAGAACGTTTGCTGCTGTGGTAAGTGAGCAGTGCTGGCTGCCGCCCCATGAATGAAGCTCTACATAAACACCTGCTGCAGCAAGCTTACTTGCATAATCATAAGCTGCGTCCATACCATTGTCATTTCCCATTGTGTGGATAAATGTTGGTGGAAGACCTACACATTCTTCAACTGTAGCACGTCCCGGGAATGCTTCTGCAGGAACATCAACCATGTTGTTCAGTTTTCCGAGATACTGACGGGCAGACTGTGCTGCATCAGAAGCTCCCCAGAAAGCAGAGTTGATAGCGGTTGAACGATACTGTGGTAACGGACGGTCATCAATAATTGGTACCCAAACCAGGCATCCACGAGGTGTGATTCCACGTTTTTTCAGTCTGTGGCAAAGTGCAAGGGAAAGATGTCCACCAGAGCTGTTACCATGGATGATAATCTTGTTTGCGCTGATGTTTAATTCTTTTGCATGTTCTGCAAGATAATTGTAAACAGCTTCGCAGTCATTGACTGGTTCTGGATATTTTGCACCCTGAGTCAGTACACGATAGTTAAATGTTGCAACAGGCACACCATATTTGTCTGCCCAGTCTTCGATAGCTGCTGTAAAACGGAAGCATGTGGTAAGACCGCCGCCAGGGATAATCATGATACAAGGACTGTTTCTCTTATAACGCCATTTTCCTTCTCTTGGATTGGCGACTAATAATTTTACCGGAGGTGCATCTGGTTCATCCACGCAGCCAGGAGCCTCATATTCTGTTACACGCGACCAGTCATAGTCTGGAAGGAATTCTTTGAATCCATCTTCCGCATGTGCTGCGAATTCCTGTCTTTCTTCGAAAGAGAGGTCATCATTTAAAAGCACTTCTGCATAACCTACTGACTGACCCATCAGGGAATAAGCTACTTCCAGTTCCGGATGTCCCCATTTTGCATCGTCACGAATTCTAAATTTTTCAAGTCCCATAAGTCATTTCCTCCTTAAATATATTTATTTATCTTCGATTTATTTCATGTCTATATCATAGCGCGTCCAAATATGCTTGTGTTTGTGCAAGAACGCGTTTTTGTACAAAAACCAAACGAAGAGAAAAAGAGTGCAAAAATAAAAAGAAATATAAATATAAAGTCAGAAAATAAAGATAATTGTAAAAACAGGAGCACCTTATTTGGCACTCCTGCAAGTTTCGGTTTAAGTTTTTAATGATTAAATAAATGTAATGCTGTTTTCACCAGTTCTTTCCTATAAGCAAATTCCATTTCTTTGGAAAGCGTGGGATTGCCGCAGGGATAGCAGATATTCTGTCCTTTGATGGTCCGCGTGATTCCATAACTTTGTGCAATCTGCGTCAAATTGGTAATCTGAACCACGGGAATTCCGTTTTTCTCAATTTCTGCTCCGATAATACTGCCGCTTCGGGTACTTGTGCCACAGGCGGAGGTGATCAGCACTGCATCAATGGGATGCGAAGTGACATAAGCAGCGATGCGCTTTGCAAGTTTCTGACATTCCTTTTGTGGCATCATAACTCCGGTGGTTGATAGAAAATAAGGATAAATTTCTTTGATTACACCTTCTGATTCCAAAACGCGCAGAGCATCTAAAGGAAGCAGGCGGTTGGGGTCTTCTTCCACATAAGAATTATCATATCCCTGATGGCTCACTTCGAAATCATCAGGGGAAAGAGAGTCTTTCTTTTCTATCGAATATATTCCAAAGCTTTTGGCAGAGGTAGATGGAATCCGGTCTGGATTAAGAAAAGGAACCAGACCGCCATCTGTGACTACCAGCAATGTGGTATCTGATAAAGGGTGTCTGAGGTGAGGAATGACCTGCTCTTTCGGTGCAGACATCATAACCTCGGACTGAAATCTTTGATGGTGATATTTTGCCAGCAGCATATCCAGACATCGGACAGGTGCCGGTGTCTGATAATTGATAAACGGTATAAGATTGTTATTGTTTACTGTTTCTGCGGATGGAATTTCCGAAGCAGAGTAAATTACTTTTACAGATTCTGACATCATATCCTGCACCTTTTTGCTTTCTTTTAAAGTTTTTAATAGTTTTCTTTCGCACTTTAGCTTTCATACTTCAAATTTATTATAGAATCCTGAAAACAAAAGTTCATTTTACAATATTGTAATTTGCAAAAAAATGAAGATGAAAATGAGAAAAATGTTACAACTTCGGTAATTTGCACATATTTTAAACATTGGAGCTTTTCGTAAATAGAAAAAGAAACCGGTGTCTGCTAAAGTAACAATATAAAGTTATCGAAAAGTACGTCTAAGCCTTTTTACTAATTAATGTCTATGCCGAATTACTATTACTAACTGAATCTAATATCTATGGAAAAGGAGTGAGACTGTTATGTATGCGATTATAGCAGCAGTACCGATTTTATTGACGATTATTTTAATGGCAGGATTTAACTGGCCTGCGAAAAAAGCACTTCCGACAGCCTGGGCTGTGGCAGGACTGATAGCAGCGACTGTATGGAAAATGGGACTTCTTGAAATTGCAGCCCAGACGCTGGCCGGTTTCTTAAGTGCCTTTGAAACCTTATGTATCATTTTTGGAGCAATCTTGCTGATGAATGTACTTCAGCAGTCAGGAGCAATGGCTTCCATTAACAAAATTTTCTCAGGAATCACAAAGGATGCCCGTGTACAGGCAATTATCATAGGCTATGTATTTGCCGGATTTATTGAAGGTGCTGCCGGCTTTGGAAGCCCAGCCGCCCTTGCGGCTCCTATCCTTATCGGGCTGGGATTTCCACCACTGGCGGCAGCAGCCGTATGTCTGATTTATAATTCAACTCCGGTTGTACCCGGACCGGTTGGAATCCCGACAATTACAGCAGCAAGTACGGTTTCTTCCGCAGTAGAATCGCTTGGAGGAAGCCCGGACAAATTCCTTACCGTGCTGACCAGATGGTCTTGTATTCCACATCTTATTGGTGGATTTGCAATTATATTTATCGGAGTAGCGGTGTTATGTAAAGTATTTGGAAAGAATAAATCCTTTAAAGATGCACTTCCGATGATTCCGTTCTGCCTGGCAACCGGAACCTGCGTCGGTGTACTTTACCTGATTATGTCCTGGTTTGTAGGACCGGAGCTGACATCTATGGTAGCTTTCCTTGGAGCCCTTCCAATCCTCATTTTCTTTGCAAAGAAAGGAATTTTGGTGCCGAAGGAAGTTTGGACATTTGATGGAATGGAAGAATGGGGCGACAAATCATGGATGTCAAATCAGAAAACAGAAGAATTAAAAGACAAAGGCATGAGTGCAGTTCTTGCATGGCTTCCATATGTAATTATCGGAATCCTGCTTGTAATGTCACGTGTGGAATCCTTTGGATTAAAGAAGATACTCAGCTGCGAAGTAAATGACACATTTATGATTAAAATCCACAATATTTTAGGATTTGAAAATATCAACTGGAACTTTAAGTTTATGTGGAATCCGGGAATTTTCCCATTTATGTTCGTGGCAATTCTTACCATTTTCATTCATCGGATGAAGAAAGAAGAAGCAGTGACAGCCTTGAAGATTTCCTGCAAACAGATTAGCGGTGCGGCAATTGCTCTTCTCTTTGGTGTGGCAATGGTAAATCTTTACCGGTATACCTGCAATGCACAGATTGGAGCAACCGTAGCAGCCGAAGACTTTGTAGGTGAGTTTACCAATACAAACAGCTCTATGCTTTATATCATGGCAGATGCCCTTGCAAATATCTTCAAGAGTGCATACTTTGTAGTAGCCCCTGTTATTGGTGTACTTGGTGCATTTATGTCAGGTTCCTGCACGGTTTCCAATACCCTGTTCTCATCTCTGCAGTTTGAGACAGCAACTTTGGTTGGACTTTCCCAGGTATTGGTAGTTGCCCTTCAGAATATGGGTGGTGCCATTGGAAATATGGTATGTGTCAACAATATCGTATCTGTGTGCGCTACAACCGGAACGATGGGAAATGAAGGAAAACTGCTGAGAACCAATGTGGTTCCTGCATTAATATATTGCGGAATCGTAGCACTGGTTGTTGGAATATTAATTGTAATCGGAGTTAATCCAATGCCGGAGATTATGATACACTAGCAGAACAATTCCAACTGTTTTGCTGGTTCCCCCTCCAATCATAATAAAATATAGTCCTATAGGCAGACACAAAATACGGAAAGAATTTGTAAAAGTTCTTTCCGTATTTTGCGTTATCAGATATCCGGAGAAAGGGTTCAGTCATTCCTACATTTAACTGAAAATATCCGGATACCGGCTTGCCAGAATATTAAATGACAAGGACAGATTATTCATCTGGATTGGATTGTCATAATTCAGTCCGAACTGATCTGCAATCTTTTCCAGCCGGTAGAACATGGTATTCCGGTGGGTGTGCATGATTCTGGCAACGGTGGCTGCATTTTTAAAGTTCTTGATGTAGAGCATGAGGGTGTAAGCATAGCGGGTCTTGTGCATACGGTCATGCTGGACAATTTCTTTGGCAACCGGTGTGCAGAAGAAGTCTACATCCTCGTCGGATAAGTATTTGTTTGCAAAATGGAATTCGCGGTAGGCTTCATAGTCGAACCAGGTTCCGTTCACATCCATGATTGCGCCCAGCGATTTGGCAGCGCAGCACTGCTCATAGGCATTTTTTAGGGTAGAAATCCCGTTAAATCTGGCGGAGATACTACATTTAAAACATTTCTGCGCTTTGATATAAGGCACAATCTTTTTTTCGATTAGTTCATGATATCCTTTCCCTGAAATTAGCATCAGAATCTCCGAGCCAAGCAAAATGGTAGTGGACATGGAAAGCTGTCGAAGCTCATGGACACTATGCAATAACTGGCGGAAACCAATATTTTTATCTGTATAAATAAGCAGCATATAGTTCTCAGAATCCAGCATAAGATTCAGCGCCTCAGCACGATTGTACATACGGAAGGTATCCGCTTCTTTCCCGGAGATAATGTCTTCAATCAGAACGTTGATGTTATCTTGTCGGAAATTGTGATACTGGGAAGCCATATAGTACTGAAGAAAGGAAGCAGTGAAAAATGCAAAGGCAAGCTCCGCATTGTGGAGCGGCTTTCCATTTTCGAGGATTTCCAGCATATAGGAATTGGTGTTGTTGACCTTCAGCCCAGCAAGAATACGCTTCGGTAAAGATGGTTTTTCGTAAAACAGAGGATAATCCATACGTGGAAGGATATCAGGCAAATCTTCTTCCATGTACCGCTTTGTTTCTTCCAGAATGCCGGAGTTTTGCTTTTTTAAGAGCATATCCCAGACCGGGTCAGAGACATCCTCATTGGTACTGTGCGAAATCACATGGAAAGAAGAATCATAGATTGCAACCGGGTGCCCGATGTAATTCGATAACAGATTCAAATAATTACTTAGTTTGTTCCGATGTTCAAGCTCTGACAATAAAAGTGCGCCAAATTCGTTGAAACTGGCACTTGCACTGAAAAATCCCTGTATGTAATTAGAAAGTGCAATGGAATTTGTGCTCTCCGGTAGAACAATTGCATTGGAATCCGGGCCTAAATGGGTCTGTATTTCCCGTTCGAATTTCGTCAAAATCACGAAATTTGCCTCATTTTTCAGTATATACAAATCATTCAAATCAGACAGAGTAATCACGTAAATTGTGTTTTTGTCAAACAACTCATTTGAAGTGTCTATAAATTTAAAAGTTTTCAGACGAATACGCTCGGATGGGTTATTCTCTATCAGGATAAGAGAAAAGCCGGATAAGTGTAATGCAAGCTTCTGAATTGATGTTTTGCCTAAAATCATACAAGTCCCTCCTTTATATGAATTATTATAATTGAACATTGATACAAAAGCAATGAATTCTTTTAGATGGAATGCCGATGTAAATACATAAGACCTCTGCTAAAATTGTAATCAGTAAAGGCGAGGCAAGATGTTATAAGAGATAACATACTTACAAAAAAAGTTCACCAAGGAGGTATTTATTATGGCTACAAATAATTTTGAAGCATTGAATCGTGAGGATAAGAAAAATCTGATTGCAGAAGCTGGAAGAGTCACTGATATTACAGATCCGAAGTGGGGACATCCGGACGGACGTGATTTCTGGTATATTGACCCGGCTCTTAACATTGATACGGCTACCCTGTATAATCCGGAAGTTTCGGATGAAGAGAAGATGGCACTTGGAACAAAACGACAGGCAGCTTACATGGAACAGTGGTGGAATACAGAGCATTCTTGTACTTGTGAGAAATACATGGTTCCAGGATGCCCGGAAGAACCGGATACCGAATGTGAAGTATGGGTTATCAAACCAAAGAATATCAAACCTAGAAAGAACAGAGTTTTATTTTACATCGTAGGTGGAGCACTGGTTTCCCTGAATCCAAATGCTTATCCGATTGAAAAGCTTTGTGAAGAACATAAATGTGTAGGTATCGTTCCTATTTACAGATTATCATGGCAGGCAAAATACCCGGCAGCCATTAATGACTGTCACGCAGCTTACAAATGGATGGTTGACAATGCAGATATGCTTGGCATTCATCCAAACAAAGTAGTTCTCAGCGGTTCAAGCTCAGGTGGTCATCTGGCACTGGCAACCGGTTTCCGTCTTAAGAGATACGGATATGACCCAAGAGGTATTGTAACTGTTTCAGCCCAGACAGACGACAGAGAAAAAGATGGTCCATCAAACTACAGTGGTGTATGGGATTCCGTAGAACAGCATGACGGACTGCTTCAGTACATGGGAAGAAACTTTGCATCCAATAAGGTTGGCCCGGAGGCAATGCCAAATCATGCAACCGTAGAAGATTGTATCGGATATCCACCGGTATTTATGCATCAGAGTGAATTAGACCCGGATATCCTTAACAATATTGAATTCTATACCAAGCTTTTGAAGGCACATTCTTTCGCAGAATATCATGTATATGGTGGCGCACATCATAACAATGGTGTATTCTCTGTTGTCAAAGGCGTTGGTGAACCAAATGAATATTCTATGCTGGTAGGAAAAATCTTTGATACAAACCTGGAAGACTGCTTCCGTTATGACCTCCGTCGTCCATGGGTTGTAGAAGAGTACAAAGCTGCATTCAAAGAAAAATTTGGTGAATAAAAATAAACAGAAATAGAACAGATATGGAGAATTAAAGGAGGTAGTTGTTATGGTAGAATTTTATCCTTATGAAGACCTTGGTTATGTAGTAGACCCGGAAAGTGATATGAAAGAGATTACAGTCATTTTGATTGGAAAACAGATGGCAAAATGTAATCCACGCCCGGCAGTTATTTACATTACCGGTGGAAAAGTAGATGAAGAATATGCCAAATTAGGTGAATTGAAAGCATATTGTGAGGAAAATAAAGTGGTTTATATCTGCCCGAAGGCTACAGATATTGATGAACTTGCAAAGACTTACAAATATGCAACCGAAAAATGTAAAGATTTGAATATCAAACCAAATGAAATTTCTGTCAAAGCAGATGCAGAACATTTGGACGTTGCGCAGGAACTGGTTGAGTATATGGAAGACGAATTTGATGCTGAAGTAGAACCGGCAGAAGTATTTTAAAGCTGTTTCTACATCGGGAATCTTCTTAATATAGAAATGGATGATGGGATATGGCAAATAACAGGATTACAAAAGAGACATTCGCAAAAGCGTTAAAAGAATTATTGCAGGAACGACCGCTCACGAAAATTTCCGTAAAAGATATTACGGAACAGTGTGAGCTCAGCCGGAATGCATTTTACTATCACTTCAAGGATAAATATGAACTGATTAACTGGATTTTTTACGATGACATGATTCGGAACGTCAATTCATTTGATGACCCTTCGAAGCTTACCGACAGCTTTGTAAATGTATGCAAATGCCTGTATAAAGAGCGTGAGTTCTATTTTGCCTGTTTCCAGTATGTAGGTCAGAACTCTCTGTTCGAAACACTGCAGGGAATGTATTATGAGTTATGGAAAATGAATCTGGAAACCCGTTATATGCAGTCCAATGTGCAGCTTTCAGAGGAAAAGCTGGATATTATGGCGAAGCTGAATGCATACGCACTTGTGGGCATTATTACGGACTGGGTGAAAAAAGGAATGCACAATAACTATATGAGTTACTTCGAACAGGTTCGTTCCTTACTTGATACGGAATACCTGACCATTTCAAAAAAAGAAGAAAAAGAAGCAGAAAATGTATGCGAGAGCATCGCATCGTAGAGCTGAGATTTGGGCTGCCGGATGGCAGCCCTATTTTTGTGTACTTTGGATTGAAGGAAAAACAGTTTTGTGATAGAATATTTATCAACAAATTTGAACTAATTGAAGAATAGAAGGCTATTGGAGGTGAATGTTATGGGATTCTGGATTGCGATGTTTATTTGTAATATGCTGATTCCAGTTTTAATGATAGTATTTGGAAAAATCATGTATAAACATGCACCAAAGAGTATCAATGGAGTGTATGGATATCGTACATCGATGTCTATGAAGAATGAAGATACATGGAAGTTCGCACATGATTACTGCGGAAAACTCTGGTATAAGATAGGGTGCATTATACTGATTCCATCTGTACTTGTACAGCTTCCGTTTATGAAAAGTTCCACGGATACAGTAGGAAATATGACACTGGTATTGGAATTCATTCAGATATGTGTGATGATAGGCTCTATTGTACCTACAGAACGGGCTCTGAGAAAGACATTCGATAAATATGGAAACCGTAAATAATAAGGATAAGTGGAAATTGATTCGGGTGGATGCAGAATGTTAAAGAAACAGAAAAAAAGATGTTTTAGAATGGGACTGCTGCTTATATTTGCAGCAGTTCTTGTCATAGAATGCTATCAGGTGCAGGCGCGCAATACAAAATTTCAAATTGAAGCGGAGATTCAGGAGTATCATGAAAATGAAAACGAGGACGGAGTCATTGTAGAAACGCCCAATCCGTATTTTGTGAAAAAGCAGGTGGGTTATGCCTATCGTTCCCCGGAAACCATCACGTATCATTCAGACGTTACGGACAGCATGCGCCATGCCATGGTATTTTTGCCTGCAGATTATAGTGAAGACAAGGAATATCCGGTACTCTATCTGCTCCATGGGTATGGCGGGAGCCATCGGACCTGGCATAATAAAGAAGCGGATGTGATTCTTCAGAATCTGTATTATTTTGAAAATGTGCCGGAGATGATTGTTGTCTGCCCCAACAGTAATATTAATGAAAATGAGAGCGTGGACGGAATGGATTTCTGGCAGAGCATTTCTTCCTTTGACCATACAACGGAGGAACTTTTGCATAATGTAATGCCTTATATAGAAGCAAATTATCCGGTAAAACATGGCAGAGAAAATACGGCAGTGGCAGGGAATTCCATGGGCGGAAGAAATGCACTGGCTGCGGCATATACCTATCCGGAATTGTTTGGATATGTGGGCGCATTTTCTTCGGCAACAGCAGTTGCTGCGGCAAACGATACCACATGGGTAGAAGCACCACTTGAAGATTTGACACTTCCAGAAGGCATAGAACCGTTTAAAGTACTGATGCTTGCAGTCGGCAGAAGTGACGATGTTTGCGGCGAAGTGACCTATGAACTGAATGATTATATGAACGAACAGGGAATTGATCATATTTTCTACGATATGGAAGGTGGACACTGGACCGTAGTATGGCAGAATGCCTTATATAACTTTGGAAAGAAGCTGTTTCGATAGATTTTTTATCCATTACAGCCAGTTTGGACAACAGGCGAAAGAGGCTACACTCAGTCAGCAGAGATATCGTATAAATTCCGTATTGTACGGTAAAATAAATTTACCGGGAAAGGGAGGGAATATACGATGTCAAGTGAAAAACAAATATTGACAATAGAACAAATAAAAGAATATAAAATCCATTTATGCGAAAGTGAGCACAGCCGTGCAACAGTACAGAAATATGAGTGTTGTCTGTTGCAGTTGCATACGGTTATGGAGGGCAAGGTTCTGACGAAGAGCAATTTGATTCAGTGGAAGCAAATGCTTATAGAGCAATATGCCCTTGCTACAGTCAATGCTATGCTGGCGGCAGTAAATGGATTTTTTTATTTTATGAAGTGGAATGATTTGACTATGCGGCAGATGAAGCTTCAGAAGACGCTGTTTCTGGATGAGAAGAAGGAATTGACGAAAGCTGACTATAAAAAATTAGTGGATACAGCGAAAGAAAAGAAGGATGAGAGGCTATCTTTGATAATTCAAACCATTTGTGCAACAGGAATTTGTGTGTCGGAACTGAAATATATTACAGCAGAGGCTGTTCAGAGTGGGAGAGTGCGTGTCAATAATAAAGGAAAGTGCAGAGTTATTTTCCTGCCTGCCAAGTTGTGCGGATTGTTAAAACGATATCTTAAAAAACAAAAGAGAACAACGGGAATGGTGTTTGTGACGAGGACAGGAAGACCAATAGACCGTTCCAATATCTGGCGTGCAATGAAAGCACTCTGCGAGAAAGCCGGGGTAGAACCGGAAAAAGTATTTCCGCATAATCTGAGGCATTTATTTGCGAGAACTTATTATGCAAGAGAAAAAGATTTATCCAGACTGGCAGATATTCTCGGTCATTCTAATGTAAGCACAACACGGATTTATACGGCAGAGAGTGGAACAGTTCATGCGAGGCAGATAGAACGGATGGGGTTAGTGATGATATAAAAAACAACAGAATTTTCGTTCTGTTGTTTTGATGCTCCAGGCTTATAGTAAAAATCTTCCGTGAACCTTCTTCAGAAAGATTTGCAGCGGGGAAATCCTCTTCTCACTCTTTTACCTGTTTTGTATTGATGACAAGATAAGGCGGATTTTATCTCTTTCTTCATACTATAAGGCGGCAAAATCAGGCTGGGCAAAGTATATTCATTGTCCAACCTGATTTTGATGTAAAAACAGCAAAACATTATGTTTGGTTTTGTGAAATGAGTATGTAAGTAATCCAAACATTCATTGAAATTCAGGAGTAGATTGTGTATAATTCAAATATAAATAATTGGATTGAGAGTGAGTTACAACAGAACGAAAATTCTGATGTTTGAAATTTCCTTGCATGAGGGGAAAGGAGAAAAAATCTATGCATGAGCAGGTGATAGAGCAGGAAACGCTAGAGGTGGAAGGAAGAGAGAAGCATGCGTTTTTATTTAACATGTCACACGATATACGCACACCGATGAATGCGATTATGGGATTCGCAGATATGATTGCAAAAAATCCGGGGGACGAACAGCTTGTACGGAGAGCGATTGATAAAGTGAAGCGGTCCAGTGAAGTACTGATGAAGCTTTTGGGAGAGGTACTGGAACTTTCGCATATGGAAAATGGAGAAGTAGAAGTGGAACTCTCGGAGCTTGACTTAAAGCAGTTTGCCACGCAGATACGGGATGTTTATGAACTGGATATGCAGAAAGCAGGGTTGAACTTTGTGGTTTCTTGCGAGGTGCAGGAGAGAACCGTGCTTGCGGATAAGGGAAAACTCACACAGATTTGCATGAATCTGCTTAGCAATGCGAAGAAATTTACATTGCCCGGAGGTGTGGTAACATTTGGCATCTGGCAGAATGGAGAAGTGGCAAATGGAAAGCTTCCATGTCGGATTTGTGTTAAGGATACGGGAATTGGAATGAGTGAAGAATTCCAAAAGCATGTATTTGGAATTTTTGAACGGGAGCAGAATTCCACAAATAGCGGGGTGGAAGGCTGCGGAATCGGTTTTACCCTTATTCAGAAACTGACAAAGTTAATGGGTGGAACCATTACGGTACATAGCGCCCTTGGACATGGCACCGAATTTACTATTGATATTGGGCTGGATGTGCTGATAGAAGAAGATGGAAAACATTCTTCGGAGAATGAAAATAAAATTTCTACGGACTGTTTTTGCGGAAAACGTGTATTGGTTGTGGAAGATAATGAATTAAACAGAGAGATTATATCTGAAATTCTGAAAGAAGAAGGCTTTCTGATTGAAGAAGCGGTAAATGGGGTAGAGGCAATCGATAAGGTGATTCATTCCAGAGACGGATATTTTGATTTGATATTGATGGATATTCAAATGCCGGTGATGGATGGGTATAAAGCGACCAGAGAAATCCGGCGCATGAAAGAACCTGCACTTGCCAGAATTCCTATAGTTGCGTTGACTGCAAATGCATTTGAAGAAGATAAGAAAAAATGCTTTGCGGCAGGAATGAACGGACATATTGAGAAGCCGGTGAACAGTCAGATTATTAGAAATACATTGGCGAATATATTGAGTTGATTTTTGTATATGAGCATGATTTATAGTCTGGGTTCCTGAATCTGTTTGTTGGAAAAACAGGATTGATTCTTCAAGTGTATTTTATTAGAATGAGATATAGGAACTTGAAGCGTGAAAAGAGAGGATGATAGATTATGGAAACCAGAGATATTTTAAAACATGTAGACCATACCTTGTTAAAAGCATTTGCCACATGGGAGGATATTCAGAAGCTATGTGAGGAAGCAATCCAGTATGAAACTGCTTCCGTATGTGTGCCGCCATCTTATGTGGGACGAATTCATGAAAAATATGGAGAGAAGCTCAATGTTTGTACCGTAATCGGGTTCCCACTTGGATATAGTACAACTGGTGCAAAGGTAGAAGAAACCAGACAGGCCATTGCGGACGGAGCTAATGAAATTGATATGGTTATCAATATTGCGGAAGTAAAAAATGGGAATTATGATTTTGTGACAGATGAGATTCGCTCTATTAAAAAGGCAGCAGGTAATCATATCCTCAAAGTAATTATTGAAACCTGTTATCTGACCGAAGAAGAAAAGATTGCCATGTGCAAAGCCGTTACAGATGCCGGGGCAGATTATATCAAAACTTCTACCGGATTTGGAACCGGAGGTGCAACGATGAAAGATATTTTACTGTTCAAAAAATATATAGGTGAACATGTAAAAATGAAAGCTGCCGGTGGAGTACGGAGTGTAGCAGACATGGAAGCATTTTTAGCAGCAGGATGTGAACGTATCGGAACCAGTTCCGCAATCAAATTAATCAAAGAAAACATATAAAAGAAATGGAAGCTATGCACAGTAAAGTGTGTAGCTTTTTTTCGTGGAAAATCATGCTAAAAGGGAAAAATCAGTGGAGCGAATTCTATGATTGTTCTGCTGATTCCATTGACATTTGCAAGCATTCCAAATGCGGGAGCAGCCCTTTTGATGTATCTGAACCGGATATTACATGCTGCTCAGTGGACTTGGAGTTTAAAAGTAAATTGTTAAGAGATTATCTTTCGTTGATGTTTGAACTGGAATTTTTTATAATAAATATAATAATATCAGGGAGGGCGTTATGCGCCAGCGACACATGCTTAGCGCCGACCGGAGCGAAGCGTAGATGTGAGAGTGCAAGGCACGGAATAATCCGTAGATATTATAGCAGGTTGCACGTGAATAAAATTGCGGGAGGTAAACAGTTTATGAATCAGGATAAGAAATATTTTGAGCGAATTGCTGAATATGGACAGTTGGTTGTGTTTTCCGGACCAACCGGTGTGGGAAAGCGAACGATTTTAAAGGAATACATGAAGGAACATCCGAATGCCTGTAAATGTGTATCTGTTACAACCAGAGACCCACGTCCGGGTGAAGTGGAAGGAGAGGAACATTATTTCATTTCCCATCTGGAATTTGACCGTATGGTGCGTTCCCATCAGTTGATTGAATACGGGTATTACAATCGTGTGGGATATGGAACTCCACGTAAAGCAGTAGAAGAAGCACGAAGCAAAGGCAGAAATGTACTTCTGATTGCAGATGTGGTAAGTGCCATGAAAGTAAGAGCAATGTGTCCGGATGCAACACTTATTTTTCTGCTTCCGCCAACCTGGGAAGATTTGGCAGAGCATGTGAAAGCAGATACTTCACTTACGGAAGAGGAACAACAGGAGCGTCTGTTCGTTGCGCAGGAAGAAATCATGTGTGCAGAACAGTATGATTATATTCTGGTAAATGACGAGATGGAGAAGACAGTCCGCAGACTGGGACAGATTATCCACGGCAATCGTTATAGCAGAAACAGTATGAAGGCATTTATGGAAAGCTATCTGGAGAGTGAAATTCATTCTGATCTGGCAGATGTGATTCGGTCATTATAAAATGCAAAACGGGGAAAAATATACGAGTAATTTATGAAAAAAACGGGTCAGTTTACACATTAATCAAGTGAAAAAACGGGGCAAAAATCAGGCGTCTCTTTCGATTAAGAAAGAAACGCCTGATTTATTATATGTACTGCCATTTAGGAGGGTATGGTCTTTGTTATCTTGCTCTTACAATCATACGGAGAATCTGTCCATCTTCAGCGTATTCGATATTGGCAAGAGCTACAATATAGTAATCGCCATAAGAAGCAACAAATTCTATCTGATGGTCGTTCAAAACTTTCGGACTTGAGAAAGAAAACTGACGGAAGAAGAACTTGTTACGGAAAAACATTGCAATTGCTTCCCGTCCATATACATGATATTCCTGACGCAGGGCTCCGATTGGAGTGTAGTCATTGTAATGTCCATGTTTGGTAAATAATCTTGAAATTGCTTCGTAGTCTTTGTTAAGCGCAGCATCTATGTATTTTTCAATGATACTCATAATAATTTCCTCCACCTTAATATACTTTTTCCGTGTTGAGAAGGGCATCTGTTCCACCGTCTACGAACATAATATTTCCGCAGACACCTCTTGCTTCATCAGAAACAAGGAATACGATTACAGATGCAACTTCTTCTGGGTCCATGAGTGCATCCTGTCCATAACGTGTTGGAATAGGAAGCGCATTGATTGCCATCTTGGTTGTAGGTGTCAGGATTGCTGTCATAGCAGTATTTACGTTACCCGGTGCAACTGCATTGATACGAACACCATTTGCAGCAAAAGAAGCAGAATGGCGGCGTACCCATCTGGCCAAGGCATATTTGGTGGCAACATAGAGTGTATTTCCAACGCTTAAGTCTGTTCTGTCCATCTGTCCGACAATATTTAAAATACGCTGTTCATCGTCATTTGCATTATTTAACAAATCGGCAATATCCATACGGATACGACCCTGAGAAATTGTGTTAGAAGATGTAACAACCATAGCGCCATGTCTCTTCTGTACTAAATCATAAACACCTTTTGCCACTTCGATGGTGGAGAAGAAGTTTAAGGAAATGATAAGTTCTGGTTTTCCGCAGGCTCCGGAAACACCGGCATTCAAAATCATACCGTCCAGTCCGTCCGGACACATACGATGTAATTCATCGATTGTTTTCTTACGTCCTTCTAATGTAGAGAGGTCAACTTCGATATCTCCGTTTTTCATATCAATATTGATAACTTCATGGCCTCGTTCTTTTAAAAGTCTTACAGTCTGTGCCCCGATTCCACTGGAACCGCCTGTGATAGCATATATTCCCATAGTAACCTCCTGATATTCTTATGAATTTCGTTTACAAATTTTATAATTCCCATTATAATTTTAAATGGGTATATTGAAATACCCAAAATAATAAAAAATAAGGTAACCAGATTATGATTCGATATGATTTTGATAAGAGAGAAGGACAGCCGTTATATGAATATTTATATGACTGTCTGAAAAATGACATTCTGAGCGGACATTTGCCCGCAGGAATGAAGCTTCCTTCCAAGCGTGAATTTGCCAGAGAAAATAACATCAGTGTGAAAACGGTCATCAATGCCTACGAACAGCTTGTGGTGGAAGGGTACCTATATTCGGAAGAAAAGAGAGGATATTTCGTTGCGGATGTAGAGACTGTGTCCGAGTATCGGTCGGAACCGGCTGAATATGAGCCGGTTTATGAAGAAGAAACATGGTTTGCAGATTTTACGGTAAATAATACCGCCTATGAGAAATTTCCATTTACCCAGTGGCGGAAAGTTATGCGGGAAGTATTGTCAGAATACGATGTGGAACTGGTCAGAAGAGCACATTTTCAAGGAATCAAAGAACTGCGGACAGCCATAGCAGAATATTTATATCGAACCCGTAAAATGCAGGTGTCCCCAGAGTGTATTATCATAGGATCCGGAATAGAATATCTGTACAATCGTCTGATGAAAATTCTTCCGCAGGATGCCATTTACGCGGTGGAAAGTCCGGGCTCTAAGAAAATACCGGGAATTTATGATGAGTTTGGTGTAACATGGACTCCTGTTCCCATGAACGAAAATGGAATTGATATGGACAGTCTGCGCGAAAAGGGGGCAGATGTGATTCATGTATCACCGGAGCACAGCTATCCGCTCGGCACAGTCATGACTGTAGCGCGCAGGCAGGAACTTCTGGAATGGTGTGCGCGCAAAATGGAGCGTTATATTATTGAGGATGATTATGACTGCGAATTCCGCTATAATTCCCGCATGATTCCTACCTTATATAGTATGGATACGCAGCACCGGGTTATTTATATGAATACATTCAGCAAGACATTGGCACCATCCTTAAGAATCAGTTATATGATTTTACCAGAAAAGCTGATGAGAAGATATCTGGAAAGTGCTACCTTTTATTCCAATACGGCATCCACCTGTGAACAGTATGCCCTTGCGAAATTTATTGACCGGAAATATTTTGAAAGGCATGTAAGCCGGTTAAAGAAGCACTATTCTGCGCAGCGGGATTTGCTGATTCAGATTATCCGGGAAGCAAAGCATCTTCCGGTGAAAGAAATCGGAGGAATGGACTGTGGCACCCATTTGCTGGTATGGCTGGATACCAGTCTGGCAGACATTGAATTAAAATGGCTGGCAAAACAGCAGAAAATACATATAGAATTCTTGTCAGAATTCTGCGCGGAAGCAGAGGAACGGTATCAGCATATTATAATACTGAACTATTCGGAGTTAAATGAGGAAATATTAAGGGAAGCAGTAAGAAGACTGGATGCAGTATTCCGGTTTATTTCCGCCTAAAACAAAGGAATGATATATAGATAAAATCAATAAATCGGCGTGTTGTATCATTTTTAACAATTGGACAATTCGGTGCAGAGTAAGTAGAATAATAAAATAGTTGGAGGACATAGATAACAGCAGATAAGCAGAATGGACGTGACAGGGTGATTAAGACAGATGCAAAGAGCATACTTGCAGACTCTATAGAAGATTTATTGAAGAGAAAATCCTTTGTAAATATTGGAGTGCAGGATATTGTAAAAAATTGTGATGTTTCAAGAACTGCCTTTTATAATCACTTTAAAGATAAGTATGATTTGGTCAGTTGGATATATCGGAGAGATGTGGAACGGATTTTTAGGAGTCTGCCGAAGTTCGAGTTGAGAGAATATCATACAAGAATTTTGGAATATATGCTTCGGAAACGAGATTTTTATGTGAATGTCGCTGCGTATGAAGGGCAGAATTGCATCTTGGATTATATCACTTCCTATTCAATTCTATGTATGGAAAGACAGCTGAAAGAGAAATTTGGATATACGGACATCCCCGATGACATTGAAGTTTCTATTTATATGTGGAATCTTGCAAGAACTCGCCTCACATTTACCTGGTTAAGAGAGAAAGACAACCGGTCTCCGAAAGAGGTGACGGATCTCTTATGTAGCTGTGTTCCGGAGCCAATTAGAGATTATTATCATTAGGTTATGGGAAACCATAACCTTTTATTATACCATTTTTTTTAAAATAATTGGTTTACAAAACACGATAAATGTAAACCTGGTTTACAAAGAAGCTGGTTTGTAAATTTAAATTCTAAGAGGATTCCTCTATACTTTTTGGTAGTCAGTCGGGAGAAGTCCCAAGGCTGCAATGGATAATTAACGAATTACAAAGAGGAGGAACAATAATGAAGAAGAGAATCTTATCGATTCTTCTCGCAACAGCTATGGTAGCTACTATGGCCGTTGGATGCGGAAAGAATGACAATAAGACAAACGAGACAACAAAGGAAGAGACAACACAGAAGAGCGGCGATGGCACATTTACAGTGGCAATGGGATATAAGCCTAATTCACTTCAGCCAAGTGCACAGAGCAGTGATGACTTAGTAAGTGCGATCCGTCCAATCTATGAACCTTTATTTGCTGAGACAAAAGACGGACTGGAATATTATCTGGCAGATAAGCTTGATATTTCAGAAGATGGTCTTACTTATACGCTTCATATTAATGATAAGGCAACATGGAGTGATGGAGAACCTGTTACTGTAAAAGACGTTCTTTTTACAATTGATTATGGTGTATTAGCATATGGCGGACCTACTTCATTTAATATGGTAAACGGAGAAGAAGTGAAGTTTAACGAAGTAGACGATAAGACTTTGGAATTCATCCTTCCATCTGTATATGACAATTACGTAAGAACATTAGCTCAGTTCTATCCAATGCCGGCACATGCATTTGATAACGATCCATCAAAGATTGATGACAGCACATACTTCAAGACACCAGGAATGGCTACATCTGGAGCATATGTCGTAAGTGAAATTAATGAAGACAGTTTTGTATATACAGCAAGAGATGATTATTACAGAGGAACTCCTTCGGTTAAGAAAGTTATTATGAAAACAATCGGTAGCGGAAGCACGAAACAGATTGAATTCGAAAATGGCGGAATCGATTATATGCGTGTTACAAGTGCAGAAGATCTGAAGAAATATAAAGCAGCATCTGACAAATACAATATGTACAGTGTATCAGAAGCTCGTCTTAACTATCTTCAGTTAAATCCAAACGGACCAACAATGTCTAATTTATCTCAGGACGCAAGAAGAGCTATTTTCCTTGCTCTTAATAAAGATGATATTATTGATTTTGCATGGGGATCAGATGAGCTGGCACGGCCTGCTAACAGTCTTATCACACCAGACCAGTCTATTTACAATAAAAACTGTAAAGGATATGACTTCAATTTGGAAGAAGCAAAAAAACTTGCAAAATCTTCTGGACTGGAAGGAAAAGAACTTGTCTATATTTACAACTCAGACCGTGCAAACATGGAAGCAGTAGCAACTGTAGTACAGCAGCAGTTAGCAGAAATCGGTGTTACAGTAAAAATCGAAAGCTGCGATACTTCTACATTCTTCCCTCGTTTCTTTGCAAGCAAAGACAAAGAACTGGCTACCACATGGGATCTTGGTACAAATGGATGGGATTCACAGCGTGGTTCTAACTGTGGACAGGCAATCAGCTACTTTACAAATCGTCTGTGTGATTGTGGATACAGCGATGAAGTTTCAGGACTTGCTAAGAAAGCAATAGGAACAGCAGATGCAAAAGAAAAACAGGAACTTTGGAATACAATCCAGGACAAAGCTTTGGAAGAATGCTGGGAATACCCACTTACCTATACTAACTATGTTATGGTTTCACAGAAAAATGTTACTGGTTTAGATGGTTCATCCGTAATTCCTGAATTTATTGATTACTTATCTATTCATGTAGACTAGAAAACCTTACATTAGCTGAAATTAAACAGAATGTGGCATGCCTTTAAAGACAAGCCACATTCTTTCCTATATTCGGTTTTACAGAGAGGAATACTTATGTGGAAATATTGTTTAAAAAAGACGGCTCAGGTAGCAATCGTAATGATATTGATTTCCTTCTTTTCGTTTGCGATTGTCTATTTTGCACCAGGTGATATATCGGATATGTATGTGAATCCGGAGATGACAGAAGAACAGAGGGCCAATGTGATTGCACAATTGGGATTGGATAAGAGTATGACAGAGCAGTATTTCGCCTGGGCAAAGCGTGCTGTACATGGCGATTTGGGCGTATCCTTATCCAATAAATCAGCTGTGTGGCCACAATTTATGCAGCGCCTTCCGGCGACAATCATACTTATGGGAAGCTCCATGATTTTATCGCTTCTACTTGCAATCCCACTCGGATTATGGTCGGGGTATAAGAAGAATTCTTGGCTTGATAATTTGATAAGTTCGTTAGCGTATATGGGGATGTCCATTCCTTCTTTCTGGTTTGGCATGCTGCTGATCATCGTATTTGCTGCGATATTAAAGGTATTGCCTTCTTCGGGAATGCATACTGTTGGAAATGCATCTGCTTTTGACACATTTCAGCATATGATTCTTCCATGCATTACGCTTAGTATTGGACATATTGCAGTTTATATCCGTTATATTCGTGCAAATACAATCGGACAGTTAAGTGAAGAGTATGTACTTACAGCTGAGGCAAAAGGGGATTCCCAGACAAAGATCTTATTTAAACATGTGCTGAAGAACACATTGTTGCCAATTATTACATTGATGGGAATGAATCTGGCATCGTTAGTATGCGGATCCTTTATTGTAGAAAGTGTTTTCGGATGGCCTGGAATCGGAACTTTTGCAATGTCAGCGATTGGATCAAGGGATTATCCAGTAATCATGGCATATGTCATGCTTTCAGGTTTCCTTCTGGTAGTTGGTAATTTTATTGCAGATTTATTATATGCCTTTGTTGATCCGAGGATTAAGCGAGGAGGTGCATCTGGTGGAAAATAATATCGTGGTAACGAATGATTCGTTTGCAAAATTGAAAAAAAAGAAAACCGTTGAAGTCTCTGTGGAAACACAGAGTGTATGGAAGGATATCTGGAAAGAACTGAAAAAGAACAAGGTTGCAATGATAAGTGTTGTGCTCCTGGTAATTCTCATCATTGCTGTTCTTTTGGCACCACTTAGTCCATATGACCCATATAAGTTAGATGGCTCTCAAAAATTGCAAGGTATTTCAGCAAGTCACTGGTTTGGTACGGATGAATACGGAAGAGATTATTTTACCAGAACTCTATATGGTGGGAGAGTTTCTTTATTAGTTGGATTCATGTCTATGATTATGACCGTTGTAATCGGAACATCCTTGGGTGTGTTCTCAGGTTATGTTGGCGGAAAAGTGGATATGTTTTTAATGAGCTTTACGGATATTTTTCTTGCACTGCCGAGTATGCTTTTAATGGTAATTTTAAATACATTCTTAAAGCCGGGTTTACCAACTTTGATTGTTGTATTGAGTCTGTTTTCTTGGGCATCCGTTGCGAGAATTACCAGGGCGGAAACGATGTCTCTAAAGGAGAGAGATTTTGTGGTTGCAACACAGAATCTTGGAGCATCTAATTTCCGTGTAATCGTAAAACATATCGTTCCTAATATTTTAGGACCGGTTATCGTAGCTGCAAGTTTGAGTGTGGCCAATGCGATCTTAATGGAATCTTCCTTAAGTTTCCTGGGATTAGGTGTGCAGATTCCAAGAGCATCCTGGGGAAGTATGCTTCAGGGAGCACAGGCACATATTTTAGATTATCCATTACTGGCAGTATATCCGGGTGTAATGATTTTAATTACAGTTTTGAGCTTTAACCTGCTGGGCGATATTCTGCGAAATGCCTTAGAACCTAAAATTGTAGAATAGAGAAATATGCAGAAACCACCTTGGTGAAAGGGAATGAAAAATGAATAATTTGTTAGAGATGAAACATGTGGCAGTGAATTTTGCTGCATATGGAGGTACTGTGCAGGCAGTGCGTGATATATCGTTCTCCATTGAAGAAGGACAGACGGTTGCGCTGGTAGGTGAATCAGGCTGCGGAAAATCTGTTACAGCGAAAAGTATTATGGGGCTTGTAAAAAGACCGGGTAAAATAATGGATGGAAGCCAGATTATTTTTGAGGGCACAGACATTGCGAAGTATTCTCCTAAGGAGTGGAAGAAATTTCGTGGTAAAGAATGTTCTATGATTTTCCAGGATGCGCTGGTATCGTTAAATCCGACTATGAAAATCGGAAAACAAATCATGGAAAGTCTTGATAATCATGCTGCAACCATTTCTAAGGAAGAAAAAAAGAAGAAAGTAATTGATATGTTAAAATTAACAGGCATTGCAGATGCAGAAAATTGCCTGGAAAAATATCCGCATGAGTTATCAGGCGGAATGCGTCAGAGGATTATGATCGCAATTGCGCTGATCTCACATCCGAAACTGTTGATTGCAGACGAACCAACCACATCTTTGGATGTGACGATTCAGGCACAGATCTTGTCAGAAATGAAAGCATTGCAGAAGAAACTGAATATGGCGATTTTATTGATTACGCATGATTTGGGAATTGTGGCAGATGTGGCTGATAAAATTGTAGTTATGTATGCTGGAAAAATTGTAGAAGAGGGTACGGTCAGAGAGATATTTTATAATCCGGTACATCCATATACAAAAGCACTTTTAAATTCTGTTCCTAGACTGGATAGAGATGGAAAACAAATGCTTCGCACCATAGAAGGAAACATTCCGGATATGACAAATCCGCCAAAAGGATGTGCATTTTGCGATAGATGTCCGTATGCTATGAATATTTGTGCACAGTATATGCCAGAAGAAAAAACAATATCCTCCAGTCACAGAGCAGCTTGCTGGCTGATGGATGAACGTGCCGGAAAGGAAGGTGTTTTACATGCCTAACCCAAAGAAAATATTAGAGGTTAAGAACTTAAAAAAATATTATCCGGCCGCACAAAAGCAGCAGTTAAAGGCTGTTGATGATGTGTCATTTGATATTTATGAAGGAGAAACTCTGGGTATCGTTGGAGAGTCTGGATGTGGAAAAACAACTTGCGGAAAAACCTGTCTTGGAATGTATCCGGTTACAGACGGCGAGGTTCTATTTCGTGGGAAAAATATTCATACGATGTCAAAGAAAGAACGGTTTGAATTTACGAAGCGTGTGCAGATGATTTTTCAAGATCCGTATGCTTCTCTTGACCCACATCAGAAAGTTTATGATATAATAGCAGAAGGAATCCAGATTCATGGGATGGCGAAAAACAAAGCAGAAGAAAAGAAGATGGTTGCAGAACTGCTCGAGATGGTTGGATTAAATGCAGAGCATGCATCAAGAAATGTACATGAATTTTCGGGCGGGCAGCGTCAGAGAATTGGAATTGCAAGAGCACTTTCCGTCAATCCAGAATTCTTATTTTGTGATGAACCTATTTCAGCGCTGGATGTTTCTATACAGGCGCAGATTGTCAACTTGCTAATGAAATTGCAGAAAGAAAAGAATCTGACCATGCTGTTTATTGCACATGACCTTTCTATTGTAAAACATATATCAGATCGTATCGGAGTCATGTATTTAGGAAAAATGGTAGAACTTACAGAGTCATCTAAGTTATATGTTGCTCCGAAACATCCGTATACGAAAGCACTTTTATCGGCAGTTCCGATAGCAGATCCTGATGCATCTGCACAGAAAGAGCATATTATGTTGAAAGGTGATGTTCCAAGTCCGGTGAATCCGCCTGCTGGATGCAGATTTGCGGGACGCTGTGAAAACTGTATGGAAATCTGCCGTAAAACAGAGCCTCAGATGACAGAGGTAGAGCCAGGACATTTTGTGGCATGTCATCTCTACAACAAGGAGGAAAAATAAAATGAAGTACGATTTTACAACAATTATGGACCGGTTGGGAAAAGACGCAATCGCTGTCGATGTTCCTGCTATGGGAAATGCTTTCGGACCAAGAGACGAAGCATTTGACTTTATCCCTATGTGGATTGCAGACATGAATTTTGCAACGGTTCCGACCGTACAGGAAGCTATCAGCCAAAGACTTGCACATCCTGCATATGGATATTTCATGACAAGAGATGAGTATTATCAGGCAATCATCAACTGGCAGGAAAAACGCAATGGTGTGACAGGACTTACCAAAGAAGAAATCGGCTATGAAAATGGTGTGCTCGGTGGTCTTGTATCTGCATTGAACGCATTTGCAAATCCGGGTGACAGCGTGCTGGTTCACAGCCCTACCTATATTGGATTTACCGGAAGCATCACAGGGGCAGGCTACAAGATTGTTTCCAGTGAATTGAAGCGGGATGAAGAAGGCATCTGGAGAATGGACTATGAGGACATGGATGCCAAAATCAAGAAAAACAAAATTCACGTAGCTGTATTCTGTAATCCTCATAACCCAACCGGAAGAGTCTGGGAGAGAGAAGAACTGGAAAAGGCTATGGAAGTTTACAAGAACAATGACTGTATTGTAATCTGTGATGAAATCTGGTCTGATATTATCCTGAATGGAAATAAACATATTCCACTTCAGTCTATCAGCGAAGATGCAAAGAATCGCACCATTGCACTGTATGCGCCAAGTAAGACATTTAACCTGGCAGGGTTAATCGGAAGTTACCATATTATTTATAACTCTTATCTGCGTGACCGTGTGCGCTCAAGCAGCAGCAAGTGCCATTATAATTCCATGAATGTGCTTTCTATGTATGCACTGATTGGCGCATATAAAGAAGAAGGAATGGAGTGGGTAGACGAACTCCGCGAAGTATTGTCAGGAAATGTAAACTACGCATATGATTTCATTCAGGAACATTTCGAAGGTGTAAGCCTTGCTAAGCCACAGGGAACCTATATGCTATTCCTTGATTGCAAAGAATGGTGTGAGAAACATGGAAAGACCGTAGATGAGCTTCTGAAAGCTGGATACCGTGTAGGTGTGGGCTGGCAGGATGGAAGACCATTCCATGGGGAATGTTCTATTCGTATGAATCTTGCACTTCCACATTCAAGAGTGCAGGAAGCATTTGACAGATTGGATAAATATGTATTTAATGCATAGAAAAGAATATAGCTATTTGCTGTTATACAAAGTGGGATATATGAAAGAAAAAGATGTTTAGAAATTTTCTCAAAGGAAACATCAGGGTGTGATTCGTCTGAATCACACCCTTTTCAAATTAGTGGAAGTTTCTTTGAAGTGCATTTAACACAGAGCTTTCAGCCTCTATCTGCGCTTTAAGCTCTAAGATGAGTGTACATTGCTGATGGATGTCAGCGGAACGGATTTCACATTGTTCCTTAATTCGGCGGAGTCGTTCTGCATAAAGCTGTACACTGTGATTGTCCAACGGTTTATCCTTCAGCATTTCTTCTTCCAACGCTGCCTTTTGATACATTTTTTCAACAGTTTCTAATTGCTTCAGCAAGGCCGGAATCTTTTTCAAATATTCACCGTACACTTCCAGACGCTGGTATTCTTCCTGGGTATTCATCAGTAATTTCATGATTCATTCATATCCTTCCATCGAGTGATAAATGGTGACAGGCACTATAAAATAAGTATAAAATATTTTTCGGTGAAATTCATCAATAAAATGAAAAATAAAAGAGTTGGATTTGCCAAAGCAGAATGCTATAATAAAGCAAAGTTTTAAAGTGATGGAACGATAGATAAGGCAGCTTCATATGGAAGAGGCAATCCGATGGACAATATTGTGAAAAAGAGAGTGAGGCAGTTATCGTGACTGAGAACGTGAGAAATGAACTAAAAGACAGAAAGAGGATTGTAGTGAAGATTGGAACTTCTACTATTACACATCCGAAAAGTGGATTTATAGATTTGGAGAAGCTGGAGAAATTTGTGCGGATTCTGGTAAATCTCCGTAACAAAGGGAAAGAAGTGATAGTTGTTTCTTCGGGGGCTATTGGTGTGGGAAGAAATGTACTCCGAATGGAAGAAACACCGAAAGACCTGCCGAGACGTCAGGCATGTGCGGCAGTCGGACAGGGAAGACTGATGATGATTTATGAAAAGCTGTTCGGAGAATATGGAGCACTGACAGCCCAGGTACTTCTTACCAAGGAATCCGTGTCCAATGAGGAATGTGCGTCAAATGCCAGACAGACGTTTCAGCAGCTCTTGAAAATGAATGTGATTCCTATTGTAAATGAAAATGATGCAATTTCCGCGGATGAATCCAATTATGGAAACTTTGGTGATAATGATACCCTTTCAGCCTATGTAACTATGCTGGTTGACGCAGATTTACTGATTCTGATGAGCGATATCGACGGGCTTTATACGGATGACCCAAGACAGAATCCGGAGGCTGAATTTATCCATACGGTTGAAGTGATTGATGAAAATCTGGAAAAGATGGGAAAAGGTGCAGGAAGTGCCGTGGGAACAGGCGGTATGGCGACCAAGATTATCGCTGCAAAGCTGGCAACAGGATGCGGAGCAGATATGGTCATTGCAAATGGCGACAACATTTACCATATTAATGATATTCTGGCGGGAGAAGATGTGGGAACATTGTTTATTGCACCGAAGCAGAGATAGAGGTGGCGATGATGACATATAATTATATGGAAGAAATTGGAAAACGTGCAAAAGAAGCGGCTAAGACAGTCCAGTATCTGGGGCAGACCCGAAAAAATGAAGGACTTTGTGCAGCAGCAGAAGAACTTTTGAGGCAGCAGGAATATTTACTTGCAGAAAATGAAAAAGATATTCAGGCTGCGAAGGCAAATGGAATGAAAGACTCCCTTGTTGACCGGTTGCGTCTGACACCAGGACGGATTGAAGGAATGGCAGAAGGATTGAGACAGATTGTAGGACTTTCTGACCCGATTGGCGAAATGATTTCTATGAGTGAACGGCCAAATGGCTTGAAAATCGGCAAGCGCAGAGTACCGCTTGGGGTTGTGGGAATTATTTATGAATCCCGTCCGAATGTGACTGCGGATGCTTTTGGACTTTGCCTGAAAACCGGAAATGTAACGATTTTGCGAGGTGGAAAAGATGCCATTCATTCGAACATTGCGATTGCAAAAGCGCTGAAAGAAGGACTGAAGAAAGCTGGAATTACGGAGGATGCAGTTATTCTTGTGGAGGATACGGCAAGGGAGCATGTGGAAGAAATGATGCGTCTCAGAGATTACATTGATGTGTTGATTCCGCGTGGCGGAAAGCAGTTAATTGATAACGTGGTAAATCACAGCACCGTTCCAGTGATTGAGACGGGAACCGGAAACTGCCATATTTACGTGGATAAGTATGCGGATGTGGAGATGGCGGCAAATATTATTGAAAATGCCAAAACCCAGCGTACAGGTGTATGTAATGCCTGCGAGTCTCTGGTTATTCATGAAAAAATTGCGGAAAAAGCTCTCCCGGTAATTTGCCAGCGGCTTCTTGCAAAAGGTGTGGAAATCCGTGGAGATGAGCGTGCGCGTGCAATCATTCCGGAAATGAAAGCTGCCATGGAGGAAGACTGGGGAACAGAATATATGGATTTGATTATTTCCGTAAAGACAGTAGACTCTTTTGATGAAGCGGTGGAGCATATCAATCGTTATAATACGGGACATTCCGAAGCAATCATTACGGACAATTATCAGAATGCACTGAAATTCCAGGATAAAATTGATGCGGCAGCCGTTTATGTAAATGCGTCCACCCGGTTTACCGATGGATTTGAATTTGGCTTTGGCGCAGAAATCGGAATCAGTACCCAGAAGCTTCACGCCCGTGGCCCGATGGGGCTGGAAGCACTGACTGCTTCCAAATATATTATTTTTGGAAATGGTCAGGTGAGAAAGTAAAAATAAACAGGAAAATAAATGGATTCCTCTTGACATGTATAGATGGTCGATATATTATATAGATAACCGATATATCGACAATCTATATATGAAAGGGGAGTTTTTTGTTGAAAATTGAAAAATCATTGATTTCAGGAAGCATGGCAATGCTGATTTTACGTTTACTGGAAGAAAAAGATATGTATGGCTATGAAATGATAGAGGCATTGCGGGAAAAATCCCAAAATGTTTTTGAACTGAAGGCAGGAACCTTATATCCGCTTCTTCATAGTCTGGAAGAAAAGAATTGTGTACTGTCTTATGAGCAGGAAGTGGCAGGAAAGGTGCGGAAGTATTACAGGCTGACTGCCGAAGGGAGTAGGCGCCTGACAGAAAAGAAAGAAGAATGGCAGGAGTACACAAGGGCAGTGACGAATGTACTGGCTATGGGGGTATAAGGATGAGAATTGAAGATTATTTACGCCTTGTAACAGCCCAGATTCGTTGCAAAAAGGCATGCCCTTGTGTAGAGAAAGAGCTGGAAAATCATATCATGGACCAGATGGATGCCTATGTGAGAGAAGGCATGGGCGAGAAAGAAGCGCTGGATAAGGCGATTATGGAAATGGGAGACCCAGTAGAAGTCGGTGTGGAGTTTGACCGGATTCACCGGCCGCAGATGTCATGGAGCATGGTACTGGCAGTTGGTATCTTAGGCATCCTCAGTGTGGTATTACAGTACAGGCTGCAGGCAGTCGGAAATGAAATGGTTCTGCCACACAAGCAGTTGTTTTTTACTACTGTTGGATTTTTATTGATGCTTGGAATTTATTATCTGGATTACAGTATCCTTGGAAAATATGGGAAACAGATTGGAGCTGCCTTTCTGGGATTTATGATTTTAACCATTCCATTCCGGCTGACGGTTAATTCCGCAAGTACCTTTATTTACCTTGGTGGTTTTTCTATTTCTGTTTCGCTTGCAATGTATCTGTATGTACCTGTATTTGGCGGAATTTTATATTCCTATCGGAAGAAAGGGTACGAAGTCCTATGGAAAATTGCGTTGTGGGCAATCGTTCCATTTTTACTGGTTTTACGGTGTCCGGCATCGTTTCATGCATGCTTTCTTGCGCTGATATTTATGGCAATGTTTACCGTAGCAGTACAGAAAGGATGGTATCAGGTTTCCAAGAAAAAAGTATTATCAGTGATGTGGAGCGGAGCAGTCCTTATACCAGTTTTGGCGCTGTTTTGCGGTAATGTATTAGCGCCTTATCAGCAGAATAGATTAGAAGCATTTTTGAATGGAACCAATCCAATGGGGTACATTGGTGAGAGCATTTCGGAAATTTTAAGAAGAAGTGTATTGTTTGGTGAAAGTGAAGCAGGGATTGCAATTCTGAATAATCGGATTCCGGGAATACATAGTGAATATGTTTTTATCAGCTTGATGGCATGCTTTGGAATAGCTGCAGGAGTGGCGGTAGCAGGTCTATATTTCGGACTTATATGGAAAACGCTCCGCATTTCCAAAGAACAACACAATCAGCTGGGGGCAATAGTTGGATATGGATGCAGTATAGTGTTTGCTGTCCAGATTATTTATAGTTTTTTGCAGTGTCTGCAGGTGGTACCTGCTTCATCCGCGGCACTGCCGTTTCTGGCAAACAGCGGAAGCGGAACGCTGGTATCCTATATTTTAATGGGAATGATACTCAGTGTTTACCGGTATAAAAATATTCCACTTAACGCAGGTGCGAAAAAATTCCCAAAAGTCCGGATTACAGTGGAGTAATTTTGCTTACAATAGAGTGATTCAAGTTACAATCGGGTAATGCGGAGCACATAACACGGAGTAATCCGCAGATACTATAATATTGAAATAAAAATGCAAGTCATTTGCAAAAAGACGTTGACAAATGGGAAAGTCAGGGTTAAAATTGCAAAAGACTTGCATTTTTTGTAATAATTTTATAGTGTCTGGCACCAAAAGGACCAAAAGGAGTTAGAAATGGGAAAGGGATATCATACAAAGACGAAGGATTTAATCATTGAATATATTGAGCAGAATAAGGAAAGGAGATTCCGGGCTGCGGAGATTTATGGCTATCTTCTGGAGCAGGGGCAGCAGGTGAACCTTACCACCATTTACCGGAATTTAGATAAACTGGAAGAGAATAAACTTGTAATGAAATATAAGACTGCGGAAGACGATTGTGCAACTTACCAGTATGCAGAGCCGCATGGGAACTGCCATGAGCATTTGCATATGCAGTGTCGGAAATGTGGTAAGATTATGCATCTGGAATGTGGCTTAATGCAGGAAATCCAGGAGCATTTACTTACCCATCATGGATTCCGTCTGGAATGTCCGGGGTCAGTTCTTGTGGGAGTGTGTGGAGACTGTGAGAAAGAATAGAGGAAAATTTGTGAAAAAAGTAGGAGCAATCATGCTTATTTTGGCTATGATTGCAGGAATATTGAGTGGATGTGGAGAATCGGGGCGTCAGACCGAAGAAGCCGCATCCGATAAGTCAGGAAAATATCAGATTGTGTGTACCATTTTCCCGGAATACGATTGGGTACGGGAGGTTATCGGGGAATCTTCGGATAAATTCAATGTACAGTTGTTGCTGGACAATGGAACGGATGTGCATAATTACCAGCCTACGGTGGACGATATTGTGAAGATATCAAATAGTGATGTGTTCATTTATGCCGGTGGTGAGTCGGAAGACTGGGTAAGAGAGGCATTGAAAAATGTGGTCAATCCAAATATCCGTGTCATTAATCTTCTGGAGATTTTGGAGGACTCACTGGAAGAGGAAGAAGTGGTGGAAGGAATGACGGACAGTCATGCAGGACATGATCATCACCACGATGATGAAGAAGACGAACTGGAATATGATGAGCATGTGTGGCTTTCTTTGGAAAATGCCAAGAAGTGTGTGGAAGAAATCAGTCGAGTGTTAGGAGAAGTGGATTCTGAGCATGCGGAGGATTTTCAGAAGAATGCGGATGACTATATAGGACAATTGCAGGATTTGGAAAAAGACTATCAGAATATGGTGTCAAATGCAGATAAGGATACGATTCTGGTGGCAGACCGGTTTCCGTTCCGCTATCTGATGGAAGAATGTGGTCTGAAATATTATGCCGCATTTAGTGGATGTAGCGCAGAGACTGAGGCAAGCTTTGAGACGATTACGTTTCTGATGGAAAAAGTAGATTCTCTGAATCTGGGAACGGTTCTGGTTATTGAAAATTCAGATCATAGTCTGGCAGAAACCATTGTGGCAAATACAAGAGACAAGAATCAGAAGATATTGGTGTTAAATTCCTTACAGTCGCTGACGAGGAAAGAAATACAAAGTGGTGTGACATATCTTTCGATTATGGAGGATAATCTTCGGGTGCTTGAAGAGGCACTGAAATAGCAGGAAGGCGGAAATTATGGCATATATAACATGTAAAGATTTGGTGTTGGGCTATGAAGGAACTGCAGTGACAGATCCGATTAGCTTTGAAGTAAATAAAGGCGATTATTTATGTATTGTAGGTGAAAATGGAGCGGGGAAGAGTACGCTGATGAAGGCCCTGCTCCATCTGATTACGCCTATGTCCGGAGAACTGAGTACAGGGGATGGACTGAAACCTTATGAAATCGGGTATTTACCGCAGCAGACCTTAGTACAGAAAGATTTCCCTGCGTCTGTATGGGAAATCGTGCTGTCCGGGAATCTGGCAAAATGCGGAAACAGACCGTTTTACGGGAGAAAGGAAAAACAGAATACCGAGGAAGTCATGCGGAAGCTGAATATCTGGAATCTGAAGAAAGAATGTTACCGTAATCTTTCCGGTGGACAGCAGCAGAGGGTATTGCTTGCCCGCGCGCTTTGTGCAACAACAAAGCTGATTTTATTGGATGAACCAGTGAATGGTTTAGACCCAAAGGCAACCGCAGAGTTTTATCAGCTTATCAAAGAATTGAATGAAAGTGGTGTGACGATTCTCATGGTTTCCCATGATATTCAGGCATATCTGGAGTATGCAAGCCACGTACTTCATATTGGAAAGAAGCATATGTTTTACGGAAAGAAAGAGGACTATCTGCAGAGCGATGCATGGAAAGTATTTCAGTATATCGGAGGGAACATGTAATGGGCGAAATGATAACAAAATTACAATTTTATCTTCAGTATCCGTTTGTGTGGTATGCACTGATTGTGGGAACCTTGATTGCTCTGTGTTCTTCCCTTATCGGAGTGACACTGGTATTGAAGCGGTATTCTTTTATCGGAGACGGATTATCCCATGTGGCATTCGGTGCAATGGCTGTTGCAACGGTATTTCATCTGGCAAATGATACTATATTTGTCATGCCGGTTACGATTATCGCAGCGGTGTTGTTACTACGTTCCGGGCAGAATGCCAAGATTAAGGGAGATGCGGCAATTGCCATGCTGTCTGTAGGTGCGCTGGCACTTGGATATCTGGTTTTGCATTTATTCTCTACTTCAGCAAATATCTCAGGGGATGTGTGCAGCAGTTTATTTGGTTCTACATCGATTCTGACTCTTTCCAAACAGGATGTGTGGCTCTGCGTCATTATGGCAGCAACGGTAATTTTCATATTCTGGATTTGTTATAACCGGATTTTTGCAGTGACCTTTGATGAAAATTTTGCAAAAGCGACAGGAATCCAGGCAGACAGATATAACCTGTGGATAGCCATTATTATTGCGGTAATCATTGTACTTGGAATGAACTTAGTTGGCTCTTTGCTGATTTCGGCACTGATTATTTTCCCTGCATTGTCGGCAATGCAGATTTTCCAGAATTTCAAACAGGTGGTAATCTGTTCCGCAGTGATTTCGGTAAGCTGTGCTCTAGTGGGAATTTTGATTTCCATTCTGTTCTCAACTCCGGTGGGAGCGACCATTGTGGCAGCAGATATGATTGTATTTTTACTCAGTAGTCTGGTGGGAAGAGTCATCAGAAAATAAATAAGAACATGGAGAGTAGAGATGGAGAAAAAAGCAAGCAGTAAGGCATTAATCCCGTTAGGTGTGTTTGTAGTTGTTTATCTGGCTACGGGAATTGTGCTGGAAATACAAGGAGTGGATATGGCATTTTATCAATTGCCAACACCTGTCGCAGCCGTAGCTGGTATTATTGTGGCATTCCTGTTGTTTAAGGGGACGATGAATGAAAAGCTTACCATATTTTTTAAAGGATGCGGTCATGAGGATATTATGACTATGTGCTTTATCTTCTTGTTTGCAGGTGCATTTACCACTGTTTCCAGTGCTATGGGAGGGGTAGATGCGGTTGTAAATTTAGGAATGTCTGTGATACCACCGCAGTTTGTCGCGGCAGGAGTATTTGTCATTTCTGCATTTATCGGAGTGTCAACGGGAACTTCTGTGGGTACGGTAGTTGCAGTTGTGCCGATTGCCCTTGGACTTGCGGAAGCGGGAGGATTGAATTCTTATTTCGTAGTTGCATCGGCAATCTCAGGGGCAATGTTCGGAGATAATCTGTCCATGATTTCAGATACGACAATTGCTGCGACGAGAACGCAGGGCGTGGAAATGAAGGATAAGTTCCGGACGAATCTGTTTATTGCGTTTCCGGCAGCAGTGATTACGGTACTTCTTTTGCTCATTTTTGGACGGCCGGAAACGGTTCCCGAAGTAACGGATTACTCATTTCAGCTTGTAAAAGTCATTCCTTATGTGTTTGTACTGGTGGCATCACTGATTGGATGGAATGTATTTTTCGTTCTTACCGGAGGAACTTTGCTTTCGGGGATGATTGGTGTGGTGACAGGGGCATTTACCACGTTGGAATTTGCAGGGAAAATTTACGAAGGTTTTACAGGAATGTTCGAAATTTTCCTGCTTTCCATGATGATGGGTGGTTTGGCAACCATGGTTCAGGAAGAAGGCGGGATTGAATGGATTTTACAGAAAGTAAAAAAAATTATCCGTGGAAGAAAGTCAGCAGAAGCCGGAATTGCGGCTATGGTTTCACTGGCAGATATTGCCACGGCAAATAATACGGTTGCAATTCTGGTAACAGGTGGTGTTGCAAAAGAATTGAGTGAGAGTTATGACGTGGACCCTAAGAGGACTGCTTCTCTGCTGGATGTGTTTTCCTGCGCTTTGCAGGGAATTCTGCCTTATGGTGCACAAGTCTTATTTGCCTGTGCTCTGATGGATAATATCAGCAGCCCGTTTCAGGTGATTTCGTTCTGCTGGTATCAATACATTGTGGCGATTGTGGCAGTGCTTTCTATATTAATGAGCAGAAAGAAAAAAGCAGTAAAATAACGGAAGGTGATGATTTTATGCGATATTATATTTCGGATTTACACTTTTATCACGAAAATTTGAATACAAAGATGGACTGCAGGGGCTTTGCCTCCGCAGAGGAAATGAATGCCTACATGATTCGGCAGTGGAACAGCAGAGTCAGAAGCTGTGATGAAGTGGTGGTGCTGGGGGATTTCTCTATGGGGCATGGTCCTCAGACAAATGCCATTCTTCAGCAGCTCAGAGGAAAGATTTATTTAATCGAAGGCAATCATGACCGCTATTTGAAGGACAAAAATTTTGATGCCACTCGCTTTAAATGGGTAAAACCTTATGCGGAGATGGGAGACCATAAGCGGAAAGTGGTGCTGTGCCATTATCCGGTATTTTGCTATAATGGGCAGTATAAAGTAGACGAGCAGGGGAATCCCAAGACGTATATGTTATATGGCCATGTACATGATACTTTTGATGAGGTATTAATTCAGAAGTTTCAGCAGATAACCAGAGAATCTGAGCGGAAAATGATGCATTCAGAGCAGATGGCATCCATTCCGTGTAATATGATTAATTGCTTTTGTATGTACTCAGACTATGTGCCGCTTACTTTAGATGAGTGGATAGAAAATGATAAAAAGCGGAGAGGTACAAAGGAATCATTAGAATTAAGATTTGGGATTTCGAAAAAAGAATAAAATGTTTTAACGGGTATATATCCAGCTAGGATGTATACCTTATTTTTTGCAAAAAAATAAGCGGGTGATGGGAATCGAACCCACGTATCCAGCTTGGAAGGCTGGTGTTCTACCATTGAACTACACCCGCAGATGCCCAGTTCCGGAATCGAACCAGAGACACAAGGATTTTCAGTCCTTTGCTCTACCAACTGAGCTAACTGGGCTTGTTGCTCACAACAAAGATTATTGTAAAGGAAGGAACCTTTGTTGTCAAGCAAAAAATGAAAATTATAAATAAGGAAGAATATCTTCGCAGTAGCAGCGCAGTACCTCCCCAACACTCCAGGCCTGGGCATAACAGCCGCGGGGATTGTGTGGTGCATCTCCGTCAAAGATTTCAGAGATGGAACCGATACAACCGGAATCCGACAGATGTTTTCTCACAGGCTCTAACATGCGGACGGCATTTTCGGCAGCAGAGGAGGAGTGGTGGTTCACTTTCATATAGGCACTGAAAAATCCACCGAGCAAAAAGCCCCAGGCAGTTCCCTGATGGTAAGCGGCGTCCCTCTTTGCAAGAGCACCGCAGTAAATGCCATGGTAGTCCGGATGATCCGGTGCGAGAGAGCGAAGTCCACAGCCGACAAATAACTCTTTTTCCACAAGTGCGACAACTGCTTTTTCCTGTTCCTCTGGGAGCAGGGAAAATGGAAGGGATACTGCATAAATCTGGTTTGGACGGATATGGTCGTCCGGCTCGTCACCATCCACAACATCAAACAGGCACTGGTTGGAGGAATCCCAGAACTTTGCGTTGAAGGATTCTTTTACCTGCTCAGCGCGTGTGCGGTAGGCAGAAGCATCTTCGTCAAATTTTTCACAGAGTGATTCCATGATCCGTAAAGCGTTATACCACAGTGCGTTGATCTCCACCGGTTTTCCGTGGCGCGGTGTTGCTACCCAGTCACCGACGCGGACATCCATCCAGGTGATCTGGTCAAGTCCGCTTCCGGCGTGGATCAGTCCGTCGTCTTCCATATAAATGCTAAAGTCCGTTCCTTTTTCATAGGCGGAGACGATTTCCTTTAAATGAGGGAAAATCTGTTCTTTTACAAAAGCTTCCGCCTCGGCAGCCGGGTTATAATGAAGGTACTGATAGACCGCATAAAAGTACCAGAGAGAGGCGTCCACCGTGTTATAGAGCGGCGGCATATTGTCATCCGGGAACATATTCGGCACAATTCCGTGGCGGATATATCTGGCAAATGTCAGAAGGATCTCCTCAGCTTCTTTGAAACGTTTCGTGCAGAGCGTCAGACCGGTAAAAGCGATCATTGTGTCCCTGCCCCAGTCGGTAAACCACGGAAGTCCGGCGAGAACGGTCATCATTTTCGTGGACTCGCGGTAAGTCAGAAACTGGTCGCTGGCAAGCACCAACTGGTTGGCAAACGAGTCGCGGTATCCGGCTTTTTCAAAAAGTTCTGCATGGCAGCGGGCATTTTCCTCTAAAATGGAAAATGCTTCCGTAGCAGACACAGGGGAAGGACGCTCGTTCACGTCACCGATACTGCACAGGATGGAAACTTTTTTGGTTGTGTTGGCAGGAACTGCAATGGACAGGTCAACCGGACAGTAATGACAGTCAAGTCCATCTGTCTCAAGATCCACTTCAATCTGTAACTGCATGTCGATGTCATAAACAGTTTCACGTTCGGAAAAAGTTCCTTCGCTTGTCTGAAAACGAATGGCAATATCTTTATTTTTTTCCGGAACAAGATAAAATGCCCTGTCTTCTGTAAATGTCTCAAATTTTAAAGTGTCCGGGGTGCTGCTCTCACTGTGCTCGCGGTAGTTGAAAAGCGGTGTGAGCGTAAAGGTACAGTCGCTGTCCCCGGCGGTCAGTTCATAGGAGACGGCGCAGACATTGGCGTTCCTTTTTAATGTGATGTGCTTTTTAAAGGAAAAATTGTCTGTCTCATAGGCGTAGAGCACGCTTCCGTCATAGATGAAGGAAGTGAGAAACTTCTGTCCCTCTGCGTAAACCGTTTTTCCGGAAGCACAGTGCTGGGAAGTCTCAAAGGAAACCGTGCTGGTTCCGACAGTGGCTGTTTCGTTGATCTTGGAAAAAACGAGATAGCGCTCAATTGGTGCATGGAGGCTGGCAATCAGGTAACCCTGATGTGTACGGCTGTGTGCGCCGATCATCGAGCTTCCTGCGTATCCGCCAATGCCATTGGTGACTGCCCACTCACGTTTGATCCCCTCTTTGAATGTTGTCCAGTCTTTCTGGGTATACTGATATGTGATCATTCTTTTCCTCCTGAACGAAAAAATACGAAAATTTCTATCATCTTATTTTACATGATAAAAAAGAAGTTGTACAGAGGGAAAAAAGCGTATATAATTAATATTACGAGACTTTGTTTGGAGGAAATGATTATGTTGGAAAAATTAGTTATTGTTCCGAAAAAAACAACGGGTGGGCATAAGGCAGGAATGATCGCATTTTTTGTTTTAACCTGTCTTTGTTTAGTACTTAGCATGTTTGTATCACCGGTTATTTTTCTGGTGCCGACGATCATCTTTGGTGTGATCTGGTATCTGTTTGCATTTCGCAGTGAAGTGGAGTATGAGTATACATATTATGATGGCGACCTGAGATTTGCGAAGATCAGGAATAAAGCAAAGAGAAAGAAAATTGCCTATCTTAGTATGGATGATGTGCTGACCATTGCCCCGAAGGGTGACCGCAGCATTTACAAGTATGAGAATGACAGATCGGTTACAGTGAAAAACATTGCGTCTGGCAATGCAGATGCAAAACTTTATGAGGCAGTCTGCAAGGGCGAAAACGGTATCACAAGGTATGAGTTTGAGCCGGATGAGGACATGTTAAATGCCATCATGGTAAAATATCCAAGAAGCGTTATAAAGTAGCAGGATCGCGATTGCGAAAAATACTGTGGCTTATCGGCTGCACAGTGGAGGATTTATGTTAGAGTTAAGAAATATCACCTATGAAGTAGATGATAACAACGAGAATAAAGAGATTTTGAAAAATGTCAGTGTCACCATTGACGATCATTTTGTGGCGATCACAGGACCAAACGGCGGTGGAAAATCCACACTTGCCAAGATGATCGCAGGAATCATCCGTCCGACAAGTGGACAGATTCTTTTAGACGGAGAGGATATCACCGGTTTAAACATTACAGAGCGCGCCCAAAAAGGAATCAGTTTTGCATTCCAGCAGCCGGTTCATTTTAAAGGGCTGACCGTAAAAGACCTCATCACGATCGCTGCAGGCAAAGAGATGAGTGTGAATGAGATCTGCGATATTTTATCGGAGGTAGGTCTGTGTGCTAGAGAATATATTGATCGTGAGATCAACGGAAGTCTTTCCGGCGGTGAGTTGAAAAGGATTGAGATCGCAATGATCACTGCAAGGGGAACGAAGCTTTCTATTTTTGATGAGCCGGAGGCAGGAATTGACCTCTGGAGTTTTAACAGCCTGATCAAAGTATTTGAAAAAATGAGAGATGAGATCAACGGAACGATTCTGATCATATCCCATCAGGAACGGATTCTTGACATTGCGGACAAGATCATCGTCATTGCAGACGGACAGGTGCGCAAGACCGGAACCAAAGCGGAAGTGCTTCCGGAACTTCTGAATACGGCACAGACCTGCCAGACGTTGATCGATAAAGCATAGCCGCACTGGCAGAACAGATTTGTAGTGAGAGAGCTGCTGAAAGGATGATGATCGACAGAAAACAGCAGCAGGAGAATGAGGAAGAAACATGGATTTAGTACAGAAAAATTTATTAGAACAGGTGGCGGGACTTCATGAGGTTCCGGAAGGCGCCTATAACATCCGTGCCAATGGAAAAAAGGCTGCACGAAACACCACCGCCAATATTGATATTGTCACAAAAGAGGACAAGGACGGAATTGACATCATTATCAAACCGGGAACGGTCAATGAGAGCGTTCATATTCCGGTTGTCTTGAGCGAGAGCGGATTGCAGGAATGTGTATACAATGATTTTTACATTGGGGAGGGAGCAGATGTCACGATCGTTGCGGGATGCGGAATCCACAACTGTGGCGTGGACACTTCCAAGCATGAGGGAATCCACACATTTTATCTGGAGAAAAATGCAAAAGTAAAATACATTGAGCGCCACTACGGTGAGGGAGATGGAAATGGTGAGAATATCATGAATCCACAGACCATCGTGCATTTAAAAGAGGGCGCACACATGGAGATGGAGACAACCCAGATCAAGGGAATCGACTCCACGATCCGTATCACCAAAGGAGATCTTGCAGACGGAGCTTCCTTAGAAGTGCATGAGAAGATCATGACACACGGAAAACAGTATGCCAAGACGGATTTTGCGATTGATATGAACGGAAAAGACTGCAGCTGTAATCTGGTGTCACGTTCGGTGGCAAAGGGAGAATCCAGACAGGAATTCTTCTCTATTATGAACGGAAACGCAGCCTGTGCAGGTCACAGCGAGTGCGATGCGATCATTATGGATCACGGATGCGTGACGGCAAGCCCACAGCTTACCGCCAACAATATTGACGCAAACCTCATTCATGAGGCAGCGATCGGTAAAATTGCAGGCGAGCAGCTGATCAAGCTTATGACACTTGGACTTACAGAAAAAGAAGCCGAGGAACAGATCATCAACGGATTTTTGAAATAACAGACTGCCATGGCAGACAATGGAAACAGTTGTCTGTTGTGGCTTTTTCTGTAATAGGAAACGTCAGCTTAGAGCAAAAGGAGAGGAACATGAAATTCTTTCATTTGTCGGATCTGCATATTGGAAAGCAGCTGCATCATTACAATATGATCGCAGAACAGCGGGATATATTAGGGAAAATCGTGGCGTTGGCAGAACGCGAGAGGCCGGATGCGGTTCTCGTTGCAGGTGATATCTATGATACGCCGGTACCGTCTGCGGAGGCAGTGTCAGTGTTTGATGAGTTTCTGACAGCACTGAACGATCTGGAGCCGGAAGTGACAGTCTGCATTATTGCAGGGAATCACGACAGTGCGAAACGGATTGATTTTGCGAGTGACATTCTGGCAAAACACAGGGTGATGATCGCAGGTATGCCGCCGGTTATCCGGGAGGAGACCATCAGAAAAGTGAGTTTTTTTGATGCATACGGCGAGGTATGCATTTATCTGCTTCCTTTTGTGAAGCCTTCCTATGTGAGAAATCTGATCGATGGTGACATTACGACTTATGATGAGGCTGTCCGGCTTGTCATAGAGCGGGAGAACATCGACACTGCAAAGCGTAATATCCTCGTAAGCCATCAATTTTATACTGCTGCGGGCAGGGAGCCGGAGACTTCAGACTCCGAGATCCGCATGGTTGGAGGGATTGAAAATGTGGATACAGCGGTTTTAGAACCGTTTGATTATGCAGCACTTGGACACATTCACAGAAAACAGAAAATAGGGCGTGTACAGAACCGTTACTGTGGAACACCGTTACAGTATTCCGTGAGCGAGGCAGGCGATGAAAAGACCGTGACGATGGTGGAACTTTTGGAAAAAGGAAGCGAACCGCATATCACAGAACTGCCGCTTATGCCAATGCGCAGGGTGCGCAAAATGATCGGACATCTGGACGAGATTTTAAATGCAGCGGCAGAGGACAACTGTCACGATTATGTGAGCATTACATTGACGGATGAGGTGGAAGCGTACCAGCCGAAAGAAAAGTTAGAACAGGTCTATGACCATATTCTGGAGATAAAAATAGACAATGAGCGGACAAGGAAGATTCTGGAGTTTTCGGAAGAGGAAGTGGAGAGCCTCGATCCTTATGATGCGTTTGTGACCTTTTTTCAGGAGATGAATGGAAGGGCGATGACGGAGGATGAGGACAATGTGATCCGCACTGTGATAAACGGGGAAAAGGAGGTGGCAGAATGAAGCCTTTGAAGCTTACCATGTCAGCATTTGGTTCGTATGCGGGAAAAAATGTCATTGATTTTACCGGGCAGCAGCAGGGGATTTTTCTGATCACCGGAAATACCGGAGCAGGAAAAACGACCATTTTTGATGCGATCACTTACGCACTTTACAATCAGACCAGCGGCGGTGAGCGAAACGGAAACATGATGCGCAGCCAGTATGCCCAGCCGGAGACGGAAACCTATGTGGAACTGGAATTTTTATACCGGGGACAGACATACCGCGTGCGCAGAAACCCGGACTATAAGATTACGAAAACACTGAAAAATGGCAAAATCAGGGAACAGAAAGTGCCACACAGTGTCGAACTCACCCTGCCGGATGGAACTGTTTTCCCGGAAAAGAAAAATGCTACCGACGCAAAAATTATTGAAATCCTGGGGCTTACCGCAGACCAGTTTTCGCAGATCGTGATGATCGCACAGGGAGATTTTTTAAAGCTTTTGTATACAAAGTCGGACGAGCGGAAAATGATCTTTTCCAAATTATTCAGGACGGACATCTATTGGAAAATCCAGGAAAATCTCAGAAGAAAATCCATGGAAATGGATGAGCGCATCCAGGAGAACGACCGGGCATTTGAGCAGGAGAAAAGCAGGATCATTCCGCTTTCTGAAAGTGAAGAAATACCGCTGGATGAACTTGTGGAGCGTTTGCGGGAACGATTAAAGGATGCGTTGAAAGAGCAGAATCTTCGCAGGGCGAATGTAGAGGAACTGAATAAAAAGATCACAAAGTATGAGGAGATCAATAAACTTTTTGTTTCTCTGGAAAAAATCAGACAGACTGGAAGAGAGCTGGAAGCAAGGCAGGCGGAATCGAAAGAGCGCAGGAAGCAGATCGAAAATGCACGGAAAGCAGATAAAGTGCTTGTGGCAGAGCAGCAGGATCTCAGACAGCAGCAGGCAGTGGAGCAGTCAGCACAGGCGATCGCAAAAATGGGGGAAACACTGGCAGACAATCAGGAGATGTTCGAGACATTAAAGACACAGCTGCAGGAGGCGGAGGCAAAACAGAAAAGAGAAGCGGCAGACACGCAGAAAAAAATGCTTGCGTTAGAGCAGTCATTCCCGTCTTATGAGGCGCTGCAGAATGCACGGTCAGAGGAGCAGCAGGCAAAAAAGGTGTGGGAAGACTTCAGGAAAACATCAGAGGAGTCATTCCATAAGAAAGCGGCTGGGATTGCTGCATTAAAAGAACAGCAGAAGCGGCAGGAGCAGACCGTGGAGAAAACGAAGAAAAACTGGGAGCAGACATCTCTCAGCGCTTCGGAGTCGGCAAAGCATTATGAGCACATGTATGAAGCCTTTTTAAAAGAGCAGGCGGGGATTCTGGCAGAAAATCTGAGCGCAGGCTGTCCATGCCCGGTCTGCGGTTCAACGGTCCATCCGGATCCGGCGAAGCTTTCTGACCATGCGGTGACAGAACTGGAAGTGGAGCAGGCAAAAAAGACAAGGGCTGTAGCGGAAGAAAAGCGCGATATGGCGTATGCTGCTTTTGAGGCAGAGAAAACAGAAAAACAGAAGCTTGCGCAGGCAGTCGAAAAAGAGGAAGCAGATTTTGTACTGGCACAGACGATTGCAAAACAGCAGAGAAAAGAAGCAGAGCAAAACTATGTCAGCCTGCAGAAAACAGCGGAACAGATCCGTGAGAAGCTTGTGTATCCATCTCTTGCCGAAGCAAAAAAACAGTATGCCGCAATGCAGAAAGCATTGGAGGCGGCAGAGCAGGAGATAGCGAAGAAACGGAAAAAAGTGTCGGAGCTTGCAGAAGCGATGAATACTTTAAAAGGACAGAAACTAGCAGAGGAAGAAAATCAGAAAACAGCAAAAAAGCTTGCAGTAAAAACGGAAAAAGAATATGCAAAACTTTTGGAAAAATCAGGGTTTGTTTCCGAAGAAACATACCACCTTGCGATCCTGCCGGAGCGGAGCAGATCAAAACTGGAGCGGGAAGAGAAAGAGTATGAGTCTCAGTGCTTAAAACAGCAGAGTGAGCAGAAACTTTTGGAGAAACAGGTCAGCGGAAAAACATATACTGATACGACGGAATTAAATGAGCAGCTGAAAGCAGAAAAACAGGCATTAAAAGAGGCGGAAAAAACGTATATGGAACTGCACACAGCATATGAAAATGACAGGTCGGTGCTGCAGAATTGTGCCGTCTATCTGGAAAAGGGAAAAAAATTGGAGAGCGAAGATCAGGTCATCAAAAGTCTGTCAAAGACAGCGAACGGAAGACTTTCCGGTTCTGCGAAAATCGATTTTGAAACTTATATCCAGAGGCAGTATTTTAAACAGATTATCCATGAAGCGAACAAGCGGCTCTTGACGATGAGCAATCATCAGTTTATCCTTAAGCTAAAGG
>USGU01000016.1 GCA_900554415.1 uncultured Lachnospiraceae bacterium | reverse complement strand
AACCCACGTATCCAGCTTGGAAGGCTGGTGTTCTACCATTGAACTACACCCGCAGGATGATCGGGGTGACAGGATTCGAACCTGCGACCTCCTGGTCCCAAACCAGGCGCTCTAGCCAAGCTGAGCCACACCCCGTTTTCATTTGTCTTACGCTCTCCGTAAGACAATGATTATTATATTACTTTCGGAATCAAATGTCAACAATTTTTTATTTTTTTGACACAATTTTTTTGATACAATTAAAAAGCAATTTTTTGACGCAATTATTTCTAATACATTTACATCAAATATTCTATATTAACACGGATTTCTCCTGAATCACTGATTTCCATAATTGCGTAGCTTGGTTTATGTCCTTCCTGTCGTGGATAGGTGAGGCTTCCAGGATTTACAAACAGGATGCCCTCCTGCTCCTCCACACATGGCACATGGGTGTGTCCAAACAGTACCACTTCCGCCTGATGTCTTTTTCCTTCTTCAGCAAGCCTGCGAAGTCCGCTGTGCACTGCGTAGGAATGTCCATGTGTCAAAAACATTTTCTTACCGCCAATTACTTCTGTTCTTTCATAAGGAAGGTCTGAGAAATAGTCATTGTTTCCCGCAACCATACACACCGGACAGCCGCTTGCATTTTCCATATAGTCCTCCTCATCCTGAATATCTCCAAGATGAATCACAAGGTCAATCTTCCCTGCTTTTTCAAGCGCTTTATCAAATTTATCATGTCTTCCATGGGTATCGCTTACAATTAAAATTCTCATCTTCTTTTCCCTTATTCTATCATCATGAATTTTATATTTGCAGCCTTCGCTCTCCACTACTGCTGCAGTTTCTTCTCCATAATCTTGCGCATCATCCGAAGTCCCTGTCCACGATGACTGAGTTCATTCTTCTTTTCCGGGCTGAGTTCTGCCGATGTACATCCATACTCTGGCAAATAGAAAATTGGATCATAGCCAAATCCATTTGCTCCGGCGATTTCATAAGCCACCCGACCTTCCATGGTTCCACGGACTACTTCCTTCTCCCCATCCGGAAATACGGCTGCTATGGCGCAGACAAACCGTGCTGTTCTTTCTTCATCCGGCACACCTTTCATTCTGGAAAGCAACAGATTATTCTTAATTAAATAAGAAGTATCTGTTCCAGCATAACGTGCGGAACGAATTCCCGGCTCTTTATTCAGATGGTCAATTTCCAGACCAGAATCATCCGCCAGAACGATGGCATTCATCGCCTTTACTTCTGGAAGCTCCGCAATAGCCGATGCCTTAATCATGGCATTTTCCTCGAAAGTTGCTCCATTTTCTTCGATATCTATGGAAACGCCTGCCTCTTTCATAGATAGGATTTCCATTCCTAAATCCTGTAAAATCATACGGATTTCTTTCATTTTATTCTGATTGCCTGTGGCAAAAATGATTTTCATATTGTTGCTTCCTTCTTATTTTCTTTATTTGCATGTATACGAATCTTTTATTTTTCTCTTCTTGGAGGTTTTGGACCCTGGAACTGATAAAAATAGGTTTTCAACATTCCATTGTAAATCTTACGGTTCTTATCCGCTTTTCTGCCAAAATATTTCTCTGCTTCTTCATAGCTGGTAATCATGTAAGCCGACCAGGTATCCAAGCGCTTGAAACTTTCTCCAAACTCTTTATATAATGCAGGAAGGTCTTTCTTTTCTTCCAGTCGCTCTCCGTATGGCGGATTCGTGATAATAAAACCATATTTTTTCGGATGCCGCAAATCTTTGACCGCACGCTCCTGAAAATGAATTAAATGGTCCACGCCTGCGTCTTTCGCATTCTGCCTTGCAGCTTTCACTGCCTCCGGGTTCAAATCATAGCCCTGAATATCCACTTCGATATCTGCATTTACCAAATCATGTGCCTCATCCATGGCATCATACCATGCCTTTTTCGGAATCAGATTGTCCCAGTCTTCCGCTGTAAAAGACCGATCCATGCCCGGTGCAATATTTGCCGCCATCATTGCTGCTTCGATTGGAAATGTTCCGCTTCCGCAGAATGGGTCAACTAAAATACGGTCCTTTTTCCACGGTGTAAGCATAATAAGTGAGGCTGCCAATGTCTCTGTAATTGGCGCTTTTACCGTCATCTGGCGATAGCCTCTCTTATGAAGGGAAGTCCCTGAAGTATCAATTCCGATTGTCACAATATCCTTCATTAAAAATACACGTACCGGATAGGATGCTCCATCTTCTGCGAACCATTCTACGTGATATTTCTGTTTTAACCGTTCCACCATGGCTTTCTTCATAATGGACTGGATATCGGAAGGACTGAACAGCTTACTCTTTACAGAAGCCGCTTTCGTTACCCAGAATTTCCCATCTTTTGGTATGTAATTTTCCCATGGAATCGCTTTCGTCTTATCAAACAGTTCTTCAAATGTCTCTGCTTTAAAAGCTCCCACTTTCAACAATATTCTTTCTGCTGTCCTGAGAAATACATTGGCATCACAAATTGCCTGTGCATCTCCCCAGAAACTGACTCTTCCATCTTCTACCGAAGATATCTCATATCCTAAATCCAGCACTTCTCTTTTCAGAACTGACTCTAATCCGAAATGACAAGGCGCAATTAATTCCAGTTTTTCCATTGGTTTCCTCCACTTTCTACTCTCCATTTATATTACGTGGTTATCTGCGTATTTGTCAAGCACTGATACCCCTATATAAAAAATACTTACATCGGAAAATATCGTCCGTCTTTGCCAGGCACACGGCAACGAAAAGGCGGTACCTTTCCTGATACCGCCCTTTTGTCTGCTTTTCCTAATACTTGTCTGTTTCATCATAGCTTGAAGTTGTGTTCTTGCTCTGATATGCCCCATTCTTATTTGCTGCATTTTTATTTGATGCATTCTTGTTAGAACTGTTATACGCATTCTTATTAGAAGCGTTCTTGTTCATTCCATTTTTGTTTGTACTGTTTGTGCTGTTTTTGTTTGTGCTGTTTGAATCAGCATCATTGTAATTCTTTGCCATTTGAATTTCCTCCTATCACATTTGTACAACCATAGTATTGCTCGCTTTTCAAGTTTTATCCTGACATTAAGAAATTCTTTAGATGTTCATTATTTTTTTATTTTTATCTTGCTTTTTCATAGTTAGTATATTATACTTATGTTTGTGGAAAGTTAATTTCTACAACCCCTTATTAATTATTTATACTCCCCTCAAATGACCGATAGCTCCCCTATCGGTCATTTACTTTTATACAAAACAACGGATTAAAGACTGCGTTGACGCGTATAAACTATAAAAGGCATTTCTCCCCTTTCATATAAGGAAAGAAATGCCTTTTCTTTAGCGTTTTAATAAATTTATGATAATTGCGATAATCAGGATTGGTACAAGAACCGGTGCAAGCAGACTGACCACTCCTGTAATCAGCGACAGAATCAGTCCGATGACTACAATTACTCCCACAATAATCAGAGCTTTCTTCCACCATGTATCCACATGATACACTTTCATTCCATCATAGTCTGACTGTCTGCCATACCCCTGATAATCACTGTTCTCCGAAGAACCGTATGAACTATATTCATTTGCCTCTTCCGATACACCTGTATCGATAATCGTCTTTGCAATTAGCCAAGGGTCTCCAAGCTCATTTAATATCTCTTCTTCTGTTCTGCCCTTCCGTTCTTCATCACTGATATACTGACTGTAATATCTGATATTTTCCTCTACTGCACGAGAGGACAAATCTGTCGTAAGCGCTTCTCTCAGTTGTTGTAAAAATTCTGTTTTATTCAATCTGTCTCCTCCCGTCTACAGCTTTATGTTCTGTTTTTATACTTCAAATAATAAGTCACCATATGAAGGCATCGGCCACATATTCTTATCTACAATCATTTCCAGTTCATCTACTGGTTTACGCAGTGCTTCCATAGCCGGAACAATCTGTTCCCTGAAGAAAAATGCTTTATCACGGATCGGCTGTACTTGTTCTACCTGAGCCGTTACCTCTTCCAGTTTCTTAAGTGCATTTCTTGTCTCTGTCAGAAGCTCAGATGATTTTGTAAGAAGTTCTTCCTGAACTTCCACCGTTACCGCACTGCTTGCCTGACGCACCTGATTGATGGAAGTTGCAAGTGCCGTAATATATTTAATCACTGCCGGAATAATATGCTTGCTTGCAATATCTATCATAGAACGTGATTCGATATTAATAACCTTCGCATATGTTTCATATTTAATTTCTGCACGTGATTCCAGCTCTGCTCTGCTGAATACATCGAATTTTTCAAACATATTTACAGTATCTTCTGTGGTTAAGTACTCAATACTTTCCACCATACTGGTAATATTGGGAAGTCCTCTGCGTTCTGCTTCTTTTACCCATTCCTCGGAATAGCCGTTGCCATTGAACACGATTCTCTGGTGTTCTGTTGCATATTTACTAATCAGTTCATGTACTGCCACATCAAAATTTTCTGCTTTTTCCAGATAGTCGCATGCTTCAGAAAATGCTTCTGCAACAATGGTATTAAGCACTACGTTTGGAGAGGCAACCGAATCTCTGGAGCCGACCATACGGAACTCGAATTTATTTCCGGTAAATGCAAATGGTGAGGTACGGTTTCTGTCTGTGGCGTCCTTTGCGAAATCAGTCAATGTACTGACTCCTGTATGAAGCTTTCCGCCCTTCAGGCTTCGTTCTGCCTCACCTGTCTTAATCATCTGCGCAAGTACATCTTCCAACTGGTCACCCAGATATGCAGAAATAATTGCCGGTGGTGCTTCATTCGCACCAAGACGGTGGTCATTTCCCGCATCGGCAGCCGATTCTCTTAACAATGCTGCATGTTCATCTACTGCCTTTAAGATACAGGTAAGTACCAGTAAGAACTGCATATTTTCATGTGGCTTCTTACCCGGGTCAAGTAAATTGATTCCGTCATCGGTTACCAAAGACCAGTTATTGTGCTTACCAGAACCATTTACACCTTCAAATGGCTTTTCATGAAGAAGACAGTGTAAATTATGCTGATATGCCACCTTTTTCAAAGTCTCCATCACAAGCTGATTGTGGTCTACTGCCACGTTGCACATGCTGTAAATCGGAGCCAGTTCATGCTGTCCCGGTGCGACCTCATTGTGCTGTGTCTTTGCAGAAACACCAAGTTTCCAGAGTTCTTCGTTCACATCCTGCATAAATTCAGCAATACGTTCACGAATAGCTCCAAAATAGTGGTCATCCAGTTCCTGCCCTTTTGGAGGCATTGCCCCGAACAACGTACGTCCTGTAAATACCAAATCTTTTCGTTTCAGATATTTGTCTCTGTCTACCAGAAAATATTCCTGTTCAATACCAACCGATGGTGTAACCTTGGTAGAAGTTGTATTTCCAAACAAACGAATCAATCGTACAGACTGTTTGTCAATCGCTTCCATAGAGCGGAGCAGTGGTGTCTTCTGATCCAGTGCTTCTCCTGTATAAGAACAGAATGCTGTCGGAATATATAAAATCGCTGTTGTTCCATCTGCACTCTTTTTGATAAATGCCGGAGAAGTACAATCCCATGTTGTATACCCTCTTGCCTCGAAAGTCGAACGAAGTCCTCCTGATGGGAAGGAAGATGCATCTGGTTCCCCTTTAATCAGTTCCTTTCCGGAGAATTCCATCAGAACTTTACCATTTGACTTTGGTGCAGAAATAAACGCATCGTGTTTTTCTGCAGTTGCTCCTGTAAGAGGCTGGAACCAATGTGAATAGTGGGTTGCTCCCTTTTCAATTGCCCACTCCTTCATCTCATGTGCAATCACATCTGCAGTTGTGGACTGAAGCTCTGTACCTGCTTCAATCGTGTTCTTTAATTCTCTGTAAGTTTTTCGTGGAAGTCTTTCCTGCATGACCGCATCGTTAAATACGTTCTCGCCAAAAATATCCATCACCTTAATTACTTCACTCATTCTTTTATCCTTTCGCTGCAAAAATTACTAAAAAGGAGTCTTGCTTAAGTGCAAAACTCCTTCGGTTGTCGCTTCATATGTAACGAACAATTATTCGGCTTTTCCAACAGAACCAAACAGTTCCATCTTCTCTTTTACAATCGCAATAATCGCTTCGCTACCTGGTTTTAATAACTTACGTGGGTCAAAGCCCTTGCCTTCAAGGTCTTTTCCAGCTTCGATATATTTACGTGTTGCATCTGCGAATGCCAGCTGGCATTCTGTATTTACATTAATCTTGGAAACACCAAGACTGATTGCTTTTTTAATCATATCTTCCGGAATTCCTGTTCCTCCGTGAAGTACAAGTGGCAAGTCTCCGGTCAACTGCTGAACAGCATCCAGAGTTTCAAAACTAAGCCCTTTCCAGTTTGCAGGGTACTTTCCATGGATATTACCAATTCCTGCTGCCAGGAAGTCTACACCAAGGTCTGCAATCATCTTGCATTCCTTCGGGTCAGCACATTCACCCATGCCGATAACACCATCTTCTTCTCCACCGATGGCACCAACTTCTGCTTCAAGAGAAATTCCTTTTTCTGCGCAGATTTTCACTAACTCTTTTGTCTTTGCCACATTCTCTTCAATCGGATAATGTGAACCATCAAACATGACTGATGAAAATCCTGCTTCGATACATTTCAAACATCCTTCATAACTTCCATGGTCAAGATGAAGCGCTACCGGAACTGTTATGTTAAGTTCCTCCAGCATACCATTTACCATTCCAACGACAGTTTTATATCCGGTCATATACTTTCCTGCGCCTTCAGACACTCCGAGAATAACAGGTGATCTGGTTTCTTCTGCCGCAAGTAAGATTGATTTTGTCCACTCCAGATTGTTAATGTTGAAATGACCTATTGCGTAGTGTCCAGCTTTTGCTTTCTGTAACATTTCTTTTGCTGATACTAACATACACGCTTCCTCCACTATCAATGCTATGTGATATTTGATTTAACAGGCTGACCCCCAGGGGAATCGAACCCCTGATTCGACCGTGAGAGGGTCGCGTCTTGACCGCTTGACCAGGGGGCCAGATGAGTAATTACCTCACTTGCCTAGTATACCTTATTTGAAAATAATATACAAGCCTTTTTTTATTTATTTTCTCTTTTGTCCTTCTCTTTCATCATATCATCCACGAATTTTTCAAATGCCAGATGTCTTTTTCCGTTCTTTTTCTGTTCTTCGATTCTTTGTTCTGAAATACTGTCCAGATATTTTTCCGGAACAACAATATCCAGTTCCTGCTTACAGTTTTTAATATATACGTGGTCATTTTCACCGCCAAACTCCCCATCTAACGTCCACGGTATGCTCTCTTCGGACTCAAAGGTGATTTTCTTTGTGCGGAAAGAATACATATATTTTGTATCAAACTGGTTAAGCAAAAGTGCGGCAATGATTTCCTGCAGGGCAATTAGATTCTTCGGAGTTTTAATCAATGTCACTTCAAATTCACCGTCATCAAATGCTACATCCTGTCCAATCATATTGCGGAAGCCTCCTACGGAACGTGAATTCGTCACCATACCGTAAATAAACTCATCCTCTATTACATCTCCATCATGAATCACACGAATGTTATAAGAAGGAATATCAAAAATACGTGTTACACCCTCCAGTACATATGCCAGATGTCCAAGTACATTTTTCACTTCCTGTTTTGTCTCATAAGATACATCCGTAAAAAGTCCAAACGCAGCCACATACACAAAAATATCGTCATTAAAACGTCCTACATCACAAGGAAATACTGCTCCGGTTGCTGCAGTGCTTGCTGCTTCCAGCAAATCTTTCGGAATATGAAGACTGTTAGCAAAATCATTGGTTGTTCCAGTTGGAATGTAGCCAATCGGAATCTTGTTTTCTCTCTCCATCATTCCTGTTACCACTTCATCCAGTGTGCCATCTCCGCCACTGCAGATAACACGTTCATACGCTTCGGTAAATGTAGCCACTTTATGATAGGCATCTTTATAACTCTGAGTCGGATAAACCACCACGTCATATCCAGACTTTACTATGATATCAAGAATATCTGATAATTTTGGTTTTAATAAACCTTTTCCGGCATTGGGATTATAAATAAATAACACTCTTTTCATTTCTGTGCCTCGCTTTCTCTGTCTTCTTATCTGCGTCTACTTCTGTCTGCCTTTTTCATTAACTCTATTATACAAAAAAAGACATGAAAATCATGTCTTTTTGTAAATCTTTATTGATTTTTAACATTATCAAAAAATGTTTCCATACCCTGGGCTGCGGCCACTTCATCACTTCCATCTGTCACTACTGTGATTTCTTCTCCCGGAAGCAATCTCAGACTCATCATTCCCATAATGCTCTTTGCATTAATCTGTTTGTTTTCTACCTCAATCAGAATCTTGCTGGTATACTGACTTGCTTCCTGCACCAGAAGTGCGATGGGTCTTGCATCCAGTCCTTCTGACAAATGAATTGTTATTGGTGTCTTAACCATATAAACCCTCCTTGTTTGACCGTAATTTTTCGGCCATTTCGCTCAATTTGCGCAGTCTGTGATTTACTCCTGACTTTCCCACAGCAGGTCGCACAAGTTCTCCAAGTTCTTTCAGAGATGCATCTGGATAGTTCAACCTTGCTTCTGCAATGCTCCGCAAACCTTCCGGCAGCTTTTCAAAGCCTACAGATGCTTCGATAAACCTGATATCCTCTAATTGCTTTACCGCTGCAGATACCGTCTTATTCAAATTCGCTGTCTCACAGTTTACTTTACGATTTACCTCATTACGCATCTCTTTCAGAATACGGACATTCTCGTACTCCATCAATGCCACATGTGCACCCATCACATTCAGGGCATCCGCGATTTGCGTTCCCTCCTTCAGGTAAACAATAAAATTCTTCTTACGTGGAACTATTTTCGCATCCAGCGCAAATGCCTGCATAAGCTTCTGTATCTGTTCTGCTTTTTCCCTCGTTGCGCACGCAATCTCAAAATGATATGATTTCTCAGGATCTGTCATGGAACCTGCGGTCAAAAATGCGCCGCGCAAAAAAGCTCTCTGGTTTTCCTTCTTCTGAAGTAAAACATTCTTCTGTGGATTTAGTTCTTCCTCCACATCGCCAATTTCATTCAGCAAATGAATTTCTTCCAGAATCTGCAAAGCCTTTTCGTGGTTCTTCACGATAACATAATAAGAAACATTATGCTTCTCCTGATTTATGCGGACAGCAACGTCAGTTTCAATATTATAGCTTTTTTGAAATAAAGTAAAGCATTTTCTTGCAACAGCCAGATTTTCTGTATGTATTTTCAGAGAATATCTGCCTCTGCTGTCAATCACAACTGCTCCGCACATGCTGATAAGTGCTGCACTTTCTGCCACCTGACTCTCCCGGTTTTCACCGTTTACCATGGATAATTCTTCTTTTATTTTTTTTGAAAACGACATGCATGCACCTACTTTGCTTTTGTGATAGAATCTTTTTCTAAATCTCTATGTTCTTTTTTAATTCCATATGCCTCTTCTGCATCTGAAAGTTTGTCATATAACTCATTTGCCAGCGTAACTGACCGGTGTTTTCCGCCCGTACATCCAATAGCAATGACAAGCTGATGTTTTCCTTCTTCCATATAATGTGGAATCAGGAACTGAACCATTTCTGTAAGCTTTTTCAAAAATTCCCGTGAAACTTCACTTTTCATCACATAGTCCCGCACCGGTTTATCATTTCCACTCTGTGGGCGCAGTTCATCAATATAATATGGATTTGGCAGAAAACGCACATCAAAAACCAAATCCGCATCACTTGGAATCCCGTATTTAAAACCAAACGACAACACCGTAATATACATATTTTTCAGTTCTTTACTCTCTGCAAAAATTTTATTGAGCTGCACTTTCAACTGTCTGGTATACATACCACTGGTGTCCAGAATATAATTTGCCCGCTCTTTCAGAAACTGGATTTTATTTCGCTCCAGTGCAATACCGACTTCCACCCGTTCTCCTTTTGCAAGTGGATGGGAACGTCTGGTTTCTTTGTATCGTTTAATTAAGGACGCATCCGACGCATCCAGAAACAGAATCTCATATTGCATCTGAATCCGGTCCATTTCATCCAGAACATGTTCCAGTTCTTTCAAATTCTGTCCGCTTCTGATATCCAGTCCCAGGGCCAGCTTTGTAATCTCTTCATTCGGAATCAAAAGCAACTCTGTCAACTTCGACATAAGCGGAATCGGCATATTATCCACGCAGAAATATCCCATATCCTCCATCATCTTAAGCGCTGTACTTTTTCCTGCTCCTGACATCCCCGTCACAATTACAAATCTCATCCTAAAACTCTCCTATCCGTCTCACTTCCGGCTCCAGTCCTACCCCGAACTGTTCCTTCACTTTCTCATCTACCTGTTCCATAAGAGACACCACATCTGCTGCCGTTGCATGGTCTATATTGATTACAAATCCACTATGCTTCTCCGAAATGCATGCCCCTCCCACGCGAAATCCTTTCAGTCCTGCATCCTGAATTAATTTTCCTGCATAATATCCCTCCGGGCGCTTGAACGTACTTCCTGCGCTTGGATATTCAAGTGGTTGTTTACTGGTACGTCTTTCCCGCAAATCATCCATCATGGCTTTAATTTCTGTCCTATTTCCTTTATGAAGCCTGATTTTTCCTCCCAGCACAATCCCACCGGTTCTCTCTATAATGCTGGTGCGGTATCCAAATTCCATTTCTTCCAGAGGAAATTCCAGTATTTTTCCTTCTTTTGTCAGTATAACCGCACTTTCCAGTACATCCTTGATTTCACCACCATAGGCACCTGCATTCATACGGACTGCTCCGCCTAAAGTCCCCGGAATCCCTGCCGCGAACTCAAAGCCTGTAAGTTCTGCCTCTAATGCTTTCCCGGCAATCTGGGCCAGTGAACATCCTGCCTGAGCTGTAATCACTTCTCCTTCTACCTGTATCTGATTCATTTTTCCGGCAATCTGGATAATCACACCCCGGAATCCCTTATCTCCCACAAGCAGGTTACTTCCATTTCCCACAACATAATACGGTACATTTTCCTGTTCGCATAGTTCAGTAACTGCTTTCACCTCTTCTATCTCAGACGGCATCACAAAATAATCTGCCGGTCCTCCGATGTGAAAAGTGGTGTGCTTTTCCATACTCTCATTTACACGGATTTTCTCTTTATCTATTGTATTAAATAATCTGTCTTCAAATTCTTGTCTCATATTTCCCTCATTTTTACTATAATTACAACCAATACAGATAGTAACTATAATTCTACACATTTTATCAATGATATTTTTAGTACACATATTATAAATGTATTCCCAAATATCATACACTATAATTTGCACAAATTCAACACACACGGTAATCTGTCAGAAAGTTATCCACGTCGTGTACTTGCAAAAAGTACAAAAATACGCTATAGTAAATGATAAATACATTTTTATAAAGGAGTGATTTTTTACTGTGGACTCGAGTGACGTCACGCAACTTATTATTCTATTTATCCTGCTGCTGTTATCTGGCTTCTTTTCTTCTGCCGAGACAGCACTTACAACGGTAAATAAAATCCGTTTACGTTACCTTGCCGAAGAAGGCAACAAGCGCGCAGCAACAATTTTAAAAATAACCGAAAACTCTGGTAAGATGCTTAGCGCCATTTTGATTGGCAATAATATTGTAAATCTTTCCGCCTCAGCACTGACTACTTCTCTGGCTTATAATCTGGGCGGCCCTGCCGTTGCCATTGCCAGTGTTGTACTCACGGTACTGATTTTACTTTTTGGGGAAATCACCCCAAAAACTCTGGCTTCGATTCATTCTGAGAAACTGGCTTTACTTTATGCGCCAGTGATTGATGTGTTCATGAAGGTCATGACTCCTGTTATTTTCATTATTAACAGTCTGTCAAATCTGGTAATGCTGATTCTCCGCATTGACCCGAATGCCAAGATGAACACCATGACTGAAAATGAACTTCGCACCATTGTGGACGTAAGTCATGAGGACGGTGTTATTGAATCCGAAGAAAAGGAAATGATTTACAACGTGTTCGACCTTGGCGATGCAAAAGCAAAGGATGTCATGGTACCTCGTGTCAATGTGACCTTTGCCGACATCGACAGTTCTTATGCCGAACTGATTGCTCTGTTCCGCGAAGACAAGTTCACTCGTCTTCCTGTGTACGAAGGCTCCAAGGACAATGTAGTCGGCACAATCAATATGAAAGATTTGCTTCTATTTGATAACAATCAGAAAGAATTCCATATCAAAGACATTTTGCGTGAAGCATACTTTACTTATGAATATAAAAACATTTCCGAACTTCTGGTGGAAATGCGTACCGCCTCATTCAACATTGCTATTGTGCTTGATGAGTATGGCGAAACCGCAGGGCTAATTACCCTGGAAGATATTCTGGAAGAAATCGTTGGAGAAATCCACGATGAATATGACGAAAATGAAGAAGAAAACATTCGTCAAATCAATCCTTTGGAATATATTGTAGAAGGTTCTACTAATCTAGATGATTTGAATGATTCCTTGGATTTACAATTAGAATCGGAAGATTATGATTCTGTAGGTGGTTTCATTATTGAGCATTTAGACCGCCTGCCTGAAGAAAAGGACGAAATCACCACACCTGATGGAATTCGTATGGTAGTGGAAAAGCTAGATAAGAACCGTATTGAGCAGGTTCATATCTACCTGCCGGAACCTGTTCCTGCATCTTCTACCGCTGATTAGAAAACACATCAAAATGATATAAATATGATAACGCAAAAGCTGCAATCCGGTTCTATACCGTTTTGCAGCTTTTCTAATATTTCATCTTATTTTTGTCTTATCTTTTTTTCTTCGTCTTTTTTGTTCCTCAGTTCACAATTACGGTCTGGTATCCACTTTTTCTGAGAACCTGTTCAAGCTGTGTGGCCTCTTCCAGCGTCAGCCCTTTTCCAACGCGAACCCGGTTAAATTCTCCACTTTTTTCGATATAAGCCGGGAAATCTTCTCCCTGCAGCTCCTGTTTCAAACGCTCTGCATAACGCATATTCCGGAAAGACCCGACCTGCACACTATAGCGTTCTGTTCCCACATTTCCGCTCATATGGTCCGGTTGTATGGTTTCGATAATTCCCCTTGCAATTGCTTCTGCAATATCTTCAAAATTCTCATCAAAAATCTTGTTGTCCGTATCAGAATTGATAAATCCGACCTCCACCAATACCGCAGGCATTCTGGTTCTGCGCAACACAACCAGATTCGGCCGTGCCTTCACACCCAGATTCACAAATCCAACCGTTTCAAGCTGAGCATTGATGTTCTGCGCCATTTCATATTTGATTCCACTCAAATCATAGACCAGACTCTCTACACCCATGTACTGATTCGGTGTTTCACTTGAATTACGGTGAATCGACACAAAATAGTCTACTCCTGCCTCATTTGCTTCCATTGCTTTCTGATAAGGGCTTTCGTACACATCCGTAGTACGTGTGTATTCCACATCAATTCCATTGTTCTGAAGAATCTCTCCGATTGCCAATACAAGGCGGAGGGTGTCATCCTTTTCCTGCCGTCCCTTATATACTGCTCCCGGGTCCGGGCCACCATGTCCTGCATCCAACATTACCGAATATGGCATCTGTTTCTCCCATCTTTCTAACCTTTCTTTTTACTAGAATATGTGGAAAGATAGAGATTTGGCACTCTAAGGCTCTGCTGGTTTTTCTTCTTCTAAGTCCTCTCCCGCAAGACGAACAATATCTTCAATTTCTTCCTCTGTAATTTCCAGGAGCTGTGACAGTTCTTCCACGCTTACTTTGCGTCCCATCTGCTCGGTAACTTCTTTAATCTTTTCATCCAAATCATTTACCTTGTCTGCCATCTTCTGGTCCTGAATCTTCACTTCCGACTGAACCTCTAACAGAGACTGCATATTCTCTCTTGCCATCTGAATCAGTTCTTCTTCGGCTTCTATCTGCTGGCTAAGCCCAATCATAAGCCCCATAGCGCCTTCCTGAACCAAATCTCCCAAAAAGATTTCCGGCTGATGAAGTTCTTTGGCAATTTCTAAAATCTGAGGCAGAATCTTTGCCAATGGGTCTGACTGTGGCATCATCCGCAGTTCTTCCTCATACCGTTCCAGATACTGCTGCTCTTCTTCTGTAAGAACCAGCTCTTTCTGTACATTTTCTATCGGTTCTGTTTTCTTATATCCGGTCACAAGAATTTTTTGGGATAAAAGATAATCCATCATCAGATTCATCTGCATTTCCCCAAGTTTATCTTCTTTAAAATATGCTTCTACTTCTTCTTTAGATATTACATTGCCATTTTCCCTGCATTTACCAAGAAGGGCCCCTAATTTTCTCTGAAATTCAACTGCTTCCAATACGGTATTCTCCTTTGCTGTCTATAATGTATTTATTTTACACCAGTTTCCGGCTTTTGTAAAATTCCGAATTTCTTGTTTCCTATAAAACCGAAAAAGCCACTGAGACTTTTTGTCGTATTCCTAAAAAGGCAAAAAAATTGCGCATGAACTGCGCAATTTTTTCCCACCCGTCTAGGGTGTGTTTGGATGTAGTTTATCTAAATATAATGAAATTAAGCGGTTATTTTACTTACCTTTACGGCACATGCCTTGTATTCTGGTGTACTTGAAATTGCATCAAGTGCATCATTTGTCAACCAGTTTGCTCCATCCACATAATGGAACGGCATCCATACTTCACCGGTATTTGTCTTATAAGACACATGTGCTGTAGCAGTAATGGTACCACGTCTTGAAGAAACTTCAACTAGTTCACCATTTTCTACGCCAAGTTTTTCAGCATCAACAGTATTAATTTCGATAAAGTTTGCGTTTGCAATCTCATTGATACCATCTGTCTTATCAGTCATAGCGCATGCATTGTAATGGTAAAGAATACGTCCAGTCATCATGGTAAGTGGATATTCTTCATCCGGTATTTCCATAGAACCTTCAAACTGTGCCGGTCTGAAGTATCCAAGACCTCTTGAGAATTTACCAACATGCATGATTGGTGTTCCCGGATGGTCTTTAGAAGTACATGGCCACTGAAGTCCACGACCTGCAACTTCTTCACTATCAAGACGCGCATGGCTGATTCCTGCAAAGGAAGGAGTTACAGATGCAATTTCGTCCATGATTTCTGCTGCAGTAAGGTGTGGCTGTGGATATCCCATACGGTTCATAATCTCTGTGAAAATCCATGTATCTTCTTTTGCTTCACCTTCAATTGTCACTGCTTTTCTTACACGCTGTACACGACGCTCTGTATTAGTGAAGGTACCTTCTTTTTCTGTATAAGAAATACCTGGCAGAATCACATCTGCAAGTTTTGCTGTCTCTGTCATGAAGAGTTCATCAATAACAAAGAAATCCAAAGCTTTTAAGCATTTAATTACATGATGTGTATTCGGGTCTGTTCTTACCGGATCTTCCCCAAAGATAAATAAACCTTTGACTTCTCCTGTAAGCATTTTCGGGAAGCAGTCTGTAGCCTTTGTACCAATCTTTGGATTCAGCTTTGTATTCCATGCTTTCTCAAATTTATCCAGAATACCTTCTTTATCAATATTCTGATATCCAGGGAACTGATTTGGAGATGCACCCATATCACAAGCGCCCTGTACGTTGTTCTGTCCACGAATCGGGTTTACACCACATCCAGGACGACCAATCTTGCCAACCAGCATTGCAAGGTTAGAAAGTGACATTACACCTTCTGTTCCTGTATGATGTTCTGTAACACCAAGGCAGTACATAATCGGAGCTTTGTCAACAGTAGCATAAATTCTTGCAGCTTCACGAAGCATATCTTCGTCAACACCACAGATTTTAGCAACCTTTTCCGGTGTGTAATCTTTTACTACTTCTTTTAATGCATCAAAGTTTTCTGTACGTGTAGCAACAAACTCTTCATTTACAAGACCTTCGTTGATAATAATGTTCATAAGACCATTGATAAGTGCAACGTTTGTTCCTGGTTTTAATTTTAAATGGATATCTGCATCTTTTGCAAGATCGATATCACGTGGGTCAACCACGATCAATTTCGTTCCATTTTGTACTGCCTGACGAACCTGCATACCAAGTACTGGATGCGCATGTTCTGGGTTTGATCCTACTAAGAGGATTGCATCTGATTCACGAGTAATATCAGCAATGGTATTAGTCATAGCACCAGATCCTAACGTAGTTGCAAGACCTGCAACTGTAGGAGCATGTCAGACACGGGCACAGTTATCGGTATTGTTGCTCTTAAATGCAGTACGTACCATCTTCTGAAGCATATAGATATCTTCATTACATGAACGTGAGCAGGCAAAACCGGCCAGTGCCTCACCTCCGAAATTGTCTCTGATTTCAGTGAACTTAGACGCCACAAGATCAAGTGCTTCCTCCCATGTAGCTCTTTCAAATTCACCAGTTTCTTTATTCTTAATCAGTGGATAACGGATTCTGTCTTCGCAGTCCACAAAATCAAAGGAACCACTGCGTCCCTTTACACAGAGAAGTCCATGGTTAGAAGGACCATCTGCACCTTCGCAATCCACAATTTTACCATCTTTTACAATGAGGTCCATCTGGCATCCTGTTGCACAGTGTGGACATGTTGTACGCACACGAGTTACTTCCCATGGGCGGTAGTTCTTTTTACGCTTTTCTACCAAAGCACCCGTTGGACAGGCCTGAGCACAGTTGCCGCATGATTCGCAAAGAGAATTCTTCCAGTCCGGTCCAAACGGTGCCTGAATCAAAGTATATCCGCCTGCTTTTCCAAGTGTGATTGCATGTCTTCCTGTTGCATGTGCACATGTCATTACGCAACGCTGACAGTGAATACATTTTTCTGGGTCATAAGAAAGGAATGGATGAGAGTCAATTTTCTTTCTTCCCAGTTCCTGGCGGCCTTTCGCATAATTTCCTTCTGTTTCTACACCATATTCATTACAATATCTCTGTAAATCACAGCTTCCATTTCCTTCACAACTAAAGCATTCTCTGTTATGTTCAGAAAGGAGTAATTTTAAAACAGTTTTTCTTGCTTCTATTACACGTTCTGTACGTGTCTGTACTACCATGTCTTCTTTCACTTTTGTGTTACAAGCTGTAACAAGTGGTTCGATTCCTTCTACTTCTACTACGCAGAGACGGCAAGAGCCAATGTCGCTAATGCCTTCCAGGTAACAAAGTGTAGGAATTTCGATACCTGCAGCTCTGGCTGCCTGAAGGATGGACATGCCTTCCAGCGCTTCTACATTTTTTCCATCAATTGTTAAACGCATCTTTTTCCTCCAAAATCTATCGCTATTTATAACAGTTTGTCATTACCATTAGTGTTCAACGGCACCTTCCAGTTTTCCGCATCCGAATACATCACATCTTAAACATCTTGAACATTCCTGTCTTGCTTCTTCCAGAGTCATCGGGCATTCTACATGCTCAAAGTCTTTCTTACGGATGTATGCAGGACGTTCCTGAATGTTTACACGTCCGGTAGGAACACGGTTGTTCTGTCTTGCTTCCGGTGCTTTCACTCCGCAGTCTAATGTATGATGATATCCAAGATATTCATCAATGGCATTTGCAGCAACTTTACCACCTGCAATTGCACGAATCGCTGTAGATGGACCTGTTGCACAGTCACCGCCTACGAATACGCCCGGCATTCCTTCTACGGAAGTATCCAGACCTGCTTTGAAAATCTTCCATTCTGCAGGCATTCCGAATTCTTCGAATGGTGCGCTTACAATATCCTGTCCTACTGCAATCAGGATTACATCACATGGAATCATTTCTTCCGGTTTAGACTCTGCATTCAACGGTGCAGGTCTGTTTCCGCGATATGGTCCAATCATCTGAGGCTGAATCCAAAGTCCGGTACAGTCATTATTTTCATTGGTTTCAATTCTCACTGGTGCCTGAAGTGTCATCAGTTCGATACCTTCCATAACTGCGGATTCAATTTCTGTTACAAGAGCTGTCATATCTTCCTGACGCCTTCTGTATACGATACGAACATCCTTGGCTCCACAACGAAGTGCACTTCTTGCAGCATCCATTGCAACATTACCACCACCGATAACTGCTACTGTTTTTCCAGTATAGTCCGGTCTGTGTCCATGTCCGATTCCATCCAGCATTTCTACTGCTGAGAATACGTTATTTGCGTCAATTCCTTCTAGACGAAGTTTCTTACCAACCTGAGCACCGATTGCAACGAACATTGCATCATAGTTGTCATGTACTTCCTGAATCGGAATATCTCTTCCTACATTTGTGTTATATTTTACTTCAATATTTCCGGTAGAAAGAATGGCATTAAAGTCTTCATCCATTCTGTCTTTCGGGAAACGATAGTTTGGAATACCGTACATAAGCATTCCACCTAAATGTTCTTTTTCTTCAAATACTGTTACTTTATGTCCCATCAGTGACAGATAGTAAGCGCATGTCATACCACATGGACCGCCACCGATAATCGCTACTTTCTTTCCTGTAAGTGGATTTGATTCTGGAACTTTTACCTGGTCTGCTGCAATCTGGTCAACTGCATATTTCTTAATACCACGGATATTAAGTGGTGCATCAATCAGATTACGACGACAACGCTCTTCACATGGATGTTCACAAATCATTGCGCAAGCCGTTGGAAGTGGATTGTCTCTACGAATCAGGTTAATTGCGTCTGCGTAGTTTCCTTCTGCTACATGTGCAATGTAACCTGGAATATCAACATGTGCAGGACACATTGTCACACAAGGAATCTGCTGCCCTTCTGTTCCTGGACAGACACCTTTTTCAATATAAGCTATGTATTCGTCCTTGAAAGTATCAAGACCTTCCAGCACTTCGATTGCTGCCTGATATCCAATTGCACAATCGGCTGAATCACGAATCATAGTTGCAAGTTCACGCATTTCATCTAAGATTTCAACAGTCGCATTACCTGTCAGAATCTGTACCAACATCTTTTCTATCTGTCTCAATCCATCTCTACATGGAACACATTTTCCACAAGTCTGGCTCTTTGAAGCCTGAAGCAGAGACAATTGAACAGTAATCGGACAAGTTCCTGGTGGATAAATACTTACCTTACCAGCAAACTTCGAGAGAAAATGTTCAATTTTTACATCTGCGCTTTTACTATCCGCAAGATAAATCTTACTCATTTTTGTTCATTCCCTTCTTCTAGTATCTCGATTTCCATCGAGGGTATTTCAGAATTCATCATAGACGAATCCTATGTTTGTTCATTATATATCTATATTGTCTTTAAGTGTTTGTATCTTTCTCACATAAAACAGCAAAAAAAATATGCTTTTGAAACATTTTCTCCATTTCACTCTATTTATTTATTTGCAATTTTCATGTATAATATTGTCATATGATACTTATTGATAAAGGAGATGACAGGATGCAAATTCCATTGAACGTGTTACTGTATCACCTTGCGGCCAGCAGCAATTACACTACTCTGAACGTCGACCTTGCGGAAGCATTTGACGGTATCAAATTATTTGACGTGAATTCTTGTTTTTCTGCCTATGATGATGTTTCTAAGAAATTATATCTGGTAACACCGGAAGAATTAATAAATAACACGGAAAAAATACGGGCATACAACGTCCACACAACCAGTGTTTTTTTATGCATCACCGCAGATGACGCATTACAGATAAATGCTTTTTCTGATGTACTCTCTGTGATATTGCTTTACACGCCACATTCTTTTGTGGATATCTTCAACCGGATTTTAAATATTTTTTATAATTTTGATATCTGGGACAAGAGCTTTCACCTTGCACTTCTGCGTGACTGCAATATGCAGGAATTATTGGACTTGTCGCAGAATATTCTGGTTCACCCCATGGTGGTTCTCGACAGCAATTTCACCTTACTTGGTTATTTTCATGGAGATACTGCCAAAGATCCCATCATGGAAGATATCCTGCATGCAGGATATGTAACACCACAGATTATGACAAGACTCCGGCAGGACGGACTGATTTCTACTTCAGAAAATGCAGATAATCCATTAATCAATTATTATTGTCTGGCGCCTAACGACTGTTATTACAGTATGATGTACCGTTTTATGGCAAACAATCATGTCGTAGGCTATGCTTTGATTTTCCGAAACCAAGTGCATCCAAAAGCAAACTATCTGCATCTGATGAACATGGTTGCCGAGAACCTGAATTTGTACTTTCAGCAGCAACGTTTTCGAAGTCGTATGTCCTCGGAAATGTATGAATCCATTCTGGCAGAAATCCTGAATAATCCATCTGCCGGAAAGCAACAATTCATTGACCAGCTTAGTTTTGTTTCTAACCTCAATATGGATGGATATTTTCTGCTGGCCCGTTTGAATTATGACAATTCCGCTGAGCTTCCATATTCATTTATAAGCTGGAGTATTCGGAATACTCTGCCGTTTTTGAAACCATTTGTCTATGATAATACACTCTATATTTTGAAAACCTGCAGTGAGTCCAATGCGTTTCAGCCATTTCTTACTGAGGAAGAAAAAAAGAGTTTTAAGAAGATTTTCAAGTCGAATGCTTTCACCTGTACTGTAAGCAATTTGTTTTTTTCACTTATGGAACTTCCAATTGCTACTATGCAGTGTAAAGAAGCCGCTAACATTCCCATTTCCGAGAATGAAAATTTTTACTATTTCAAAGACATACTGCTCAGGTATATGTTAAAAGAACTAAAGAATACAGCGCTCTTGCCTATGGTAGAATCTCCGCATTATCATATACTGAAACAATATGATGAAAATCACAACACTGATTTATGCGAATTATTTATGTACTACCTGAAAAATGGTCGAAATGTCAATCAAACTTCGGCTGTTGTATTTTTACACAGAAACACGGTTTTAAACAAAGTCAAAAAAGCGATTTCCGTCATGCAGAGTGAATGTGAAGATTATCAGGAATATCTTGCCTTTCTTCTTTCTTACTTTGCCGACCACGAATAAAAGATTTGATAAGAACCACAAGTAACTCTGACACCCAAAAGCCTTATACCAGGAGGAATGAATTCATGTATTTAAACCAAATTGAAGCCTTTGTTGAAGTAGTTGACCATAAAAGCTTTTCAAAAGCTGCAAAAGTTCTTTATCTTTCGCAGCCCACAATCAGCGCTTATGTCAAATCTCTCGAAAATGAAATTGGTACGCAGCTTATTTATCGAACTACGAAAGATATTATTTTATCAGAAGCCGGAAAACGGTTTTACGGCTATGCGAAAGAAATGATTCGTATCCGCAATATTGCCATTTCCGAAATGCAGGAATATACCAACAAGCTCTCGGGCAATATCACAATTGCAGCCACCAGTTTTCCGTCACAGTACCTTTTGCCAAAATTAATACATGAAATCATGCCAAAGGCACCTGATGTAAAGTATACACTTCGTCAGTTGGACGGTTCGTCAGTTATTTCTTATGTGGAGAGTTATAATGCAGAACTAGGAATTACAGATTTCGCCGAATCTGACTGCAAATGTGATTTTCTTCCATTTGCCAAAGACAAACTGGTTCTTGCAACGCCTAACACTCCAGAGTTTCAGCAGTATAATGGACATTTTCCTTTGGATATGTTAACCAAATATCCTTTTGTCTGGCGCAACGAAGGAAACTGTACAGACAAAGAAACAACGGCTTTTTTGAATAGCATCGGTCTTACTTTTGATGATTTAAACATCGCTATTCAAATGCCTTCTATCGAAAGCTCAAAGCAATCGATTCTCAACAATATTGGTATTTCCTTTATCAGTCAAAGGGCTATTTCTGCTCTTCTTGAGGGAAATCAATTGTTATCATTCGGCCTTGAGTCCGAACATTTAGTTCGAACCCTATATGCCGTCACCAACAAAAATCGTATTACATCACCTGCGACGACTTTTTTCATTAATTATTTACAAGAAAAATACAAAAATTGTCCGGACTGTTAAATAACGTCCAAACACAAAAAAGAATTACTGAACCCTTTTTATCGTATATCTGATAAAAAAGAAGCATCGCAAAATTTCTTCTGCGATGCTTCTTTTTATGTTTTCATAATTGTTTTAACTATTATTTATGAGCTTTTTTCCAATTATTTTTGCCTTTGCAATATTCTGTATGTAACAGATGATGTGGAACGTGTCCGTTTGGTTTTTCAAGGAAATCTTCGTAGATTTTCTTGATACTTGGGTTCTCATGAGATTTTCTGAGTGGAAGGTTTGCATCATGAGTAAATGTAGCTGCACGACGAGCTGCATAAGCTTCTGCTCTGTCTGTATCCTCTAACAGTTTTGGTTCTCCACCACCACTTACGCATCCTTCTGGGCAACACATAACTTCGATGAAGTGTAAGTCTAATTTTCCAGCTTTCATAGCCTCGATTACTGGAACTACATTCTTAACACCAGTTACAACCCCAACTCTTAATTCCAAATCACCAACCTGCAACTTAGCTGTACGGAATCCTTCTGTGCTACGTACTGCTGTAACATCTACGTTTGGAATTGGTTCACCTGTAATCAGTTCATATCCTGTACGGATAGCAGCTTCCATAACACCACCGGTTACACCGAAGATTGTACCCGCTCCTGTGTAGTCGCCAAGAGGAGAATCAAATTTTGCATCATCTGGAAGTGCATTGAAATCGATACCCATGTCTTTGATTAAGTAAGCAAGTTCACGAGTTGTGATAACAACATCTACATCCTGGAATCCGCTGTCTTTCATTTCTTCACGATTACATTCAAACTGTTTACATGTACATGGCATAACAGATACACTGTAAATCTTAGCCGGGTCAATATTATTAATCTGTGCTCCGTATGTTTTAAATACAGTACCAAGCATCTGCTGTGGACTCTTACATGAAGACAGATGATCCTTGATTTCCGGATAATTTCTTTCCATGAATGTTACCCATCCTGGACAGCAAGATGTGAACATCGGAAGTGTTCCGCCTTTTGTCACACGAGTGATTAACTCGGTTCCTTCTTCCATGATTGTAAGGTCAGCAGAGAAGTTTGTATCATATACATAATCAAATCCTACTGCTTTGAGAGCTGCTGCCATTTTACCATCTGTAAGAGAGCCAAGTGGGTATCCAAAATCTTCTGCCAGTGCTACACGAACTGCAGGAGCAGCCTGTACCATTGTTACAAGATTTGGATCAGCAAGCGCTTTCTTTACTTCATCAAGATGACATACATTGTATGCAGCAAATAATGGTTCTTCAACTGTCTTTGGAAGATTACGTTCTTCGCGAACCTTTGCATATGCTTCTGTTCCATGAGAGACGATAGAAACATAAGATTTACATTTCTGAACACACTGTCCACACATTACACATTTATCTGTGTCAATTGTCTGCGGCTGTCCCTGTTCTCCAAAAATCGCGTCCGCTGGACATACCTTTGCACATTCACGGCAACCGGTACAAATATTTTTATCAATATTAATTACCATCATTATTTCTTCCCCCTTCTTATACAGTCTTTAACATATCTAAACTAAGTGCTGCACGCAGGTTTTTTTCTAAACGTTCTGCATCTGGATTCACTAAACGTAATGCGTCATTTGGACATACTCTTACGCAAGCTGGTCCACCTTCGATACCTGTACATAAATCACATTTAGAAGCTGCAATCTGTGGTATATCTGTTCCAATCTGTGCTACTACTTTACCTTTGTCAGCTAATGGGAGAAGTGCAATTGCCCCAAATGGACAGGCCATCATACAATCTTTACATCCGATGCATTTCTTCTGGTCTACGATTACCTGACCATCGATACGCGAAATAGCTTTCTTTGTACATGCATTTAAACAAGGTGCATCTTCACAATGCTTACACTGTATTGGCATACAGATGCCTTCCCCTTTTGTAAGATACAATTTAGGTGTTACCGGTACAGTTACAGTACCAACAGTTTTTCCTACACCGTTGTTCTCTCTGTTGTGTTCAGCGAAACAAGCCACTTCACATGCCTTGCATCCTGTACATTTCGAACTATCCGCAACAACAAAACAGCCCAATTGTTTACTCATTTGATTTCCTCCATTCTTAACGCTAAATATTTTTATTTATGCAACGGCAGCAAGCCCCAGTTGCCTGAAGCTTGCTGCTATTAACCACATCATTGTCAGAATAATTTTCAGATTATCCTAAGACTTTTTATATCTGAATCTTAAACTTCTTCTTCTGTTTTTGTTAAAACACTGGATCTTGCAGCAGCCAGACGGCGCTGTTCAATCACATTGTCCATGCTTTCTTCTTTAACCAGAACTAATGCCTCAGTAGGACAAACTCTTACACAAGCAGGTCCACCTTCAACGCCAGCACAAAGGTCACATTTATTTGCAACGATTTTTTCACTTCCATCGCCCTGTGTCTCGCCATAAACAGATACCATATCAATGGCACCGAATGGACAAGCATTCATACAGTTCTTACATCCAATACAGTTTGTTGTATCAATGAGAACCTTATGGTCTTCAATTCTGATGCAAGCTTCCGGACAAACAGCCATACATGCTGGGCTTTCACAATGCTTGCACTGTACTGGAACAGTGATTGTTGCTGTTTTTACCATATGTAATTTAGGGTTAAATGTATAACCATTTGGATCTAATTCAAAGATTGGTCTCTTTTCATGTGCTACTACACATCCGACCAAACATGTACGACATCCCATACATAAGTCTGGATTACCTTTTACGAAATAATTCATAACTAGAATGCCCCCTTTCCATAACCTGAAGCAGGAGCTTCAACTCCGGCAACCTTCTGTTCGCCGACACATTTGATTCCCATTCTTTCACGAATTGAGCGATATTCTGATACCAAATATTTTTCAGCCCAATCCTGATCCGCAATTTTTTCTACACGGCAGTTACAATATTTAAACTCTGGTGTATTGCTGACTGGGTCAAGGTTCTTACCAATCGTAAGCTCATTACAAGCTCCAATCCACCACTGATATGTCATGTAAGTAGCACCTTTGGCAACACGATCTGTTGGGAGACATCTTGTCATACACCATCCACGTTTGTTGATAACTTTTACAAGATCACCTTCGTGAATATCAAGTGCTTTACAATCTTCTGGGTTCATCTGAATCCATCCTGGTTCATCTTCCAGACTACGAAGCATACGACAGTTACCTGTCATAGTACGAACGGAATAATGTCCTACTTCACGAACAGTTGAGAATGAGAGTGGGAATTCTTCATTTTCCAATTCGTATGGTGGACGCCAGTCTGTAGCATAGAATTTACCTTTTCCGTTCTTGTTAGCAAAATGTCCATCTCTATGCAGGAATGAGCTTCCTGTATCGCTCATATCCTTGCTACGGCATGGCCACTGAACACCACCAAGTTTTTCCATCTTTTCGTATGTAGCACCTGTAAAACTTGGGCAAAGGTCAATCAATTCGTTCCAAATCTGTTCTGTGTTATCATAATGCATTGGATAACCCATCTTAGTTGAAATTTCACAGATAATCTCCCAGTCTGTCTTAAGATCTTCTGATGGTTCCACGCATTTACGGATACGCTGGAAGCCACGGTCACAGCTTGAATATACACCGTCATGTTCGCCCCATGCTGTTGATGGTAACAATACATCTGCAAATTCTGCTGTTTTATTCATATAAATATCCTGAGCGATTACAAAATCACACTTTTCAAGAGTTTCACGTACTTCTGCCAAATCCGGATCTGACTGTCCAGGATCCTCACCGAAGATATAGTAAGCGTGAATCTGTTTCATAGGGTCTTTTTCTTCCAATACCTTTTCAGGTACGTGTGTAAGAGGTGTACCAATCTTATTAGAAAGTTTTACGCCCCAAGCTTTTTCGAATTTCTTCTGAATTTCTGGGTCTGTTACGTTCTGATATCCTGGATAGCAGTTTGGAAGAACTCCCATGTCACAAGCACCCTGTACGTTGTTCTGTCCACGGACAGGTCCGATACCAGTTGCCCATTTTCCGAAGTTACCTGTCATAAGAGCCATATTAGCAAGTCCCTTAACAACATCTACTGCTTGACCGAACTGACAGACACCCATTCCGTAAAGAATCATAGCTGATTCTGCTTTTGCGTACATTCTTGCACACTTACGAATTGTTTCTGCCGGAACATGACAAATTGGTTCAGCATATTCTGGTGTATATTTCTTAATAACTTCAACGAATTCATCAAAGCCTTCTGTATGCTCTGCGATGAAGTTTTCATCCATTAAGCCTTCTGTGTAAATAACATTACATAATGCATTTACAAGAGCAAGGTTTGAACCACCCTTCAACTGTACGTGTAAGTCTGAAATACGTGCAGCTTCAATAACACGTGGGTCACATGTAATAAGTGTTGCGCCTTTCTGTTTAGCGCGGATAATTCTTCTCTGAACGATTGGATGCGAATCTGCTCCATTATATCCAAAGTTGAAAATGAGCTTGGCGTCCTCGATTTCGTGAACACCCATGGACATTGCTCCTGAGCCCAGTGAGTACAGTAGCCCCGCTACTGAAGGAGCATGTCATATACGTGCGCAGTGATCGACGTTATTTGTACCGATACATGCGCGCATGAATTTCTGCATAATATAGTTCGCTTCATTTCCAGGACCACGGGCACAACCTGTTCCCATGATAGCATCTGGACCATATTTTTCCTTAATAGCAGTTAATTTATCTGCTACAAATGTAATTGCTTCGTCCCATGAAACCTGTTCAAAAGGACTATTCTTACCGTTCTTACGAATCATTGGATGACGCAGTCTCTTAGTTAAAATCTGCGGATCATTTAAGTAATCCCATCCATAATGCCCCTTCAAGCAAAGAGTGGACTGATTCGTACGACCGTCTGCAGGTACAGCACCAATAATCTTATTGGCATCAGTATCTACAGTAAACATAATCTGACAACCAGCACCGCAATATGGGCAAGTTGTCTGTACCTGTTTGATTGCCATACTTGACCTCCTTCTCGCTTAACTGCTTCCTTTGCAAATGGGCAGGCAATAAGGTTTCCCTCATCCCCCTAAACGGAATGCGACCATGGATTAGATTCTCTTTAGGCCAACAAACTCGGAAACGGTTAACACATCATTATTAATTAGCAAATTGTTCTTTGTTAATATAAATATATATCAAATTGCGTATTTTTTCAACACATCTTAATAAATTATTAATCAATTATACTTATATCCGTATTAAAATATCCTAATAATACTCGTTTTTTGTAATATATATTATTACTATTTCAAATAAATAAATTCCTTTTAATTGCAAAAAGAGGCGTTGCATTGTATGCAACGCCTCTCATATCTACCATATTTTGTGTTAGGTATAACTACTTTTCATGTTAGTTTTGGCTACCCTTTATAATTCAATTAGTCCTTATAAATAGGTTCACCCTCGGTCAAAATACCTACATGTTTAACTCTACAGAACACAAAAAATTCTTCCATTGGACTGCAGACAGTTTCTTCCGTGAATTCTTCCATGCCTTCCCACTGGGCTCCAATCTTTGAAACTTCCAGCATAACATCTTCACACCGGAACTTATCTCCAACATGAATATCAGACCAGTCTAACCCTTCCACTACCAGATTTTCTCCGAATCTTCCATAGCAGATTGGCTCATTCTTCTGTTCAAAGAAATATTTCACTACTTCATATGGAAGCATACTTATCTGCTTCACTCCGTTTCCACAATGAATGTCACCGGAAAGTCCACTTGGTGTCACATTGTTCTGATGAATATTTTTCGCACTCTGGTGCTCTTGTTTGCTAATGCAAACGCATTTTAATATACCCATTGATTTTCCATCCTATTTTGCAGCCTTTGCTGCTTTTCTTTCTTCTTTCGTTTTTGTGTAGCATTCTAATACCGGAATCAGAAGGAAAGCAACGATTCCATCGGTGAAACCACCATTGTAGAGACAGAATCCACCATGCCATAATGGTACATTAAGTACCAGGAGCGCATGCATAGCACCTGCAATAACGCCTGGCCAGAATCCCCATTTACCTGCAATCGGAGCAAGACCGCTGGCGAAGCAAAGTCCTACTAAGATTCCCTGTGTAGTAAGTGTCCAGTTCTGAGCTTCTGTAATGCCTGCAACATACATGAAGAATGGCAGGAAAGATGCTACCGCATAACCAACCATGATTGGGAATACAGTTCTTGGCTGTGCTCCCTGTGCAACGAATGCATACATACACATAATTGCTCCCATAGTTGCTCCGGTAAATTTCGCACCTGTAAATACAAGGTTTCCATCTACCATTGTCATGCCCTGTACGATGTTGTAGTAAGCAAGAATGAAAAGACCATACATTCCAAAGTTTACCAATGTAACCGGCATACCAAATGTTGATGTATAATCTGTTTTATATCCATCACTTACCCACAATTTCTTATAATCTTTGAAACAATTCTTATCTAATTTGTAAGCGACTGCCAGGCAGATTGCAAATACAACGATAAAGAATACGTTGACAAATAATTTTTCACCGTCACCTAAGTTTGTATTTGTAGGAACTTCTACACCTGGTGCTTTGTAAAGAATACAAAATACTAAGAATGCCAAAAATCCTGCTGCAGGACCTGCACTGTACAAATCATATCCTTTATGGAAGTTTGGTGCATGTGCACAAAGAGAAGGCATTACGCATCCAACAAAGATACCAAGGATAAGTGCAAGGATCAGACCATGCAGTGTAAATCCACTTGTTTCCAGATTTGGATATCTGAACATTAATTCTCCTGCAAATGGTGCAAGTGCAGTTGAGAACATCGCAAGGTTTGCAACGCTTCCGAATGACACTTTCTTAATCTTGGAATATACCCATACTCCAAGGAAGAATGGCCATACTGTAACGAAGGTCATACCAAATGTTGCGAACCCTACATTCAACCAGTAAGCTGCTACTGTAAGTCCTGTACATTTCGCTTTTGATACCCACAAAATGAAACAACAGGCAAGACCAACCATACCAGTATTCAAGAATGCTGCTCCAAGTCCTCCAAGTACGAAATAATCCATCGTAAACTGGGATGGGCTCGTACAGATTTTAATAAATCCAGGGATTAAATTTCCCCAGTCACCGGCGCATAACGCGCCGATGATAAAGGCAATTGAAAAGCCTAAAAGAACCCTAAATATCACTTTACTATTATTTTCAGCTGTGTTTTCCATAATATCATTCCTTTCTAGTTAACCTGACAGTTAAAAACTAACATGATTTTTGTTTTTACACAATCACAAATAACATATAAATTAAGGCACCGCACAGTCCCACGCAGAATAACAATAAACTGAATGATAAACTGTTCGTAATCTCTCTCTGTATTCTCTGTACTTTTGTTTCTTTACGCATATACGCAAACTCGACGATACGAGACGGTACAGATTTCGGCTTAAATACAGTTTTCTTTGCAACATATGCCAATGTATCCACCAGACTGTCGCAGATTCTGCTACAGAACGCTCCAATAAATGGAAGTACTGTAAGTATCAGTGGACGGTAGATTAAATCTTCCAGATCCAGCTTAGCCGGCCATGCATTGATGTAAACCTTATTTCCGTTTTTATCTTCTGCCATCAGACATTTACGGATAATCAGGAAATAAACAATTGCTCCAATTGCAAGGGAAGCAAGTCCGCCCTTGATATTTGCCCACGAAAAGTAATTTACAGCTTCCGCTGGGTCTTCTCCATGCATGAATCCCTGTCCCATACTTGCGATTCCGTTCATCAGCTTGTATGGAAGCATTCCAAGTACCGGAAGAATCACTGCAGAACCAAGTAATGCAAATGTACTTTCTTTGTTCATATACTTTCCGTTAGAAGCATCCATCTTCTCCTGATTGTATGGATTCTTCTCGATAAAGATAGCAACATAAAGCTTTGTCATATATGCGGCTGTCAGACCACCTGAGAACAGGAAGATTGCTTCCACAATCTGGAAGAATCTTGCCCATACAGTATAATCTTCAAACATCCAGATATATTCTACAATACTTTCATGAATCAAAGTCTTGCTGATATAACCATTCCAGAACGGCATACCGATAATTCCAAGTACACCCATCAGGAATATGAAGTTAAGTAAAGGTTTTTTCCGTCCAAACCCCCGGATTTCATTCAAATCCAGTTTATGAAGATTCATAAAGATTGCACCTGCTGCCATAAACAAAACCAGTTTGATCAATGAATGGTTCACCATATGAAGCAGTGTACCTCTTACTGCAAGTGCATTATGATGTCCGAGAAGTCCCTGCATTCCAGCCCCAGTTAAGATAAATCCAATCTGTGACATAGATGAGCATGCAAGTGTACGCTTCAAATCAATTGAGAATACAGCAAGTACCGCTCCGAGGAACATAGTAATTACTCCGATGCAGAGAATTAAGAATCCCCATTTTTCATCATGTAAGAAAATATTCGAACCAATTACAAGAATTCCAAATACACCTGATTTTGTAAGGATACCTGACAATAATGCGGATGCAGGTGCAGGTGCTACCGGATGGGCTTTTGGAAGCCAGATATGTAATGGGAACATACCTGCTTTTGCTCCAAATCCAAATAACATCAACGCAGATGCTGCATACAGCACACCTTTGTTTTCATAATGTTCACATGCTTCTAACAGTAAATCCATATCGAGAGTTCCTACTGCATTGTACAGGAGGAAAAGTCCCATCAGCATAACCATACCACCAAGTACTGCTACTGCAAGATAGGTATCACCTGCACGCATAGCTGCCGGTTTCTCGTCATGAACAACCATAAGATAGGAAGCCATTGACATTACTTCGAAGAAAATAAATGTTGTAAATAAATCTCCTGAAAGGAATACACCAACTGTTCCTCCGAAGGTGATAAGTAAGAATAAATAATATCTGTTTCTGTTTCTGTAGTGTGAAAAATACTCTCTTGAGAAAATAGTTGTCATCATCCACATCAAAGCTGCAATTCCGCCATAGATAGCACGGAATCCATCCATCTTGAGGTATAAACCTCTCAAACAGAAATCATTTAATCTGAATGCATACTCTGCTCCATTCGCAACTTTCACAAACAAATAAGCGAAAATCGCAAATTCTAAAATGCAGACAAAATCTGCAAAGTAGTCTCTTGCTTTCTTGTTCTGTCTTCCGATTAAATAGCTGACAAATGCACCCAATATAGGCCAAAACGCTAAGAATAGTAAAATAATATCGCCTGTCATCATCTCACTCCTTTCTTCCCTATATCAGACCTGTAGCTACGCTACGGAAAAACGTCAACAGAGGTGCTGAATGTAAACCGAAGATTAACATAAGCACACAGAGAATAATAAGTGGTGCTTTCATATAATAATTCGGATCTTCTACGTTTGCAATGGTATTATAGTCGAAATCAGCACCCGGAAAATATGCTTTTATCACAATTGTGAAAAGATAAATCGCTGTCAGGATTGCTGAAATCATCAGAGCCACTACTCCAAGAACACCTACAATACCAATTGTTCCTTCTCTTGCTGTATCTACTGCCGCCACTGCAAGACCATATTTACTTACGAATCCGCAAAGTCCGGGCACACCAACAAGTGCAAGGGAACCAATTGTAAAGCATGCCATTGTAACTGGCATTTTTCTTCCAAAACCTTTAATCTGATATACAAATTCTCTGTGTGTCTTGTACATAATTGCACCTGCACAGAAGAAGAGACAGATTTTCATAACACCGTGGAAAATCATATGTGATAATCCTGCGGCTAATCCCTCTGGAGTCATCATTGTAACACCAAGTAAAATATAAGATAAGTTACTTACTGTAGAATAAGCAAGTCTTCTCTTTAAGTGCTGTTCTCTGACTGCCATTGAAGAACCAAATACAATTGTGATGATTGCCAAAGAAGCAACTACATAATGCACCCATGTTCCAGAAAGGAAGTCTGTACCAAATCCGTAATATGTTACGCGGATAATCGCGAATACGCCCGCTTTTACAACTGCAACCGCATGTAACAATGCAGTTACCGGAGTCGGTGCAACACCGGCTGTAGGCAGCCATCCATGGAATGGAAATACTGCGGCTTTTACACCAAATCCTAAAAATGCTACCAGATAAGCAAATAACAGCCAGTTTTCATTCATTGATACATTTCCCTTTGTCAGAAGACCTCCAAAAGTGAAATCTGTAGTTCCTGCTGCCGCATAAAGCACCATCACACTCATGAACGCAAAGGCTGCACCAGCAATGGAATAAATCAAATATTTTCTTCCTGCATTGATTGCCTTCTCATCCATTGCATGCATGATGATTGGAAGCGTAATCAGTGTTAACAATTCGTAGCACAGATACATGGTAATCAGGTTTGCCGAAAACGCAACGCCAAGCGCTACACCATATGTCATCGTATAATATGTAAAGAATGTATTTTCTTTTCCTTCATGCTTCATATACTCAAATGCAAAGCAACTTGCAAGCGGCCAGAGTCCGGCAAGAAGTCCACCAAATACCATTGACAGTCCATCAATGCGGAATGCGATTGAAATACTTGAAGTAAGCGGTACTACAGTCAGTGTTCCGTCTGGTCTGTTGAACAACATAAAGAACACAAGTACTGAAGTCAGTAAAACCACTGAAATTACATATTTTTCTCTACTTGTTCCCTTTTCAAAGTGAAACAACGGTATGATTGCCCCACCCAGAATCGGTAATAGTATTGCTATTAATATAAATATTGGACTCATACTTTATCCTCCTACATTACACTAGCAGCAATTGTACTGAAAAATGCCTCCAACGGTGAAGCATAGATTCCTAAAACAACTGCAGCAACAGCTAAAATAATGAGCGGAACTGTCATGAATTTATTAGGCTCACACTTTTCAACTGTTGAGTAATCAAAATCTGCTCCCGGTAAAAATGCCTGAATCGAAATTGTAAGAAGATATCCTGCTGTCAAAAATGCACTCGTAAGTAATACTACCGGACCAATCCATGCGCACGGCATTCCACTTGTGAGAGAACCCATTGCAATGTTCCACTTGCTGATGAAACCAGATGTAGGCGGAATACCAACCAGTGTCAGTCCAAAAATGGTAAAACACCACATTACAATCGGCATTCTCTTTCCAATGCCCTTAAGCTGATCTACTCTTGTATTATGTGTTTTGTAAATAATTGCACCTGCTGACATGAACAAGCCATTCTTAACAACGGAATGGAATACTACATGCATCAGTGCACCGACCATACCAATCGGTGTCAGAGTTGACAAACCAAAAAGTACGTAAGAAACCTGGCTGACAGAAGAATATGCCAGACGTTTCTTTAATAATTTTTCCTTATAAGCCAGCATAGAGCCCATAAACACGGTAATCAGTGTAAGAACTACCCATGTGTACTGTACCCATGTTCCTCTGATAAAATCTGCTCCTGCCTGATAGAAAACTACACGAATCACTGCAAGTACACCGGCTTTTGTAATAACACCGGAAAGAACCGCAGATGCAGGTGCCGGTGCTACCGGATGGGCTGTAGGCAACCATCCATGTAATGGGAACATACCTGCTTTTGCGCCAAAACCAACGATTGCAAGGAAAATAACAACCAGCATTACTGATTCATGACCTGCAAGCTTGGCAGCATCCAACGTTCCGCCTGGAACAAATTCAATACTTCCGTAAATGTTCATGAAGAAGAATGCGATCAGTGCCATAGATGCACCAAATATTGAGTAGAACAAATACTTCAGACCTGCTGAAATTGCTTCTTTCGTTCTTGAATGAAGAACCATAGGCAGAGTCAGAAGAGTCATACCTTCATAAAACATATACATTGTCATAAAGTTACCTGCCATGCCGAGACCAATCAGCACGCCAAGGGAAAGTAAATAAAACAGATAGTACCCCTCGTTATTATCTTCATGTTTCATATACTCAAATGAGAAAATTCCCGCTAACAACCACATTACAGAAACAATCATCGTAAACAGAATTGTAAGACCATCTACCTTCAAATAGATAGGTAATGTTTCTGTAAGATTCAATACAACAAGGCTTCCTCCAGTTACCACGGCAATCAACGTAAGTACAAAATTGATAACAAGAACTGCGCCTACATACATTTGGCGAAAAGAACGGTCTTTAAAACGTTCTTTTATCACAAGTGTCAAAAGTGCCATGATGATTGGGAAAAGAACCGGTACAATTAATAAAATATTAGTTTTCATTCCTTTTTTCTCCTTCCTATCCAAACATTTCAAGGCCCTGACGAATCATTGTAAGGAACGGATCCGAACAGATACCAAGTACAAAATTCAAGATGATAAATCCGACCATAGAAATAATGAATGCGATGTCCTTCTTATCCGGAACAGCCACAATCTTATTATTATTGTCCGTCTTAGAGAACAGAACAATAATGGCTGGTACATAATACAATGCGTTCAGCACTGTACTGATTGATAATACTACCAATGTAGGAATTACTTTCTCTGGCATGCCGATAGATGCTGTTGCAAAATACATCTTTGACACAAATCCGGCTGTAAGCGGAATACCTATCATAGATAATGAACCGATTACAAAAGCAATTCCAGCAAGCATATTTCTTCTTGCAGCGCCTTTTAAGTCAACAAACTTTTTGCTTCCTCCAGACACTTCCATAAATCCACCTGCAGAACAGAACAGCATTGGTTTCGTCACTGCATGTGCAAGGATATGGAAACATGCTGCTATCATTCCAACTTCGCTTCCGATACCAATTCCCATGTAAATATATCCAATCTGAGCTACGCTGGAATATGCAATCATTCGTTTCAAGTCTTTTTCTTTCAATGACTTCAAAGAACCCATCAGCATTGCAAGTAAGCCCATCACAAACAATACGTTTACTGCCTTTGATGCATAAACCACATCAATACCGATTACACGGTAGAAAATCTTGATAAGCAAAATGATATATGCCTTCAAAACCAGACCTGAAAGAATCGCACTGGAAGCAGATGTTGAAGTTCCATGTGCATCCGGCAGCCATGAGTGGAATGGATATAACGCACTCTTAATTGCAAGTCCGATAGAGAACAGGCAGATGATGATTTCAAGTGGGAACGCATATTCGCCTGTACTTGCCAGTACAGCCACGCTCTCTTTGATATTCGACATCAGCAAGTGTCCTGTAATATCATATAAAATACAGATACCAATCAAGAAAAGACCTGAACCAAGAAGGCTCATGATTAAGTATCTTGTAGTAGCTACCAAAGTTTCCTTTGCTTTTCTCAGCATTACGATTGCACAAGATGCAAGTGTATTAATTTCCACAAATACATATGCAGTAAATAAGTCGTTTGTGTAAATCAGTGCAAGCATAGAACTGAAAAGCAAACTGATCATCAGGAAATAATGATTCACCTTTGTGTCCTCTACATCGTGGAAGATATGTTTCATACCACCAAGTAATGACAACAAAATAACTACGCAGAATGCGGAAGCCATCAGTGCTTCCAGCACACCAATTCTAATTTCATTTCCGAACGGAGCCGGAAAATGACCCATCCAGTATACATAATATTCGCCAGCCTTAAGGGTATACCCTAATACGGCAAATGACATTCCTCCGATAACAGTAATCGCGGAAAGTACAAGATTTCTCGCTGCCTTCGGCTTAAGAACCGCACAAAGCACACCGGAGAACATTGCCAGAATGATACTGAAAAACGGAAAATTTTGTACAAATTCCATTTAGTACACCCCCTGCTCTTTCTGCATTTTTGTAACGATTTCTTCCAAGTCAAGTGTTCCATATGCCCGATAAAGACGTACTGCCAGTGCAAGGAAGAATGCAGATACGCTGACGGATACTACGATACCTGTCAGTACCAGACCACTTGGAATCGGGTTGATGTATGCTTCAAAATCTGTCACACCATCTACAACAATCGGTGCAGTTCTTCCTACTACATATCCCTTCGCAGCCAGGAATAGATAAATGCCCGTGTCCATGAAGTTAAAACCGATAATCTTTTTAATAATATTTCTATTCAGCAGCAGAGTTGTAAATCCAATACCAAAGATAATCATTGCTGTTGCTTCATAGTAGTTTGTAAATAATCCCTGCAACATATTAGATAACCTCCCTGTTGAATAATGAATAAAATCCGTACATCGTACACATTACGATAACTCCAACTGCAATATTCAGTGGGAAGATAAGTCCCGCACTGACGATGTCTCCCGGCACTCCTGTCGGAATAATCGAATGCAGATGATTTGCTCCTGTATAGAACGAATAGCTCTTTGCCACTGCATAGAAAGTAAGCGCACTTACGACAATTGTATTAAAGGTCTTATATGTAAAGAACTTTCTGCTTGCTTCTACACCATAGGCATTACAGTACAGAATCAGGGATGCTCCCATAATCGCACCTCCTGAGAATCCACCACCAGGAGAAATATGTCCGTTCAGGACAACATAAATACCAAACATCAGCGCAATTGGTATCAGAAGTCTGGATACATTCTGTAAAATAATATCCGGTTTCGGATCATAGATTGCATCGTCATCTTCTTTTCCTTTTTTCTTTTTGTCATTACGTAACAGAATCATTACAGTTCCCGCAGCAACAAAAAGAACGGTTGATTCACCAAATGTATCAAATGCACGATAATCCAGAATCATTCCGGCTACGATATTTACCGCACCGGTATCTTTCATTCCGTCTTCAATGTATTTCTGTGATACTTCGTTATTAGCCGGATTATCCGGGTCACCGAATGACGGAAGCTTGGATACCGTAATCAACATACATACGATGATAATCAGTGCAAGTACAACTGCCATAACTTTGTAGAATTGCTGATATACATGAATTTCATTCTTTCCAATCCATTCATCAAAACGTTCTGCAATTGTTTTTTCATGATGCTTTTCGACAGTAACCTCTGTCTCTTCTTTTGGTGCTTCCTTTGCATCATTGTTCTGTCCAATAATGTAATCTCCGTCAACCCATGCCAAAAATTTGGATTTCTCTTTATTTGTCTTCATCGATACCCTCCTCCTTCATGGCTCCTACTTTCTTCAATGTCACAAAGAACAGGATACTGGTTACACCTGCACCTACTGCTGCCTCTGTTATCGCAAGGTCAGGTGACTGTAAAATCAGCCAGAGTATTGACATAACAAGACTGTACGACATAAAAATAACCAATGAAACCAACAAGTTACGTGACAGTGAAACTGCCAGTGCACATACAACCAAGAAAGTGAGTAAAATAATTTCAAATATCTTCATTACTCAACCACCTCGCATTCCTCTTCAATCTTCTCGTTCGTATCAATCTCAAGCTTACAGATCAAATGACTGCTGATTGGGTTAGCAAGCCACATAAAGCCTACGATTAAGATTAGCTTTAAACTCATGGTTGAGAAGCCCTCAAGAATAAGTAAGCCTAACAGAATCATAAGTGTTCCCAAGGTATCACATGCTGCCGCAATATGCATTCTGTTCAGAATGAAATTAAAACGGAACACACCAAAGATTGCAACGCCTATTACAAACAGACCAACCAGAATCAGAACAGCCGCAATGCCAAAACGAATCCATCCAAGTACCATATTATGACTCCTCCTTTCCAGTCTTCTGTTCTTTCTCTGCTTTTCTCTTATTATAAGAAGATTTGTAAACATTCGTAAGAACAACAACTGCCAGGAAACTAATCAGTGCGTAAATCAAAGCTACATCGACAACATATTGTTCACCGATATAAATAGCAACCACGCATATCAAAATGATTGTCTTTGTTCCTACCAGGTTTACAGCAATTAAACGGTCTGTAAAACGTGGTCCCAAAATTGCTCTCAGCAGGCAGAAAATAACTGTAATAGCAAGGACAATCATAGCCGTAAGCATCAGTCCTCTTATTGCCATATTCAACATATCCATTCCTATACCTCCTCGATTCTGTGCAATTTCTGAACAAAAATTGAACTCTCAATTCCTTCAGCCATACTCTTATCCAGACAATGCACGCAATATGTATCCCCCTCTAACGATACAGTAATTGTTCCCGGAGTTAAAGTAATTGAGTTTGCCAGCATAACCTTTGAAGCCTGCTCTTTCAGATCTGTTTTGAAATAAATAATTGCAGGCTCAAATTCCAGCTTTTTGCTTAATGTCATCTTAATAACAACAATGTTAGCCTTAATCACTTCCCAGATAAGAATTCCAAGATACTCTACCAGATATGGAAGTCTCTTCACTGAGAAGCCGCCAGCGCCTTCTTCAAGACCATATTGCAGATGCTTTTTGGAAAAATAAGTAAGGGCAGCGGATAATAACACACCAAAGATGCAGATTTCCACTGTTATTTTTCCATTAAAAATAATCCATAGTACAAAAAGTGTTAAGAAAATCAATGTCCTCCTCCCTCCTGTTCTTCAGCCACGTATCCAGGTCCATGTCCATGATTCACATCTGCGGATACATAAAACAGAACACCGATACACAAAATGATGGCCAAGCAAAAGCTCATCCATTTTTTCATGACTCTCACCTCCATGATTTGTAAATATTTAATAAATATTATCTATAAATTTTACCATTTATGACGCAATTCGTCAACAATACCCCCTATTATAATAGCCAATATGACTTATTAGATTTTTCCTATTAATCGATTATTTTTTCAGAAACATACGCATTTTCGGTGCATATTTTTTCAAAAAAAAGAGAGAAACAGCCCCTCTATGCGCCATCTCTCTCTAAAACCCATATATTGTAATCGCAATATCTTGAATTGCTTTCAGTTTTAAGCCTCTAATACAGAAGAAGTATCTTTCAGATATTCATTCTTAATCTTATAAAATTCTTCTTTGTCCACTGCTTCTGCAAGCTGTGCATCAATCGGCATCTTTCCAATAACAGGAATCTGAAGCTCTGCTGCGATGGCATCAATATTGCTCTCTCCAAACACATTAATATGCTTTCCGCAGTCTGGACATACCAGATAACTATAATTTTCAACGATTCCAAGTACAGGAACTCCCATGTGTTTTACCATGTTATAAGACTTCTTCACAATCATGCGAACCAAATCCTGAGGTGATGTAACAATGACTGCTCCGTCTACTGGAAGTGACTGGAATACAGTAAGTGGAACATCTCCTGTTCCAGGCGGCATATCTACCAAAAGGTAATCCAGTTCTCCCCAGACAACATCTGTCCAGAACTGTTTTACAACTCCGGCAATAACCGGACCTCTCCAGATAACCGGGTCTTCTTCACTGTCAAGCATCAGATTAACTGAAATAATCTTTGTTCCATCTTCAGCCACTGCCGGAAGAATTCCATCTTCGCATCCCATTACTTTACCATGGATTCCGTACATCTTCGGAATAGATGGTCCTGTGATATCTGCATCCAGAATACCAACCTTGTATCCCTTTTCCTTCATTGCTCTTGCAAGTGATGCAGTTACCATAGATTTACCAACGCCACCTTTACCACTGACAACACCAATGACTTTCTTAATGTTAGAGTGTGCGTTCATTTCTTCTTTTAAGCTTTTCTTCTGACTTGGACATCCGCCTGCATGCGGGCAGCTTGAACAGCTTCCCTCGCAGCCCTGTCCAGCATTTTCTGTTTTTTCACTACTCACTGTTATTTCCTCCCTATATTCCTATGTCTTAAGGTATATTTTCACACCATAATAGGACATATATTCTTCTTATATTGTACCACGGTTTTCGTCATTTGCAACATTGGAATTTTTTTCATCTTTCTTCAAAAAACTAAATAAATATAAAAGTGTGCAGAATTTCCTTCCACACACTTTACAAATATTTCTTATACAACCTTTTTTACAAAATCTTTGATAAAAACTCTTTCAAACGTGCATCCTTCGGATGGTCAAATAACTCTTCCGGTGTATTTTCCTCTTTAATCTGACCGTCATCAATAAATATCACTCGGTTTGCCACTTCTCTGGCAAATCCCATTTCGTGTGTTACTACGACCATGGTCATACCCTCTTTTGCCAGTTCCCGCATAAGCTCCAGCACTTCACCAACCATTTCCGGGTCAAGCGCAGAGGTTGGTTCATCAAAGAGAATCACATCCGGATTCATTGCCATAGAGCGCACAATTGCAATACGCTGCTTCTGACCACCTGAAAGTGTGGACGGATAAACATTTGCCTTATCTTCCAGTCCAATCTTTTTCAGTAATGTCATAGCCCGTTCTTTTTCTTCTTTTTTTATCTGTTCTTTCGTCTGCGTAATCGGGGTTTTCTCCTTTTTAAACAGATTCGCCCTTCTGGCTTTTTTCAAATCCTGACATCTTAAGTATACAGGCGCCATCATAATATTATCAAGAACTGTCATATTATTGAACAGATTAAAATGCTGGAACACCATTCCCATGTGCCGTCTGTGCTTATTGATATCCACCTTCATATCCGCAATATCTTCACCATTAAAGATAATGCTTCCACCTGTAGGGTCTTCCATACAGTTCAGACATCTTAAAAATGTACTCTTACCAGAACCAGAAGGTCCGATAACTGCCACAATATCGCCTTTATTGATGGTAATATTAATGCCTTTCAGAACTTCTACATCACCAAAACTTTTTTCAAGATTAATTACGTCTATCACTCTTCTTCAGGCTCCTTTCCATCAATTTAATCAGCAATGAAATTACCAATACAAGCGCAATATAAATCATAGCCATTACCAGATATGGAACCATGAACTCATAACTGTTGCTTCCAATATAGTTAAATGCCACATATAGGTCTGCTGCACCTACAAAACTCACTACTGATGTTTCCTTAATCAAAGAAATAAACTCATTTCCCAGAGTAGGAAGAATATTCTTAACTGCCTGAGGAATTACAATCTTCATCATACTTGTTCCAAAGCTAAGTCCGACTGCACGTCCTGCTTCCATCTGACCAGGGTCCACTGACTGAATACCGCTACGCATAATCTCAGAAATATATGCTCCACTATTCAGTCCGAAAACTAATATGGCAACCTGAACACCAGTAATCCTTAATCCGATGATTGGCAGTAATACATAATAGAATACCAGGAGTTGAACAACCATAGGAGTACCGCGGAACAGTGCGACATAAAAACCACATATGGCATTTAATACTCTCGGCAGCACTTTATATTTTGGTACTACACGTGCAGTAGCTATCAGTGTACCTATTAATATACCAATAATCAGACCCGACACTGCAATCAATAGCGTATTTTGCAATCCTTGTACCACTTTTACATATCCATTTTCCTGCCAGAAGATTTCTGCAAATATTTTTACCTTTTGTTCAAAATTGCCCATTATTTTTCAATCCTTTTCTACTTGCTATTGAACTGCATTGATTGCTTCCGCAATAGCTGATGCAGGTGCTGCGTCAATAATTACAGCCTGAATATTGCCGTTTAACATATCCTGTACTGCAAGGGAACCATTCTTGTATGTTACACATTCTGCCGGAAGTCCATCGAAGTCCCAGTCAGCATCGCCTTCTACATAGTACTGTCCTGTTGTTCCTGCCTGAACACCAATTTTATCTTTAGCAGACATCTTATTAAGAATTGCCACAACATCATCTACATTCTTACATTCATCAAAATCTGTGTTTGTGCTTGGTACAACTAATTTCTGGGAAGCTGCATAATACGAATCTGTAAATGTTACATATTCTTCTCTTTCTTCATTAATTGTAAGACCGGCCATTGCAATATCGCATTTCTGCTGTCCAACAGAAAGACAAACTGCATCGAAATCCATATTTTGGATAACCAGTTCTTTGTTCATAGATTTTGCAAGCAGTGCTGCGATTTCCATATCAATACCGTAATATTTGTCACCCTTTGTATATTCGAAAGGTTCGAACGCTGCATTTGTTGCAACAACAAGTTGGTCTTTTGAAGAGTCCAGTTCAGCAGATGTAACAGCTACCGGCTCTCCATCTCCGAAATATCTGTCACAGATTTCTTCTAATGTTCCATCTTCTTTAATCTTTGCAATAAAATCATTTACCTGTGTAAGCAGCTCTGGCTGTGTCTTATCTACACCAAATGCATACTCCTCATCTGTCAGATTCTGTTCGATTACTTTTGCAGTAACCTTTCCATCTGACTTTCCATCTGACTTTCCGTCTGAATCTTTACTTCCACCACATGCAACAAGTGAAACTGCACATGCAAGTGTTAAAACCATACATAATACTTTCTTCATCTTAATCTCCTCCTTGTTTTTGTATAATCATACAACCATAAGTAATATTCTAACACTTTTTCTCAAAAAAGCAAGTGGTTATTTATACATTTAATTGCATAAATAACCACTTTTTTAGGACATAATATCCAATTTTCCATTAATCCCGATTCTAGATTCTTTTATCCCCATATTGCAAAATAAATCAATACAAGAAGTCCAAGGATAATTCGGTAATATCCAAACACTTTGAAGTCATTCTTCTTAATATATGAAAGTAAGAACTTAATCGCAATTACTGATACGACAAACGCCACCAAACAGCCCACAAGCAAAATTGCAACCTCCAGAGCTGTGTAATGGAAGCCAAATTTAACAATCTTCAGTGCACTCGCCCCAAACATGACCGGAATTGCCAGATAGAATGTAAATTCTGTAGCAACAAATCTGGATGTTCCAAGCATCAACGCTCCAAGAATCGTCGCACCTGAACGGGAAGTTCCCGGAACCAGTGCAAGTACCTGGAAGAAACCGATTCCCAATGCTGTCGAATATGTCATCTGCGAAAGCTTTGTAATCGAAGGTCTGGCATTGGCATTCTTCTTTTCAATAATAATAAAGAATACACCATAAATAATCAGCATGAGTGCTACTACTACATAATTGTACAAATATTTATCCAGCACATCGTCAAACAACAGTCCGAGAACCGCTGCCGGAAGACACGCAGCAATAATCTTACACCAGAGATTCATGGTCTGCCTTTTCTGCTTCGCTGTCTTTCTTGGTGAAAATGGATTCAGCTTGTGGAAATACAGTACCACAACCGCCATGATTGCTCCAAGCTGGATTACCACACGGAACATACTGTTAAATTCTGCGCTCGTTGACATATGTAAAAATTCTTCCACCAAAATCATATGTCCTGTACTGCTAATAGGAAGCCACTCTGTGATTCCCTCTACAATTCCTAAAATTGCTGCTATCAAAATATCTAACATTACTCATCCTCTTTTCATTTGATTTTTGTATTATTTTTCAGCTTTCTTAATATCTTATTAAAGAGTATATCAAAATTTGCGTAATAAAGCAATTTGTAGTATAATATTATGGGTTTATTTTTTAGAAAGGGAACATTATATGAACAAGAGATTTTACACCATGGTTAAGCGTTGCATTGCCTTATGCTGCGCCATCACACTTTGTTCCATCAGTATTATTTCCCACGCTGATGAGAATGTCAACACTCTCGAACAAAAAACAAATGAATTACAGAACCAATTGGACAAGCTGAATAATGAATTAAATACACTTAGCGCTGAAATCACTTCACTCACATCGCAAATTGATGAATCCAATGCCGCTCTTGAAAAGGCTGCGCTTGATTTGGAAGCGGCAAAATTGAATGAAGAACTCCAATATGATGCTATGAAGCAGCGTATTAAATTTATGTATGAGAACGGAAACACCAGCCTTCTGCATATGATTTTTTCATCCGAAAGCATGGCTGATTTTCTGAACAATACGGCGTTTGTACAGAACATTACGGAATATGACCGCAAGATGTTATCTGAGTTTCAGAACAGCCGTATAAATGTAGAGGAGAAAAATACTGAATTAGAGCAGGAACAAGAACGCCTTGCTGAATTGCAGGCTTCTTTGAACACACGCTATGAAGAATTGAATGCCGCAATTGCTTCTACTTCCGACAATCTTCAGGTTTCAGAAGATGCTCTTGCAAAGGCAAAAGCTGCACAGGAAGCTGCAAGCAATGCGAATGTTTCTTCCTCAGCCAATACGAGTTCCAGTTCCTCCGATTCTTCTTCCAGTGAAACCACCGAAGTTTCTTCCAGTGATCTGGTATTACTTGCAGCAATCCTGCAATGTGAGGCAGGCACCACAAATTATGATGCTTTATTGGCAGTCGCTACAATAATTATGAACCGTGTAGCCAGTTCCAGATATCCGAACACATTATATGATGTCATTTACCAGAGTGGACAGTTCTCACCGACCTGGAATGGCAGTTTAAAACGTGTACTCGCAAACGGTCCATCCTCACTCTGTTATCAGGCAGCGCAGGATGCCTTAAATGGTTCCCGTTTAAGTTCCGTAAGTGGCTGCTACTCTTTCCGCGCTGCGTCCAGCGGGCATTATGGGACTGTAGTAGGTGGGAATGTATTTTTCTAACAGGATTGAGTACACAATTTTATGTTACTATTTTATTTGTAGCTCTCTACACAGACAAAGCTGAAGATTTTCATTTTAGCAATGAAATCCTCAGCTTTTTGTTATTCTATATTATTTTATATAACCGTCTATCTGTCTTTTCTTTACTCGTTTCTGTTCTCGATTTCCATGATCATATCTACTCTCTGCTGATGTCTTCCTCCAAGGAACTTGGCGTTCAGCCATTCATCTACAATCATCTTTGCCATCTCAATTCCGATTACTCTTGCACCAAACGCAAGTACATTGGCATTATTATGTTCTCTTGACATTCTGGCTGTATATGGCTCAGAGCATACTGCAGCTCTTACTCCCTTTACCTTATTTGCCGCAAGGGAGATACCTAGTCCTGTTCCGCAAATTGCAATACCAAGGTCTACCTCTCCTGATGCAACTGCACGTCCTATTTTCTCACCATAGATTGGATAGTGGCAGCTTTCTGTCGTATCAGTTCCATAGTTTACTACTTCATAGCCTTTTTCCTCTAAATATTTTACAATCTCATTCTTCATGTCTACTGCTGAGTGGTCATTTGCAATACCAATTTTCATTTTTTCTTCCTCCAAATATGCATTATCAGAATAATGCCCTCGACACATAACTCATATAGTGCGGGCAAAATTCTCTGTTTCATAACCCTTATAAACAAGTATAACAAAAAACGATGTAACTCTCAACGAGTCACATCGTTTTCTTTTACTTTTCTTTGTGAACTTACTCAGGAATTATACTAATTCAATAAGTACTTCCATTGCTCCGTCACCTTTACGCTGTCCGATTTTGATGATTCTTGTGTATCCACCCTTGCGGTCAGCATATTTTGGAGCGATTTCTGTAAACAGTTTGTCTACAAGATCAACTTTCTGAGTATTTTTCTTCTTTCCAGCATTTTCTGTTGGAACTTCTGTTACAGAGTAAAGCACTTTCAGCATTTCACGTCTTGCATGAAGTCTTGAAGGCATGTCTTTTTTGATTGTTTTTTCAACTTCATCATAAACAGTAACTTTCTTACCATCTACAACTTCTTTTACTCTCTTGCCATCTTTGTCTTTTCTTGCAACTTTAGCTGTGATTGTAACTTCTTCAAAGTTATCTTTTTCTCTTACAGCAGAAGCGATAAGTCCTTCAGTAATCTTGCGGATTTCTTTTGCTTTAGCTTCTGTTGTTCTGATTTTACCATGCTGAATTAACATTGTTACCTGGTTTCTTAATAATGCTTTTCTCTGGCTTGATGTTCTGCCAAGTTTTCTATATTTTGCCATTTTATAATCCTCCATTAATATAAGACATATTCCGAGCATCTTCGGACTTACCGAAACACGCCATCTGGTTATGCATTCATCGGGCTTACTAGCCAGATAATGGTTTTCCTGTTGTTAAAAGTGCTCTATTCTTCGCCCTGACTTAATTCAAGACCGAGCTCTTTTAATTTTGCCAGAACTTCTTCTAATGACTTGCGTCCAAGGTTACGGACTTTCATCATATCTTCTGGAGTTCTGTTTGTAAGTTCTTCTACTGTATTGATTCCTGCTCTCTTCAGGCAGTTGTAAGAACGAACGGAAAGTTCAAGTTCATCAATACTCATTTCAAGTACTTTTTCTTTTTCATCATCTTCTTTTTCAATCATAACTTCTGCTGCCTGAGCAACTTCAGAAAGGTCGATGAAAAGTTTCAGATGTTCGTTAAGTACTTTTGCAGCTAAGCTTACTGCTTCATCTGGAGCTAATGTTCCATTTGTCCATACATCTAATGTCAATTTGTCAAAATCAGTAATCTGACCAACACGTGTATTCTGAACAGTAAGGTTTACTCTCTCAACCGGTGTATAGATAGAATCAATTGGAATTACACCAATTGGCATATCTTCTGTTTTATTCTTGTCAGAGCCTACATATCCACGTCCCTTTGTAATGGTAAGTTCCATGTAAAGCTTGCTGTCTGCACCGCCATTTAATGTAGCAATCACTGTTTCAGGATTCATAATCTCGATATCTGCATCTGCGTGGATATCTGCACCTGTAACAACGCCTTCTCCTTCAAATTCGATATAAGCTGTCTTCGGCTCATCTGTCTCTGAAAAATTCTTAATTGCCAGTGTTTTCAGATTCATGATTATTTCAGTAACATCTTCCTTTACTCCTGGAATTGTGCTGAATTCATGTAATACACCATCGATTTTAATCTGACTGATTGCAGCACCCGGTAAAGAAGAAAGCATAATTCTTCTTAAAGAGTTACCCAATGTCGTACCATATCCTCTTTCAAGAGGTTCTACTACGAATCTGCCATATTTCTTATCTTCTGAAATTTCTGTAATTTCAATATTCGGTTTATTAAAATCAAACACTATTTGGTCCCTCCTTATGGGTTTTGGTTGTTGAGGGTTACTATTTCCTAAACATAGCCTTAACGAACCTGACAAAGAGGTCCGTTAAGATGCACATTTTCTTACAAAAATGTGTTTTATTTAGAATATAATTCGACAATCAGCATTTCGTCAACTGGTACGTCGATCATTTCACGAGTAGGAAGATTCTTAACTGTTCCTTTTAAGTTTTCAGCATCTGCTTCTAACCATTCTGGAACTAAACGTCCTGCTGTTACTTCTGTGATATCTTTGTATCTTACAGACGCTTTCTTTCCTTCTTTGATTTCGATTACATCGCCAGCTTTGATTAAGTATGATGGAATATTAACCTGTTTTCCATTAACTAATACATGCTTGTGGTCAACAATCTGTCTTGCTTCTTTTCTTGTTCTTGCGAATCCAAGACGGAAGATAACATTATCCAATCTTGATTCAAGAAGAACCATCAGGTTAGCACCTGTCATACCTTTCATCTGAGAAGCTTTTTCGAAATAGTTTCTGAAAGGTTTTTCTAATACACCATAGATGAATTTCGCTTTCTGTTTTTCACGTAACTGAAGACCATACTCACTCATTTTTCTATTAGCTCTTTTTAACTGTCTGTTAGACTTTTTATCAATTCCCAAATATACTGGATCCATTCCTAATGAACGGCATCTTTTAAGAACTGGAACTCTATTTACTGCCATGCTCTTTTCCTCCTAATAATAATCGACTAGACTCTTCTACGTTTTGGTGGGCGGCATCCATTATGTGGTACTGGTGTTACATCTGTGATGCTTGTAACATCAATTCCGCATGCCTGAAGGGCACGGATTGCTGCTTCTCTACCTGATCCAGGTCCTTTAACGAATACGTCTACTGATTTAAGACCATGAACTAATGCTGCTTTAGCTGCTGTTTCTGCTGCCATCTGTGCTGCATATGGAGTAGATTTTCTTGAACCTCTAAATCCCAGACCACCTGCACTTGCCCATGATAAAGCATTTCCCTGAGCATCTGTCAAAGTAACGATTGTATTATTGAAAGATGACTGGATATGTGCCTGTCCGCGTTCAACGTTTTTCTTGACACGTTTTTTTGTCACTTTTTTTGTAACTTTTTTAGCCATAATAAAACTAACCTACACTTTCTTTTATTTAACTAGTTATTTGTTCCTATTTTTTCTTGTTTGCTACGGTTCTCTTTGGACCTTTTCTTGTTCTTGCGTTTGTCTTTGTCTTCTGACCACGAACTGGAAGTCCTTTTCTATGACGGATTCCTCTGTAGCATCCAATTTCCTGAAGTCTCTTGATGTTAAGAGCGATTTCTCTACGAAGATCACCTTCTACAACCTGAGTTTCATCAATTACAGCACTGATTTTCTTTACTTCATCGTCTGTAAGATCTCTACAACGAGTATCTGGATTAACTCCAGCCTCTGCAAGAATACGAGTTGCGCTTGTTCTACCAATTCCGTAGATATAAGTTAACCCGATTTCCACACGTTTGTCTCTTGGTAAGTCTACACCTGCAATACGAGCCATTTGTGATTTCCTCCATTTTCTTTCATTACTTTGTTCTTTTTTCTGAAGTGGTATCAGCTCAATTTCGCTTCGCTACATTTCGCTGTAAGGGCTAACACCCTATGTCTCCCTCATATTCTGTCCTGACTTAAGCAAGCTCGGTCAGTCCAAATATGCGGTCCACGCACTTCGTCATACTGTCCCAAATTGAGGCTGTGAGTTCTCTGTTATTCTGCGAGTACCCTACCAGACTCTTACTTCTGTTTATAACAGATGGTCTGATATCCCAGCCCAGGTGTGTCGGTATCACACCCTTTCCGGCAACTGGTTTCCCAGCAAATGACTGCCGGTATTATAGGCAATATACCTGAATACCACTTTGCTCATGGTGTTTTCCTGTATATTTAAAATAGTAAATTGCTGTACACACTTTGCAATTTCCTATCAGCCGCCTAATTCATTCATAAACTAACTGTCTGCCAAGTAATTAATTCTTAGCCCTGACGCTGTTTATGTTTCGGATTTTCGCAGATAATTCTGACGCTTCCTTTTCTTTTAATAACTTTGCATTTTTCGCAAATCGGTTTTACTGATGATCTAACCTTCACGTCAAATCCTCCTTTCATACCTTGCATAGTCTGCATTTTCCCACTGCTTAAAGTTTCCCATAAGCAGTTCGCATAATATTATATCATTATATTTCAAGCAAAGTCAATACTTTTTTCCTATTTTTTGCTTTTGTTTATGATTTTCTATTTATGCTTTTCGTTTTTATTTATCTCTCCAGATGATTCTTCCTTTTGACAAATCATATGGTGATAATTCCAGTGTTACTTTATCTCCCGGTAAGATTTTGATAAAGTTCATACGGAGTTTTCCACTGATGTGGGCTAATACCTGATGTCCGTTTTCTAATTCTACCTGAAACATTGCATTTGGTAATTTTTCTACTACTGTACCTTCAATTTCAATAACATCTGCTTTTGACATATTAAGATTCCTCCCTTGATTCTGTCGTCTCTGTCTTCTTATATTCATTCAATATGCATTTAATACCTGCATCATCTACATTTTCAATCGAATGCTTCTGTCTGATAAGCTGGACATGTTTTTTCTTTTTCTTCTTGGGTCTGTCCAGTGTTCGGATTGTTCCATCTACAAGAAGTACGTGATTTTCTTCTATATTAATAATCACATATATCTTTCCTTCGTCATGCCCTGCTAAGGATTTCGCAAGCATTCCTTTTTCCCATCTGTCCATATACTTTTTGCCTCTTACTTTGTTTTACTGAGTAGTACCGGCTCGCCTTTGGTAATCAGTATGGTGTTTTCATAGTGAGCGGATAATTTTCCATCGGCAGTAACAACTGTCCAGTCATCATCCATCCATCTCACTCTTTCTGTTCCCTGATTAATCATCGGTTCAATCGCCAGTGTCATACCAGCTTTTAATACCGGTCCTCTACGCAGCATAGGAAAATTCGGGATTTCCGGGTCCTCATGTAAATGAGTCCCTATTCCATGTCCGCATAACTCCCGTACGACTCCGTATCCGAATCGTTCTGCATAATGGCCGATTGCTGCAGAAATATCAAATAAATGATTGCCTTCTTTTGCATATTTTAAACCTTCGAAGAAGCTTTGCTCTGTAACTTCAATCAGTTTCTTCGCCTCATCTGTGACTTCACCAACTGCATGAGTTCTGGCCGCATCTGAATGATAGCCTTTATAAATTACTCCAGCATCCAGACTTACAATATCCCCTTCATGAATGATTCTCTTTCTGGAAGGGATCCCATGCACGACCTCATCATTTACAGACACACAGATACTGGCCGGATATCCATTGTAATTCAAGAAGGAAGGTTCGCAGCCGTAACTGCGAATCACTTCTTCCCCAAGGACATCAATGTCAAGCGTTGTCATTCCCGGCTTTAATGCCTTCTTCAATTCGTCATGCACGATTTCCAGAATCCTTCCGGCTTCTGTCATCAGTTCTATTTCTCTTGCTGATTTAATCGTAATTGACATGAATTTATTCTCCTAAAATAGAAACGATAGCTCCAAAAACGTCTTCCATTGCAACTGTACCATCTACAGTCTTCAAAATGCCTGCTTTTGTATAATAATCAATAAGTGGCTGAGTCTGTTCATGGTAAACAGCAAGACGTTTCTGAACAGTTTCTGGTTTATCATCATCACGAAGAATGAGTTCTCCGCCACAAGTATCACAGATACCTTCTTTTTTTGGTGCAGCATATACAAGATGATAGGTTGCTCCGCAGCCTACACATGCGCGTCTTCCACCCATACGCTGTACAATATTTTCATCTGGAACATCTACATCGATTGCATAATCCATTTTCTTTCCCTGCGCAGCCAGTGCCTTGTCCAGTGCTTCTGCCTGTGGAATCGTTCTCGGAAAACCATCTAATACATATCCTTTTGCACAATCTTCCTGATTCACACGGTCTACAACCAAATCTACTACCAGTTCGTCTGGAACAAGCAGACCCTGATCCATGTATGTCTTTGCTTTCTTTCCAAGTTCTGTTCCGTTTTTAATATTTGCTCTGAAAATATCTCCTGTAGAAATATGTGGGATATCATATTTTGCTGCAATTTTTTTTGCCTGAGTTCCTTTTCCTGCTCCAGGTGCTCCTAACATAATGATTTTCATCTTGTCGGCCTCCATTTTGTATTTCTTTCTTACTGTCATATAGACATAAAGCTCGTTGCATTTATCCAATATAAAAGATAAAAAACAACGAGCTAAATTTTCTTTTAAATTCCAAGCATTCTCATTAAAATTACTTGTTATTTAAGAATCCTGTATAATTACGTACAAGCATTTGTGATTCAATTTGTTTAATAGTCTCTAATACTACCCCGATGATAATAATCAGAGATGTACCACCAAATGATACGCTTGCGCCAAATACTCCATTAAAGAAGAATGGAATAACCTGAATTATTACAAGACCACATGCTCCAATAAAGATAATATAGTTTAATATCTTTGTTAAGTAATCTGAGGTTGGTTTACCTGGTCTGATACCTGGAATGAAACCACCGCTCTTTTTCATGTTATTCGCAATTTCCAGTGGATTAAAGGTAATGCTTGTATAGAAATATGCAAAGAAGATAGTAAGCACAATATATACAACCAAACCGATTGAATATTTAGGATTTGATGGGTTGCACCAATTTCCTGAGTTCATTCCACGAAGAATCTCGCTTCCAATTCCTGTTCCATTTCCTTTTCCAAGGAAGGATGCAATAATAATCGGGAATTGCATAATAGATGAAGCAAAGATAACCGGAATAACACCTGCTGTATTTACTTTTAATGGAATGTTAGTAGACTGTCCGCCCACAGTTCTTCTTCCCTGCATTTTCTGAGAATACTGAACTGGGATTCTTCTTTCTCCATCCTGAAGAATGACTGTGAAAACAACCAGAACCAGGATAATAGCAAGAATAACAATTGTCGCAAGTCCTCCACTCGCAAGTCCTTTTCCTTTTACGAACTGTTCATACAGTCCTGTTAAGTCATTTGGAACACGAGATAAAATATTTACGAGAAGGACAATGGAAATACCATTTCCGACTCCTTTTTCGGTGATTCTCTCACCCACCCACATCAGGAAGGCTGAACCTGCTGTAAGTGTCAATACTACGATTGCTGCATTAACAAAATTGTATTTAACCAGAAGACCCTGTCTGCCGAATCCTACAGCCATAGCTGTCGATTCAATCAGTGCGAGGATTACGGTCACATAACGTGTCATCGTAGCAATTTTCTTTCTTCCGTCCTCTCCATCTTTTTGCATTTCTTCCAGCTTTGGAATTGCAATTGTCAAAAGCTGAATAATGATGGATGATGTAATATACGGTGTAATACTCAATGCGAAGATTGACATTGTCTCGAAAGAGCCTCCGGTGAAGGCATTAAAAAAGTTAAATGTGTCACCGGATACGCTCTCAAAAAACTGTTTAATATAAGTTGGATTCACACCTGGAGTTGGCAGCTGGGAACCAAGTCTTACTACAAATATCATCATCAGAGTATATAAAATCTTTTTCCGTATATCTTCGATTTGAAATGCCTTACGGAATGTTTGTAGCATTAGATCACCTCTGTTTTTCCACCAAGTGCTTCGATTTTTTCTACAGCACCAGCACTAAATGCATTTGCCTGAACTGTCAGTTTCTTTGTAAGTTCGCCGTTACCAAGAATCTTAACACCATCTCTTGTGTTCTTAACGATTCCAGCTTCAACTAATGTTTCTACAGAAACAACTGAGTCATTTTCAAATACTTCTAATGCACTAACGTTAATTCCAACGATTTCTTTAGAGTTTCTACATGTGAAACCTCTCTTTGGAATACGTCTGTATAATGGCATCTGTCCACCTTCAAAACCTGGTCTTGGTGCTCCTGAACGAGCTTTCTGACCTTTATGTCCCTTACCAGCAGTTTTGCCATTTCCTGAACCGTGTCCACGGCCTCTTCTGAAATTATCGCTGTGTTTTGAACCATCAGCAGGTCTTAAATTAGATAATTCCATTGTGTGACACCTCCTTGTCTATTAGATTAAGCTTCTTCTACCTTTACAAGGTGTTTTACCTGAGCAACCATACCTCTTGTTGCTTCGTTATCTGGTAAAACAACTGTTTTGTTGAGCTTCTTAAGTCCTAAAGCTTCAACTGTTTTTCTATGTTTTGGAATAGCTCCGATTGTTGATTTTACTAATGTGACTTTTAAATTTGCCATTTTAATCTCCTCCTTAAGCTAAAATCTCTTCTACAGATTTTCCGCGAAGTTTAGCTACTTTTTCTGGAGCCTTCAGTTCACTCAAACCAGCGATTGTAGCAAGTACTACGTTCTGTTTGTTGTTTGATCCCAAAGATTTTGTACGGATGTTTCTGATTCCTGCAAGTTCGATAACCGCACGAGCTGGACCACCAGCGATTACACCAGTACCTTCTGGAGCTTTCTTAAGAAGCACTGAAGCACTTCCGAATTTTCCAACATAATCATGTGTAATACTTCCATTTTCATCTAATGTTACTGAAATAAGTTTCTTCATAGCATCTTCTTTTCCTTTGCGGATTGCTTCTGGAATTTCAGCTGCCTTTCCTAAACCTGCACCAACATGTCCGTTTCCGTCGCCTACAACTACTAAAGCTGTGAATCTCATGTTGCGACCACCCTTAACAACTTTGGTAACACGTTTAATTGATACTACTTTTTCGGTGAGTTCTAACTGATTAGCATCAATACGTTCCTGTCTCATGTGTGCTCCTCCTTCTAGAAATTCAAACCAGCTTCTCTTGCTGCGTCTGCTAATGCTTTAATTTTTCCATGGTATATGAAGCCGCCTCTGTCAAAGACAACTGATGTGATACCTTTTTCCATTGCTTTCTTTGCAATGACTGTTCCTAAGTATGCTGCTGCATCAACGTTGTTAGTTTTTTCAAGTTCAGCCTTAACATCTTTCTGAAGAGTAGATGCTGAAACAAGAGTATTTCCAACTGTATCGTCAATAATTTGAGCATACATATGATTATTACTTCTAAACACAGCTAAACGTGGTCTTTCAGCGGTTCCGCTGAAACGATTACGTAATCTTCTGTGTTTCTTTTCACGAATTTCGTTTCTTGCTTTTTTACTAACCATTGTTCACACTCTCCTTACTTATTTCTTACCAGTCTTACCAACTTTACGTCTAATAACTTCATCAGCGTACTTAATACCTTTACCTTTGTATGGTTCTGGTCTTCTCTTATCTCTGATTTCAGCTGCGTATTGGCCAACTTTTTCTTTATCGATACCTGATACAATGATCTTGTTACCGTCTACTGTAGACTCGATTCCTTCTGGATCTGTCATCTCAACTGGATGAGAATATCCTAAGTTAAGAGTTAAAACTTTACCAGCTTTGGAAGCTCTGTAACCAACACCATTAACTTCAAGCTCTTTCTTATATCCGTCTGTAACACCAACTACCATGTTGTGGATCAGTGTTCTTGTTAATCCGTGTAAGGATTTCATTTTTTTCAAATCATTAGGTCTTGTAACGATTACTTCAGCACCTTCTAATTTGATGTCCATCTCAGATGGAAGGGTTCTTTCAAGAGTTCCCTTAGGACCTTTTACAGTCACATGATTATTTTCTGCAATTTCTACTGTAACGCCAGCTGGAACTGCGATTGGCATTCTTCCTATACGTGACATGCCCGTACCTCCTAATTTTTCGTTGCGGTGAGGATTCACCGTAGTTAAAAAGTTACATATCTATCAGAATGGTAGTCCATCCTCCTGGCATAAGCCAGGAAGTCATTATTTCCTACCAAACGAAAGCTAATACTTCTCCACCAACCTGGAGTTTTCTTGCTTCTTTGTCTGTGATAATTCCCTGATTTGTAGAAAGGATAGCAATTCCTAATCCACCAAGTACTCTAGGAAGCTCGTCTTTACCAGCGTAAACACGAAGACCTGGTTTGGAAATTCTCTTAAGACCTGTGATAATTTTTTCATTCTTATCTGCACCGTATTTTAATGTGATGCGGATTGTTTTAAAATTACCATCTTCGATAATATCGTATTTTGTGATATAACCTTCATCTAAAAGGATGCCTGCGATAGCAACTTTGATCTTAGATGCCGGAATATCTACTGTATCATGTTTAGCAGTATTTGCATTACGGATTCTTGTAAGCATATCTGCAATTGGATCACTCGTCATCATCATGATGTATATTTCCTCCTTCTAAAAATTACTCGGCCTACCAGCTTGCTTTCTTAACGCCTGGGATTTGACCTTTGTATGCTAATTCACGGAAACATACTCTGCAGATTCCGTATTTTCTTAAAACAGAATGTGGACGACCACAAATTTTGCAACGTGTGTATTCTCTGGTAGAGAATTTTGGTTTACGCTGCTGTTTAACTTTCATACTTGTCTTAGCCATTAAAATTCCCTCCTAATTATTTGGCAAATGGCATATTGAACAATGTCAATAATTCACGTGCTTCTTCGTCTGTCTTAGCAGTAGTTACGATAATGATATCCATACCTCTTACTTTGTCAACTTTGTCGTACTCGATCTCTGGGAAGATGATCTGCTCTTTGATACCAAGAGCATAGTTTCCACGGCCATCGAATGCGTTAGGGTTAACACCTCTGAAGTCACGTACACGTGGTAATGATAAGTTAATTAAACGATCTAAGAACTCATACATTTTCTCGCCACGTAATGTTGTTTTACATCCGATTGGCATGTTCTCTCTGATCTTGAAGTTTGCAATAGCGTTCTTTGCTTTTGTAGCAACTGCTTTCTGACCTGTGATTGTCTCCATGTCTTTAATTGCAGCCTCTAATACTTTTGCGTTCTCTTTGGCTTCACCAACGCCCATGTTTACTACGATTTTATCGAGCTTTGGTACTTCCATAATATTTTTATATCCGAACTTTTTGATCATTGCGTCAACGATCTCGTTCTGGTACTGTTCTTTAAGTCTGCTCAACTGATTGGCCTCCTCTCTTTAATTAGTCAATAACTTCGCCTGTAGCTTTTGCTACACGAACTTTTTTGTCTCCGTCCATCTTGAATCCAACACGTGTTGCTTTTCCGTTGTGAAGAAGCATTACGTTAGAAAGATCGATCGGAGCTTCCTTCTCGATGATGCCGCCCTTCGGGTTTGCCTGGCTCGGTTTGGTGTGTCTTTTGATCATGTTGACGCCTTCAACGACAACACGGCCTTCCTTCGGCATAGCAGCTTTGACTTTGCCCTGCTTGCCTTTATCTTTGCCGGAAATGACTACAACGGTGTCACCGGTCTTTACATGCAGTTTCTGACTCATTCGTTTGCCTCCCTATTAGAGCACTTCCGGAGCCAGGGAAACGATCTTCATGAAATCTTTTTCACGGAGTTCTCTTGCTACCGGTCCAAAAATACGTGTTCCTACCGGGCTCTTGTCATCTTTTACGATAACGACTGCGTTTTCGTCAAAACGGATATGGGATCCGTCGCTGCGGCTTACACCGCTAACGGAACGAACTACAACAGCTTTTACTACCTGGCCCTTCTTAACAACGCCGCCGGGGGTTGCATCTTTGACCGTACAAACTACAATATCACCGATATTGCCGCTTTTACGGAAGGAACCACCCAGAACTTTGATGACCAGGACGTTCTTAGCACCGGTATTATCTGCAACGTTGAGTCTGCTTTCCTGCTGAATCATCGTGCCTATCCTCCTATATTAATCTTTGTATATCAGTTCTGACGGGCAACGATTTTTTCAACTCTCCAACGCTTGTCATGAGACAGCGGGCGGGTTTCGACGATGCGTACGGTATCACCGACACGGCATTCGTTGTTTTCGTCATGCGCTTTGAACTTTGTTGTGGTATTAATCGATTTTTTGTAGAGCTTGTGGGGAACTTTGCGTTCTACAGCAACAACTACGGTTTTATCCATCTTGTCGCTGACAACAATTCCCTGGCGCACCTTGCGCAACTTTCTTTCTTCTGCCACGTTGAGATCCTCCTTTGGATAAACCGTTATGCCTTCTTGGCAGCCTTCAATTCTTCTTCGCGCTGTACAGTCTTGATGCGGGCGATGGTCTTCTTTACTTCACGAATACGCATCGGGTTTTCAAGCTGTCCTGTAGCGAGCTGAAAACGGAGGTTAAACAGTTCTTCCTTTAAGCCGGCAACCTTTTCAGTTAATTCGGCAGTGCTCAGGTTACGAATTTCATTGACCTTCATTTTATTCACCTGCCACTTCTTGACCTTTAACTACAAATTTTGTCTTGATTGGCAGCTTGTGGCCTGCAAGGCGCATTGCTTCCTTTGCAGCTTCCATGGAGATGCCACCCATTTCGAACATCACGCGGCCCGGTTTAACTACGGCTACCCAGTATTCAACTGCGCCTTTACCGGAACCCTGACGGGTACCAATTGGTTTAGCAGAAACCGGTTTGTCTGGGAAAATCTTGATCCAGACCTTGCCGCCACGTTTGGTGTAACGGGTCATGGCAATAC
>USGU01000015.1 GCA_900554415.1 uncultured Lachnospiraceae bacterium | reverse complement strand
AAAATACGTCAAAGCCTGTAAAATCAATAGATTAAGGCTTGACAGAATAGGAAGGGAAAAATTTATGCTTACAAACAAAAAATGGTCCAATCTAACACAGATTTTATGGATTAGCGCCGCAGTAATTATCGGAGCGCAAATTTATTTTAATCTTTTTAACAGTGATTTCCGCATTTCAATCGGAATCTTCGTATTCTCAATTTCTGTCATTTTATTTGGCGAATATCCGATTATTCCGGTCACTTATCTGTCTGCTGTCGGGGTGCTGGCATCCAGAACCCTTCTGCACTGGTTAAATACCGGTAAATGGAATCTCATTTCCTTCTTTCCGGAAATGGTATTCTATCTGGTTTACGGATTTCTCTTTTATACCTATTGCCGTAAAAAAAATTATAAATTGTCGCTTACAGCACCTGTTGTCCTGTTTTTCTGCGACTTTCTTTCCAACTTTGTCGAAGCGCTGCTCCGTCAGAGAGTTTCCGGATTTACACTGAATTTATACATAAGTATTATTCTGGTCGCATTTTTGCGCTCCGCGTTTATCTGGTTTTTGTTGTTCTGCCTGCGCTATTATAAATTCAGTCTTCTCAAACACGAACACGCACAGCGGTATCAGCGTCTTCTGCTTCTCATTTCCAAGCTGAATGACGAAGTGGTCCTGATGCAGAAGAACAGCAAAATGATTGAAGAAACCATGAATACTTCCTACAAATTATTTCAGGAAATGGAAGATGCACACGTTGATGAAGCCCTTTCTCACAAGGCCTTAAATGTAGCCAAAGATGTCCATGAGCTGAAAAAGGAATACGCTTTGATTCTCCGCGGCATCTCCAGCGCACTGGATTTAAACTTAAACGATGAAGGGATGTATCTTTCTGATATTTTCCAAGTGTTAAGCAATAGTCTGAGCGCTTCTCTGCCAGAAGGGAAAAAATTATCGCTGGATATTCAGACAGAAGAAAACTTATACACCGACAAACATTATTTCTTTATGTCCGTAATGCGTAACTTGTTGAACAATGCCATCGAAGCCTCTGTAAAACCAGAAGTACATATTAAAGTTACCGAAACTTCTGACAACGATTTTTATATTTTTAAAGTAGAAGATGACGGTCCCGGCATATTGCCTGAGGACTTGGAACAGATTTTCCATCCAGGCTTTTCCACAAAAATTAATTACGATACCGGAGAAGTCAACCGTGGACTTGGTCTGAATCTGGTAAAGGATTTGATTGAAAATCAGTGGCACGGTGTCATCCGGGCCGTCTCTCAGCCGGGACAGACCATATTTACCATTCATATTCCAAAAACCCGCTGGTAAGGAGGCGAAACAATATGAAACTGTATTTAATTGACGATGACCGGAACATTATTAATATTCTGAAATTAATCATTCGTGACCGTGGACTTGGTGAATTGTGCGGCACTGCTTCCTGCGGTATAGATGCACTGGATGACTTTACCGAAATACATCCAGATATCGTAATTGTAGACCTGCTGATGCCGGAAATGGACGGAATTGCGCTGGTAAAACAGGCACGCCCGCTCCTTCCCAACACTGCGTTTATCATGCTCTCCCAGGTTTCTTCCAAAGATATGATTTCCCAGGCTTACGAAAGCGGTGTGGAATTCTATATCCAAAAACCAATTAACAGTATTGAAGTGGAATCCGTAATCAAAGCTGTCACTGCCTCCATTACGGCACAAAGGACTTTAAAACAGGTACAAAGCATCTTTTCCAGTCAGACAGGCGCATCTTCTCCTGTCAGTTCTGCCTCTCTTACGGACAGCGAACCGGCAGAAAAGCCTCATATTACCAAGTTGAAAACGATTTTACAGCGGCTTGGTATTATCGGTGAAAAAGGAAGCCGCGATATTATTACACTGGTGGACTATTTGATTGAACATAATGAACACATGGAAGATATTACCTTGAATCAATTGTGCGGACAGTTCAGTGATAATCCCAAATCCATGGAACAGCGTATCCGACGTACGGCAAATATGGGTATGGTTAATCTGGCAAATTTGGGAATTGAAGACTATTATAACGACATTTTTACAGAATATTCTAACACTTTATATAATTTTGAGCAAATTAGACGTGAAATGGACTATATCAGGGGTAAAAGTGTACGTCATGGCAATGTAAAAATCAAAAATTTTCTGAATGCACTAGTACTTTCCTGCGAGGATTGTTGATTTTTTTATATAATTTTTAAAAAATCTATTTTTGTTTTGAAACTTTTTGTATTTTTTTGAAACCACCCTCTTACAATACGCTCATAGAAACAACAACAGCTTATTGTGTGAATATTGTTGGAGTTTTCGGATAATCAGACAAATGATGTATTCAATTTAGGAGGGAATTTTAATTATGTTAACTATTGTATCTGGTATGGCTTTGTTGCTGCTTGTATTAGCGCTTTTTTCACTCTTTAGCATGAAAATGCCAAAAGGTTCTGACGCAATGTCCGGTATGGCAAATGCTGCTGTCGCTTCTTTCTTAGTAGAAGCAATTCACAGTTATATTACTGGTGACCTTTTCGGACTTACTTTCTTTAAAGAAGTCGGTGTTACAGCCGGAAGTCTTGGCGGAGTTGCATCTGCAATCTTAGTTCCAATCGGAATGGGCGCTAACCCGGTACTCGCTGTTGTAGCTGGTCTTGCATGTGGAGGATATGGTATTCTTCCTGGTTTCGTAGCTGGTTACATTGTAGGTCTTGTTTCACCTTATATCGAAAAGAAACTTCCTGAAGGTATTAACTTAATTGCCGGTGCATTAATAGTAGCACCACTTGCAAGAGCAATTGCTTTCGCAGTAAACCCAGTTGTTAACTCTACATTACTTACAATTGGAAAAACAATTTCAGCAGCCGCTACACAGTCTCCACTGGTTATGGGATTCTTACTCGGCGGAATTATGAAGATGATTTGTACTTCACCACTTAGTTCAATGGCACTTACTGCTATGCTTGGTCTTGATGGACTTGCAATGGGTATTGCTTCTATCGCTTGTGTTGGTGGTTCATTTACAAACGGAATTATTTTCAAACGTCTCCACTTTGGTGACAAGAGCAACGTAATCGCTGTTATGTTAGAGCCTCTTACTCAGGCAGATATTATTACTTCAAATCCGATTCCAATTTTCGTATCAAACTTCTTTGGTGGCGGATTGGCCGGACTTGCAGCCGCAGCACTTGGAATCATCAACAATGCACCTGGAACAGCTTCTCCAATTCCTGGACTTCTTGCTCCATTTGCATTTAATGCACCAGTAAAAGTTATCATCGCTATCGTACTTGGTATTATCGGTGGTAGTGTTGCAGGACTGGCTGGTTCTATCGTATTCAAGAAATACGACAAAGCAAATGTTGTAGAAGAAAAAGCAGAAAACGAAGAAGAAGGTTCAGCAATTCCTTCTGGAGCAGTTTTAGAATAAAATATTTATTATAAATCGAGTAGGAGGCTAATCATTAATTGATTAGCCTCCTACTCACATCACCGTGCATACCGTTCGGTACACGGCGGTTCTTTAGTTTTCACACTTTCTATTTGATATCCGGCTTTGGCCATTTTTCTGCCCCAGCCTTAATAAATTCTTTCTTATCAATAAACTTTGCTCTTCTTTTCAAAAACCAGAGAGATGCAAGAAAATAAAAAGCAATTCCACCCAGCATGTTTACCCAATATCCAAGATAAGTTCCAACAAAAATAAATACAATTAATATGCCTGCGATAATAGCCGGAACCGGAAAAATCGGGGAAATGTATCCCCGTTCAATTTTCCCAAGTGGATACATTTTCCGAAACCTGAACATCATTACAATCGTAAGTGCATAGACCAGAAGTGCTGAAAAAATCGAGAACGCTACTACCTGGTCCAACATACCGGTAAATGCAAATGCCATCGAAACCGGAAGCAAAAATACAATTGCCCGGTATGGTGTATTATATTTTGGATGTGTAACAGCAAAAAAATCAGGAATCAATTTATCTTTTGATAAAGAATACCATGCACGGCTTGCATCATTGATACATCCATTTGCCGAAGCAAGACAAGCCATAATCGTTCCCACAAACAATGCAACAATTACATACAACTTTCCTGTTGCCAGTGCCGCATCATAAAGCGGATAGGCAGAAATTCCAAGTTCCTCCGCCGGTACTAAGCCAGAACAAACAAACCAGGTAATCGTTGCACCAATTAACAAGGTAGTCAGCCCAACCATCGCACCTACCGGTATGGAACGGCTTGCCGAACGGCACTCTTCTGCAGCCAGCGCACTTCCCTCAATTCCCAGAAAGAACCATACAGAAAACTGCATAGCTGCAATAATTCCAAGATACCCAAACGGCAGTCCATCTGTCATTGCTTTCAAATCTATCAGCGTGGCCTGTGCATCCCAGAAATTAGTCGCAAACAATAAGATAATCAACGTAACAAATGCAATCGCTGTAATAATAAAATTTAAGGTAAGGGATGTATGCGCTCCTTTATAATTTAAATATGTCAGCAAAAGCAAACTTAAAATAATATATGGGAGTGCATTGATATCAGGATGAAGGGACTCCAAAAGTTGTCCTACAACCAATGCATCCGCCGCTTCAAGCATTGCATACTCAAACACAAGCATAAGTCCTACATTAAAAGCTGCCAACGGACCCAACAGATATTTTGCCATTGTATACTGACCTCCGGCTTCTGGCATTACCGAACCCATTTCTGTATTCATCATAACAATCATAATGTAAAACATTGCCACTGTCCAAAGTGCAATCAGAGAACCTAATGAGCCTCCTTTGGCAACCGTATAGTTCCATCCCATAAACTCCCCGACTAAAACAATTCCGACACCCAACGCCCAAATATGCATTGGTCCCAGTACTTTGGATAATGCCGTATCTTTCTTTTCTTTTTCCATAATCCTCTTCCTCACGTAACTTACCGCTATTATTTTTCTTTCTCTGTCTGTTCCTCTTGTTCCCGTCTGCGTTGTTTTTCAACACCTAGAATATCTTTTGCAAGTAAAAGCACAATAAAGGCACATAATCCCCATACTACATAGTTCATAATCGCGAAAATACTCATTTACTCCACCTCGCCTTTCTCTTCTTCATATGCCGCATCTACAATTTCTTTCAAGCCCTTCTTTCCACCTTTGACCAAAAATAACAGATACCCTATAATCGCGGCTGCTACCGGAATCAGTGTCTCTGGACGTATTTGATATCCATGACTTGTATCTGCTCCACCAAGGTGATTCTGTATCAACATGGTAATCAAAAGGACGATGAGACAAAGCACCATCACAAAAAATATATCCACAACTAACATGACCTTTTCTTTTAATTCTTTCTTTTTTTTCTGATTTTCCATACTCTTTTCCTTCTCTATTTCCTGGCTGCCAATGCCTGATTTTGTAATTCTTCCGTATAAATTGCCAGTTTGTTGTTCCGAATATGTAAGAACACCGCAATCATTGCCCAGGTAAGTGCTCCTCCGCTTAAGAATGCAATTCCTGTCATCAGTCCTTTTACAATTCCATCATTGGTAAGTTCTAATACAGCCATAAGAACAGGCATTAATACACACCACATAGCTGTCAGAAAGACAGCTAACAATATACAGTCCTTTCGAAAAACTGCCTGAATACTTTTCTTATCAATCCCAATTTCCTTCCTCATTTTATCCCTTCTTCCAAATAATGTTATCGCGATTAGTTATCACGATAACATTATTATACTATATTCCATGAATTTTTCAACTATTTCATATATGTTTTTATATTTTCTGATTTTTCATGTTGACAGATTGTTTCATGTTTTGCATGAAAGCAAAAACAGAAACCACACACTAACGGTATGATTCCTGTTTTCCTTTTCCATATTATTCATTCAGAATGAGTGTATCCATTCTGCTTAGAAGTATTTCTTCACATTCATCCACACTTCTTCTGCAATCTCTTCTATAGACTTTGTTCCGTCTATAATAACGATGTTCTCTTCACCCTGCAGTTTTTCAATCGCATTCATGTAACATTCTCTTGTTTTTGCAAGACGGGATTTCTTTTCAAACAACTCTGTGTGCTGTCTGTTTGCTGCGATACGGGCAACGGCTGTATCCGGGTCTATATCTACAAAAATATGAAGCTCAGGTCTTAGCAAATCCCTGCTTGGTGCATTCATGGCAATTACCTGCTCCATAGGCATATCAACACTGTGATATGCGTAAGATGACAAATAATACCGGTCACTGATAACAGTAGTACCTGCTTCGATTTTTGCAGCCAGACCGTTTGCCTCATTTAACAGATGGTCTAAGCGGTCTGCCGCAAATAGTGAAGCAATTACCTTGTTATCTGTCTTCATCCGGCCAATCATAATCTGATGAATCAGAGAACCAATCGGTCCATCTGTCGGTTCCATAGTTGTATAACAAGGAAATCCTTCTTTCTTCAATCGTTCTGAAAGAAGACGGATCTGGGTACTCTTCCCACTTCCGTCAATTCCCTCAAATACAATAAATTTTCCTTTATTCTGCATGATATCTTTCCCTTTTATTTTTTGCAATGACAACAATGTCCCTTGCATTCTTTTCCGTTCCAGCAATATGTACAGAGTTTTTCTGACGGAAGTCCAATGGACTCAATCATATCATCCAGACGGTGGAATCGAAGTGATGTAAAATTCAATCTCTTACAGATTTCATCCAGCATCGCCTGATATTTTGGATGATCCGGATCTGCATATTGCTGCAGAATCTCTTCTGACGGCTCTGTCGTGCCCTCTAAGTCATAAATAACCCGTCTTGTGATTAAATCCATGTCAGACTTAGAACGGGAGAAATTGAGGAATTTACAGCCGTATAACAATGGTGGACAAGCAGGTCGTACATGAACCTCTTTTGCGCCGCTGTTATAGAGAAATTCCGTAGTTTCACGAAGCTGGGTTCCACGTACAATGGAGTCATCAATCAGAAGCAGTTTCTTATCCTCAATCAGTTCTTTTACCGGAATCAGTTTCATACGTGCAATCAGATTTCTCTGTTCCTGATTAGTCGGCATGAAAGATCTCGGCCATGTTGGCGTATATTTGATAAATGGTCTTGCATATGGAATACCGGATTCATTGGCATATCCAATTGCATGTGGCACACCGGAATCCGGAACTCCGGCAATCATATCCGGATGAATGGAATCCCCGTCTCTGCGCGCCAGCATACGACCGCAGTTATAACGCATTTCTTCTACATTGACGCCCTCATAAGAAGCAGTCGGATATCCATAATAGAGCCACAAGAAAGAACAAATCTGCATATCTTCTCCTGCTTCTCCCACCGTATTTACTTCTTCCGGTGTCACATAGACAATTTCAGCCGGTCCAAGTTCTTTGTAATCCGTAAATCCAAGATTGATATACGCAAAGCTTTCAAAAGAAATACAATATGCATTGTCCTTCTTTCCGATTTCAATCGGTGTTCTTCCATACTTATCTCTGGCTGCATATATGCCGTCTTTTGTCATCAGCAGAAGCGACATAGAGCCGTCTATCACTTCCTGCACATAGCGGATTCCTTCCAGAATAGAAGGCTGTCTGCAGATTAATGCCGCCACCAGTTCTGTGGCATTGATCCGTCCACTTGTCATTTCCTGAAAATGTACATTTTCACTGGAATACAATGTCTTCATCAATTCGTCCGCATTATTGATTTTTCCTACGGTTGTAATGGCAAAGCTGCCCAGATGAGACTGAATTAAAAGTGGCTGAGGGTCATAATCAGAAATACATCCTATTCCCAGATTTCCCTTCATTCCTGCCACATCGTTTTCAAATTTCGTACGAAATGGCGAGTTTTCGATATTATGAATCGAACGATTAAAACCGTCTTTCCCATGCACCGCCATACCGGCACGTCTCGTCCCCAGATGAGAGTGATAATCCACCCCATAGAAAAGTTCCAATACACAATCTTCTTTCGAAGCTACTCCAAAAAAGCCACCCATGCTCTTACCCTCCTGAATCTTCTGTTCTTTCTATACCACATGTCCTACCCGCTTCTCTTTCGCAGGACGTTGCTTCCTATATTGCTGTTTGCTATACGCTGCCTGTTATTTTAAAGAGATTTCCGCAAGCTGTGCTGCTTTTCCGATGTAAGAAGCTGGTGTCATATGAACCAGAGTATTCCGGTCTTCTTCCGAAAGCATATCCAGTCCTTCTGCAAATTTCAGAATATCTTCTTTGGAAATGTTCTTTCCTCTTGTCAGTGCTTTCAGTGTGTCATAAGCATCCGGCACACCATATTTTCTAAGCATAGTCTGGATTGGTTCTGCAAGAACTTCCCATTTTTCGTTCAAATCACTGGCAAGCTTTTCTTTGTTTACCACACATTTTGCAAGACCATTTTTTGTCTCGCTGATTGCCTGAATGGAATATCCAAATGCAAGTCCTAAGTTTCTCTGGCTGGAAGAATCGGACAAATCTCTCTGCATTCTGGATTTTGGAAGTTTGTTTGAAAGTGCCACACAAAGGTTGTTTGATAAATCTACGTTTGCTTCACTGTTTTCAAAGCGGATTGGGTTTACCTTATGAGGCATGGTGCTGCTTCCCACTTCTCCCTGTACTGGAATCTGTTTGAAGTATTCTTTGGAAATATAGAGCCACATATCCACATCAAAGTCAACGAGTACATTATTAAAATGACGGATTCCATCCAGAATATGGCAGGTATAGTCATGACTCTCTATCTGTGTTGTGAGTGGGTTAAATTCCACGCCCAGATACTCTTCCACAAATTTCTTCGCCATAGAAGGCCAGTCGATATTTGGAAATGCAGTGAGAATTGCACTGTAATTTCCGGTTGCACCGTTAAATTTGGCTTTGATTTTCACACTCTTTACATTCTCAATGCTGGAATACATTCTATAAGCATATACCTTAAATTCTTTTCCTACAGTAGTCGGTGTTGCCGGCTGTCCGTGTGTGTGTGCAAGCATAGCGTCGTCTTTATGTTCCTCAGCAAGTCCGTTAATAATATCAGCCATCTCTGTTGCACGTGGAAGCCATACATTTGCAAGCCCCTCTTTCAGCATGCAAGCATAAGAAGTATTGTTGATATCTTCTGAAGTACATCCGATATGTACAAAGCTGATCAGATAATCATATCCCATCTCTTTTAACTGATTGCCAATAAAATATTCTACAGCTTTTACATCATGGCGGGTCACTGCCTCGATATCTTTTATTGCTTTAAATGAGTCGTAATTGAAGTTCTTTGCAATGGCTTCAATCTTGTCCATATTTGATTTTTCAAACTTTGCAAGAATCTCATTTTCTACGTTTTCAATTAAAAAGCAAAGCCACTTAATCTCTACGTGAACACGATATTTTACCAGTGCATATTCGCTGAAATATTCAGCAAGTGCATCTTTAATTCCTGAGTAACGTCCATCTAAAGGGCAGATTGTCATACTTTCGAATTCTTGTCTATCCATTATCTTATTCCTTTTCTCTTTTATTTTTGCTTTATTTCCAGTTGCTTTGTCTGTCACGCTATAACTGCCAAAAAGGTCCAATGGACCTTTTTGTAGTATACGTTTCTACTTAGAACAGCCCGACAATGGTTCCATTCTCATCAATATCCATACCGACTGCTGCCGGAACTTTCGGAAGACCTGGCATACGCATGATATCGCCACTGATGGCTACCAGGAAGCCTGCTCCGGTATTTGGAATCAATTCATTGATGGTTACCTTAAATCCGCTTGGTCTTCCAAGAAGTGTCGGGTCATCAGAAAGGGAGTACTGTGTCTTTGCCACACATATTGGAAGATTTCCAAGTCCCTGTTCTTCATATTTCTTGATTTTATTGGTTACTTTCTTTGTAAAAATCACATCATCCGCACCGTAGATTTCTTTCGCAATGGTGCGAATCTTCTCTGCGATTGGAAGTTCTGTGTCATAGATTGGTTTGAAATCTGCCTTCTTTGTTTCTAATACATCCAGAAGCTTTTCTGCAAGTTCAATGCCGCCGTCTGCACCTTTTGCCCAGACCTGACTGATTGCCACATCTACTCCTTTGCTCTTGCAGATTTCATTCAGAAGCTGAAGCTCTGCTTCTGTATCTGTAGGAAAAGCATTGATAGCAACAACACTTGGCAGATTGTATTTTGCAATATTTTCAATATGTTTTTCCAGATTTTCGATTCCTTTGCGGAGTGCCTCTAAGTTTTCTTCGCCAAGGTCCTTCTTTGCCACACCGCCATGCATCTTAAGGGCACGGACAGTTGCCACAATAACAACTGCATCTGGTTTCAATCCAGCCTGTCTGCACTTGATATCCAAGAACTTCTCCGCTCCAAGGTCTGCACCGAATCCTGCTTCCGTAATAGCATAGTCACCTAATTTCATTGCAAGCTGTGTTGCCATAACCGAATTACAGCCGTGTGCAATATTGGCAAATGGTCCACCATGAACAAATACCGGTGTATGGTCAAGGGTCTGTACTAAGTTCGGCTTAATTGCATCTTTCAAAAGGAGGGTAACTGCTCCTGTAGCCTGAATATCATCTACCGTAACCGGCTCTCCTGCGTGATTGTAAGCTACAATCATGCGGCCCGCTCTTTTCTTCAAATCTTCCAGAGAAGTAGCCAGACAAAGAATCGCCATAACTTCACTTGCTACCGAAATATCAAATCCATCTTCTCTTGGCACTCCGTTTGGCTTTCCGCCAAGTCCTACTACGATATGTCTTAATGCTCTGTCATTTAGGTCTACTACACGTTTCCACACAATCTGTCTGGTATCAATATCCAGAGGATTTCCCTGCTGGATGGAATTATCAAGCATTGCTGCAATCAGGTTATTTGCAGTAGTAATCGCATGGATATCACCGGTAAAATGCAAATTAATATCTTCCATCGGAACAACCTGTGCATATCCGCCGCCTGCTGCCCCACCTTTGACTCCAAAGCAAGGTCCAAGGCTCGGCTCACGCATGGCAACTACGGATTTCTTACCAAGTTTATTAAGCGCCTGAGAAAGTCCAATCATGGTTGTTGTCTTTCCTTCTCCTGCCGGAGTCGGATTGATCGCTGTCACCAGAATCAGTTTTCCATCCGGATTATCTTTTACTTTGGAAATTGTTTCCAACGAAATCTTCGCTTTATATTTCCCATAAAGTTCCAGATCTTCTTCTCCTAATCCCAACTGTTCTGCAATCTCTTTGATTGGTTTCATTTCTGCACTCTGCGCAATCTGTACATCTGTTAACATAATGGCACCTCTTTCTTCTCTGCTTAAGATTTGAAAAATGTCTTTGGTTCTATTTTCTCTTATTTATCCGAAGAAATCAAGAGAAAAAGAGTCTACTGCCCCAGACATTTTTTGCCCAGACGGTCGACTCTTTCTTTCATTATACTCCCTGTGGTCTATTCCACTTCCGTCAGTCGTATAACTAGCTTGTTTGTATCTATTTCTTAACGGTGTGATGTTGACTGATCTTTCAGCACAACGTCATGCGCACCGCCTTCTACAATACTTACGGATGAAACTAATGTAAGCTTTGCTTTTTCCTGCAATTCCGGAATGGTAAGTGCTCCGCAGTTACACATGGTAGATTTCATCTTCAATAAGGTAATTCCTACATTGTCCTTCAGAGCACCTGCATATGGAACATAAGAATCTACCCCTTCTTCAAACTTGAGATTTGTCTCTCCGCCAAGGTCATATCTCTGCCAGTTTCTTGCGCGGGCACTTCCTTCTCCCCAGTATTCCTTCATGTACTGTCCGTTGATATTTACCTTGCTTGTAGGTGATTCATCAAAACGTGAGAAATATCTTCCTAACATGATGAAATCGCTTCCCATGGCAAGTGCAAGGGTCATATGATAATCATGAACAATACCACCATCACTGCAGATTGGCACGTAAATACCGGTTTCTTTATAATATTCATCTCTTGCTTTTGCAACTTCAATGGTAGCTGTAGCCTGTCCACGTCCGATTCCCTTTGTCTCACGGGTAATACAGATAGAACCACCGCCGATACCAACTTTAATGAAGTCAGCACCGCAGTCAGCAAGGAAACGGAATCCGTCTGCGTCTACCACATTACCTGCTCCGACTTTCACTGAATCACCATAGTGTTCACGAATCCAGTCAATGGTAAGCTTCTGCCATTCACTGAAGCCTTCACTGGAGTCAATACAGAGTACATCTACTCCGGCTTCCACAAGTGCAGGTACACGTTCTGCATAATCTCTGGTGTTAATTCCTGCTCCAACTACATATCTCTTGTGAGCATCTAATAATTCATTCTGATTTGCTTTCTTTGAATCATAGTCTTTTCTGAATACGAACGAATCCAGCTTCTGGTCTTCATCAATGATTGGAAGGGAATTTAACTTATAATCCCAGATAATATCATTGGCTTCTTTTAAAGAAACCCCAACCTTTGCTGTTACCAGTTTTTCAAATGGTGTCATAAATTCAGAGACCTTTGTGTCCGGAGACATACGGGAAATTCTGTAATCTCTCTCTGTTACAACACCAAGTAATTTGCCATTTGCTGTTCCGTCATCTGTAACAGCCATGGTAGAATGTCCGGTCTTCTCTTTCAAAGCAAGAACATCTTTCAGGCACTGGTCTGGAATCAGATTTGAATCACTTGTTACAAATCCTGCCTTATAGGATTTCACTCTTCTTACCATCGCAGCCTGGTCTTCAATTGACTGTGACCCGTAAATAAAGGAAATTCCACCTTCTCTCGCAAGTGCAACGGCCATTGTATCATTGGATACAGCCTGCATAATTGCGGAAACCATTGGAATATTTAAAGATATAGCCGGTTCCTCTCCCTTTTTAAATCTGACAAGAGGTGTTTTTAAACTCACGTTCTGTGGCTGACACTGAGAACTTGAGTAGCCTGGTACCAGTAAATATTCACTAAATGTGTGTGATGGTTCGCTAAAATAATATGCCATGATAATGCTCCTTCTTCATTAATTTTTTGTACTGCGTTTCAATTTATTTATTATTGATTAATATTAATGAATTTTTTAGCTAACGTCAACACCTTTGGCTATCTTTCTTTTTCTTTTTTCATTTTGCACATTATCAATCAAGAAAATGTTGCATTTTTGTACGTTTTGTCTATTCGTGTCGTTTTCCATTTATAAGTTATTCTTATATATTTTTCTCCATTGAAGTGCAAATCTGACTACAGGAATTTTTTGAGGTCACTCATAAAATCTTCTTCCAGCTTTACCAGCTTCTTTGCAATTTTTTTTGCTTCCTCCGATGCTCCCGTATATTCATTCATGTATTCTCCAATAGACTGGATTCCCATATTACATCCATCCATCAATACTTTCGCAATCTGATTATCACTGTTCTTCATCACCAGCTTTGTCTCTGTGGAAATCCACGAAAATGCAGTTGCAATCATTCCGGGTTCCTTCTCTTCTTTTCCACACTCTTCCAGTAATTTTCCAGACTCTTCTTCCAGTTGTTCATGAGCGTATTTGCAGGTCTCTATTACCTGCTCTAACTTCTCATCCTCTACATATTCTAATACCTGGTCCATACTGCGGATTGCCATCTTACATCCTGAATTACATTCTTCCAATAAATGCTGGGTATGCACTGTCATATCATTTCCTTCTTTCCATTTCAATCTTTTTAACTCTAATATCTGTATTTTCAAAAAAAGTATACATTTTTCATCAGAAAAACTGTGTATTTCTTCTCTATACTTATACACTTTCGATATGCTATAATATAAAAACTGGGCTTTGAGCCAGAATGATTCAAAAGAGGAAGGATTTGCACAATGAACGAGCGTACTGACATAAATAAAATCACGGAAGGTGTAATTTGGAAACAGCTTCTGATTTTCTTTTTCCCAATTTTGATAGGAACTCTTTTTCAGCAACTTTATAACACGGTTGACGCCATTATTGTAGGACGGTTTGTGGGAAAACAGGCTCTTGCCAGCGTAGGCGGTTCTGCATCTGTGCTTTCCAATCTGGTCATTGGATTTTTCACTGGATTATCTGCCGGTGCCAGCGTGATTATTTCCCAGTTTTATGGTGCAAAAGATAAAAAAAATCTGCATAAAGGTCTTCACACTGCCTATGCATTTTCCATTGTATCCAGCCTGATTCTTTCTGTCCTTGGGTGGATACTAACGCCGTGGATGCTGGAAGCCATTCATACTCCTGCTGATACCATGGCAGACTCTATCGTATATCTGCGGCTGTATTTCCTTGGTATGCTGGCAGTGATGATTTTCAACATGGGTTCTTCTATCATGCGTGCTATCGGTGATTCCAAAAAGCCTTTGTATTATTTGATTGTCTGTTGTATTTTAAATATTATTTTAGATTATGTCGCTGTTGTATATTTACACATGGGAATTGCAGGTGCAGCCATTGCAACCATTATTTCTCAGGCAGTCAGTGCCATTTTAGTTACCCATGCACTAATGACTTCTTATGGAATCCTCAAGCTGAAGCTGCGGGAAATCCGTTTTGATTATCACACCTTAAAACTCCAGCTCCGGATTGGATTTCCAGGTGGAATCCAGGCTTGTATGTACAGTATTTCCAATATTATTATTCAGTCTGCAATCAACGATTTTGGAACGGACACTGCTGCTGCATGGGCAGCCTGGGGTAAACTGGATGCCTTATTCTGGGCCCTTACTTCCGCCTTCGGACTGGCTATCTCCACATTTGCCGGTCAGAACTATGGTGCAAAAAAGACAGAACGTATTTTCAAAAGCGTACGTGTCTGCACTGCTATGTCCTTCGGCGTATGTGGCGTATTACTTACCTTTATTTATATTTTCTGTGAACCTCTGTTTCAGATTTTCACGGGAGATGCCGGTGTCGTACAGATTGGTGTCTATATGCTGCGCATGATTCTGCCTTCCTATATTACTTATGTATTTATTGAAGTTTTATCCGGCGCACTGCGTGGTATTGGTGATGTTTTAATTCCTACTGTAGCCAATATGGTAGGAGTATGCGCAGTAAGGATTCCATTTATTCTTATTATCCTGCCACGCATTTACAAAATAGAAACCATCTTAGTCAGCTATCCGATTGCATGGATTGCTACTTTACTTATTTTAATTCCGTATTATTTTATCCGTAAACGGGCAATTAAGAATAATTTGTAAACTTTTTCTAAAACTATTGATTCTCGTCTTTAATATTGTTAAAATAATATCAGTCAAAAATGCTATTCGCATTTTCATATTTTTAATGATAAGAAATAAAGGAGAGGATTATCATGGCTAACAGAATTATGTTAAACCAGACTTCTTACCACGGAGCTGGTGCAATTGCAGAAATCGTTAATGAGGCAAAGGCTCAGGGCTTTCAGAAAGCATTTGTCTGTACTGACCCGGATTTGATTAAATTCAACGTAGCATCTAAAGTTACGGATTTACTGGACGGCGCAGGACTTGCATACGAAGTTTATTCTGACATCAAAGCCAACCCAACGATTGCCAATGTGCAGAACGGTGTAGCAGCATTTAAGAATGCAGGTGCTGATTATATCATCGCTATCGGTGGCGGTTCTTCTATGGATACCGCAAAAGCAATCGGAATCATCATCACAAACCCGGAATTTGCAGATGTACGCAGTCTGGAGGGTGTTGCTCCAACTAAGAAGCCATGTGTTCCAATCATCGCTGTACCTACTACAGCCGGAACTGCTGCTGAAGTAACGATTAACTATGTAATAACAGATGTAGAAAAGAAACGTAAATTTGTATGTGTTGACCCACATGATATGCCAATCATCGCTGTAGTTGACCCGGATATGACAGCTTCTATGCCAAAGAGTCTGACCGCAGCAACCGGTATGGATGCACTGACACATGCAATCGAAGGATATACCACAAAGGCTGCATGGGAAATGACAGATATGTTCCATTTAAAGGCAATCGAAATCATTTCCAAATCTCTCCGTGGCGCCTGCGAAAACACCAAGGAAGGCCGTGAGGGCATGGCTCTCGGTCAGTACATAGCAGGTATGGGATTCTCAAATGTAGGTCTTGGAATTGCTCATTCTATGGCACATACTTTAGGTGCTGTATATGATACACCACACGGTGTTGCCTGCGCCATGATGCTTCCAATCGTTATGGAATACAATCAGGAATGCACTGGTGAAAAATATCGTGAAATTGCAAGAGCAATGGGTGTGAAAGGTGTAGACGAAATGTCTCAGGAGGAATATAGAAAAGCTGCCATCGATGCAGTACGTCAGCTTTCCATTGATGTAGGAATTCCTACAAAGGTAGAAGGACTCAAAGAAGAAGACCTTCCATTCCTTGCAGAATCTGCACACGCAGATGCATGCGCACCTGGAAATCCAAAAGAAGCTTCTGTAGAAGACTTTATCGCATTGTTCAGAAAAGTCATGTAACATGCTGCCGGGTTCCAAAACAGGAATCAATATATAGAATAAATCAGGGGTGGAAAATTCCACCCCTTTTATACTTCTATTCTTCATATTCTCCTGCCACAATGGAATCCATCAGATTCCAGATGTCATCCCGTCCCTGCTTTGTCTCAGCCGAGAACGGAATCACAATTGTTCCCGGAAGCAAATCCAGTCCGGTTTTCACTGCCTTTACCTGTTTCTGAACCTGACTTCTCTTAATCTTGTCCAGCTTTGTAGCAATGATAATCGGCTGAAAGCCTTGTTCTACAATCCAGTGATACATCATCTTATCATTGGCTGACGGGTCATGCCGGATATCAATCAACAGGAATACTGCTTTTAACTGCTTAGACTGATTTAAGTAGCGTTCAATCATTTTGCCCCAGGCAATCTTCTCTTTCTCAGACACCTTCGCATAGCCGTATCCCGGCAAATCTACCAGATACATAGCATCATTGATGTTATAATAGTTAATGGTCTGGGTTTTTCCCGGTGTTGCAGAAGTTCTTGCGTAAGACTTGCGGTTCATCAGGGCATTAATCAGAGAGGATTTTCCCACATTGGATTTCCCTGCAAACGCAATTTCCGGAAGTGTGTTCTCCGGTAGTTTACTTGTGATTCCACAAACGGTTTCCAGATTAATTTTCTTAATTACCATTTTATTTCCTCGTCTTTCTTTGTTTACAAGATTTACAAGCTTTACTCTGCCTGTCGGATTGCCTGCTGCAATACTTCGTTCATATGTTCCACCGGAATAATTTCCAAATCTTTCGTAATTTCTTCGGAAAGTTCCTCCACATCCTTCTTATTCTGAAGCGGAACCAGCACTGTCTTCATTCCTGCATATTTGGCTGCCAGAAGCTTCTCTTTTAATCCGCCAATCGGAAGTACACGGCCTCTTAAGGTAATCTCCCCTGTCATGGCAATATCCGCACGTACCTTCTGATTCGTAATTGCAGAAAACATTGCAGTTGCCATGGTAATTCCTGCTGACGGTCCGTCTTTTGGCACCGCTCCTTCCGGAATATGAATATGGATATCATGTTCTTCAAAGAACTTTGCCGGCACACCATGTGCGTCACTGATAGAACGGATATAGCTGATTCCTGTCTGGGCAGACTCTTTCATCACATCACCCAATTGTCCGGTTAAAAGAATCTCGCCTTTTCCCGGCATCACATTGACCTCAATCTGCAAAGTATCTCCGCCTACGCTTGTCCACGCAAGCCCTCTTACAATGCCAGCCTCGTCTTTCTCATTTACCATATGATACGCATATTTTTCTTTTCCTACATACTTTTCCAGATTCCGCTCAGTCACCTGGATTTTTTTCTTGTGCCCTTCATAAATCTCACGGGCAGCTTTTCGGCAGATGCTTCCGATTTCACGTTCTAACTGACGCACTCCGGCTTCTTTCGTGTAGTTGCGCGCCAGCTTCCATACTACTTTTTTGCTAATAGAAAGCTGATTTTTCTGAAGACCATGCTTCTCAATTTGCTTCGGAATCAGATGTTCTGTGGCAATATGTACCTTTTCGTTTTCCGTATAACCACTGATTTCAATGATTTCCATTCTGTCCAAAAGTGGTCCCGGTATAGTCTGAAGACTGTTTGCTGTCATCACAAAAGTTACCTCTGATAAATCAAGAGGCACTTCCAGATAGTGATCCCGGAACTTACTGTTCTGTTCACTGTCCAGCACTTCCAGAAGTGCAGAAAACGTATCTCCCTTATGGTCTGTACTTACCTTATCAATTTCATCTAACAGTAAAAATGGGTTCTTCACTCCTGCCGTCTTGATTCCATTTGCGATTCTTCCCGGCATAGCTCCTACATAGGTCTTTCTGTGTCCGCGAATCTCTGCCTCATCATGCACACCACCCAGTGAAATACGCACATACGGCTTTTTCAGGGCTTTTGCAAGTGACTTGGCTATAGATGTCTTTCCCGTTCCCGGAGGCCCTACAAGGCACAAAATCGGGCTGCTACCCTGCTTTGTCATAGCCCGCACTGCCAGATATTCCAGTACACGCTCTTTGACCTCGTCCAGTCCGTAATGCTCTTCCTCTAAAATTTCTCTGGCATAAGAAATGTCGGTAAAATCCTCTACCCGTTTCTCCCACGGCATTTCCAGCATGGTTTCAATATAACCGCGCAGCACACCAGATTCTGCCGGACTCTGCATGGAATTTTTAAAGCGCTTGATTTCTTTCTGAAGCTTTTCTTTTACTTCTTCCGTGGCATCCAGTTCGGCTGCCTTCTGTTCAAACTCTTCCGCTACAGAAAGGGCATTGTCATCCCCTAATTCTTCCCGTATCAGCTTCAGTTCTTCTCTTAGCACATATTCCCTTTGGTGCTGGTCCAGACGTTCTTTTACTTTATTTTGGATTTCTTCCTTAATATCCATGATCTTGGCTTCACTTACCAGACGATAGGAAATCATTTCATACCTGGCCCGGAAATTCACTTCTTCCAGTATCTTCTGTAATTCCGTATAATGGATTGGAAGATTGGCCGCCACCTTATTCACAAGAGAATAGATATCTTCTGTATTTTGTATCTGCTTCACAACGTCCTTGCTGATCTTTGGATTACGGATTGCATATTCTGTATACAATTCCTGCAGTCCACGCACCATGGCTTCCCGTTTGTTTTCATAAAACATACTTGGATCCACATCATCAACAATGGTGATATTCGCACGCATATACGGCTCTGAAAATTCAATTGCATTTAAAATCGCTTTTTCTTCCCCGATAATCAGCACACGCAGAATCTGTTTTGGAAGCTTCGCCACTTGTTTTATAGTAGCAACTGTTCCCACTCTGTATAAATCATCCTTCGTCGGGTTTTCGACATTGACATCTTTCTGTGTTAAAAGAAAGATTTTCTGGTCATTTGCCATGGCTTCCTGAATTGCCTCAATGGAACACTGTCTGCTCACATCAAAATTTACAACCATCTCAGGAACAATCGTCATTCCCCGAAGGGCAACCATTGGAATACTTGCCATTCTGTTCATTCTTTGTTTCTCCTTTATCTTCCCAGTGCACTTGCATATATGCAAAGAAGGTGCCTCAGGTTATCCCGTCTGCACCTTCACATCCTCAGTTTTACGGCTTTTATGCACTTTCCGTTTTATCTTCCAACTGATTTGTCACTGGAACTTCTTTTCCCAATACTGCTTCTTTGGTAATTCTGCAATATTTCAGGTCTTCATCTGATGGTGCATGATACATCGTATCCATCATCACATTTTCCATAATTGCACGAAGTCCTCTGGCTCCGGTTTTCCGTTTCAGAGAGGTCTCTGCAATTGCTTCCAATGCATCTTTGTCAAATTCCAGTTCTACGTCATCCAGCTCTAAAAGCTTCTGATACTGTTTTACAATCGCATTCTTAGGCTCTGTAAGAATCCGCACCAAATCTTCTTTATTCAGTGACTGAAGGGTCACTGTGACAGGCACACGGCCAACCAGTTCCGGAATAAGTCCAAATTTCACCAAATCCTGTGGCAATACCTGACCCAACAATCTATCGATATCATATTCATGCTGTTTCGCAATATCCGCACCAAAACCAATAGACTTGGTGTCCACACGTTTTTCAATAATCTTGTCGATTCCTTCAAACGCACCGCCGCAGATAAATAAAATATTGGTGGTATCAATCGGAATCAGTTCCTGATGCGGATGTTTTCTTCCACCCTGTGGCGGCACATTTGCAACGGTTCCTTCCAGAATCTTCAACAGTGCCTGCTGTACACCTTCACCGGAAACATCTCTGGTAATGGATGGATTTTCTGATTTTCTTGTAATCTTGTCAATCTCATCGATATAGATAATTCCGTGTTCTGCACGTTCAATATCTCCATCTGCTGCCTGAATAATCTTCAGCAGAATATTTTCTACGTCTTCACCTACATATCCTGCCTCGGTAAGTGCTGTAGCATCTGCAATTGCAAATGGCACATTCAGGATTTTTGCAAGGGATTGTGCAAGAAATGTCTTGCCACATCCGGTAGGTCCAATCATCAGGATATTACTCTTCTGGAGTTCTACTCCTAAATCGCGCTGGGACATAATTCTCTTGTAGTGATTGTAAACGGATACCGCCAGTACTTTCTTTGCTGCATCCTGTCCGATTACATATTCATCAAGAAACTCTTTAATTTCTTCCGGTTTTAAAAGATTGATATCTTCAAACCCACTGTCATGTCCCTGATATCCCATTTCTTCTTCGATGATTTCTGCGCATACATCCACACACTGGTCGCAGATGTATACCCCATTCGGTCCTGCAATCATTTTCCCTACCTGAGCCTGTGTCTTATTGCAGAACGAACATCTTATCACTTCATCACGTTTATTTGCCATACTTCCACCTCATACTAATACAAAAGGAATGTCCGGCTTCGGACATCCCTTTATCTTTCTACCGGCTTGTAACAACCTGGTCAATCAGCCCATACGCCATTGCTTCTTCCGCAGTCTTCCAATTGTCTCTCTCAGTATCTGCTGCAACCACTTCATATGGCTGACCTGTATTTTCTGCCATCAGTCTGTTCATTCTCTCACGAATGCGAAGAATGTGTTTCGCATTGATTTCGATTTCTGTAGCCTGACCCTGCGCTCCGCCTGAAGGCTGATGAATCATAATCTCAGCATTCGGAAGTGCAAAACGCTTTCCTTTTGTTCCTCCTGCAAGTAAGAATGCTCCCATGCTTGCGGCCATTCCCATGCACATTGTAGAAACATCACATTTAATGTAATTCATTGTGTCGTAGATTGCCATTCCTGCCGAAATAGAACCTCCCGGACTGTTGATATAAAACTGGATATCTTTTTCCGGGTCTTCCGCCTCTAAGAATAACATCTGTGCAACAATCACACTTGCTGATGCATCATTTACCTCGGTATCAAGGAAAATAATTCTTTCTTTTAAAAGTCTGGAATAAATGTCATACGAACGTTCTCCACGGCTTGTCTGCTCTACAACATAAGGTATTAAACTCATGCCCATACCTCCTATATTCATTTTCTGTCAAATGATTATTTTTCTACTGCATTGTCAAGGATGAACTGAACTGCATCCTCTACAGCAATGTCTTTCTTCATCTGTTCTTTTTCTGTATCTCCCATGTAGCTCTTAAGCTGGTCTGCTTCCATAGAGTACATTTCTGCCATCTTAGCGATTTCTTCGTCTAATCTTTCATCAGAAGTTACCATGTTTTCTGCAGCTACGATTGCTTCAAGAACAAGTCTTGTCTGGATACGCTTCATAGCCTGTGGACGCATTTCTTCAAGCATCTTTTCTGTATCCATGCCTGTAAACTGCATGTACTGCTGCATAGTAAGACCCTGCTGCTGGATTCTCTGTCCGAAAGAATCTACCATCTGTCTTGCTTCTGTCTCAACCATTGCGTCTGGAATATCCATCTCTGTAGCTGCAATAATTGTATCAAGAGCCTGCTCCTGCTGCGCGCTCTTTCCTTCTGCATTCTTCTGTTCTTTGATCTTAGCCTTGATATCAGCCTTTAATTCTTCTAATGTATCAAATTCTGAAACTTCTGAAGCAAATTCATCATCTAATTCAGGAAGTTCTTTTGCTTTGATTTCATGTACAGTACACTTAAATACTGCTGGTTTTCCTTTCAGGCTTTCTTCATGATAGTCTTCTGGGAATGTAACATTTACTTCTACTTCTTTTCCAGCTTCTACACCGATTAACTGATCTTCAAATCCTGGAATAAATGTGTTAGATCCGATTGTAAGAGAGTAATTTTCTCCCTTTCCACCATCAAATGCAACACCATCAACAAATCCTTCAAAATCAAGAATCACTTCATCATCTTTCTGTACAGGACGTCCTTCTACATTGACTGTTCTTGCATTTTTCTTTCTTTCTTCTTCTAACTTAGCATCAATTTCTTTTGCTGTAACACGGTTAGAGAATTTGTCAACCTCTACCCCTTTGTATTCACCAAGTTTTACTTCTGGTCTTACAGCAACTTCTGCTGTGAAGATAAATGGTTTTCCTTTTTCAATCTGTGTTACTTCGATAGATGGCTGAGAAACGATATCGATATCAGCTTCATCGTATGCTTTTGCATATGCATCTGGAATTAATGTATTCGCTGCATCTTCGTAAAATACTTCTACACCGAACATTTTCTCCATAACCTGACGAGGTACTTTTCCCTTACGGAAACCAGGCACATTTACTTTACCTCTCTGTTTGAGGTATGATTTCTGGATTGCACCTTCTAATTCTTCAGCAGAAACTTCGATTGTAAGCTTCGCCATATTGTGTTCTAACTTTTCGACCTGTAAACTCATTACAATTTTCCTCCTAATTATACACCAATTATATTCGTGAAAAGTCGACAGACTTATCTACATTACACTGATTCTAAGAGTATAACACAACTTTTACAGTTTATCAAGCAATAAAATTTGTACAATAAACTGATTAATCTCATCCTCTGACATCTGCGGCTGGTTCTTCTCACTTCTGGTCACGGTAAAAGTAAATTCTTCTGCCTCTTTGTACTGCATCTGGGAATAGGACTCGCCTAGAAGTTCATAGGAAGCTGTCACATATTCTTCCATCATTGCCTGCTTTTGTTCTTCCTCGGTTCCAGTATACTGCCCCTCCTCCTGCTTCTGTCGGATCTTTGCTGATTCTTCCTGCAGTTTTTCAGCGAACTGTACAAATACGTCTGCCGGCTGATAGGTAACGGTTACTTCGTAGGTATCTTTGTCTTTTTCTACTGCTTCGCCTACCTGATACTTCATTGTACGGAAGATTTCCTCCACATAATAGCTATATACACTGACATTTCCACTTTCTTCGTTTTCTTCGTCCGTATCAATTATCAAATAGTTTTCTACAAAACTCTGAATCCCATTTTCATATACTTTTTTCAAATCACTGGACGAAGCATCCAGAAATTCTTTTGCTTCCTGCGTCTCCCCCTGAAAAATCAATTCCAGATCCGCACGCACATATTCTGCCGCTTTCAAATCTTTCTTTCCGCAGCCCGCCAGCAACATAACAGCAATCAGAAGATAGCATACTATTTTTTTCATAGCTAAAACTCCTTACTTCTGATATACTATCTGTTCTGCAATTTCATCTGCCAGTGTCTCGTCCCGAAGCGCCTCGACTAAGCGGAGTGCAAAATCAATGGATACACCCATTCCACGTCCGGTTATGATGGTTCCATCCGCCACAACACCTTCATAGCAGACTTCTGCCCCCACAAGACCATCTTCCATAGAAGGATAACATACTGCCCGTTTACCTTCCAGAAGGCCCATTCTTCCAAGAATAGTAGGCGCTGCGCAGATTGCACCGATATAACGCTGCTCCCTTGCAAATTGTCTCAATAATTCCCGCACACTTTCATGCGCCTCCAGGTTCTGCATTCCGCCAAGTCCTCCCGGAAGAACCACCATCTTCGTGTCAGAGAAATCTGTTTCCTCCATCAGACAATCCGCCTTTACCTGTATCTGATGGGCGCCGGTCACCTGCTCCCGCTTCATAATAGAAGCAGTGGTAAGGGAAATTCCTGCTCTTCTAAGTACATCCACAACAGTAAGTCCTTCTATTTCTTCAAATCCATCTGCTAATAATAATACTACTTCGCTCATACCATTTTCCTTTCTACGATTCTGTCCTGTAAATTTTGTTTCATAAATTTTGTTCTATAAAGCTCCATTTCGGAAATCTGAACATCTGTTTTCTAAACAGATTCTATCAGAGTCCTACTGGAAAAGCAATGATACAAATCTTGTAAAACTATGAAATTTTTCTTATAATGATGCTACCAGGGTAAAAGGTCAGGCATCCGCCTCAGGCCTGCGAAAGTACGCAGTACGGAGCAATCCGGTATCAGCAACCTTTATTCCCATAATCAGAAAGGAACAACCCTCATGGAAATCGAACGCAAATTTTTAATAAAGGAACTGCCCGTCAATCTGGATTCTTATCCACATACAACACTGGAACAGGGTTACCTCTGCACCAATCCGGTCGTAAGAATCCGCAAAGATGGCGCCAAATACGAACTCACCTACAAATCTGCCGGTCTTATGATACGGGAAGAATACAATCTTCCGCTCATGGAAGAAGCTTATCAACATCTTCTTACTAAGATAGACGGCAATCTGATTTCAAAGGAAAGATATCGTATTCCACTGGATTCCAGTCATACCATTGAACTGGATATCTTTCGCGGTGCACTTGCTCCACTGGTACTTGCTGAGGTGGAATTTTCTTCAGAAGAAGATGCCCTTGCTTTTCTTCCACCAGAATGGTTTTCCGAAGAAGTCACTTCCAATCCGGCTTATCAGAACAGCAATTTATCAAAACGATAAAAAATGTCAGTGTAACAAGGAAGCCTCTTCCGGTCACACTGACATTTTCATATTATTTTCTGTGTAATCATTCTCTGTGCTTTTAATCCCTATATGAATGCAATTCCCATAGGGATTAAATCCACAACTCCAAATTAATCTTCCAGTCCAAAGCCATCATGGACTGCCACCAGAGCCTTATCTGTATCTTTCTCATCAATCAATACAGTAATACGGATTTCAGATGTAGAAATCATATTGATATTAATGTTCGAATTAAAGAGAGATTCAAACATCGTTGCAGCAACTCCCGGATTGGTGAGCATTCCTGCACCAACAATCGAAATCTTGGCAACTTCTTTATCGCAGGTAATTTCCTTAATCGTCAGAGATTTTTTCTTTGCCTCCAGGATTTCCATTGCTTCTTTCAAGTCATCTTCTGAAACAGTAAAAGAAATGTCCTTGGTTCCGTTTCTTCCTACAGACTGAAGAATAATATCCACATTAATATTATTTTTCGCAAGCACATTGAATATTTTAAACGCAGTTCCCGGCTTGTCATCAATGCCAAGCACTGAGATTCTGGCTGTATTTCTATCCGCTGCCACACCGGTAATTAACATTTTTTCCACTTCGACTTCCTCCTTAACCACAGTTCCTTCTTCTGTATTCAGACTGGAGCGTACTACAAGCTCCACACCATATTTTTTTGCCATTTCCACAGAACGATTATGCAGAACCTTTGCACCAGATGTAGCCAGTTCCAGCATTTCATCGTATGTAATCTCTTCAATCTTTCTGGCATTCGGCACAATACGTGGGTCCGCTGTATAAACACCATCCACATCTGTAAATATTTCACACTTATCTGCATGCAGCGCTGCCGCAAGCGCTACTGCTGTCGTATCAGAACCACCTCGTCCAAGTGTTACATAATCATCATACTTATTGACTGCCTGGAATCCGGTTACAATAACGATTTTCCGTCCTTCTAATTCATGCTCGATTCGGTCTGTATCAATCTTTTTAAATCTGGAATTGCTGTATCTTGCTGTTCCATGCATTTTTACCTGAAATGCATTCAACGAAATAGCAGGCACCTGCAGATATTGCAGTGCCATAGCCAAAAGCGCTACTGACACCTGCTCTCCGGTTGTTAAAAGCATATCCAATTCACGTTTGGACGGATACGGATTGATTTCCGCAGCCTTTGCCAGAAGTTCATCCGTTGTATCTCCCATGGCAGACAGCACAACAACTACGTCATTTCCACATTGAAATTCTTCCGCGCAGCGTCTGGCTACATTAAAGATACGTTCTGAATCTGCAACAGAACTGCCTCCAAATTTTTTTACTACCAGCATTTCTTCCTCCTACTCATCCGGCAAGTGGTTCATCAGACGATAACCTTCTTCCCAGACAATGCCACTTTTCTTTCCTTTTTTCATTATATGTATCAGGGCTTTCTGCTACCCCAGTCCCATAGTAAAACACAAATGTGCACTTATGCTTTTCAGCGTATATTACTCTTCCACCCTGAGCATATGGCAAATCTGTGGATAGTTCTTTGCCTTTTCCAGATATGCACCTTCTGTCATTACAGGAGTCACAAATCCAAACTCTCCAGAAAGTTCTTCCAGATTCACATACTGTACTTCTCCAAAATCTTTCTGGATACAATCTGCAAGTTCCTCCTGATTTCCCTGTATTCTTACCAGGAATCGTCTCGTGATTTCTGTGTGCTTTTCCAGTTCCAGTTTCTCTTCTGTCCAGAAATTCATAATATCTGTATGCGGATTTTTCGCTTCTGCCACAATATCAGCCACAACTGCACTGGCAGTCGGAAGCTTTCCGGCTCCGCTTCCATAGAACATCGCATCTCCAAGCATATTACCCTTTACAAAAACTGCATTGAAGACTTCATTTACACTGTAAAGCGGGTGTTCCTTTGAAAGCAGACAAGGCGCTACCTGGGCAAACCACTTTCCATCCACCTTTTCACACTCAGCAAGCAGCTTCACCGTCATTCCAAGTGCTTTGGCATACTTCATATCCTCTGTGGTGATTTTACTGATACCTTCTGTGTAAATTTCCTCGAAATCCACCATCTTTCCAGAAATAATAGAAGTCAGAATGGCAATCTTTCTACAGGCATCATACCCTTCCACATCTGCTGTAGGGTCTGCCTCTGCAAATCCATTTGCCTGCGCTTCTTTGAGAACGGCGGCATAGTCTGCACCTTCATAGAACATTTTTGTCATCATATAATTGGTTGTTCCATTTAAAATACCTGTAATTTTCTCAATTTCATCTCCTGTAAGAGAAGAACCAAGTGCACGCAGGATTGGAATTCCGCCTCCCACACTTGCCTCAAACAAAAAATTCACATGCTTTTCGCGTGCAATTTTCATCAGTTCCGCACCGTATTTTGCAACCAGTGCCTTATTAGAAGAAACCACGCTCTTGCCTGCAAGAAGTGCATTCTTTACATAAGTATAAGCCGGCTCAATACCGCCCATGGCCTCTACGACAATTTCTACTTCCTCGTCATTTAAAATAATATCATATTCATGTACAATCTTTTCCTGTATCTTCTGTCCGGAAAAATCCTTCAAATCCAGAATGTACTTTACTTCAATTTCTTTTCCTGCTCTTGCGGAGATAATCTCCCGGTTTCTCTCCAGTACTTCTACCACACCTGAGCCAACAGTTCCATAACCCAATACTGCAATTCTCATCCTTAGCTGCTCCTCTGTTTTAAATATGCGTTAATAAACTGGTCCAAGTCACCATCAATGACTGCCGTTACGTTTCCATTTTCTTCGTTTGTCCTGTGGTCCTTCACAAGTGTATACGGATGCATAATATACGAACGTATCTGATTTCCAAAGTTAATGTCGCAGACTTCTCCACGGATGCCAGACATTTTTTCTTCCTGTTTCTGCTTTTCCAGCATATAAAGCTTGGCACGCAGCATCTGCATTGCCTTATCTTTATTAAATAGCTGGGAACGTTCATTCTGACACTGTACCACGATTCCCGTTGGAAGATGGGTAATACGCACCGCAGATGATGTCTTATTAATATGCTGTCCACCGGCTCCACTGGCACGATACGTGTCTATTTTCAAATCCTCTTCGCGGATTTCTACTGCCACATCATCATCAATACTTGGAAGTACATCGCAGGATGCAAAAGAAGTCTGACGTTTTCCTGCTGCGTTAAACGGAGAAATACGGACCAGCCTGTGAACCCCTTTTTCAGACTGAAAATAGCCATAGGCATTTTCACCGCTCACTTCAAACGTGATTCCCTTAAGTCCGGTAATATCTCCATCCTGATAATCCAGCACCGTAATTCCAAATCCTTTGTTCTGTGCATATCTGGAGTACATACGATACATCATATTTACCCAGTCACAACTGTCCGTACCGCCAGCTCCGGCATGTAACGTGACAATGGCATTCTTAGAATCATATTCGCCTGACAGCAGAATACGGATTTTCAAAGTCTCAAATTCTTTCTCAAACTTCTTCAAATCCTTACGGATATCCGGAATCAGAGATTCATCCTCTTCTTCCTCTGCCATTTCAATCAACATACCTGTATCTTCATATAGCATTGTAAGTTCTTTGATTTGTTCCAGAAACTCTTTCAACACTTTTAACTGCTTCATTACTTTTTGGGATTCCTGTGCATCATCCCAAAACTCCGGCTTTTCTATACTCCGTTCTAATTCTTCCACCTGCCGTTCCTTTGCCGGAAGGTCAAAGTGAATCCCTCATTTCTTTCAGAGGCTCATCATACGCATTCAGCGTTACCTTGAATTCGTCTAATGCAACCACTCTATCACCTCTCATCTTGCTAATTTTTTATATTATTTTCTTCCACAACACTGTTTATATTTCTTACCGCTTCCGCATGGGCATGGGTCATTCGGATAAACCTTCTTCTCAGACCGTGTCTTTGGTGCCTTTGTGACAGACTCATCCTTGTTAGTTCCTGTTACCTTGGCAACCTGTTCACGTTCTACCTTCTGCTCTACTTTTACGTGGAACAGCAGACGAACCGTATCAAGTGTGATGGCTCTTGTCATTTCACCAAACATGTCATAACCAAGCATTTTGTACTCTACCAGCGGGTCTTTCTGACCGTAAGCCTGAAGACCGATTCCCTGACGGAGCTGGTCCATATCATCAATATGTGCCATCCATTTTGCGTCAATAACACGCAGTAAGAATACACGTTCTACTTCTCGTAAATGTTCTGCTTCCGGGAACTCTGCTTCTTTGTCCTCGTAAGCCTTTGCCGCACGTTCTTTTAACAGATGCTTCAGTTGTTTTACTTCTTTTCCCTTCACATCTTCTGGGGTTACCAATGGTAATGTTGGGATTACATCCTGTAAATCTCTGTTCAGTGCAATTAAGTCCCATTCTTCATAATCCTGGTCCGGGGTAATATTTCCATCTACAGCGTTTTCCACAAAGTCTGTAATCATATGGAAAATGGATTCACGCATGCTTTCTCCATCCAGTACACGACGTCTTTCTTCGTAGATAATCTCTCTTTGTTCATTCATTACCTGGTCATATTCCAACAGATTCTTACGGATTCCAAAGTTATTATTTTCAATCTTTGTCTGTGCCTTTTCGATGGCATTGGAAAGCATTTTGTGTTCAATCTGTTCTCCCTCTTCTACTCCAAGAGCATTGAAAATTTCCATCAGACGTTCTGAGCCGAACAGTCTGAGCAGATCATCTTCCAGAGACAGATAGAATCTGGATTCTCCCGGGTCTCCCTGACGTCCGGAACGTCCACGGAGCTGATTGTCAATACGACGGGACTCATGTCGCTCTGTACCGATAATCTTAAGACCGCCTGCTTCTCTCGCAGCATCATCCAACTTAATATCCGTACCACGTCCAGCCATATTCGTTGCAATTGTTACCGCACCGTGCTGTCCTGCCTGTGCTACAATTTCTGCTTCTTTTTCATGAAATTTTGCATTCAATACATTATGCTGGATGCCTTCTCTTGACAGCATTTTGCTAAGTAATTCTGAGGTTTCAATCGTAATCGTACCAACCAGAACAGGCTGTCCTTTGGCATGTGCCGCACAGATTTCCTGAATAACGGCATGATATTTTTCTCTCTTTGTCTTGTAAACTACGTCATTTAAGTCTACTCGCTGAACCGGAAGATTGGTCGGAATCTCAATAACATCCATTCCGTAAATATCACGGAACTCCTGTTCTTCTGTCAGGGCAGTACCCGTCATACCACTCTTCTTCTCATATTTATTAAACAAGTTCTGGAACGTAATTGTTGCCAGAGTTCTGCTTTCTCTTTTAACCTTTACATGCTCTTTTGCTTCAATTGCCTGATGAAGGCCATCTGAATAACGGCGTCCCGGCATAATACGTCCGGTAAATTCATCTACAATCAGAACCTCATCGTCTTTTACTACATAATCCTGATCTTTAAACATCAGGTTGTGTGCACGGAGTGCTAAAATAATGTTATGCTGGATTTCCAGATTTTCTGCGTCTGCCAGGTTGTCAATGTGGAAGAACTGTTCTACTTTCTTGACACCATCTTCTGTCAGGTTTATGCTCTTTTCTTTTTCATTTACAATGAAATCACCGGTCTCTTCGATGGTCTCACCCATAATCGCATCAATCTTGGAAAATTCCCCACTGGCTTCTCCACGCTGTAACTGGCGTGCAAGTATATCGCATGCTTCATATAATCTTGTTGATTTTCCGCTTTGTCCGGAAATAATAAGTGGTGTTCTCGCCTCATCAATCAGTACAGAGTCCACCTCATCGATAATGGCATATTTCATGCCTCTCTGCACAAGCTGTTCCTTGTAGATAACCATGTTATCTCTCAGATAATCAAATCCGAGTTCATTATTCGTCACATAAGTAATATCGCAGTTATATGCTTCACGACGCTCATCATTTGTCATGGAATTCAGCACAACACCGACAGTCAGACCCAGAAATTCATGAACCTGTCCCATCCACTCCGCATCACGCTTTGCCAGATAATCATTGACCGTGACAATATGTACGCCTTCTCCGGTCAAAGCATTCAAATATGCCGGGAGTGTAGAAACCAATGTCTTACCTTCACCAGTTCTCATTTCCGCAATACGTCCCTGATGCAAAATGATTCCACCAATTAACTGTACACGGTAATGACGCATTCCAAGTGTACGGGATGCCGCCTCGCGCACGGTTGCAAATGCTTCCGGAAGAATATCATCCAGTGTTTCCCCGTTTCCAAGACGTTCCTTGAACTCTCTGGTCTTGTCCCTCAATTCTTCATCAGACAGCTTCTGCATCTCTGGTTCCAGTGCTTCAATATGGTCAACAATTGGATAAATTCTTTTCAGTTCATTCTGGCTATGTGTTCCAAATATCTTTTCTAAAAAACCCATTTTTGATTAACTCCTTGTGTTTTATTCATCATATGATATCAACATTATCATTTTATTTTATCACGCTTTCGTTTCTACTTCAATCAATTTATAAACTGTTAACTAAATGTTAACCAAAAAAGACATCTGTCCCTTCGCTTATAAGTCCGTCAACAAACTCTTTACCGCCTGCCCTGTTTCCAGGACAGGCGGTAAATAATATTGCTGTTCTTCTTTCCTATTATCTTATCTTGCTACGTTCGTTCCGTTGTTATCCGTTCCATCCCCAGTTCCCTGAGTAGTATTTTCCGCATTATCCCGGGCACCATCTATGATGTCTTCAGCACCGTCGCCAATGCCGTCTGCTGCATCACGGACGCCTTCACCAATCCCATCGGCTGCATCTTCCAGACCTTCGCCGACACCGTCCACTGCATTATTATCTGTGGCTGTATTTCCATCCGTTACCGGACCGTCGTTTCCATTTGTGGCATCATTGACCGTATTATTGCCATCATTGACATCGTTATTTCTGCATGCAGTAAAAGTCAGCACCATAGCGCAGAAAGAAACCAATAACAATCTTCTTACATATTTCATTTTCATATCTCCCTTTCCATAAATAATTAGTAGGTAATCCTTACTATTTACAGATTGAGGGATTTTATGTATTTTAATTAAATTTTTTCAATAATTTTACCACTTCTGTAAGCTGCCAGCAAGGTTTCCAGATCAGCAATCCGCTCTCTTAATACCTTGCCTTCATCTGTATCATTGACACTTTTTCTTGAGATAACCCTTCTTACAATGACACTGTCTGAATGAATATCAATTTCTTTCTTAATTGCGGCCTCAGTCGATTCAAACGGTTCATGTGCTGCAAGAATCAGTCCATAAGAATTATAAATCAATGTATACCCCGCGATTCCTGTCTGACTCTGATAAGCTTTCGAGAAACCTCCGTCTATTACAAGTACTTTCCCATTGCATTTGATCGGGCTTTCTCCATCTTTTGTCTTTACTGGAACATGTCCGTTGATAATATGAGAACGTTGTGGCTCTAAATCAAACTCGCTCAAAATCATATCAATCACTTCTTCATTTTCCAGACATTTGTAATAGGCATTTTTATGCTCTTTTTTTACTTCTTCATCTTCCAGAAAATAGCGTTCAAAGGTAGCCATCTTGCTTTTTGCAAAAAGTGGAGAATTTTCGCCCTGCCAGATATACCACATCAAATCCCGGCCTTTTCTGCATTCTTCCTTATCTACTGCAAAAAAGCCTTGTCTGATATAGGCATCCAGTGCATCATAAAGCGCACGTCCTTTATACGTTTCTCCGTATATTTCCACATTTTTCAACTGCCCGTCATCTGTAAGCGGAACACATCCATGATATAGTAAATTTGAATTATAAATCTTATACAACGAACCTTTATTTAATAAGAAACGCATATGATGCTGAAGCTTTTCGCATCCTGAAAATGCAGAGACAAGACGCTCTACAATTTCTGCTTCCTCTTCTGACAATTCGTATGGATGCTCCCGGTCAATGGTTGGAAAATTCATATCCAGCATCGGATATTCTTCTCCATCTACAATCACAGTTCCTTTTTCCCAATTAATTTTATCCAGAAAATTTCTCCGTTCAAAGTCATATTCTGGATAACGCTTTGAGCCTTGTCCTTCCAGTTTGAACTGAATGACACTGATTGCCTTGTGCATTTTCATATTCAGTTCCTTTTCTTCCGGATGTTCCTGCGCCTGTCCTTTCAGCGCAAAACAGGTACACGGGTCATCGGCATACGCATTCAGCGCAAAATTGGCCAGTGGAAGAAGATTGATTCCATAACCGTCCTCCAGAATATCCAGATTACCATAACGGGCACAGATACGGATTACATTTGCAATACAACATTCCTGACCTGCTGCCGCTCCCATCCAGAGCACATCATGATTTCCCCACTGAATATCCAGAGAATGATAGGTCAGAAGCTTGTCCATAATCAGATGCGGTCCAGGACCTCGGTCATAGATATCCCCCACAATATGAAGATGGTCCACAGTCAGTCTCTGAATCAGCTCACTCATTGCAACAATAAAATCTTCCGCACATCCAATTTCAATAATCGTATTAATAATGGAAGCATAGTAAGATTCCTTATCTGGCATATCTGTTTTCGCCATAATCAGTTCTTCCATGATATAGGCATATTCCTTTGGAAGAGCCTTCCGTACCTTGGAGCGGGTATATTTCCGCGCTGCATTTTTGCTGATTTCAATCAGGCGGTACAGCATAATCTTATACCAGTCATCCATGTTGGACTCTCTAGTTTTGATTTCTTCCATTTTTTCTTTCGGATAATAAATCACCGTAGCCAGTGTCTGCTTATCTTTACTGCTCATGGTGTTTCCAAACACATCTTCTATCTTTCGCTTAATGGTCCCGGAGCCATTTTTTAACACATGGTTAAATGCCTCGTATTCTCCATGGATATCCGTAAGAAAATGTTCCGTTCCTTTCGGCAGATTTAAAATTGCCTGTAAATTGATAATTTCCGATGATGCCTTTGAAATCGATGGAAACAGCTCGGACAGCCTTTCCAGATATTTTTGTCTCAGTTCTTCCATGTTTTCCTCCCACATACCGTTCTTATAACTGAATCACGTCACTCATATCATAGCGTCCTGCCGGCTTTCCTGCAAGATATTTTGCTGCTTCTATGGCACCTTTTCCAAATACCGCCTTTGAATATGCCGTATGTTTAAATTCAATCACCTCATCTGCGCCTGCAAAAATCACTTCATGTTCCCCTACAATGGTTCCTCCGCGCACTGCTGAGATACCAATTTCCTGTTTTTCTCTTTTTTTCCGCTCCTTGCTTCTGTCATAAGTGTAGGTATATGCTTTATCCAACGCTTCATTCATGGAATCCGCAAGGGCAATTGCAGTTCCACTTGGCGCATCCAGCTTCTGGTTATGATGTTTCTCTACAATTTCCATATCAAAACCTGCCGGTGCCAGCACGGTAGCTGCACTTTGAAGCAGCTTCATCAACAAATTAATTCCAAGTGACATATTGGCAGAGCGCAGTACGGCTACCTTTTTTGCGGCTTCTTCCGTCGTACTTAGCTGTTCTTCTGAAAGTCCGGTTGTACAAAGCACCACCGGAAGCTGCTTTTCCACGCACACTGCAAGCAGTTCATCTACGGCTGCTGCATTGGAAAAATCAATTACCACATCTGCTTCCACAGTACATTCTTTTAAAGTTTCAAAAACAGGATAGGTATTGTTCAGCCCTTTATTTCTGTCGATACCAGCTACAATTTCTATCTGCCCATCTCCTTCTGCCAGCTTCGTAATCACCTGACCCATTTTGCCATTACAGCCGTGCATGATTGCTCTAACCATTCTTTTCTCCTCCATTGTAAATTTTTTCACAATTTGATACAGACAACAAAGGGACCTTAAAAAAGGTCCCTTTTATTCTACATTACTTCTAATCCAAATTCTTTCATTGCTTTTGCCAAAGCTGCTGCATTTTCTTCTGTCATCTCAGTAAGCGGCATACGAAGCGGTCCCACTTCTTTTCCAAGCAGGTTCAATGCCTTCTTCACCGGAATCGGATTTACTTCGCAGAACAATTTTCCAATCAGCGGAATGGCATCTAACTGCATCTTACAGCTTCCTGCCACATCCCCTGCGAAGAATTTTGCACAAATATCATGAGTATACTGCGGTGCAATATTTGCAAGTACAGAAATAACACCCTTTCCGCCAAGCGATAACAGTGGTACAATCTGGTCATCATTTCCAGAATATAAATCAATCTTTCCATCGGTCAGATTCATAATCTTTGCAACCTGACTGATATTACCGGAAGCTTCTTTTACAGCCACAATATTTTCCACATCCTTATATAAGGCAGCTACTGTCTCCGGTGCAATATTCACTCCGGTACGACTTGCTACACTGTATAAAATAATTGGAGCCTTTGCTTCCTTTGCAACTGCTGTATAATGTGCAATCAGACCTCCCTGGGTACACTTATTATAATATGGTGTTACAAGCAACAGTCCGTCTGCTCCATCTTCCACTGCCTCTTTCGACATCTGAATCGTGGTATAAGTACTGTTTGAACCCGTACCTGCAATTACCGGAATTCTTCCTTTCACACGGTCAATCGCAAACTTTACAACATCCATATGCTCCTCTTCTGATAAGGTAGAAGATTCTCCTGTAGTTCCGCAGATAATAATACTATCCGTTCCATTGTTACAATGATAATCTAATAATTCATCTAATTTGTCATAATTAACACTTTCGTCTTCATTAAACGGTGTCACAATTGCCACACCTGAACCAGTAAAAATAGACATATGCATCCTCCTGACTTTACTTCTATTGCTGTACTTCAACTAATTAATCCAAGTTTAGCATTAAATGTAATCCGTGTCAATTGATGTATATTACTCTTTCACTGTTTTCTTACTCACACATACATTCTAATTTGCTCACTGATACTTCATAGGCAATTCGCTTCTGCGTTTCTGTCTCGGACAGCTTTTTAATATATTCTCTGCTCTGAATCCGTCCAAGCACCTGAACATGTTCTCCAACCTCAAATCCGGATGCAAATCTTGCATTTCTTCCCCAGCAGATACACGGAATATAATCCGATTTTCCATATGGACGATTGACCGCAAGCAATAAATCTGCAATCTCCCTGCCAAGTGGAGTTTTCCGGTACACCGGCTCTTTACATATGTAGCCATCCAGTAAAATGCTGTTCGTCTTTGCCCCCTCCGGTTCTTCTTCTACGAATTCAACCTCTCGCACAAACACAGAAAGTACCAGACGGTTCTTCTGTTCTTCATGACGGTTATAGGAACGGAACTGACCGTGTGCCACAATATACTCTCCCCGATAATCCTGGGTCACATCAATCAGTCTTTCCGAAATCATAAGCGGAATCCGGTCATCCGAATTGCTCAGCCGCTTCACCAGCACTTCTACTATATAAAAGCCTTCTCCGAACACCTCGTGACTGAATTCAAATTCACTGTCCACCTGTCCCATTATAGTTACTTGGTTATTTTCAATAATCTTATCTGACATACGTCGTAAATCTCCTTCCTTTTCATATCTGTATTTTAGGTCAATACCTAATTTATGTTCGTTCTTCTCCATTTAGAACCAAAATAAGAAAATTTTTCCATATAGAAAAATATAAATGATTACATCTTGTAAACTAATACAGGAATGTGCTACAATGAACGGTATGTAATTTTTACTATATAAGAAAATATTCATGGGACAGCCATATTTTGTCCCGGCACTATATCAACATATTTATAAGAAGAAGATAAAAGAAGGGTAAAAAAATGAGAACAAAACGTGAAGACATCAGAAATGTTGCAATTATCGCCCATGTTGACCATGGTAAAACAACATTGGTAGACCAGCTTTTAAGACAGAGCGGTATATTTCGTGAAAATCAGGAAGTAGCAGAACGTGTCATGGACTCCAATGACATTGAACGTGAAAGAGGAATTACTATCCTCTCCAAAAACACTGCTGTATATTATGAAAATACAAAAATCAACATCATTGACACTCCGGGACATGCTGACTTCGGTGGTGAAGTAGAGCGTGTACTTAAGATGGTAAATGGTGTTATCCTTGTAGTCGACGCATTCGAGGGTGCAATGCCACAGACAAAATTCGTATTGATGAAAGCACTTTCTTTAAAGCTTCCTGTTATCGTCTGCATTAACAAGATTGACCGTCCGGAAGCAAGACCAGCCGATGTTATCGACGAAGTACTGGAACTGCTCATTGACCTGGGTGCTGATGAAGACCAGTTAGACTGCCCATTCGTCTTTGCGTCTGCAAGAGACGGATATGCAACCTATCACACAGATGATGAGCCGGTAGATATGACACCTTTATTCGAAACGATTCTGGACTACATTCCTGCCCCGGAAGGTGACCCGGATGCAGGTACCCAGATGTTGATCAGCACCATCGATTACAACGAATACGTAGGACGTATCGGTGTTGGTAAAGTAGATAACGGTACTATTTCTGTCAATCAGGACGTGATTGTTGTAAACCACCATGACCCTGACAAACAGAAAAAAGTAAAAATCAGCAAATTATATGAATTTGAAGGTCTGAATAAAGTTGAAGTCAAAGAAGCCGGTATCGGTTCCATTGTTGCCATTTCCGGTATTGCTGACATTGCCATCGGAGATACCATCTGCTCTTTGGATGCACCAAATCCGATTGAGTTCCAGAAGATTTCTGAGCCAACAATCGCAATGCAGTTCATTGTAAATGACAGTCCATTTGCAGGTCAGGAAGGTAAATTCGTTACTTCCCGTCACTTACGTGAGCGTCTGTTCCGTGAGCTGAACACAGATGTCAGCCTTCGTGTAGAAGAAACAGACAATACAGACAGCTTCAAGGTCTCCGGACGAGGAGAACTTCATTTGTCCGTACTCGTTGAAAATATGCGTCGTGAAGGCTATGAGTTTGCAGTCAGCAAAGCAGAAGTTCTTTACAAGACAGATGAAAACGGCAAAAAATTAGAGCCAATGGAAATCGCATACATTGATGTACCGGATGAATTTACCGGTGTTGTCATCGAAAAACTCAGTCAACGAAAAGGTGAACTTCGCAACATGGGAATGTCAAATGGTGGATACACCCGACTGGAATTCTCTATTCCTTCCCGTGGACTTATCGGATACCGCGGTGACTTCTTAACAGATACAAAAGGAAATGGTATCATCAATACTGCGTTTGACGGCTATGCACCTTACAAAGGTGACATCCAATACCGCAGCCAGGGTTCTCTGATCGCATTCGAAACCGGTGAAGCAGTTGCCTACGGACTGTTCAATGCACAGGACCGTGGTACACTCTTTATCAAACCAGGTGAAAAAGTTTACTCCGGCATGGTAGTCGGACAGAATGCAAAAACCGATGACATTGAATTAAATGTATGTAAGACAAAGCATTTGACAAATACCCGTTCTTCCAGCGCAGACGAAGCCTTAAAGCTGACTCCAGCAAAGGTACTCAGTCTGGAAGAAGCCTTAGATTTTATTGATACAGACGAATTACTTGAAGTTACTCCAAAATCTCTCCGAATTCGTAAAAAGATTCTGGACAGCAAGATGAGAAAAAGAGGAATTAACTAATGTCTTTTTTATGGATGCTTTCCGAAATCCGCACACCGCTTGGAGAACAGATTTTCCAGCTTATCACTTATTTTGGTCAGGAAATGCTTCCTGTAGTGGTTATCTGCGCTCTGTACTGGTGCTATAATAAGAAACTTGCCACAACCATCGGATTTACTTACGTTACTTCCGGTATTTGTGTGCAGGGTCTGAAAATTACATTTCGAATCCCGCGCCCCTGGGTGCTGGATTCGGACTTTCAGCCTGTAGAAAGTGCAGTCAGCGCTGCTACAGGCTATTCTTTTCCAAGTGGGCATACCCAAAGTGCAGTAAGCTTGTTCGCTCCGCTTGCATTTGCAGAAAAAAGATGGTATTTGAAGTTATTGTATATTATTTTATTTCTTTCTGTCGGTTTTTCCAGAATGTATCTGGGTGTGCATACACCAAAAGATGTCTGCACTGCACTGATTGTCACTCTGATTATCAGCATTATTGTCTGGAAAGGACAGCATATATTAGAGAATAAGAAATCCACACTTCCAATCTGTATGATTATCGGTGCTTTTGCCATTTTCTTTACACTCTATGCATTCTATCTGTATCAGAGCGGAATCATTGAACGCAAATACATCGAAGACTGCTTCAAAATGGCAGGAGCCACTATTGGTTTTGTAAATGGATGGTATCTGGAGCGGACCAGACTTAATTTTACTACCGATACTTCCGGCGGAAAAAAAACGTTATTCCTTCGTTTTTTCATCGGAATCCTGTTGACACTGGTCATCTACCTTGTTCCGAAATTAATATTTGACTCTTTTCTGATCTGGAAATTCCTACGCTACGCAGCCGTGATTTTTTGGATTGTATATGGATACCCTTATGTTTTTACGACTTATCAGAAAAAAGTAAACTAAAAAATGAAAATTTCATGAAAATATAGAAATTCTATACTTTTTTCATTGCAGATTACAGGCATAATAGAGTATAATAAACACATAGTAACAAGCATCTCATAACAAACGTTACTAGGGGAATATGGTTATGGGAAATTTACAAAAAAGGAGTTGAGCTATATGAAATTCATCATTAGCGGAAGAAACATCGACATTACACCTGGTCTTAAGGAAGCAGTCGAATCAAAACTGGGTAAGCTGGAGAAATACTTTACACCAGAGACGGAGATTATCGTTACACTCAGTGTCGAAAAGGACCGGCAGAAAATCGAGGTTACAATTCCTGTCAAAGGCAATATAATTCGTTCTGAACAGGTTAGCAATGATATGTATGTATCTATCGATTTGGTAGAGGAGATTATTGAACGTCAGCTCAGGAAGTACAAAACCAAATTACTTGCTAAGCATCAGGGAGGACATGATTTCCGTCAGGAGTTTATCGAAGAAGAATCTAATATTCCTGATTTGGAAGAAATCAAGATTGTCCGTACCAAACGTTTTGGAATGAAACCTATGTTCCCTGAAGATGCATGCATCCAGATGGAACTGTTGGGACATGCTTTCTTTGTATTCAGCAATGCTGAGACAGATGAAGTAAATGTAGTTTACAAGAGAAAAGACGGAAGCTATGGTTTAATCGAACCAGAGTTCCAGTAAACGCGATACATAAGTAAAAGGTGCTGGCAAAGTAGATAATCTACTTTGCCAGCACCTTTTTCTAGTTTCCTGTCCTATCATAAATTATATGTTATATACTCATATGCCAAAATTTAACAAACCTTTTCATTATTCTGAAAACAATATCATTTCTTTATTTACTTCTGCGAAATAACACTCTTCTCCTGCTTCTATCTCTGCCTGTCCATTTGTTCCTTCTATAATTTCACTGCGCACACTTTCTTCTGCTTCTACCGGAATCAGCACAGTAAGTTCTACTTTCTCTGTATAACTGGTATCCAAAATAGAAAGTCCCCTCTGTCCTAATATATACTGAATCTTTCCAAGACCTGTATAATCGGTACCGATTTTCCACTTTCTTCCATAACATTTTTCAATGATAGTACTTGCCTGTAATCCTGCTTTTGTTGCCCCCTGGTAAGCACGCACAAGTCCTCCTGTTCCCAGAAGCGTTCCTCCAAAATAGCGTGTTACTACAACTACCGTATCATGCAATTCTTCCCCCATAAGAACTTCAAGCATAGGTTTGCCTGCAGTTCCACTGGGTTCTCCATCGTCACTGCATCTTTGAATTTGTGACCGCTCTCCAAGCACATATGCAAAGCAATTATGTCTTGCGTCCCAATATTGTTTCTTTATACTTTCAATAAACAAATTTGCCTCTTCTTCTGTTTTCACCGGACGCACAGTTGCAATAAACCGGGATTTCTTTTCCACAATTTCACTTTCGCCACCAATATATACCGTTTTATATTTATTTAACATTAATTTTATTTCTCCTATTATATTTTTATTTCTCTATTTTTTGCATTTTTACCGTCATTTCTGACGATAGGCACCATTTCACGCACATTATACACTGTTTTCGACATATTTCCAAAGAATTTCTTAAAAATCTCCTATATATAGATGAAGTTTTGATTTTCTGCTTTATTTAAACCTGCAGATTTGGTATAATATCCAATTATAAGGAGGCACAATTTATGAATTATAGTAAACGAAAGGCTTCTAAAAAGCAAAAAAATATTACGTCTAAATCGACGATGCAAAAGAAACGAATCGGCGTCCGTCTGTTTAAGGGATTTCTCATCCTGTTCGTTCTGGCCTGCTTTATTGCAGTCGGTGCAGTCGGTCTGATGGTAAAACAGGTCATCGACAATGCTCCGGAAATCACTGCCGAGAGTATCAAGCCAAGCGGATACAGTTCTACCATTTATGCGGATGATGGTGTAACAACTACCGGCACACTGACTACAAGCGGTGCTAACCGTAAATATGTTACCATCGACAAGATTCCGGAGAACTTACAGCACGCTTTTGTTGCAATCGAAGATTCCCGTTTCTATCAGCATAACGGAATCGATATCCAAGGTATTATCCGAGCCGGAATGGTCGGTATCATGAATGGCGGTCATTTTACAGAGGGTGCCAGTACCATTACCCAGCAGCTGATTAAGAATAATGTCTTTCCTGATTTCGTAAATGAGACGAAATACGAAAAGATAGAACGTAAGCTTCAGGAACAATACCTTGCCATCCAGCTTGAAAAGATGTTGGACAAAGACAGTATTCTGGAAAGCTATCTGAATACCATTAACCTGGGACAGAATACACTGGGTGTCCAGGCCGCAGCAAACCGTTATTTCCGAAAGGACGTCTCTGAACTTACCCTTTCCGAATGTGCAACCATTGCCGGAATTACCCAGAGTCCGGGACGTTATAATCCAATCACCAACCCGGAAGAAAATGCAAAAAGACGGGATAAAGTATTAAATAATATGCTGAAGCAGGGTTATATTACCCAGGAAGAATATGACGAAGCGGAAGCGGATGATGTATATGCCCGCATCCAGACCGTCAATACAGAAGTGTTAGCGGAAAGCAATATTACTTCTTACTTTAATGATGCATTAACCGAACAATTAATGGATGATTTAAAATCTGAAAAAGGGCTTAATTATTCAGATACTCAGGCATACAATGCTCTGTACGGAAGTGGGCTTACCATTTTCTCCACTCAGAATGTAACCATCCAGAACATTTGTGAACAGGAACTTTCTGATGATTCCAATTTTCCATCCAATGTAGAATGGGGCGTAGATTATGCGCTGACCATCACCAGGGCAGATGGAACTCAGGACAATTACAGTGCCGGTCATTTAAAGAATTTTGGTGCCGAAAACTACAATGATGACCAGGGGCGTCTCTTCTCCAGTCAGGATGCCGCCTATGCCCGCATTGAAGCTTTCCGCGCCAGTGTAACAAAAGAAGATGATATCACTTATGATGAATACGTGAATCTCTCTCCACAGCCACAATCCTCTGTATGTGTCATTGACCAGTCCAACGGACAAATTAAAGCGTTAGTCGGCGGACGAGGGGAAAAGACAACCAACCGTGGCTTAAACCGTGCTTATCAGGGAAGCGCCCGCCAGCCGGGTTCCTGCTTCAAGATTCTCGCTGTATATGCACCTGCCTTTGACGTAGGCGGTAAGACACTTGCTGATACAGAAGTGGACGAGCCATACAAATACAAAGACGGCAAATCCGTCCAGAACTGGTGGGGTAACTATTACGTAGGTACTGCTACCTTAAGAAAAGCAATTGAACAGTCCATGAACATCCCTACCGTCAAGGTTCTGAATGAAATTTCTATCGGACTCGGTTATGAATATGTACAGAAATTCGGTATTTCTACTTTAGACAGCACCGACCAGTACAATGAATCTCTTGCCCTTGGCGGTATTAAAAATGGTGTCTATAATTATGAACTGACAGCCGCTTATGCAGCCATTGCAAACGGCGGAACTTATTACAAGCCAGTCCTTTATACAAAGGTACTGGATCACGATGGGAATGTTTTGATTGATAATACGCAGGAACCGGTAACCGTATTAAAGGATACCACCGCTGCCTTACTGACAAGTGCCATGGAAGACGTTGTATCAAAGGGTACCGCAGCACCATATGCACAGCTTGACAATATGGCTGTAGCCGGGAAATCAGGAACTACTTCTTACAATAAGGACTTCTGGTTCAGCGGATATACCCCATACTATACTTGTTCTATCTGGCTCGGCTATGATGACAACAAGGAAATGAGCGGAGGTAACTGGTATTTCCATGAAAAAATCTGGGCAAAGATTATGAATCGGATTGACAGTGAGTTAAATCTTCCATACAAAGATTTCACTATGCCTTCTACCATCGAGCGTAAAACAATCTGTACAGAGACCGGACTTCTTGCAATTGCAGGCGAGTGTCCTTCTCTCACTGAATACTTTGCTCCTGGCACTGCACCAACAGAAACGTGTGAAGGTCACTATGTAGAACCGGAACCTGAAGAAGAGCCAGATGATACAAACGATAACAATAACAATAACAATAACAATAACAATAATAATTCAGGCACCACCGAGCCGACAACACCTACCGAGCCGACAACACCTACCGAGCCGACAACACCGTCAGAGCCATCTACGGATCCTGATACGGAATAAAATACTCCGTTTCAACTGCTTGTCATAATGATATGAATGAAAAATGACATAACAAAGGGCGTATGTTTTCAAAACATACGCCCTTTGTATCTTCTTTTCTAATCTACCTTTTCCCTACAATATTTTTCCTACAATACCAGCTTTGCAGCGCCACAGATTCCCGCATCATTTCCAAGTTCTGCAAGAGCTAATTTTGTTGCTTCATTTGCGAAAAACACTTTCTCCCGGAATGGTTCCTCTATATATGGTAACAAAATTTTTCCTGTCTTTGACACTCCGCCGCCTATGACAATAATCGTCGGATCACAGACAACTGCAAGATTTGCCAGTGCATATCCCAGATACCTTCCAAATTCTTCTGCTATTTCTTTTGCCACCTTATCTCCTGCCTTTACTGCGTCGAAAACACGCTTGGCATTAACATCGCTTTCTTTAAGTACAGTACCCGTACTGTTCCGCTTCAGTCTTTCCCTTGCCAGCCTTGCAATTCCGGTTGCCGATGCATACTGCTCAAGGCAACCTTTTCTTCCGCATCCACAGGATTTCATTTCTTTTTCATTGACACATATATGTCCGATTTCCCCGGCCGCTCCATGACCGCCAGAAACGCATTTACCATCAAAAATAATCGCACCGCCTACACCTGTTCCAAGTGTCACCATAATCAAATTCTCATGTCCTCTGCCAGCCCCAAGCCACATTTCTCCAAGTGCAGCCATATTAGCATCATTTCCTGTCTTCACCGCAATTCCAGTAAGTGCTTCCAGTTCTTTCTTTACTTCCTTATATTTCCATCCCAGATTCGCTGTTCCACGCACAATCCCGTCTTCTCTGACAGGAGCCGGAATTCCAACACCAATTCCACATATATCAACCGGAAGTAATCCATTTTCCTTCATCTTACGCCGGATAGATGCGGCCACATCCGGCAAAATCTGCTCACCTTCCCGTTCTGTTCTGGTCTTTATGAACCATTTTTCAATCAATTTACCACCTTCCTGAAATAGGCCCATTTTAACCGATGTTCCACCGATATCGACTCCAAAACAAAATTTCATACTGTTCTCCTATTTTTTCCTCAAATTTTCCTGTACACGGCGATATAATTCTTCCACCGCATTATATCCCATCTGCTTCTGTCTGTGATTAATCGCAGCACATTCTACAATGACAGCCAGATTACGCCCCGGGCGCACCGGAATCCGATAACAAACAACTTTATTTCCCAGATATTCCTCATGATCCTCATTCATACCTAATCTGTCATATTCCTTCTCTTTGCTCCAGTCTTCCAGATTGATAACAAGATCTATGTTTTGCGTTTTCTTGACACTCTGTACACCAAACAAAGTTTTTACATCCACGATTCCGATTCCACGCAATTCAATAAAATGTCTGGTAATCTCGGTAGCCATACCTACCAATGTATCGTCACTCACCTTATGGATTTCTACCACATCATCAGCCACAAGACGGTGTCCTCTTTTTACCAGCTCCAGAGCAGCCTCACTCTTTCCGATTCCGCTCTCACCACGAATCAGTACCCCTACGCCATAGACGTCTACAAGTACTCCGTGAATGGATATGCATGGTGCCAGTTCTACATTCAGCCAGCGGATAACCTCAGCCGTAAATGAAGAAGTCTTTTTATCGGAAAGAAAGACCGGAATGTCATGTTCTATGGCTTTTTTCAAAAATACTTCCTCTGGCATAAGTCTTCTACAAAATACAAATGCAGGAATATGATATGTAAGAATAATGTCATAAATTTTTTCCTTCTGCTCTTCCGTCAGCGTTTTCAAATACGCATACTCCACATTACCTATAATCTGAATTCTCTCAGAATCAAAATGGTCAAAGAAACCTGCAAGCTGTAACGCAGGCCGGTTGACCTCCGGGATATTCACTGTCTTTCCTATGATTTCCACATCCGGAGTCAGATTCTTCAGATTCATTTTTTCTACCAGTTGCCGCAACTCTACTCCCATATCTATTCCTCCTGTTTTTTCTCTTGTCTAAAGAAATTATACACGCTTCGTGCCGCTTTTTCATCCATAGATGGAATGTTTTTTAATTCGTCGATTTCCGCCTGCTTAATCTCATCCAGACTAGCATAATGTTTCATAAGTGCCTTACGTCTCGCAGGTCCGATTCCCACAATATCATCAAGCACCGAATGCACCTGTCCCTGACTGCGCAGCTTTCTGTGGAAAGTAATTGCAAATCTATGTGCTTCATCCTGAACTCTGGTAATCAGCCGGAACGCCTCGGAATTGCGGTCAATTGGTATTTCCACATTCTGATAATACAGACCCCGTGTGCGGTGATGATCGTCCTTCACCATACCGCAGACCGGGATGTGTAAATTCAGCGTATCCAGCACTTCCAATGCAATATTCACCTGTCCTTTTCCACCGTCCATCATAATCAAATCTGGAAATGTCTGGAAACTTCCCACGTCTTTTCCCTCTGCCATTTCACTTAAGCCATGCTGAAACCGCCTCGTCAGGACTTCTCTCATGCTTGCATAATCATCTGCCCCCTGGACACCTTTAATCTTAAATTTACGATAATCATTACGCTTCGGCTTACCATTCTCATAAACTACCATAGAGCCTACTGAATCGTATCCATTGGTATTGGAAATATCAAACGCTTCCATTCTGACAATATTTTTTAGATTGAGCAACTTTTCGATTTCTTTTACTGCTCCTATGGTTCGTCCTTCTTCCCGCTTAATCCTTTCCTTGTCCTTCGTCATTACCATCATTGCATTTTTCCAAGCCAGTTCTACAAGCTGCTCTTTTTCACCCTTTTTCGGAACTTTGATATAAACTCTGTGTCCCCGCTTTTGCGACAGCCATTCTTCCAGAATCTCCTGATCCTCAACCTCGGTCTGAATCATCAGTTCTGCCGGTATATATGGTGTTCCTGCGTAAAACTGCTTGATAAAGCTGGACAGAATTTCTTTCCGTTCATCCCCTTCTGCTATTTTCAGATAGAAGTGATCCCGCCCAATCAGCTTACCATTCCGGATAAAGAATACTTGTACAATCGCATCCTCTCCCTCTTTCGCCATAGCAATCACATCCCTGTCCACACCAGCAGTATTGGTGATTTTCTGCTTTTGCGAAATCTGTTTTACACTATTTATCAGCTCTCTATATTCAATGGCTTTTTCAAATTCCAGATTGTCAGAAGCATCCATCATCTTCGTTTCCAAATCCTTCAGGATTCCTTCGTAATTTCCATTCAGAAAACGTATCACTTCATCCACTGACTCTCTGTATGCTTCCTTCGAAACATATCCCTGACATGGTGCATCGCACTGCTTAATATGATAATACAGGCACGGTCTTTCTTTTCCGATATCTTTTGGAAGATTTCTACGGCAGCTTCGTATCTTATATAATTTTCTAATTAACTCAATCGTGTCTTTTACAGAATTCACACTGGTATAAGGGCCAAAATACTTCGCCTTATCTCTCTTCATCTGTCTTGCCATAGTTACACGCGGAAATTCTTCATTCACGGATACCCGGATAAACGGATAACTCTTATCATCCATCAGCATGGTATTGTATTTCGGTCTGTGCTCCTTAATCAGGTTACATTCCAACACAAGGGCTTCCAACTCTGAGTCCGTCACAATGTACTCAAACCGGGCAATATGCGTCACCATCTGGTCAATCTTAGCCCCACGGTTGCGGCTGGCCTGAAAATACTGACGCACTCTGTTCTTCAGGCTGATTGCTTTTCCAACATATATAATTTCATCTGTTTCATCATGCATCAGATACACTCCCGGTTTCCCCGGCAATTTTTTCAACTCATCTTCTATTACAAACATAGTTTTACTTTCCTCGTCATCATACATCGCTATGCATGCAAGCTTCATTTCCTTCATTTTCATAACCTGAACTATGAGAAACACGCTTTGCGAGTTTCTCAAGTTATCGCGGCATCTACACTTCGTTCCGATCGTTGCCGAACAAGCGTCACTGGCGCTTGGCAACGCCAAATTCTCGTGCAAGCACGGATTTTGGCTCGTTGCTTCGCGTAAATAAAGGCAGACCGTAAAAACAGCCTACCCTTATTCTAACATTATTTTTCGTTTTTATCAATTTCCTGTGGAAGAATGAAACCATCTTCGTCTGTCTGGAAAGTAGGTTTTGCATCCTCTTTTCCCGACTGGCTTTCTTCGGATGTCTTCTCTTCAGATGCTTTTTCTTCTGAGGCCTGTTCTTCAACAACTTCTTTCGGAACAAAGGAATGTTCTTCTGGTTTCTTTAGTGCTTCCTGCTCCTTTATTTCCGGTTCTGGTTCCGGAATACCTTCACACTTTCTGTAAATCTTCATAAATTCTTTTCCGGTAATGGTTTCCTTTTCAATCAGGAATTCTGCAATCTGATCCATCGTCTCGCGATGTTCGGAAAGAAGTCTCTTGGCTTCTGCATAGGATTCCTTTAATATCTTCATCACTTCCTGGTCGATTTCTGCAGCTGTTGCTTCACCACAGTTCATAACAGCGCGGCCATCCAGATAACGGTTCTGAATCGATTCCAGACCAATCAGACCAAACTTCTCTGACATACCATACTGAGTTACCATAGAACGTGCGAGACGTGTAGCCTGCTCAATATCATTGGATGCCCCTGTCGTTACAGTATCAAATACGATTTCCTCTGCTGCCCGTCCACCAAGCATTCCTACCAGCATGGCATCCAGCTCTGCTTTCGTATTAAGAAACTTTTCTTCCTCCGGTGTGTGCATTACATATCCAAGTGCCCCCATGGTTCTTGGAACAATGGTAATTTTCTGAACCGGCTCTGCATCTTTCTGAAGTGCGCTGACAAGTGCATGGCCTACTTCATGATAAGATACAATCCGTCGTTCCTTCTGGCTCATAATACGGTCTTTCTTTTCTTTTCCGACTAAGACCACTTCCACTGCCTCAAACAAATCCGCCTGAGACACTACGCTTCTTCCATTTTTTACTGCATTAATCGCAGCTTCATTAATCATATTTGCAAGGTCAGAACCAACTGCTCCTGATGTAGCAAGTGCAATTTCTTCCAGATTGACTGTCTCGTCCATTCTTACATCCTTGGCATGTACCTTAAGGACATCTATACGTCCTTTCAAATCCGGCTTATCCACAATAATTCTCCGGTCAAAACGTCCCGGTCTTAACAGTGCCGGATCCAGAATCTCCGGCCGGTTAGTTGCTGCAAGAAGCAGCAGACCTTTATTCGTATCAAATCCATCCATCTCTGCCAGAAGCTGGTTCAATGTCTGTTCACGCTCATCATTTCCTCCAAGCTGGGAATCACGGCTCTTACCAATAGCATCAATTTCATCAATAAATATAATACATGGTGCCATCTGCTGTGCCTGTTTAAACAAATCACGCACTCTGGAAGCTCCCACACCCACATACATTTCCACAAATGCGGAACCGGAAAGTGAGAAGAACGGTACATTTGCCTCTCCTGCAACTGCCTTGGCAAGTAAAGTCTTTCCAGTACCCGGAGGGCCCACAAGCAAGGCTCCCTTCGGAAGCTTGGCTCCGATTCCAGTGTATTTGCCCGGATTATGCAGGAAATCTACTACTTCCTGTAAGGATTCCTTTGCCTCGTCCTGTCCTGCTACATCCTTAAATGTCACTCCGGTACTCTTTTCCACATACATCTTGGCATTGCTTCTGCCAACGCCCATGACTCCGCCGCCCTTGGACATTCTTCTGGACATATACCAGATAAAAAGTGCAAATAAACCAACCGGCAGAATCAGATTCAACAAGGTACTCATCAGCAGTACGGACGTGGAGTCCGGAATCTCCTGTTCAAACTGAACGCCTGCTTTCTCCAGTCGTTCCGGTAAGGTGTCATCATTAACCAATCCGGTATAATACTCTGTCTTTCCGGCAAACAGTGCGCTGAGGCTGTCCTTTGCAGCTCCCTGCTGGTCTTTCGGCGTAATCACAATCTTGTCCGATTCTATGACAACCTTCTCGACTTTCCCCTTGTCGACCATATCCAGGAATTCATTATACGTAATCTTCTGTTCATCTGTATCGCGCCCCATCTGCAGCATAGCAAATGAAAGCACCAATAAAAGAAGTGCCCCGAAAATCAGAGCAATCCATCCCTGATTCCGATTTCTCTTATTATTCGGTCTGTTTGGATTCTGATTATTAGAATTGTTTCTATTATATTGATTATCCATGTATTTCCTCCTCAATGTAGTACTTCTCTATTATAAGTTTCCTCTATTTATAAATCAATAAAAAGATTATGAAAAGATTGTAAACTCTACCCTTTTTATAGTATACTGATATTATGTTGTTTCAAACAAAAATGCAGAGAAGGATGGGTATGAAAATGAAAATTGGATTTGATAACGATAAATACTTGAAAATGCAGTCCGAACATATTCGTGAACGTATTAACCAGTTTGACAATAAATTATACTTGGAATTCGGTGGCAAGCTCTTCGATGACTTTCACGCTTCCCGTGTACTACCAGGATTTTGTCCCGACAGTAAGCTTCGTCTTCTGAAAGAGCTTTCTGATACAGCCGAAATTGTAATTGTCATCAGCGCACACGATATTGAGGTAAATAAAGTCCGTGGAGACCTTGGCATCACCTACGATACTGATTTACTTCGTCTGAAGGACGAATTTGAGGCCAACGGCTTATATGTAGGAAGTGTCGTAATTACCCAGTATTCCGGCCAGAACAGTGCAAATTTATTCAAAGGCCGCTTAGAAAAACTTGGCATTAAAGTATACATGCACTATGTCATTGACGGATATCCGGCAAATGTCGCCCACATCGTCAGCGAAGAAGGCTTTGGTCAGAACGATTATATTGAGACAAGCCGTCCATTAGTTGTCATTACTGCACCGGGTCCTGGAAGCGGAAAGATGGCAACCTGTCTCTCTCAGCTTTACCATGAACACAAGCGTGGTATCCGTGCCGGCTATGCCAAATTCGAGACATTCCCTATCTGGAATATTCCACTGAAGCATCCGGTAAACCTTGCTTATGAAGCAGCTACCGCTGATTTAAATGATGTCAATATGATTGACCCATTCCATTTAGAAGCATATGGAATTACTACAGTAAATTATAATCGTGACGTAGAAATCTTCCCGGTTCTTCGTACTATGTTCGAGCGTATTTATGGAGAAAGTCCTTACAAATCACCTACAGATATGGGTGTGAACATGGCCGGAAACTGTATTTGTGATGACGAAGCCTGCCAGGAAGCATCCAAACAGGAAATTATCCGCAGATACTATCAGACAATGACACGTTTCCTTACTGGTTCCTGCCCACGTGATGAGGCATATAAGATTGAACTTCTTATGAATCAGGCCGGTATCACGGTTCATGACCGCAAAGTGGTAGACGCCGCCCTCAAACGTGAAGAAGAAAGCGGTGCTCCTGCTGCCGCACTGGAACTGCCTGACGGAAGAATCGTCACCGGCAAAACTTCCAAGTTGCTTGGAGCTTCTGCTGCCCTATTGTTAAATGCATTAAAAGAGCTTGCAGATATTGACCATGATGTGCGCGTCATTTCTCCGGAAGCCATTGAACCAATCCAGAAGGTTAAAACGGAATATCTGGGAAGCAAAAATCCTCGTCTGCACCTTGACGAAGTATTGATTGCCCTGTCCATCAGTGCAGCAACCAACGCTGACGCAGAGCGTGCACTCCATCAGGTTCCGAAATTAAAAGGCTGTCAGGCCCATACCTCTGTTATGCTTGCCAGTACAGATGTACACCTTTTCAAACGCCTTTCTATTCAGGCAACCTCAGAACCAAAATACGAAAACAAACCAATTTATCACTAAACGCAATGATGCATAAAAGGGAAGAGCCTTGATTTACCAAAGCTCTTCCCTTTTTCATTTACATATCCTCCAAAAGGGCTCTCACATCTTCTTCTCTGGTTGCCCAGCTTGTGCAAAGGCGAATCACACTATGTGTCTCATCGAACCGTTCCTGATAAGTAACCCCATATTTCTTACGGATTTCTTCTAATTTTTTATCCTCAATAATAATAAACTGCTGATTGGTAACACTGTCCATATAGAAACGATAACCTTTCTTTACCAACTCATCTTTTAACAGCATTGCCATATCAATGGCATGTTTTGAAATTTCAAAATACAGTCCGTCTTTGAAAAGTTCTAAGAACTGTACACCCAGAAGTCGTCCTTTTGCAAGCATTCCACCATGCTGTTTGATCACATAGCGGAAATCATTTTTCAGCTCCGGATTACGGATAACAAGTGCCTCTCCAAACAATGCGCCAACCTTTGTTCCGCCAATATAGAACACGTCGCAAAGATTTGCAATATCGGGAAGGGTTACATCCGTTCCCGGTGCCATCAGACCATAACCCATACGTGCACCGTCAAGGAATAAATAAAGCCCACATTCTTTACACACATCATGAAGTGCCTGAAGTTCTGCCTTTGTATAGAGTGTTCCAAGTTCTGTCGGATGGGAAATATAAACCATCTTAGGCTGGACAATATGCTCTCTGGATTCATCTCTCCAGTGCAAATCATATGTTTCTTTTACCTGTTCTGCCGTAATCTTACCATCCGTTCCCGGAAGTGCAAGCACCTTATGTCCCGTTGCCTCAACCGCTCCGGTCTCATGTACATTGATGTGTCCCGTTTCAGCACATATCGCGCCCTGATAAGAACGGAGTGCCGCAGCAATCACGGTCAAATTCGTCTGTGTGCCGCCCACCAGAAACTGCACATCCGCATCCGGTGCTTCACATACCTTTCGGATAGCTGCTCTCGCCTCCTCACAGTAAGCGTCCTCACCATATCCTACGGTCTGCTCCAAATTAGTCTCCATCAAACGCTCCATCAATCTCGGATGAGCACCTTCGGTATAATCACTGTTAAATAAAATCATTTTCCTATTCTCCACTTTCTCTTTCGTTTAATCCGTATCTGTATATCACAACATCTAAATGCTTTCCAAATTTCATACCGGATGCTTTCATCGCTCCTGCATAAGTAAATCCAAGCTTCTCATGCAAATGAATACTCGTTTCATTTGTTCCTGTAATAAGTGAAAACAAAGACACAAAATTTCCTTCTTTTTCTGTCTGCACAAGCAATTCCTTTAATAAAGCTTTCCCGATTCCCTGTCTGCGAAATTCTTTTCCCACATAAACGCTTACCTCTCCAGAGATATTATATGCTGGCTTTGGAAATAATTTTGATACCGAAGCATATCCTGCAACCTTTCCATCCCGTTCTTCAACCAGCAGAATATATTTTCCTTGATGCTCCTCAAACCATTCTATTCTCTGTTCATAGGTAACCGGAACTTCATCAAAAGTTGCAACTCCATTTACCACCTCATAATTATAGATGTCCAGCAATTCCTGTAAGTCTTCTATTCTTGCCCGCCGAATCATTTTCTATGGTCTCCTCTAATCACACGCATAAAGCACTACTTCCTTTTCGCTGCGTGTTTGTTTCATGTCGATTACCCGTTGGTTTTCACTGCCACGGAATTTGAGACGGATATTTTTCTTATCTTCTTCAAATCTTCCATCCACCAGAACATCAATGGAATCCAGAATCTCGTCCGTCACATCCGTATAACGCTTTCCCCCAGGTAACAAATCTTCATATACGAAGCCAGTATACATCCAAATCGTTTTGTTTGGAAGTTCTTTTTTTACCCTGCGGATTAACGGAATCAAACCTGCTTGATTGCTTGGCTCAAAGGGTTCTCCACCAAGAATCGACAGACCATCATAATAATTCTGTGAAAGTTCCTCCATAATCCCATCTTCCATCTTCTGGTCATAAAACTGTCCATATTGGAAATCCCATGTTTCCGGCTGAAAACATCCTGGACACCGGTTCGTACATCCTGACACAAACACGGATACCCGCACACCGATTCCATTTGCTATATCTGCTTTAAAAATCTGTCCAACATGCATCCTACTCTGCCTCCTTATGATAAAAGAGTCCCATAATCCAATTATGGGACTCCCTGTTTTTATGAAATTCTCAACTGCAAAACTTATTTTTCCTGAGAGAAACTTCCATTTGACAAATGAAGCACTCTATCCTTTATCTCTTGTGTACGACCCTGATTCCAGAATTGTGTTCCAATATAACCGCATGTTCTTCTTGCAACAAATAGCTGGTTCTGGTCTGTATTTCCGCAGTTTGGGCATCTCCATGTCAGCTTTCCTGTTTCATCCTCTATAATCTGGATTTCTCCGTCATATCCACAGACTTCGCAATAATCACTCTTTGTATTTAATTCTGCATACATAATGTTATTATAAATAAACTGCATTACAGAAAGTACTGCCGGAATATTATGCTGCATATCCGGAACTTCTATATAACTGATTGCACCGCCCGGTGAAAGCTTCTGAAATTCTGACTCAAACTTTAATTTGCTGAAAGCATCTATTTCTTCCGTAACATGCACATGATAACTATTCGTAATATAATTCTTGTCTGTTACACCCGGAATTACACCGAAACGCTTTTGTAAACACTTTGCAAAACGGTACGTAGTAGATTCCATCGGTGTTCCATAAACCGAATAACTGATATTTTCCGCTTTCTTCCATTCCGCACACTTATCATTCAAACGCTGCATAACGGCCAGTGCAAATGGCTTTGCATCCGGGTCTGTATGCGATTTTCCAAGCATTCTCATGCACATCTCATAAAGTCCCACATATCCAAGCGAAATAGTCGAATAACCGTTGTATAACAGCTTGTCGATTGTTTCTCCTTTTTTCAGACGTGCCAACGCACCATGTTGCCAAAGAATTGGTGCTACATCAGACACTGTGCCCAAAAGACGTTCATGACGGCATCGGAGTGCTCTGTGGCACAGCTCCAATCTTGCATCCAAAATCTCCCAGAACCGGTCCATATCCCCGTTAGAGGAACAGGCTACATCCACCAGATTGATGGTTACCACGCCCTGATTAAATCTGCCGTAATATTTGTGACTTCCATCAGGATTTCTCTGGGAATCCTCCACGGTCAGGAACGAACGGCATCCCATACAAGTATAAACATCCCCTGACTTCAGTTCTCTCATTACCTTTGCAGAAATATAATCCGGTACCATACGTTTTGCAGTACACTTCGCAGCCAGTTCTGTCAGATACCAATACTTGGAATCCTCTGTAATATTATCCTCATCCAATGCATAAATCAGTTTCGGGAATGCCGGTGTAATCCAGACACCTTTTTCATTCTTTACACCCTTCATGCGCTGAATGAGCACTTCTTCAATAATCATAGCCAAATCATCTCTGGCCTGTCCCTCAGGTACCTCATCCAAATACATAAATACCGTGACAAACGGTGCCTGTCCATTACAGGTCATCAAAGTGATCAGCTGATACTGAATTGTCTGGATACCACTGCGGATTTCTTCACGAAGTCTCTTCTCTGTAATTTTAGAAATAATATCTTCATCCAGACTGTCGCCTACTTCCTTACGTTCTGCTATAACATTATTATATATCTTTTTACGGCTCACATCTACAAACGGAACCAGATGTGACAAAGTAAAAGACTGTCCTCCATACTGGTTACTGGCCACCTGTGCCACGATCTGCGTTGTCACATTACATGCGGTAAAGAAGCTCTTTGGTTTCTCAATCATTGTCTCACTGATTACCGTACCATTCTGAAGCATATCTTCCAAATTAATCAAATCACAGTTGTGTTCCTTCTGTGCATAATAATCCATGTCGTGGAAATGAATAATTCCTTCTTCATGTGCATGTACAATTTCTTCCGGAAGCAATACACGGCGTGTCAGATCCTTGCTTACTTCCCCCGCCATATAATCCCGCTGGGTGGAATTAATAATCGGATTCTTGTTCGAATTTTCCTGTTTTACTTCTTCATTGATATGCTCGAGAAGAGAGAGGATTCCATTATCTGTCGTATTTGATTTTCTCTTCAGTTCTCTCTTGTAGCGATAACGAACATATCTCTGTGCAACCTCGTATCCACGCATCTCCATAATACCGGTTTCCACCATGTCCTGAATATCCTCTACGTGAACCGCATGCGTAGACTCGTTTGCCTTCTGCGCAATCGTATCCGCAATCGCCCGAATCTGATATGCATTCATCTGATGAATGTGATCCGTTCCTTCATTTGCCTTTGTAATTGCATTTACAATTTTGGTGAGGTCGAAATTGACTTCTTCTCCATTTCTCTTAATTACCCTTGTTTTTACCGTCTGATCCATATTTTTCTCCTCATTTCTGTAAATACAAAATGTAGATAAACTATTTTGTTTCGTCACTATATTTTGTGCTGCAAAACTATAATACCCTATTCTTGGAAAAAAGAAAAGAGGTTTTTTTATTTTTTATAATGTTATTGCATCCGGTAACACAATATTGGATTTTTTCATAATTATCATTTCACTCTGAGTAAACGAAATGTTTTCTTTTGTCAACTCATCCCTTTTTAAGGGGTTGATGGAGAACAAAAAATTCATAATAGTAAGCCTTTTTTTGCAAAGTAAAACAAATTTGACACCATGTAACCATTTGATTGCTTTTTCTTATTCTGATTTTCTGATATATTGGCATAAAAACTAGGAGGTATCAAATATGATTCTGAAATGTAAAAATGCAACCCAAAAACTTTTTTTCTCTATTTTTTTCTTGGCTTTTGTTTTAGTAGCGACTTTCCCGGTTCACGTTATGGCTGCCGATGAAACAACGAATGCTCAAGCTGAATATGACTTACTAAAAGGCGGAACTCAGGAATTTACGGTACAAGACGATGATGGCACCATAATATATGTAACTATTACAGAAATACGTGAAAAAACGCGAGTAAGCAATGGAGCGTATAAAATTGATTACGAAGTCCCTCTACGTTGGAAAGCAGGTTTTTTTGTTAACATTACGTCTAATCAAATAACATCAGCATATTCTCCGTATTATACTCTTACAAGTGGACAGATAAATTCTTCTTATTTAAAAAAAGAGAGTAGTACACAAGCTTCATATTATTTATCATATTATTCCATTTCCTATAGAGCTAATACCGGTGTGCGAGCGATTATTAATAAAAACACTCTAAGCGTAAGCAAAATATAAGATATGATAAGGATGCACTTATAAAGTGCATCCTTATATTTGACTTATTTTTTCTATATTCCCTCGTCCCCAACTTGGAATTTCTATGCTCAACACAGTATATAAATTTGAAATATTGATAATTATGCAATACAGCATGATAATCCAACAAATTGGATTAAGCTTTATCTTTTTTACAAAGCAATAGACACATAATGCGATGTTCAAAATTAATCCTGCAACTGGCACAGTACAAGAAAGCAAAGCTACCGCAACTATAAAAAATTGCTCTATTTTCCCTAATATATTGTTAGTGGTTTCATTTTCTAATTTTGTCTGTGCATCTTTAGTTTGGGTATTTTCTAATAAATCATCTATCGGTATTTTATACATTTGACTTAAAGCAGTCAAGTTATCAATATCAGGAGAAGACCACCCATTTTCCCATCTGGAAACAGATTGTCTCGAAATATTTAATTTTTCCGCTACATCGCTTTGCGAATACCCAGCTTTTTCTCTAGACTCTTTCAAGTTTTTCCCCAAGTTCAAAATCTTTCACCTCTGCATATTTTACGTTTATTATACCGTCATTTTACCGAACTGTCAAAATCTATTATTCCATAATTCAGTCATAATTCAATTTCGGTTGTTTTAGCTAATCCGATAGAAAAAACTGCTGTATAACATCAACAGCTATCAATGTCAACGCTTTGTTACTTGTCGTAAAGTAGTAGTTGCTTTGCAAATACACTGTTTTCAAATATAGTTGTATTACAAAGATATAAAAATTTATTAAGACGAGGTGAGAACTTTATAATTCAAAAATGTAACTACAAACAATACAAACAAGCATAAGGAGAAATTTATGGTAAATGTAAATGGAAGAAAGAAAAAATCAATTATTAGTTTCTGTTTAATTTTAATTTTATTATCATGTATGAATATGTCAGTATTTGCGTCATCAAATGATGATGCGTTGCCATCTAATGGAGAACCATCAGTTGATGCTGTCTCTCTCTTTTCTTGTAGAAAAAACATATATGGACAAACTGGAAGTACATTAGATGATTTATTCAGTTCAGAAATTATGGAAAATATTCAACTGAATATTTTTAACCTTTTGTACACTGATGGAAAATATCAATTAGAAGCAACTTTAAATTACAATTCAAATTCCATTCTTTTTGACTCCACTATCGAATTGTATAAAAATGAGTCTACAGAAAATTCAGCAGACCCTAATACACTTATTTTAGGGGAAGCAACTGATTCAGAGAATATTCACTTTGTTCAGCTAAAATTCGATAAAAATCTGTCCGAAATAAGATTTATATTACAGTTGTTTGAAAACAATCAATTAATAGCTTTTTCTATTCCGGTTAATTATCAAGATTTTGACTCTCTATACAAACAGATAACAAATCCATTTACAGGAGCAGAACTTGATGAAAAAATTATAAAATTATATAATGTCTCTTCAAATGTGATTGGTTTGTATTCTGAAGATACTTCTTCCAATACTCCCGTTATAAGTATTGATGGTATTGACAGAAACGTCTCTCCGTCGAACTATTCTACTTTATCAGGATGGACTAATCTCATAACAGCACTAAATAAAAATGGAAGTATAACTCTTAGTAATTACAAAAACATAAATGCTTCTTTATTTAAGACTAGCGGATGGCATCATGATAATTCTCCGACTATGAAATACGGTGCATCCGTTTATAGTACCCAAAATGGCCTTGATGAATATCTTGCGCAATTTGCTTTTTTTGACATTGTCAGCGACCCAGGATGGACAAGTGGTGCAGGTGATATCGCGAATATACAGCAATTAAGGCTTGAAGTGAAATATGTAGATGGTATGGTTGTAAGGTATAACACAATAACAGATAAATTGTCTGTTCTGTACTACAACTTTGGTTTAGATTTAACAAATTTTGAGTTAGGTATATATAATCTTACAAATGATGCGTTTTTTATATCTCGTTCAGTTAATCAAGTGTCGGTATCCGGAGTTGATGTTCTGAAAGCAGCGATTGCTCTTTATGCCCCTGGAGATACTTTTGTTTCATTATTTGAGCATTTACAACCATACGAAAATCAAAGTACTAATTATACACAGTATTTTCATTCCGAATATGAACAGCAATACCTCTCATATGGTCATAAAGTTATACAAGGAATTTCTGTAAATTCCGGAAGCAATAAATTAAATAAGAAAGGACATTTTATTAATATTGCTGGTGAAGTAAAATATATAAAGAGTGATGGTTACTCATATACAACAGGATATCAGTGCACTTGCAATCATTATCTTTAATTAGACCACTTTTATGAAAAATAAAGAAAAAAGTTTAAAAAAAATAATATTTTTTTTATTAATCATATTGACAATAGTCCTATTTGTTAACGGTATATATATATATACATCGTTCAATAGAAAAAGTATATTAATTATACGTTCTTGTGATATAGAAAATAATATTATGCAATATTTAAAACAGATAGAAATTTCTTTATCAGAAGAAAACGAAGAAGATGTGCAGCATAATATGGAACTCTTGAGATATGAGTGTCAATTAATGGACTGTACTTTAAAAGAATTATGGTTTTTATGTAAGCCTTTTCATAAATTTGCATATACTAAAACTTTTATTGACTGGTATCAAGATAATTTGATAGTTGAAGTAAAAAATAAAAATGTGGAGATAATTAAAATGTATATACTATACTATTCTGATTTAGAAAAAAATTTAGACAATATTGAATTAGAAAAAATGTCTATATCTAAATTGATGTTTTATTATGATTTTGTTTTATCAGCTAAATAACTATTTCATCTGTCGGCGACCATTTCTTGTAAAGATAGAAATATTAGCAGAAGCAAACTTGTTACAGAGTGGAGATAAGGTTCGACATCACTGTTTTGTTACCTATTGTAACACAACAATTGCTTTGCAAACCTAGTTTTTATAGATATAATTTTATTAGAATATAAAGAAATGGTGTACAAAAGAAAGGGGAGTGATTCCCAAACGCAGCTAGTGCTACTTTTGCAGGAAGAACCGTTACATATAGCAAAACTAGGTTAAGTGATATTTCAGCAAGAGCATTAACATCAACTTCTGGAACCGATTATGTAAAAGCTAGAATTACAGCCTTTTATCGTTCAGCCGGAGAAGACACTTCAAAAACTGTAACGGGAAATGGAAAAGTAGCCGCTCAAGCAACCTGTACATTAAACTCAGGGGCATATATTAATACTATAACAAGCTATCACGAAGCTGGTGTTTATTATCAAGGAGCAGATAGATTTTGGCACGATTATCTCTAAAGTATAATTTTCAAAAATTTCTTAGATTAATGAGATAACTTTTGGAAAATAAAATATCATGATAAGGGAATGGATTAAACAAAGTAAAATCACATTCCCTTATTGTAACAACGGAGGATTATTATGAAAAAATCAATATTATTGACCGTTTTAGTGGTTGTTGGTTTTATTTTGTCTGCTTGTAACAATACTAATATTTCTTCTGAAAAGCAAGTAGATACGGAATATTATGATTGTGAGGTAGGTTTTACAGGAATATTGGGAAATAAGATTTATGACTCCCCAGACGGATATTACTTTCTTATGAATAATTACCTGATGTTTGCTGATGAAAATCTGGATCAGCCAGTTTTTGTATGCAATAAAGCAGAATGTTTGCATAACAAAGAAACATCGGAAAACAAAGTAAATTGTGACGCTTTTTTGGGTGGAGCTAATTCAGTCCGGTATTACAATGATAAAGTATATGTACTTGCCTATTCGTTACCCAATCCGGATAAATATCAGACATCTGTTTATGAATTGGATATAGATGGAAGTAATCAAAAGGTCGTTTATTCTAGTAAAAATTATATGAGTACCATGATTATTCATCAAGGAAAAGCTTATCTTTATGAAGAAAAATATAGTGATGACAGTGCAAACATGAATGAGTCGTCAGTTGCTTCTATTGTTAAATTCGATTTAAAAAATCCAAATGATACTGAAATTATATTTGAAACAACTGAGTATCCTGAAGCGGGAATTAATTATATGAAATGTTATCATGGGAATTTATATTTTAAAGTTTTTGGTGATTCATTTGATAGTTTCATATGTAAAATTGACTTAAACTCAGGAAACATAGAAAAATACAAATATGATTTCTTTAAAATGGGAAAAGATGCTTTGTTTTGTGGAAACAATATTTTTAATAACACTGAAGATATGACATGGGAAAACGAATACTTTGAGTGTGACATGAACGGAAACATAAAACGAAAGTTAACCAAAGAAGAATTTCCAATATTAGAAAAAAACGTCACTTTCTATTTTGCAGATGATAAATATCTCTATTTTCAGGATATTGATTATGGTGGAAATATGGTTCCTATGGAAGAACGAAAAATTCACGTATATACCTATGATGGAGAGTTTGTAGGTGAAATCGCTTACGGAAAGCAAAATATTGCATATTTAACAGAATTTTATTCTGGAAATGATAGATACTTGTTTTTCTATGTAAGGGATGGAAAAATGAATACTTGTTATTATGTGGAGAAAGATAAATTAAAAAATGGAACAGGCTTAAATTTGTTATATAGTATTGAAAATCATGAAAAAGTTGTTCAATAGCTTATACCGGAGGAATACATGCAGCTTGAAATAAAGAACATTCATAAAAATTATGGAAAAGTACAGGCTTTGAAAGGTGTTTCCATGGAATTAAATGCAGGTGTGTATGGACTTCTTGGACCTAACGGGGCAGGCAAATCTACTTTAATCCAGATTATTACTGGAAATCTTTCAGCGTCTGATGGAGAAATCTGCTATGACGGAAAGAACATAAAAAAGAGTGAAAAAAATTATAAAAGACTCCTTGGTTATGTACCACAGAGCCAGGGTATCTATGACTCTTTTACTGCAAAACAGTTTTTAGAATACATGGCAATTTTAAAAGATGTAGATAAAAAAAACATTCCAAAACAGATAAATTCTATTTTAGAAGTGGTAAGTCTGACAGAAGTAAAAGACAGAAAGCTAGGCGGATTTTCCGGTGGAATGAGGCAGAGAATTCTGATTGGGCAGGCACTTCTTGGTAATCCTGAAATTGTAATTTTAGATGAACCCACAGCAGGACTTGACCCGAAAGAACGAATCCGTATCCGCAACTTTATCAGCAAGATTGCGGAAAATAAAATTGTGCTGATTGCAACACACGTAGTTTCGGATGTGGAATCCATTGCAAAAGAAATCATTCTGCTTGGAAATGGCGTCATTGCCGGAAAAGGCACACCGGAAGAACTATGCGGAGCTTTAAATGGACAAGTGTGGAAATGCAATATTTCTCCATCCCAGTATGAAGAAATGGAAAAACAGTTTGTTATTACCAATCTTCAGGAAGTTCCGGGTGGAACGATACGTGTACGTTTCATTGGACAGGAAACAAAAGTAAATCAAATCATAGAAAACAGTATTCAGGTACAAAGCGTGTATCCAAATTTGCAGGAAGTATATTTGCATATATTTTCCGAAAGTAGGTGATAGCGTGAAATTGGTAAGATATGAATGGAAAAAAATGATGTCAGGAAAGGTCTGGCTGATTTTGTCTGCATTTCTGATACTAAATTTTTGTATTTACTATGTATATCTGATTCCCTATATTTCTTATCATCAAGAAGCATTAACAGAGTTTTCGCAAAGTAATTATGAACAGGAATATTACGAATTTATAGAAGGTCTGAAAGAGCGTGCTTCCGTGATGAATGGCATATCTATCTTCAATAAAGAGGGCGGATATGCCAAGCGGAATATAGAAAAGACAGTAAATGATTTTGCCCGTGTGGAAGGTATTTCCATAGAACCTATGATTGATTCCAGTATGGAGGCATTACACAGTTTTTATCTATCGGATGTTTTTATGCTTCTGATTGTCTGTCTGTTTTGTTTTCAAGGATGCGGGAAGGACTTCAAAAGTGGTATGACCGATTTGATTCGCACAACACCGAAAGGAAAAATGCAGATTCGACTTGCAAGAATACAGGCAGTTATCTGTTCTGTACTGCTGACAGGAATGATTCTTTATGGAAGCAATATTCTGCTAACCGGATTTTCTGTTGGATTTGGAAAAATATCCAATTATGTACAAGGAATGCCAATGTTCCGCAATATGTCATTTCCATGCACAGTAGGAACTTATCTTCTGCTATTTCTGATTTGGAAATTAGCGGCTCTTATTTTTACGGTACTTATAATCCAGTTTTTGACAGCATGGTTTGGAGGTCAGGGAATATCATGGGTGTTGAGCGGAATCGTTTTGGCAGTCAGCTTTGGACTATGGTTTTTCTTACCGGATAATCCTATGGTAAAATTATTCCGTTACTTAAATCCTATAGGACTTCTGGATGTAAAACAGATAATTGGAAATTATCAGAATCTGAATATTTTTCAATATCCAGTAGGACTTTTACAGGCAGCCATTTTATTTATCCTGATTACTGGACTTGTCCTTCTTCTTGGTACTGCTCTGGTTGGAGAAAGAGAATATTTTGCATGGAAAATAATATTGCCGGCACGAAAAAAGAAACGGTTATGGAAACATCTCTTTTCCTATGAATTTCATAAAGTTGTGGTATGTCAGAAAGTATGGTGTGTCTATGTAGTTTTAATCGTTACTTCTGTTATGACGATTCATACTGGAAAAGAACACATAGGTGTAAAAGAATACTATTATGAAAAATATCTCACAGAATATGAAGGAGATTATACGGAAAACAAGATAGCATCCATAGAAAAGTTAATAGAAACAACTAGTACAGAAGGAGCAGAAGAAGCGGAAGGACTGGAAAAAGTATACGAACAGGCAAAGTATTTACAGGGCATTACAGCCGAAAAGAAAGGCTTTGTAAATCTCAGGGTTTTGCATCCGTTTTTCTTTGATCCGCAGACTGAAATTCAGAACACCCTTTATATTATCATTGCCATTATGCTTTCTGTCAGTAATTTATTCTATTTTGACAGTAAAAAAGGACTGATAAATCTGTTTCGAACAACACCAAACAGCAAGAATATACATCGAGCAAAATATAAACTTGCTCTGCTGTCAGGTGCAGTAAGCACGATGATCGTATGGGGTATCACGTATATTAAATATTTTTATGCCTATGGAATAAATGGCACAAACTATTCAGTTCATTCCATTCCTGCGTTTGAACAGATTCCATATGGCGGAAGCATTTTGTCTTATATGATAATATCCATGTTTCTCAGATTGATGATAGGTATGCTTTTGGGACTGACAGGTGGAATCATTGCACAGCTTCTGATTACACCGACACAGAATATCATAGGCGAAATATTCTTATTTGTTATGCCGCTTTGCCTTAGCTATGTAGGAAACATGGATTATGAAACTTCACTGGTAATCTTTATAAACAGACATCTGTCTGCATTCCTGAAACCAGTGCAATTTCTGGCAAGCTTTCCGGTAAAATGGTTTCGTTGATATATTTCTCATATTTGAGGTCGCAAATTGCGACCTCAAACAAATTGTATACAAGCATTATTGCAATATTTGTATTTTCCTTTTCACTCAAATCACAACATCAACTGCAACAATTTATTAAGCAACCACTTTATCATCTGATTTTTCAAGTAATTTCTTCACGCCCTGAATTGCTACCAGTACACCAAGAATCAACAATAATACTGCAAATACAAGCTGTAATGTATTTCCAAGCGTTAAGCCTGTCGTCATGAAAGCTTTGCTCAGTTTTACAATGGTCATGCCAAGTGCGGTAAATGTAACTGCCATCATAAATACCATTGGTCCCCAGAGCATCCATCCATGACGTTTTGTTTTCTTTAAGAATACTGCGCAGGCTACCAGTGCCAGTACCGATAGCAACTGGTTTGCAGAACCGAACAATGGCCAGATTTCTGCATAACCGACTTTTGTAAGCATATAAGCAAGTACCAATGTAATGATAGTTGCAAAATACTTATTGGTTACTACCTTTAAGAATGGACTCATATGTTCTTCGTCTACATCGTCATCAAGGAAGAATTCCTGGAATGACAGACGTCCGACTCTGGCTACGGAATCCAGTGAAGTCAAAGCGAATGCAGATACCGCCAGGTTAATCAAGGTAAATACCAGAGAATGTGGCAGACCGGCTACGGATAAGAAGTTTGCAATTGCTCCTGCAAAAATCTGCGGCTGTGTAGTCAGTTCCTGTGCGGCTGCTTCTCCGGTTGCAAATGATGCCACTGCAATCAGCGCAATAACTGCAAGCATACTTTCCATTAACATTGCTCCGAAAGATACCGGAAGCATGTTCTTTTCACTTTTAATCTGCTTGGAAGCAGTACCGGAAGATACCAGGGAATGGAAACCGGAAACCGCACCGCAGGCAATCGTTACAAATAAAATCGGGAACATATACTGTCCATCTACGTTAAAGCTTGTAAATGCCTTCAGATTGCAGGCAGGATTTGCTACGAAAACACCAACAACTGCACCAACAATCATGAAAATCAACAGATTTAACAAGTAAATCCGACTATTTTTGTATACTTTGCAAAACACGGACTTTAGCTCATTGCTTCGCACAAACAAAAGCACCGGAAACATTATAACCATAACATTTCCAGTGCTTTCCACACCAGGGGATGAGGGAATCGAATTACTTATAAAAATTCGTTTTACCCCTGCGAAACCCTTTATTTTAAGCATTTTTTTACTTTTTATACACTATCTTATTTGATACCTTTTTATACCCAAGGTATCAAATTCACTTATTTCCTCTAAAAAGATATTGCCTTGTTTATCTGTGAAATTTTGGTTTTCTCACTCTTATTGCTGTAATAATATAATTTTCGTGTTGTCGCCACATCTGTATGTCCCATCTGCTCTGAAACAAAACTGTCATTAACATTATTATCCAATAAGGTAGTTCCATAAGTTTTTCGAATCTTATGCGTAGTTCGGTGGTTCAATTTCAGTTCTTCACACACTTTAGCCAGACGTTTATTGAACGTATTTTCTCTGATACGTTTTCCTTTATTCATAAACAAATACTCTCCATATGGATTTAATTCTTTAATCTGCTCCAATGTCCATACAGCACTGTCTGGAATAAAAATTTGCCTGTTTCCTGCCATTGTCTTTGCAAAGTCCTGAATTCCTACCGTCCATTTATTATCCTCATTTTTGTATTTCACTTCTGTACGAGATACACATATACAATTATCCTTAATATCTTCATGCTTAAGTGCCGCTATTTCACCAATACGCATCCCCGTTTGAAATTGTAATAAAAGTCCCAAATTCCAAATGTCCACATGATTTTTTAAATATCTAATAATAATCGGTATCTCATCTTCCATGAATACCTCATCCTGCTTATATACAATTTTCTTTTGGAAAATATTTTTTGACAGTTCTAAATCTCCAAAAAATTCTGTCATACTAAGTTCTGTATACCCTCTATTTTTCCCATACTTAAAAATTCCTCTAACTAACAATCTAAGATTTGAATATGATTTTCTCGTAAGGCAAAACTTATGTATTGAAAATTTGATAAAATCTTCCAGATCATTATATGTTATATTTTTAAACAGTTTTTTTGATATAGAGTGTATAATGGTCTCATAAATTAAGACACTTTTTCGGACATTTTTTAATGAATCTGAT
>USGU01000014.1 GCA_900554415.1 uncultured Lachnospiraceae bacterium | reverse complement strand
CCTACCTTCGGGATATGACCGATGTAAATTCGATCCACCACGTTGTACAGCATGTTAATAAGCTGCGCTGCCAGCGTCGGGATTGCCAACCGGAGCAGAAGTTTTCCAATCGGTTCTGTCCCTAGAAAATCTTTATCTTTTTCCATAATTTTCACACCTTTTATTCGTAATAATAACGTTGGAGAAAAGTCCAACCATAATGTCAAAAGACTGCCTCGTGACATCAATATTACAAATTATACTATCTGTAACGCCATTGTCAATAACGTCAAATTATGAAATTTTTCGAAAGTCTTTTTGCCGGTAATTTTAATGATAATCCTGACTACTTCAAATTGATTCAAATTTTCGAAATATTTTTTCATTTTGGGGGTTGACGAAACCGGAAATCTTTGTTATTCTAAATAAGCATTCGATATGGCGCCATAGCCAAGTGGTAAGGCAAAGGTCTGCAACACCTCTATCACCAGTTCAAATCTGGTTGGCGCCTTACTTAAATCCCTTAGAAAGTTATTTTCTAAGGGATTTTTTTGTACGAATTTGATAAAGGGAATCATATTGTAAATTTATATTATAAATTTTAAAATTAAAAATAATTCCTATTGACTTACTAGGAATAAAGTGCTAATATGCATACTAAATTAAAATTAATCGTTCAGGAACAGACCAATAAATGGAAACTGGGAACAAGATGTAAGGAAAGAAGGTATACAATTATGGCAGGATATGTAAAAAGTACTTTAGATTTGATTGGGAATACCCCTCTTATGGAAGTGACAAATATCGAGAAAGAATTAGGACTTGAAGCGAAGGTTTTGGTAAAGCTTGAGTATTTTAATCCGGCTGGAAGCGTGAAAGACCGTGTGGCAAAGGCAATGATTGAGGATGCGGAAGAAAAGGGAATCTTGAAGGAAGGCGCAACAATTATTGAACCAACATCAGGAAATACCGGAATAGGCCTGGCCGCAATTGCTGCAGTAAAAGGATATCGTATTATTCTGACAATGCCAGAAACTATGAGCGTAGAACGTAGAAATATTTTGAAAGCCTATGGAGCAGAACTGATTTTGACAGAAGGCGCGAAAGGAATGAAAGGTGCTATTGCAAAAGCAGAAGAACTTGCAAAAGAGATTCCGGGAAGCTTTTTGGCAGGACAGTTTGTAAATCCGGCAAATCCGGCTATCCACAAGAAAACGACTGGTCCTGAGATTTGGAAAGATACAGATGGAAAGGTAGATATTTTTATTGCAGGTGTAGGAACTGGTGGAACAGTTACCGGAGTTGGAGAATATTTAAAAGAACAGAATCCAGATGTGAAAGTGGTTGCTTTAGAGCCAGCCAGTTCACCGGTTTTGTCAGAAGGAAAAGCGGGTTCTCATAAGATTCAGGGAATAGGCGCCGGCTTTGTTCCAGCAGTGTTAAATACAGAAATTTATGATGAAGTATTTAAGGCAGAAGCAGAGGATGCATTTGCTACCGCAAAACTCCTGGCTAAGAAAGAAGGAATCCTGGTAGGTATTTCGGCAGGCGCAGCATTACATGGTGCAATCGAACTTGCCAAGAGACCTGAGAATAAAGGAAAAATGATTGTTGCTTTATTGCCGGATACTGGAGACAGATATTATTCTACACCATTATTTACAGAGTAGAAGGAACAGACAATGACATTAACACAGATAAATTATTTTATAACCATTGCAGAAACGAAATCCTTAAATAAGGCTGCGGAACAATTATATGTTTCGCAGCCCTCATTAACCAGTGCGATTAAAGAACTGGAGAAAGAACTTGGAGTTACACTTTTACACAGAGGTGGACGAGGGGTGACACTTACCAATGATGGGATTGAATTTCTGCTTTATGCCAAGCAAATCTATGGACAGTATGAAAATGTACTGGAGCGTTATGGAAAAGGCGGGACATATAAGAGAAAGTTTGGTGTATCGACACAGCATTATTCATTTGCAGTGAAAGCATTTGTAGATATGGCAAAAGCGTTTGACATGTCAAAATATGAATTTGCCATCCGTGAGACAAAAACAGCGGAAGTGATTCAGGATGTCAGTACCATGAAAAGTGAAATCGGAGTGCTTTACCGGAGCGATTTCAACAGAAAATTTATTGACAGACTGTTACGGTCACTGAACCTTCGTTTTCATTCATTGATTGAATGTCAGGCTTATGTCTATATCTGGAAGAATCATCCCCTTGCGAAAGAAGAATCGATTTGTTTTGAACAGCTGCAGGACTATCCTTGTCTTTCCTTTGAACAGGGAGACAACAGTTCGTTTTATTTCGCGGAAGAGATTCTTTCAACAAATGAATATCCACAGGTGATTAAGGCAAATGACAGAGCTACCATGTTGAATCTTATGGTGGGACTGAATGGTTACACCCTTTGTTCAGGAATCATTTGCGAAGAAATTAATGGAAGTGAGTATATAGCGGTTTCATTCCGGGATGATAAGCAGAATCCCAATAGTGTGATGGAAATTGGATATATTACTAAGGAAAATGCGATTCTCAGTTCTATGGGAGAATTGTATGTGGACAAATTAAAAGAATACTTGTATGGAAATGATGAAAATGAAACCTAGTTATAAATTCAATTTATAACTAGGTATTTTTTCTATGTATTGGACATTTAATTCCTAGCATGTTACTATGAGTTCATCACAAAGAAAGAAACAAATTTTTTATAAAAAAGATTATGGAGGAAATGAAAATGGCAGATATCAAAAATTCTAAAAATTGGGCATTTGAAACAAGACAGTTACATATTGGACAGGAACAGGCAGACCCTGTAACAGACGCAAGAGCAGTTCCGATTTACGCAACAACATCTTATGTATTCCACGATTCACAGCATGCAGCTGACAGATTTGGACTTCGCGATGCTGGTAATATTTACGGAAGACTTACAAACCCGACACAGGATATTTTCGAACAGCGTATTGCTTCACTGGAAGGCGGCGTAGCAGCACTTGCAACGGCATCAGGAGCAGCAGCAATCAGCTATACATTCCAGGCACTTGCAAAAGCAGGAGAACACATCGTAGCATCTAAGACAATTTACGGTGGAACTTACAACCTGCTGGCTCATACATTACCACAGACAAGCGGAGTAACAACAACATTTGTTGACCCTGAAGTAGAAGGTGCATTTGAAGCAGCAATTCAGGAAAATACAAAAGCAATTTTCGTAGAGACACTTGGAAATCCAAATTCAAACTTAGTTGATTTGGAAGAAATTGCGAAATTAGCTCACAAACATAATCTTCCACTTGTAGTTGACTCTACTTTCGCAACACCATTTCTGGTTCGTCCGATTGAATACGGAGCAGACATCGTTGTTCATTCTGCAACAAAATTCATCGGTGGACATGGTACAGCAATCGGCGGCGTGATTGTTGATGGTGGAACATTTGACTGGAAAGCATCTGGCAGATATCCTTGGATTTCTGAACCAAACCCAAGCTACCATGGAGTATCCTTTGCAGAAGCAGCCGGACCTGCAGCATTTGTTACTTACATTCGTGCCGTACTTCTGCGTGACACTGGAGCAACACTTTCTCCATTCCATGCATTTATCTTCCTTCAGGGATTGGAAACACTCTCCCTTCGTGTAGAAAGACATGTAAGTAATGCACTGAAAATTGTAGATTACCTGGCAAATCATCCACAGGTAGAAGCAGTCCATCATCCTTCACTTCCGAGTGAACCAAGTCATGAACTGTACAAGAAATATTTACCAAATGGCGGTGGCTCTATTTTCACATTTGAAATCAAAGGAGATGCGAAGACAGCACAGAAATTTATCGATAATCTTGCAATCTTCTCATTGCTTGCAAATGTAGCCGATGTAAAATCACTTGTAATTCATCCAGCAACAACAACACACAGCCAGTGCACAGAAGCAGAGCTTTTGGAACAGGGCATTAAGCCAAATACCATTCGTCTTTCTATCGGAATTGAAAAGGCAGAGGATTTGATTGCAGCACTGGATGCAGCTTTTGAAGCAGTAAAATAAAGACATTAACTAATTTTTGATACATACCAATCACACCCTCCCTCTAAAGAAAGTCCTGAACTGCATCGGGGCTTTCTTTTTTGTTTATTAGGAAAATTCTTTCCTTTGATTTAAAAGTATAATAAAGGAACGGATAAATATTATGAAATCTTATAGATATTGTACTGATAGGTTTGACATGGTATGATATCTGAGCAAATATTAATGAATTGTAAGAAATATGACTCCGATGAAATTGAAGGGGATGTATATGGAACAGAGAGAAAAATTTTATCATAAATTATGGTTTAAAGCAGTGGTGGTTGTAGTAGTGGTCCTGATTGGCTTTTCAGTCAGAACCTATCTGGAGAAGGTATACAAGGACTCCCAGAGAGAGGAAGGAACGGTTCAGTTCTTTGATGACGGAACCCGTGTCGGAAGGGAATTGGATTATGCGCCAAAGGTAGAGGATGACAATAAGATTTTACAGGCGTTTAAAGCAATATATCCGGATGCAACAGTGCTTGTGGCCTGCGAAGAAGATTTGACGGACGATGGTCTTGATGATTTGGTAGTTATTTATAATACTCAGGAGGCAGATGAATACAGTGAAACAACTACGCTGATTAATGGCGGATATGTCAGAATGGTGGTTGGAATTGATTCGGGAGACAGTGAGAATTATACATTTTCAGACCCGGTTCCGGCGCCGATTGAAAATCAGAAGATTAAATTCCAGAATATTGATAAGGAAGCAGAAATGGAATTTATTTTACAAGGTCAGAAAGGAAGCAAAGTAGGTTATGGTATTTATCGTGTGATAGATGGTGCACTGGTAAATTTATTTGCCGAAGGCCTGCAGGAATGCTGATAGGGACTTGGGATTAGAGGTTCTAATCAGGAAATAGTATTTACCAATTTATAAAGTTTTTAGAATTTTATTAGCACTCGCACTTGACGAGTGCTATTTTTAGTGCTATAAATATGTTATAGGATATGTAGAACACATAGAACAATAAAAGAGCTGTAAAATAAATCAACGAATAATTGTTCAAATGTTCGAACACTATAACTAAAACAATGTAAGTAAACGGTGGATGCCGGATTCAAGAATGGAGGAATATATATGTTAATGTCTAGTATTTTAGGAGAAAATTTATTTGATGATTTGTTTGATGATTTTGCAAGACCAGCGAAAAGAGTAGTGAAATATAATACTCCATCTGCAGCAGTTATGAGTACAGATGTGAAAGAGAATGATGCCGGATATGAGCTTCACATCGAACTTCCGGGATATAAGAAAGAAGATGTAAAGGCAGAACTTAAGGACGGAACACTTACCATCAGTGCATCTACGAATACAGAAAATAATGAAAAGGATGAAAATGGCAAATACATCCGCAGAGAACGTTTTTGTGGAAATTGCAGCAGAAGCTTTTATGTAGGAGATGCCGTAGAGCAGGAGGATATCAAAGCAAAATTTGAGGATGGAATCCTGAAGGTATTTGTACCGAAGAAAGAAGCGAAACCTGCTGTAGAAGAAAAGAAATATATCACAATTGAAGGTTAAATGATTTGAGCCAAAATGGTGGAAACGGGGATGGGCTGCAGTGCAGTCTGCCCCGTTTTCAGCGTTACCAGAAATTGATTGTGAAATAATATCAGGAAGATTTGCTCTATAGAAGGGAGGTAGATGGTTATGCCAAAGAGAGATTATTATGATGTCCTTGGGGTTTCAAAAAACGCAGATGCAAAGGAAATTAAGCGGGCTTACAGGAAGCTTGCGAAGAAGTATCATCCTGATACAAATCCGGATGATAAAGAAGCGGAACAGCGTTTTAAAGAAGTTACAGAAGCTTATAATGTATTGAGCGACGCGGAGAAGAAGAAACTTTATGACCAGTTTGGATTTGCTGCTTTCGAAGAAGGTGCGGGTCAGGGATATACACAAGGACAACATACTGGCGGATGGAATACACAAGGATTTGATTTTGGAAATGGCGGTCAGTATCAGGAATTTCATTTTGAAAATGGAAATATGGATGATATTTTTGGAGATATATTTGGCGATATGTTTCATGGTGGTTCGCGAACTGATTTCAAAGGTGGTTTTGGAAGGCGTACAGGTTCATCCCAGAGAAAAGGCCGGGATTTGACGGCAGATATTAACGTAACTTTCGAAGAAGCGGCATTTGGAAGCAGTAAGCGTATTTCCTTTGAAAATGGACAGTCCCGTTCTCTTGAGGTGAAGATTCCGGCAGGCATTGCCGATGGTCAGAGTGTACGATTAAAAGGTAAGGGCTATCCGGGAACTGGCGAAGCTCCTGCAGGTGATTTGCTGCTGAAGGTTCATGTTGCGGAGAAACCTGGATATGAGAGAAAGGGTATGGATGTCTATACAACAGAGAATATTCCATATACTACTGCGGTATTAGGCGGTAATGTTGTATTCCATACCTTGTATGGAGATGTACAATGCAAAGTTCCTGCGGGAACACAGTCTGGAAGTAAGATTCGCCTGAAGAAAAAAGGTATTGTATCGATGAAAGATTCTTCCGTATATGGCGATGCATATGTGACAATACAGATTGCAGTACCGAAGAATGTGAGTGTACTGGAACGACAAAAATTACAGGAATTACAAAAACTGGAGATACATTAATGTATCCCCAGTTTTTGTATATAGGAAAGAGTGTTTTGTAAAATCTCTATGGAAAAAACTGATAACCTTTTCCCCAGACAGTAGTAAGATGCTTGGGATTTGACGGGTCTTCCTCAATTTTGTCACGAAGTCTTTTGATATAAACCAGAATAGTGTTATTATCTGGTGCATCTCCCTTCCATACTTTCGAAAAAATTTCCTGCTTGCTCAGAAGTTTTTCTTTATTTTCGATAAAGTAGCAAAGCAGGGAAAATTCTTTGGAAGACAAAGAAATCTCATTTCCATTTTTAAATACAGTCTGTGTATCTAAGTGTAAGGTAAAGTTTCCACATTGTACTTCTGTCTGCATTGGCTGTGGAGCAGCAGGAACGGTGGAAGAATATTGTTGGCTGCGTCTGACGATGGCACGAATTTTAGATACGAGTACTGTTTTGCTGAACGGCTTTGTCATATAATCATCTGCACCAAGTCCCAGTCCCTCGACTTGAGCGGCATCTTCTTCACGCCCACTTAGTAAAATAACGGGTGTCAGAACCCGATGTTCACGTAATTCTTTTAAAAATGAAAAACCATCTTGCTCTGGCATCATAATATCGAGTAAAATAATATCAAAAGACTGCGTATCTAAATAGTCGAAAGCTTCTTTGCTGCTTTGTGCACAAGTCACAGTAATCTGTTCATGCTTTAATACAGTGCTAATTGCTTTTAATACGGATGTCTCGTCATCAACAACGAGTACGGAAATATCGGACATAACAAGCTTCATTCCTTTCACGGTTTTGTTCATTGTTATTATATCGGGCGTAGTTTTTTAAGTCAAATATTATAGAGGTTATTTATGAAGAGAAAGAATGTATTATGGAAACAAATGGGGATTACTGTGGCAGGAATCATTGCCTTGGTAGCAGCGGCTATGTTCTGCTATGGACGTGTAAAGAAAACCATTGTGGCAAATGAACAGGAGAGCCTGAAAAGCATGGCAGAGGTAAATGCGCAGAGCCTTGGGGCGGGGATTCTTGCTAAGCGTGATTTGCTTTATGCAGTATTGTCAGGAGATATGGACAGTCTTGATGATGTGGAAAAAGGTATGATAAAGCTGAAGGAAAAAAGTACCTATGTTTCATCCGAAGAGATAGAAAACATGGAACGATGGCAGAAAAATGTATTAAACAGTGCAATTGAAAATCCGGTAGAAGTGCTGATTGGGCCGGTAAAGCAGACAGAAGAAGGGTTCTATGTACTATACATGACAAAGGCAGTTTCAGTTCAGGGAAAGATTACCGGTTGTGTTCAGGTAGAACTGAATCTGGATGAAATGTATACGGAGGAACAGGGACTGGCGGATTTACAGCTTGGAAATGACGGATATTGCATTGTAAAAGCGGGTGATGAGGTGGTTATGCCGAGTGCTTACAATCAGGCAGAATTATCCCTTTCACACACAGCTTCCAATGGATGCACTGTGGAGTGGGTTTATGAGACGAAAGCAGGAACTCCACAGAGCAGGCGGAAATTAATTGCATTCAGTACGGTAAAAGCTGGAAATGAAGAGTTGGTACTTTATATTGTAGAAGATTATGATAAGGTATTGCAGCCCATTGAAAATATTTCTTTTTATCTGATTCTGATAGGGATTGCTTTTCTTGTATGGGTAATTGTCTTTACATATATGATTACAGAGCATCGGAAGAAAGAACAATTGCTAATGAAAGAACTGCAGCATGAAAAGGTTATGAATGAGACGATGAAGAAACAGGAAGGTCTCATGCAGAAATATAATCATTCGAAGACAATGAGCGTGCTTACCGGTTCTATTGCACATGAGTTCAATAATTTGATGACTCCGATTGTGCTGTATACGGATTTGCTGGAAGAAAACGAAGTGGTTTACCGGGAAATGCCAGATGAGATAGCAGAGCTGAAGAGCGCTACGAAGCGATGTGAGGAGCTGGCAAAGCAGCTTTTGAGCTACAGTCGGCAGGGCAAAGCGGAAAAGGTGCTGACAGATTACGATGCGACTTATGCGGTGCGGGAAAGCGTAAATATGGTCCGTAAATTGCTGCCGGCAAATATATCCTTTAAAGAAAGTATTTGTAAAACTACGTATCATATACATGGTCAGGTGGGGGCTTTGAATCAGATTCTGCTTAACCTGACAACCAATGCCATGCATGCCATGAAGGATGGTGGAACCTTAAGTATCCAGTTTGGACTTAGTACAGATGATGATAGGAAAGTAAGACTTGTAGTAGAAGATACCGGAAGCGGAATACCAGCTGAGATTAAGAGACAGGTATTCCAACCGTTCTTTACGACCAAACAGGCCGGGGAAGGAACGGGAATTGGTCTTACAGTAGTAAAACGATTGACGGAAGAACATGGCGGCACGGTTCGGGTAAAAACAGAAGTGGGAAAAGGGACCATGTTTATTCTGGATTTCCCGAGAGTGAGAGATGTGTAAGGAATAGGAAAGTGTATAAAAAGTTTCAGCAGAACTTTTGCTATCCGGAGTAACAGAAAAAGAAGCCTGCAACAAGTTGCAAGCTTCTTTTATGCATATGAAAGTGCTTATTTATCAGTTTTATTTGTATTATTTCTTGTCAGTTCCTTCAACATTTTCGTTTAAGTATGGTGTAGCTGTCTTTGAAATATCAACTGCATCTTCATCTGAGATACCATCGATTGTCTTAGCATGTTCATACCAGTCTTCAAAAGTGATTCCGAGTGGAGAGATTGGGTCCACTTTTTCTTTGATGTATTCATCAAAGTCATCAAGTTTTGCAGAATCAGCTAATTCGGTTGCTCTCTTCAGAGAATCTTCGAAAATGCTTACATAACTGATATCTGTTTCAGTGATAGAAGGATTTGTAAACTGTGTATCGAAATCTTCATCATTCTGTAAGTTTGCCTGAGACCAATGCCATGTAATGGTACGTCCTTCAGCGACTGTCTTCATATATACGGTACGAAGTCCTACATATGGGTCGCAATCAAAACCATCAGCGAACATCATAGAAGCATTGTATGGATGTTCGTATAAGTATTTGATAGAAAGCATATGTGCATATACAAGACGTCTTGCAAGTTCCGGATGCTGTTCGGCAAAGTCTTTGTTCATAGCCAATGCACAACATCTTGCCCAGTCATCAGACCCTGGAAGGCTTCCGTCTTCCGGCATATTGATTCCCCAGCTTGTGAACATGATATGTCCAAATCCTTCGAATTCAGCGATAGAAGCATATGGGTCACAGCATACGAAACCATCAATCTGTCCGGCCTTTAATGCGAACATAGCGTCCTGCTGTCCCATGGAAACGATATTGTAATCCGCTGCATTAAAGGATACATTGTAATCTCTTGCCCATGCACGCCATTCAGCGTTACCTTCCGGTGTAGATGTCATGGCAATTGTTTTTCCCTCGATCTGGGAAGGTTCTGTAATATCGTTGCTTACTACTAAGTAACGGGAACCACCAGTATGGTTAGCAGCAGCGATGAAGTATGGAGGATTCTGAGAGAGAGCAGAAGCTCCAACACCGATATATCCTACATCCATTGCACCACTGACAAGAGCTTTTACAGTTTCACCTGATTTGGTAACGTTTACATTCAGTCCTAATGCTTTGTAGATACCTGCTTTTTCACCGATGATAGCAGCTACCATGTGGTCACAGTTGTTATAACCCATTTCAACAGTGTAATTCTTTTCTTCATCTGAAAGTTCTCCGAATTCGAAATTCTTTACCTCTTCCTCTGGGTCGTAATCTGTCTGTTCGATGTCAACCGTTGCCTTATTTTCTCCACTGTCACGACATGCAGTGAGAAGAGACATTGACATTGCCGCAACAAGAAGTACAGCGACTAATCTTTTTTTCATAAATACATCCTCCTCATATTTTGAATAATTAATTAAAACAAAAATTAATATTTATTAATAAATGCAAGTACATGATAGCAAACGGTTAAGAAAAAGAAAAGATGAAAAGTGAAATATTTGCTTTTTCAATAAAAAAGTTCAACAATATTTCGAAAACCTATAAATTGGTAAAAGAAATAAAGAGAGTCTTATATTAATATTTTCAATTGGAAGTTATGTGATGCCATTGGAGCAGCATTTACGTTTCATCAGGATCCGGAAGGTTTAATTAAGGCAGATATCAATGTTGCTGTGAGAGAGGCGAAGGCTACATTTGAAGAATAAATTATTTATTTATCAGGAGGTATGATACCATGAAAGTAGCTTATTTATTCGAATCAGAACACGATTGACGGAAGAACATGGCGGTACAATACGGGTAAAAACAGACGTGGGAAAGGGAACTATGTTTATTCTGGATTTTCCAAGAGTGATGGAAGTGGAGTAATAAAAAAGATAGAATTTGAAAGTGAAAGAACCTGCGGTAATATATCGCAGGTTCTTTTAATGGCATATATACCAAGAACGCGTCAAAGACGCGTTCCCGGTAATAGCTTATTTATTTATCAGTTTTATCAGCATTACTTTTTGTCAGTACCTTTTACATTTTCATTTAAGTAAGGTGTAGCTGTTTTTGAAATATCAACTGCATCTTCATCTGAGATACCATCGATTTCTTTTGCCTTATTATACCAATCTTCGAATGTTGTTCCAAGAGGGAATATTTCATCTACAGTGTTCTTGATATATGTCTGGAAGTCTTCAATCTTAGCGGATTCAAGTACATCAGAAGAAATCAGTTTTGTACGGTCTTCGATGAATGGAATTTCATCATCTGGAATCTGAGGAAACTGTGTATAGTAATTTAAGAAACTATCAACATTTCCATCTGTAAATTTCCATGTAATAGTACGTCCTTCTGCAACGGTCTTCATATAGATTGTACGAAGAGCAACATATGGATCTACGTCAAATCCGTCAGCGAACATCATAGCAGCATTGTATGGATGTTCATACATAAATTTAATTGCTAAATGATGAGCATAGATTAAACGTCTTGCAAGTTCAGGGCACTTTTCAGAGAATTCTGTGTTCATAGCGTAGATACAGCAAAGTCCCCAGTCATCATAATCTGAATCAACAGAAATATCAGCAGCAGCCCAGTCAACGGCAAGAATGTGTCCAAATCCTTCGAATTCAGCAATAGAAGCATATGGATCACAACATCTGAAGGCATCAATCTGTCCAGCTTTTAATGCAAACATAGCATCCTGCTGTCCCATACTTACGATGTTGTATTTTGAAGGGTCGGCATCAAATCCGATTTCTTCCTGCCATGTAAGATATGTAGGGTCAATATCAGGAGTCGCTGTCATAGAAATTGTCTTTCCTACTAAATCCTGAGCGTTTTTAATATCATTACTTGCGACAAGATACATAGAACCACCCATGTGGTTTGCAGCTGCAATAAAGAATGGAGCACCCTGATTTACAGCGCGGATGGCACCTTCAACACCTGTATAACCAACATCCATCGAACCACTGGTGAGAGCTTTTAAAGTCTCACCGGATTTTGTGATATTAACTTTTAAACCTAAGGCTTCATAAATTCCGGCTTTTTCACCGATGATTGAAGCAACCATATGGTCACAGTTATTATAGCCCATTTCGACGGTATAATTTTTTTCGGTGTCGTTTAATTCTCCAAATTCAAAATCCTTTACAGCCTCTTCGGCGCTATATCCGGTTTCTGCAACATCTTTTGTTGCTGTGCGTTCTCCACTGTCACGACATGCAGTGAGAAGAGACATTGACATTGCCGCAACAAGAAGTACAGCGACTAATCTTTTTTTCATAAATACATCCTCCTCATATTTTGAATAATTAATTAAAACAAAAATTAATATTTATTAATAAATGCAAGTACATGATAGCAAACGGTTAAGAAAAAGAAAAGATGAAAAGGAAAATATTTGCTTTTTTAATAAAAAGTTCAATATTATTTTGAAAGCCTATAAATTGATAAAAGAAATAAAGAAAGTCTTATATTAATATTTTCAATTAGAAGTTATGGCTTGTATCGCCTATAATAGAATTGCTAGAGTTTTGAGCATTTTGCATTATGATTAGAAGAGAGTAGAGTAAACATGAGACTGGAGTACATCAGAAGTTTTATTGGAGTTGTTAATTATAAGAGTTTTTCCCTTGCGGCTAAGTATTTATATTTATCGCAACCGACTATAAGCACACATATTAAACAGTTGGAGGCGGAGCTTGGAGTGCAGCTTTTGGTGCGTTCTACCAAGGATGTTGTTTTATCGGATGAAGGGAAAATATTTTATCCATATGCAATTCAGCTTATGGAAACGGAGAATCAGGCGTTAAGACGATTAAACCGATGTGAGGAGGATACAAGAGGTGTTGTGAAGCTGGCACTTTCCTCGGTTCCGGCATATTATATGTTTCCACAGTTTCTGGTTTATCATAAAGTGAAGAATGGAAACGTGAATTTCAGAGTATCGGAAGGTGACAGTGGGGATGTCCTGCAGAAATTGCTGGACTGCGATGTGGAAATAGGAATTGGCGGTCTGGAGTGCGAAAGTGACAAGATTTACTCGGAGGTTCTTTTTGAGGATGAGATTGTGCTTATCACGCCGAATGTGCCTAAATATCAGAATATGAATGGTTGTATTGCAGTGGAACAGTTGAGAAAAGAACGGTTTATTACCCGAGAACTGGGAAGCGGTACGAAGATGGCAGTGGAGAATCTGGAGCAGGAATTAAAGCTGAACGTTCGGAAGTTAAATGTATTCGCACAGTTTGAATCTTCCGAAATGGTAAGAAGAGCAGTGGAGGCAGGTGCAGGAGTTGCCTTTATCAGTAAAACAGCTGCGAGAGAGTCAGTAGAAAAGCAGAAGGTGCTGGAATTTTCTTTTCAAAATTGCAGTTCGAAGAGAAGATTCTATTTAATGTACAATAAGGAAAGAATCTTATCCCCTATGGCAAAAGGTGTGATGCAATGTCTTAGGGAATATTGTGCGGGAAAAAAACTGTAAAACAAAAAAGTTTCTGAAATTCAGATATATCTTCGAATTTCAGAAACTTTTTTTGATGGCGGCAACCTGGTGTACATGCCGTAATTCCATCTTTTCATGTTCTATTGTTTTATGCTGCTTTCCATCTGAGCAGAATTTTTTCAACGAGAACCATGACTGTATCAATAAGGAAACCGATTACTCCAGCTAAAATCATGTAAGCAATAACTTTCTCTGTCTGTAATCTGCCCTGTGCTTCCACCATTATGTAACCGAATCCGGCACTTGTCGCGATGAACTCCGCTCATATTACGGACATCCAGCCCATACCAATTGCCAGACGAACACCGGTAAGCACACCTGGAAGAGAACCAGGAACAACAATATCCTTGATAATACTTAATGTGCCGGCTCCCATAGACCTTGCAGCGTTATAAAAATCTTTGCTGATGTCCTGGACACCTGCTACGGTATTCAGAATAATGGTAAAAATACCACTGAATGCAATTAAGAATACGGTTGGCCCGTCACCGATACCAAACCACACGATTGCAAGTGGAACCCATGCCATGATAGGAACCTGTCTTAAGGAGTTAATAAATGGAGACATAATCTGAAGCATCTTCGGAGAATATCCCATAATCATTCCTATTGGAAATCCAATGATGAACGCGTATACCGAACCGGTCAATACACGACGCATGGTAATTGCAAGATTTCGTAATACATACATATCTGTAATACTATAGTAAAACTCGTACAATACCTTCTCAAAATAAGGAAATGTAAATGGAGAGTTTACAATGTGTGCAGCAATGTACCATATAACACAGATTAAAATTAATGAAACGATAGCGCCAACATTATAATTCTTGCCGCCCATTTTGCGCCAGTTCTGGCGGTCTTTCTGCTTGGTGGCATTTATCATACGGTCGGCCATCTTGTTATCACTCAATGTGTCACCTCCCTGATTTTATAAAATGTGAATCTAAAACACATGTGAAATCATAACAAATTTGTAATAAATAAAATAGAAATATTATGGAAAAGAATAAAGAAAATTATATTATCAATTTTTCACATAAAGTCAGCAAGGAAATGGAAAGAAAGCTATAATGAAGTCCGGTTAATAAATATTAATGGATAAAATGGAGGTGGTATGTGTGGAAAAGCCTTGTGTTGAGTATATTAGCGCATGTGCATGATGCGAGGTGTTTGGAGACTTGGTTCAAGTTTTGGAAAAAGAATATGAAGGAAGAGTGCATGTGAAGATTTACCGTGCCGGACAGGATTTTGACTATATTAAGAAATATGGTGCGGTTTCAAAAAGCATGCTAATAATAAATGAAAAGAAAGCTGTGACGAAGCTCACCAAACCGGCAGTTCGTCAGGCATTCGAGGAGGCACTTAAGCTATGACAACGAATTTACTCACATTCTTGTCAAGTATCATTCAATCGGCCTGGTCTATGTTGGAAAGCTCCTCAACGTGGGTGGTATTCAGCTTTGTTGTTGCAGGCTTGCTGCATGAATTCATTAAACCGGAAAATATGCAGAAGACGGCACTTGGCTCGAAGAGGATTACGGGAATTCTTGGAACCACCATTTCAGGAATGTTTCTTCCCATTTGCAGCTGTGGTACGATTCCGCTTGGAATCAGTTTGTATTACAGTGGAGCCTACTTAGGACCTACACTGGCATTTATGACCAGTACACCGATGATTAACCCATTGGCTGTTTTGATGTCATGGGGATTACTTGGAAAAGAAATTACGATTATATATGTAATAACTGGTTTCGTTGCACCCTTTTTGATCGGTGTGATTGCCAACCATTTTGCAGGTAACGAGTTACATATTGGACTTAGGAATCAGAAATATGGTGGTTCAGAAGTATCTGTCAAGCTGGAGACGGATGATGACTCTGAAGAAGAGGGCGGTATGATTCAGTTAGAGTTTGAAGAGATGACTTTCTGGGAGAAGATTAAGAGCGGACTCAGATGGTCTGCTACAGAGCTTGCTGTAACTGTCAGCAAGTACAGCATTTCAGGAATGCTGCTTGCAGGACTTTTGTTTACGATTATACCGCAGTCGTTTATACAGGACTATCTGGGACAGCCGGGCGTGATTTCCTTACTTGGAATCGCAGTGGTTGCATCCCTGATGTACGTTTGAGCGGTTGGGCATATTCCGTTTATTGCAGCACTGGTTGCCAGTGGTGCTGCACCAGGAATATCAATTATGTACCTGATGGCTGGCGCAGGTACGAATGTGCCGGAGCTTCTTACTATTGCAAAGATGATTGGTAAGAGAGCGAGTGCAATGTATTTTTCCATGGTTACTATAATGGCATTCATTTCCGGCTATATTACAAATAAATTATTAATGCCGAACTTCAAACCGGTACTGGATTTTGACAGAACATCACGTACCATTTCACAGGTCAACAAGATGACACTGGATATACCGGAATGGGGCAGATGGCTTTGCAGTTTTATCGTAATCGCATATGCAATTGTGGCTCTTATAAAATATATCAGACAGAAAATGAAGAAAGCGTAAATCCATGAGTATTACAAAGAAAATAGGAATATTTATGGTGACATTTGTTTTGGCGGGACTTTTGATTAGTGTGGTTTTTCCGAAAGAAGAGAAACGGAATGCGGATGCACTGATTCGAATTGGCTCTGGAGATGACATTTCCGGAATCCTGATGGAAGAAACCGTGGATGAACTGAGTGGGAGCTATACCATAAGAGAAAACCTTGAAGGTGACTCTTTTCAGGACTGCTGAAATAATATTGCTCAGTGGGCACTGAGCTCGGGCGAAATTAATATCGCATTTTATTGTAGTCATATAGCCCAACATACGATTGAACAAAATGAAAATGTTATGATTTATGGCCCCATTATTATGAACGGAGAAATTATCTGTTATAAGGATAACTGGGAAGATGTCAGAACTGTGGGGGTAAATCAGGGCAGGGAATATGAAAAATCACTGGCGGCAAAGGCTTATCCGCAGATAGAAGAGTTTCAGGATATTTCACAGAAGGGTCTTCTTTATAGTCTGGAAGATGGACAAGTGGATGCGGCAATTCAGGATTTGACAAAAGCGGCCGAGGTGCCGATGTATTCTTATAAGCCTTTGTCAGAAAATGACTATATTTCTTATGTGCTTGTGGTGGACAAGTCCTTTGCGCAGACAAAAGCATTTTCTGATTTTATAAAAAGTTATAACAAGGCGGTAGAAAAGCTGAATAAGCCTGCTTATCTGGCGAAAAAGCTGGGAGTAGATGAAAGCTGGCTTGCAGACAAACCGATTAAGTTTTTGACGTTAGAAGAAAGTGAGGAATAGATATGTCAATATCTGTACAGGAAATTTCAAAGACCTTCAAAGGAAGAAGAAAAGGCGATTCGGAAAATGTGGTGCTTAAAGATGTCTCCTTTGATGTGCAGGAGGGAGAATTTGTATCCCTTTTAGGACCTTCCGGATGTGGAAAGACAACCACACTTACCATTATTGCCGGATTCCAGAAGCCTAATGGCGGAAAGATTGTAGTAAACGGAAAAGAGGTCAGCAAACCGGGTCCGGACCGTTCGTTTATGTTCCAGAACTATGCATTGTTCCCATGGCTGAAAGTCGGGGAGAATATAGAGTACCCAATGAAAAAAATGAAAGTACCAAAAGCAGAGCGTAAACAGAAGTTGAAAGAGCTTCTGGAAATGGCCCAGCTTACGGATTATGAGAATTATTATATTCATGAAATTTCCGGTGGTATGAAGCAGAGAGTTGCCCTGCTACGTGCCCTAGCATGTAATCCGCAGGTGCTTTTAATGGACGAACCTTTGGGAGCAGTGGATTTCCAGATGCGTCAGCTTTTACAGATGCAGCTGGAAAGTATTCTTCAGCAGAAGAAGACAACCGCTCTGATGGTTACGCATGATGTAGATGAATCCATTTACTTAAGTGACAGGGTCATCGTAATGTCCAGAGATCATGGAAAGATTCTTGCAGATGTCAAGATTGAACTTCCAAGACCACGTGACCGTACGAACCCGCAGTATCATGCATATGTAGACCAGTTGACCACTATTCTGAAGGGTGCCTTAAGCGGAGGCGTCTTTACACAGGAAGATAAAGACTTGATGGAGTTCATCCAGGGAGTAGATTCTGGAAAAGAGGAACAGGCAACTGCGGTCTAGTTTATGAGATATGCGTTTTAACTTATTTTAGAAGAATTTTAGAAGCAAATTGAATATGGGACAACAGAATGTACATAAGAAGTTTAATGACAGACAGAATCAGGATACAGAGGTTCACTCTGTGTCTGCGGTATCTGGCGAACCAGTCTTTGTAAAAATTGTGGATGGAAAGGTGGCAGACTATGCCCCAAAAACACTCCATGCACTCACATTTCCACTTGGACAGTTATCAAACTGGGCAGGGTCTTGCTGAAATGTCATGAACTTTTTCAGCAGTAGTGCTGAATTCGATCAATATGTTACTCAGATGGAGCTGGATCCGGAAAGTTTAATTAAGGCAGATATTAATATTGCTGTAAACGAGGCAAAAGCTACATTTGAAGTATAAATTATTTATTTATCAGGAAGGTATTATACCATGAAGGTAGCTTATTTATTTGAATCAGAACACGCAAGAGAAATCCTTGAAAACATGATCATTCCTCAGTTGGAAGAAGATCGTCACGGAGTTGAAGTCGCAGGAATGATGTTCTTCTTTGACAATGCATATATGCTTGTTGAAGGATCAGATATCGCTACAAGACTTCAGAAATTAAGCGAAAAAACAGGTATGCTCTTAATGGCATGCGACAGATGCTGTTATCAGAGAGATATCGCAGACAAATTAATCGCACCGGCAGGAATCGGCTGCTTCCCTAATGTATACGCAGCGCTTGCACCTGCAGGAGTAGATCAGGTAATCACACTGTAATTTTAAAGAAAACAGGAAAAATTATGGAAATCCCGCCAAACGTAGAATTGTCTATGTCTGGCGGGATTCTTTATACTGCTGGTTTATAAAAAGCGTTTCTGTCTTAAGCTTACAGTATAATTAGAATTCGGCTATCACTTCAATCGGATGTCTGCCGTTTACTTTGTCTGTCTGCATTTTATAAAGGATTCCAGAGATAGGAAGTCCTTTGCATGAATTACAAATCAGATTTTCATCCGGTTCCATGAAACGGATGGCGAGACCACAGCCAACTGAAATTTCCCGTGGAACGGGCATGATTGTAATAGAAAGCTTATCCCTTAGATATTCTTCTGCCTGCATGACATCGGTATTGGTGCGAAATGCCATGAGATAATAATGAGTTACCCTTTTCATAATCTTAAAACCCTTCTTTAGTACGACTGAATTTATTATAGCATAGATAGAGAGATTTTGACAGAAGCGATATTGTTCTTTATAATAGGAAGAAACAGCATTGAGAGGAAAAAGGATGAAGATTGTAATTCCAGAGTATAAGACGTTGAATTTAGATACCTTATTTTTGGATTTTAATGGAACGATTGCCATAGATGGTGTAGTTCCGGAAAGCGTGAAGGAACGTCTGCGTGTTCTGGCAGAAGACCTGCGGATTTATGTACTGACGGCTGACACACACGGAAATGCAAAAGAACAGTGTGCGGATATTCCTGTAATTTTGCATACATTCCCAACGGGAAGTGCGAGGGAGTATAAGAAAGAGATTGTGAAATCCATGGGAGCCAGACATTGTGTGGCAATTGGTAATGGAAGAAATGATGAACTGATGCTGAAGGAAGCAGCACTTTCGATTGCGATTATGGATAAAGAAGGCGCGTGCGGACGGGCACTCCGGGCAGCAGATTTGTGTGTGCGCTCTATGGAAGACGGACTGGATCTGCTTATATATCCAAACAGAGTGATCGCGGGACTTAGGGGATAAATGAAAAAAGACCATGGCTTTTCGGGAATGAAAAGCCGTGGCCTTTTTTCGTTATATGGTCATTTATTCTTGATGATCTGATTTTTCTACGCGGCAAGGAACAGACTTCATGGTAACAAATCCAGTGATAGGATCGTTATAGTCCAGACTTGTCAGTTCGTTTACATTTCCTATACACCATGCTTCAGGCATATATTCACTTCCACCGCCATGAGGAATATGGATGCAATGCTTTGCGATACCGGAGACTCTTGTCTTGAAAACACCTGTTCCAAATGGAGTGGTTACCCTTGCCCAGTCGCCATCCTGGATATTCAGTTCCTTAGAATCTTCAGGAGAAAGGTCCATATATGGGTATGGTTCTACTTTTGCAACTCCAGGAAGGTTAGCACCAAATACACCCATGCGATGCATGCTTCTTGCACCGGTGGTCATAGTAAATGGAAATTCCGGTTTATTCAATTCTGGAATAGAGCGCATATCCCGGTATTCTGGGTATGGCGTAAAACCATTTTCTTCGAGATAAACAGAACAGATTTCAAATTTTCCGGAAGGGGTTGGGAAACCAGGTTTTCCGTCCGCTCTCAAATCACCGGTTTTATATTTTTGATAGGTACGTTCAGCATTCTTTCCGCCGCCGCCAAAATCACCTGCAAAAGGAGGAAGCGAACTGCAAAGCCATGTTTTCAGTTCTTCTACATTTTCTGGATAGTCATCGCCGACTCCTAATTTCTTCGCGATACCAGCTAAAATGAGCGCATCATCCCGACATTCGCCGACTGGTTCGATAACTGGATCAAGCAGTTCAATCTTGCCGTCTGTGCCCATGACTGGCTTATATGTCTCATAGAGCGTGCAAGATGGAAATACAATATCTGCGTAACGTGAGTCCTCGGTTGGATAGCGATCAGAGACAATCAGACAATCCAGCTTCTTATATACCTCGCGCCATTGGTTCGTATCTGGGAAGGTAAGCATTGGAGAGCCGCCAACCAGAACAAGTGCACGTATTGGGTATGGATCATCTTCAAGTACAGCTTTAGGAAAACGGCAAAATTGCCCCGTACCTGTGAATTTATAAAACATTGGAAAATCGTCGATTCCAACGGGCTTGTTTTCTGTTGGGAGCTCCTGTAACTGGAAAGTAGGAACATTCTTACAATTCAGATAAATAGCACCTTTTACGTCTAATTTACCTGTGATTGCCCAGAGTGTGAAAATAGCGCGATTGTTCTGTATTCCGCTAAGCTGGTATTCCAATCCGGTATAGGAAACAAGGGGAATTTTCTCTGTGGAGCAGAAAATATCAGTCAGCTGCTCAATCATATCAATCGATACACCACACCAGGAAGATAATTGTTTCAGTGTAAGTGAGTCGAGATAAGTCTTGAATTCTTCGAAACCACGTGTGTAATCACGGACAAATTCCTTGTCATAGCGTTCGCTGTCGATGATTAACTTGAGCATGGCAAGTGCGAGTGCGCCGTCAGAACCAGGAATGACCGGAATCCACAAATCTGCAAGTTCGCCAATTCCTGTCTCACGTGGATCAATTACGACCAGTTTTGCACCACGTTCTTTAGCTGCTTTAATATTTTTAATCATCATCTGTGGACCGTCATCGGTGGTAGAGTTCTTGCCCCAGGCAAAGATATACTCACTATTTGCAATATCCTGTACCATTACACGGGTGTTAAGTCCGGAAGTTGTAACCGGAGTTACCAGGCTGGAAGCCATGTTGCAGATAGAAGAAACACTAAAGTTGTTAGGTGAACCGAGGCGTTCCATTAAGGAAGGGGTGCGTCCGCCTGATAAAATGCGGCCAACCGGCATTCCTAAAACGCCACGTCCGAGAAAAGAAGCAAGCGAACGGCCACCATGCTTGTCAGCAGTTTCTTTTAATAATGTTGCTGCATAGGTAAATGCTTCGTCCCAGGTTGTTTTTCGGAACTTGCCTTCGCCTCTTTCACCAGTACGTATTAATGGAACGGTCAGCCGTTCCTTACTGTATAATAATTCTGGTGCAAGTGCACCTCTGACGCAGAGCCGTCCTCTTGGTGATGCAAGGTCGGGTTGGACTTTCTCGATTTTGCCGTCTTCGACTGTGACATCTACCTGACAGCCGCCCTGACACATTCCGCAGATTCTGTTTACAATCACGATAATTCCTCCTTCACTTTCTGAGATAAAGAAAGTTTCTTATCTTATTATAGTTTATTAATATGTTTCTATCATAAGTGTAAAATTGGATGAGATATATGTCTAATCGTAATTTTCTATATGTACTGTATCTTATTGGAAAATACTATAATCAATACGTATTAACTATGTTTGATGAAGGTACTGTTACATTTCGGACACCGGATTTCGATGCGGCCTTTTCCGCGCGGAATACGGATTTTCTGTTTGCAAGTCGGACATTTATAAATATGAAATGCCCGCATCTGCTGGAACTGGTATTTCCTGTTAGCCCATGCACGGCGGATTCCGGCAGTTTTTTTCAAAAAGTGCTGGTTTTCTGCGGAACGCTTGTAGATATCTTTCGAAAACATCCTAAAATAGGAATAACACAGAAGGACAAGTGCTATGAAGTAGAGCATACTTTTCCCAATGAACATATAAATCAGATAACTGACTAGTGCAGAGCCCAGAAGAAAACGCCCAAAGGTATCTATTCCATAGCGTCCCTGCATAAAACGCAAAAATTTTTCTTTCATAATAAAGCATTCCTTTCGATTGATATGATAAGTATTATTGTACGCTGATTGGCTTAAGAATCAATTAACAGTTTATAAAAAAATATAAAATTATAATTGCTTGACAGAACTTCATTTTTTTACTAAGGTAGATAGAAAGAAGGAAAGGACATTGTATTTCATGGAACATCAGAAGAAACATTATAGACGAGGGAGAAGAAAGAAAAAGAAGTGGACTGTTGGACGGGTTATTTCTATAATTGTATTAATTGTTGCACTGGGTGTATTCTGCTTTTCGGGATTTAAGCTGTTTCAGATTTATTCCGGTTATCACAAGGGAGAAACAGAATATGAGGACATCGTGAATCTGGCGGTGACGAATAATGGAAAAGAACAGGGGCATCTGATAGATGTTGATTTCGAGGCATTGAAGGAAATCAACACGGATGTGGTGGCATGGATTCATTTTGAAGCGCCGGAAATTATTAATTATCCGGTTGTACAGGGAAAGGATAATGATGAGTATTTATATAAAACATTTAAAGGTTATGACAATACAGTAGGAACGATTTTTGTCAATGCCTACAATAATGTAGATTTTAATGACAAGAATACCATTATTTATGGACATTACATGTATAATGGAACTATGTTCAATGAACTGGACAGTTATGCAGATAAGGAATTTTGGGATTCCCATCCGTATTTCTATATTTATACACCGGACGGCAGAGAAATCAAGTATCAGATTTACAGTGCGGGTGTTGTAAAAGATACATCGGAAAGCTATACTTATCAGTTTGAAAATGATGCCAGCTTTGAGTTGTTCCTTCAGATTACAAAGAGTATAAGCAATTACGATACAGGTGTAACTCCCGGTACAGATGCAGAGGTGGTAACACTTTCCACCTGTACGAAAGATGATAATGATGACCGTTTTGTTGTGCATGGTGTAAAGGTAGAGGAAAATTAAATGGCAAATAATGCAGAGAGAAATTTTGAGGTGGGCGATGTCATTAAGATGAAGAAACCGCATCCATGCGGAAGTCAGGAATGGGAGATCCTGCGGGTTGGAGCTGATTTCCGGCTGAAATGCATGGGGTGTTCTCATCAGGTAATGGTATCCAGAAAAATGGTGGAAAAGAACGCAAAAGAAATAAGAAAAAAACTTGGATAGAGGAAAAGAAAATCCTTGCAAATGGACATGGACTATGATATAGTATGAAATTGTGATATACTATTTATTCCTTGTTCCCGTCATAGGGCACGGGAGCCAGAGACCATAAGGAGGTGCAGGACATGAGCAAATATGAATTAGCAGTTGTTGTCAGCGCAAAACTCGAAGACGACGCCAGAGCACAGGTGATTGAAAAAGTACAGGCACTTGTAACACGTTTTGGTGGAAACGTAACAGAAGTTGAAGAGTGGGGTAAGAAGAAATTAGCTTACGAAATCCAGAAAATGAAAGAAGGATTCTACTACTTCATCCACTTCGAATCTGAAACAACAACACCAGCAGAAATCGAACAGAGAATTCGTATCATGGATGGTGTTATCAGATATTTATGCGTGAAACAGGAAGCTTAGAAAGAGGCAACGTATGAATAAAGTAGTTTTAATGGGACGTCTGACAAGAGATCCTGAAGTAAGATATTCACAAGGTGAGAATGCTCTCGCTATTGCAAGATATACATTGGCTGTAGACCGTAGATTTAAGCGCGATGGAGAACAGAGTGCAGATTTTATTAACTGTGTTGTGTTTGGAAAGAGCGCAGAATTTACAGAACGCTATTTCCGTCAGGGAATGCGTATTACAGTATGTGGCCGTATCCAGACCGGAAGCTATACCAATAAGGATGGCGTAAAGGTATATACAACAGAAGTTGTTGTTGAGGAGCAGGAATTTGCAGAAAGCAAGAATGCGAGCGGCGCACAATCTTATCAGACAAGCCCGGCACCGGCACCGAGCGTTGACGCAGGTGACGGCTTCATGAATATTCCAGATGGAATTGATGAAGAATTACCATTTAATTAATGCAGAGTTTTGTCGAAAGGAGATGTGCAGACATGGCATTCGAAAAAGGAAATAGACCAGATTCTCCAATGAAGAGAAGAGGCGGACGCAGAAGAAAAAAAGTTTGTGTATTCTGTGGAAAAGAAAATAACGAAATCGATTACAAAGATGTAGCAAAATTAAAGAAATATGTTTCTGAAAGAGGAAAAATCCTTCCAAGAAGAATCACAGGAAACTGTGCAAAACATCAGAGAGCTCTTACTGTAGCAATCAAGAGAGCAAGACATATCGCTTTAATGCCATACGTTCAGGACTAATTAGATTAATAAGAAAGACTGGATTCAGGGTTGTCCTGAAATCCAGTCTTTTTTTGCTTCTAACAGATTTGAAAGAATTGCACATGACGGATTCTTTCATTTATTCATTCGAGTGCTTTTCAATAAATGCCTTCATTGCCTGAAAACTTTCAGGGCTGATATGGTGTTCCATTTCACAGGCATCTGCAGTTGCTACTTCCGGGTCGACTCCAAGAGAAATGAGCCATTTGGAAAGAACAGTATGCCGTTCATAGATGGTAGAAGCGATTTCCATTCCCTTAGGTGTAAGGGTGATGAAGCCGGAAGGATTCATTTCGATACAGCCATCTTCGCGTAAATGCTTCATAGCGATACTGACGCTTGGCTTAGAAAAATTCAGTTCTGAAGCAATATCAATGGAGCGGACAACAGGTAATTGTTTGCTGAGCATTAATATGGTTTCTAAATAATTCTCTGATGATTTACCGATTTGCATGTTAACCCCCTTATTTTAAAACTATTTTTCCTGATATTGGGGGTAATAAAAAAATATTTGCCCCGACGATGATACTAGTCGTTATTTGTTTCACAATTCTGACTTTACTATCTTATAGTTATTATAGCATTTACAATTATAAAAAACAAGATTGAAACATGGCTGAAAAGATGTTACCATACAAATAAAAAACAAAAGAGGACAAAAGATGAAGATTACAACAGGTTTTATAAATATACAAGGAGCACCTCTCGAAGGGGAAAATCCACTTCCAATGTTCCGGGCACGCTGCCATGACTCACATCCGGTTGGAAATGGAACATTGAAACCGGAGGAACTGGAAGGGTTTGGAACAGATACAGGATTCCGTGTACTCCCATACCGGATACAGGACAGATACAGCCGTGACAAAGGTTCTATGGAAATGGCATGTGTCACTATGGAAAATGAATTTCTGAAAGCAGAGTTTCTGCCTGAATATGGTGGAAGACTCTGGTCATTCTATGACAAGAAAAATAACAGAGAACTCCTTTTCCGTAATCCGGTTATGCAGCCGGCCAATCTGGCGGTGCGAAATGCATGGTTCTCTGGTGGAATTGAATGGAATGTGGCGCAGTATGGACATACTTTTACAACTTGCGACAAAGTGTTCTTTGCAAAAGTGGTCGATGAAGATGGATATGAATTCCTCAGAATGTATGAATATGAGCGGACGAAAGGACTGTTATGGCAGATAGATTTTCATCTTCCGGATGACAGCCGGCAGTTATTTGCCCATGTGACGATTATCAATGATACAACTGAAGATGTGTCCATGTATTGGTGGACCAATATTGCGGTGCGGGAAGAGGACGGATGCAGAGTATTTTCTTCCACGAAAGAAGTAATGTATCTGGAGCCGAAGTCAGTTTATCCCGGTTCAGAACATTGCTTTGGCCATGGAATAATGCCGGAACTTCCGATACTTCCTGGTAAAGATGCATCTTATCCCCAAAATTTCACTTATTCCAGTGAATACTTCTTCCAGAATGGAAAGGAATTGGTATCGCCATGGGAAAGTATTACTTACCGGGATGGAAGCGCATTTTTTGAACGTTCTACGCAACCACTCAGAACCCGCAAAATGTTCTGTTGGGGTACACATAGGGGTGGCCAGCAGTGGAAAGATTATCTTGCGGTTCCTGGAAAGGGAGATTATGTGGAGATACAGGCTGGTTTGGCACCAACCCAGCTTCACACAACGGTATTTCCAGCGGGAGAAGTGATTTCGTTTACACAGGCATTTGGCGGACTTACGCTGGATGCAGAGGATACCGGGGACATTGCCTATGATTTGGCTGGTATGTGTGTAAAAACAGCAGTCAACAGTGCTCTTTCTGCAGATGAGATTGTGGAGTTCGATAAGCGTTTCCATGCAATGCATCATCTGCCGTGTACAAAGATTTTGTACGCAGGAAGCGGATGGGGAGCGTTGGAGCAGGTTCGCCGTATGAATGAGAATCAGCCGTTGTTCCCAAGACAGTTTTCATTCCCGGCAGAAACAATTGGGGCAGAACAGATGATGTATATGGAATTAATCTGTGAGCATACATTACCTGAATTGAAGGAAACTGAACTGCCCGCAGCGTTTATGATTGATAAAGCGTATCAGCCATATTTGGAAAAATGTCTGGAAAACAATTCGAAGGATGCCATGGCACATTTACTGCTTGGCTCTCTTTTCTATGAAGACGGACAGGATGAGGCAGGAATTGCACACTGGAAGGAAGGACTGTCTATTGTAAATGCACCGATTTTCTGGAGAAATCTGGCATTTGCGGCAGCGCAGGCAGGGAATAATGAACAGGCACTTGCTTATATGGAAGAGGCACATCTGGATGAACAGCCAGATATTGATCAGGCATTTTATAAAGAATATTTTACCTATATGCTAAAAGCTGGAAAGTTTGCAGAAGTATTTGCATGCTATCAGAGTTTGCCAGAGAATTTGAAAGCAGAAGAAAGTTTATATGCAAAGGCATGCGAGGCTGCAATCAAGTTAGATGAATTTGAGTTTCTGGAGGAAGCGTTTAAACGGGATTATGCGTTAGTCCGCGAAGGCGAGACATTAATCGGAGATATCTGGTTTGAATATGCGAAAAAGAAAGGAATTCCGGAATCGGAAATCCCAACACATTTAGATATGCGTGTGAACTAATAAAATATAGCGTGAAGCTTAATAAAACGAAAGGGTATCCTGAACCGGGGTAAATGGTTCGGCGATACCCTTTTTTGTGAGGCAGCGGATTCTTTTTTATTAAAGAATCTGTTTTCCACGCAGGAAGATATATTTTATGTTTAAATTTTTATCCAACAATACAAGGTCGGCGGATTTTCCGGTGGAGATACTTCCGCAACGGTCGTAAATTCCAATTGCTTTTGCCGGATTCATCGTAGCACATGCAACAGCACTTTCCAGAGGAATGTCCATTTCTTTGATTGCGGTAATCATGCAGTCCATGAGATTTGTGACAGAACCGGCGAGGGCCCTGTTTTCTGTAAGGGTTGCATGTTTTCCGCGGACGGTAACATTTTGTCCGCCTAAAGTGTATTCTCCATCTTTAAGGCCGGTGGCACGCATACTGTCACTGATCAGAATAATCCGTTCATCGGTAAACAATTGAAATGTGGCACGGACAGTGGAAGGATGCAAATGGATTCCGTCACAGATTAATTCCACATTTACGTGTTTGTTATCAAAAGCAGCTCCTACAATTCCGGGATTGCGGTGGGAAAATGGTGTCATGGCATTATATAAATGGGTCACATGACGGACGCCCGCCTGGAAAGCAGCGTCTGCTTCTTCGTAAGTGGCAGCAGAATGTGCAATGGAAATGGTTACATTTTCTTTTTGCTGCTGGATAAATGGAAGTGCTCCGTCTTCTTCCGGTGCAATATCGACCAGTTTAATCAGACCGCCGGAAGTATGCTGCAGCTTTTCAAAGAATGCGGAATCACAACGGCGGATATGCTCGCTGGCCTGGGCTCCCTTCTTAGATTCACTGATAAAAGGACCTTCCATATTGATTCCGACGAAGGCAGCTTCCTCAGAAGGCAGTTCTGCTTCATTATAAGTGCGAGCACTCTGCATAACCTGCGTGAGATTTTCTTCGGAAACGGTCATAGTTGCAGGACAAATACTTGTGACACCTACAGAAGCTTCATATGTTGCAAGATGATGAATAGCTTCGGGTGTTCCGTCACAGAAATCATGTCCCATACAGCCGTGAAAATGAATGTCAACTAAACCGGGAATGGCGTACAGACCGGAAGCATCGAATGACTGCTCCTGACTGCAGTTACAATCAGTATCTGAAAAAAGACCGTCGGAAAATGCAATATTCCGTTTTGAAAAAGTCTTGTCCTCTCCGAATACAAAAGCATTTTTTATAAGCATGCGAATTCTCCTTCCGTGACAAGGGAAAGTGCAGCGTCATCTGCAACCAGAGTTACATTTGGATGAAACTGAAGGATAGAAGCAGGAATCTGAGGCGTTACCGGACCGAGAAAAGCCTTTTTGATAATTTCTGCTTTGTCTTCTCCGCTTGCGATGAGAATGATTTTTCTGGCTTTCATAATTGTGCCGATTCCCATGGTGTAAGCCTGTTTTGGAACCTCGTCAATAGAGTCAAAGAAACGCTTATTGGCTTCGATGGTACGTTCCTGAAGGTCAACGCAATGTGTGCGGGATGCAAATACGGAATCCGGTTCGTTAAATCCAATGTGACCGTTATGCCCGATTCCAAGAAGCTGCAAATCAATTCCCCCAAGACTGCGAATCAGATTTTCGTAGTTCTGACATTCCTTCTGACTGTCCGGGTTGGTTCCGTCTGGAAGGTAAGCTTCTTTTATATTTACAAAATCAAAAAGATTGGTGTGCATAAAATAGTAATAACTTTGCGCATTATCACGGGAAAGCCCCTTGTATTCATCCAAATTGACAGTGCGAATCTGAGAAAAGTCAAGCCCCTCCTCCTTATGACGTTCGACCAGCTTCTGATAAGTGCCGACCGGAGAAGAACCGGTAGCAAGTCCTAAGACGCTGTCTGGTTTCTGGATGATTTGTGCGGAAATCAGATTTGCAGCAATCAGACTGAGTTCGGCATAATCCTTTGCGTGGTAAATATTCATGACAGACTCCTTTCAAAATGAAAAATTACATAAATAAAAAATTACATAAAAGTACCCTCAGAGATGGCCTTAATGGAAGAAGCATACTCGGAAGGGGACATGCCAGTCATTTTTTTGAACTGGCGTGAAAAATAGTGAACAGAAGTGTATCCAAGCTGTTCGGAGATTTGTGTAATATTTAACTGATTCGTTCGTAGTAATTCCTTTGCTGTATCGATTTTCTGATTATAGAAAAATTCCATTACACTGTAACCGCTTTTCTGGTGAAAAAGCTTTTGCAGATGGGAACGTCCTACGGAGTTCTCGTGGCATATCTGATTTAAAGAAAGTTTCTCACCTAAATGCGCTTCTAAGTATTCTACCACATTTTGATACAATTCGTCAGCACTTTGATTCGATATTATGCTTTTTGTGTGAATCAGGTGCGTATTCTTTAATGCGGAAAGACGGGACTGCCGGCGGATAATATGGATGAGAAACTGTTCAAGCAGAAGACGAATCATCTGTTCACTGCCAAATACATCGGACGATTTCTTTTCCATATGGGTAAGATAGGGGTCATCCAGCCTGCAGGAAAAGCAGCTGCGAGCTTCTTTGATAATCTCTGCAAGCAGCTTCTGCTCAACATCATCAAGCTGGAGAAGCCGCTTGGTAAAAAAACGCATGGCAGGGCTTGAAGATGAAAAGGAGACTACGATTAAATTAGGAGCAGAATGTCCAGTGGCATTAACTGAATGGAATTCGTCTGGCTGGTGAAAGACAATATCTCCCTTTTTCAGAAGGATTTCTTTTGCGCCCGCGGTTGCTAATACTTCGCCTTTATCTACGTATAAAAATTCCCAGAAATCATGTTGTTCTCCCTCAAAAGTGAAATCACACATATATTCAAAATAATGGATGGTATATAATTTGTCGATATGAATAGAATCGTGCAGTAACGTTGGTGTATAATTCATAAGATATTTGGACACTCCCTTCATAATAATGACGATAAAAAGGATTGATTTGTACAACTTTGATAATATTTTAACCCAGTTTAGGCGGAAAATCAAGAGAATATAACCGAAAATACAAATCATGGAACTTATTGTACAAATACTTTTGTGCATTTTTGTAGTAACATAATAATAGGATTTTTATAGAGGAAATATCAAGGAGGAAAATGTGATATGAAAAAGAAAATCTTAAGTGTGCTTCTTTGCACAGCCATGGTTGCATCTTTAGCAGTTGGATGTGGCGGAAGCAAATCAAACAGTGAGAGCGGAAGCTCAGATAAGCTGGTATACTGGTCAATGTGGGAAGCAACAGAACCACAGGGACAGGCTATTCAGGAAGCAATTGATGCTTACACAAAAGAGACCGGAGTAGAAGTAGACGTTCAGTTTAAAGGACGTACAGGTATTCGTGAAGGTCTTGAATCTGCACTGAAGAGCGGAACAAATATTGATATGTTTGACGAGGATATCGACCGTGTTAATGGTACTTGGGGAAGTTACCTTATGGACCTTGAAGACCTCGCAAAAGAAAATGATTATGAAGCAACTGCAAATAAGGGTCTGATTCAGGCTTGCCGCGACGTTGCCGGTGGAACATTAAAATCAATTCCTTATCAGCCAAACGTATTTGCATTCTTCTATAACCAGGATTTATTTGACCAGGCAGGAATTAAAGAAACTCCTAAAACATGGGATGAATTCCTTGATGTATGCCAGAAATTAAAAGATGCTGGTATTACACCATTGACAATGGATGACGCTTATGCTACATGTGTAATCGGATATCACCTTGGAAGATACGTTGGAGAAGAAGGCGTTAAGAAAATCGTAACAGAAGGTCTTTGGGATGACCCGGCAGTTCTTCAGATGGCAAAAGATATTGAAGAATTAGCTTCTAAAGGATATTTCTCAGAAAACGTTGGAACAAACGTATGGCCAAACGGACAGAACGTGGAACTTGCAGGTGGACAGGTTGCTATGTACTTAAATGGTTCATGGCTTCCAAACGAAGTAAAAGATACAGCAGGTCCAGATTTCAAATGGGGATGTTTTGCATATCCTGAATTAGGCGAATGTGAAACAAACATTGAAGGTGCTCAGGCAACTGGAACAGAAAGCAATAACTTCGGCGCTCAGGTATTTGCAATTAACAAAGACTCTCAGAAATCAAAAGAAGCTTTTGATTTAATCACTTATATCACAAAGGGTGAATATGACCAGAAGCTTGCTGAAGAATCTATTGGTATTCCGGCAGATACAACAAACACAGAATGGCCAGAACTTGTGAAATGTGCAAAACCAGTTATTGAAGCTTCTACAAACCGTTTCTCATGGGCTGTAGGAGTAGAGTCTAATGCAGATATGACTCCTGCAATTAAAGAAAACTTCATCAAATTGATGGCAGGAACACTTGATGCAGAAGGCTTTGTAAGTGCAATGCAGGACGCAGCAAAATAAATTGACAATTGATTCGTATTTGTGGCGGCATCCACTTGGTGGCTGTCGCCATATTTTAAGTTATGTAAATCTTTCGAAACGTGTCGATGACGCGTTTTCTCGGGTTAAGGGGGTAGTTGATTCAAATGAAAAAAAATAAGACAATGATAATTACATTTTTAGCCCCGGCAGTGATTTTCTTTGTGGCCATTTTCGTATATCCTATCTGCCGTACACTTTTGATGAGTTTCTTTAACATTGAAGGTGTTACAGACAGCATTAGTACATGGTCTTTTGCCGGGCTTGAAAATTATCAGAAATTAATGAGTACTTCTCTGTTCCGGACATCTATGGCTAATCTCGCAAAAATCTGGTTGTTCGGTGGTATTATTGTAATGACAATTTCATTGCTCTTTGCGGCAATTATTACGAGCGGAATCCGTTTTAAGAAATTTTTCCGTGCAGTGATTTATCTGCCGAATATTGTAAGTGCAGTTGCACTGGCAACTATGTGGCTTCAGTATGTATATAATCCACAGTTTGGTCTACTGAAGAATTTCTTTACGGCACTTCATCTGGATTCATTGGCAGCAATTCCATGGACAGATGGAGACCACAAATTCACTGCACTGCTTCTGGCGTATTGTTTTGGTATGATTGGATATCATATGTTAATCTGGACCAGCGGAATTGAGCGCATCAGTCCGGACTTGTATGAAGCCGCTACTATTGACGGGGCCAATAAAATCCAGCAGTTCCAGCATATCACGCTGCCGTTGTTAAAGGGCGTGTTTAAGACCAATATCACGATGTGGAGTGTAACTTGTGTAGGGTTCTTCGTATGGTCGCAGTTATTCTCAACTGTAACTGCAGAGACATCAACCATTACACCTATGGTTTACATGTATGCGCAGATGTTCGGTGCTGGAAATGCGGTGACAGAACGTAATGCAGGTCTTGCGGCTGCAATCGGTGTTGTTCTTAGTATTTGTGTAGTAATTGTCTTTACAGTATGTAACAAAGTACTGAAAGATGATGATTTGGAATTTTAGAAAGGAGAGCAAAAATGGCAAAAGAAAAAGAAATACGCAAACCATTTAACTGGAAAAAAGAAGCAAAGTTGCTCCCTGGATATGTGGTAATTATTTTATGGGTGATTTTTACCTTTGTTTTACTGGGATGGGTGCTTGCGGCAAGCTTTTCCACCACTCCGGATATTTTTGCTGGAAATGCGGTCAGCTCATTTTTTAAAAACTTCCCTGGTGAGCTGCATATTGAAAACTATGTGAAAGCATGGACTACATCCAATGTATCAGAATTTTTTATGAACTCATTAGAGTATTCAATTATTTCATGTGTTGCACTGATTTTAATCTGTGCTCCGGCAGCATATGTGCTGGCAAGATTTACTTTTATTGGAAATAAACTGATTCAGACAAGCTTTGTATCAGCTATGGGGCTTCCGGTTATTATGATCATCCTTCCGTTATTCGGATTGATTTCTGCATCGGGAATGCTCAATGATGTTATTTCCAATAAAGTGATATTAGTTTTACTGTATATTGGAATCAATATTCCGTATACCACAGTTTTCCTCCTTACATTTTTTGCAAATATATCCAGAACTTATGAAGAGGCGGCAGCCATTGATGGATGTCCTCCGATGAAGACGTTCTGGAAGATTATGTTCCCAATGGCTCAGTCCGGACTTGTTACAGTAAGTATTTTTAATTTCATCAATATTTGGAATGAATATTTCATTTCTTTGCTGATTGCCAGCCGAAATGAAACAAAACCAGTTGCAGTAGGTCTTTATGGTATGATAAACTCTATGAAGTACACTGGTGACTGGGCAGGAATGTTTGCAGCAGTAGTAATTGTTTTCCTGCCGACATTTATTTTATATCTTTTCTTATCAGAGAAGATTATCGGTGGTGTTACCGGTGGTATTAAAGGTTAGGAAAGAAAGCAGGAGGCAATAGATAATGAAAAAGCCAGTATTAGTAATTATGGCAGCAGGTATGGGAAGCCGTTACGGGGGCTTGAAACAGATTGACCCGGTTGACGAATATGGACATATGATTATTGATTTTTCTCTTTATGACGCAAAGCAGGCAGGGTTTGAAAAGGTTGTTTTCATTATAAAGAAGGAAAATGAAGAAATTTTTAAAGAAGTAATCGGAAGCAGAATTGCAGAATATATGGAAGTTGCTTATGTATTCCAGGATTTGCAGAATATTCCGGAGGAATTTACTGTTCCGGAAGGACGCGTCAAACCTTGGGGAACAGGCCACGCCGTACTTAGCTGTATTGATATTGTAGATGGACCGTTTGCGGTTATCAATGCAGATGATTACTATGGACGTAAGGCGTTTCAGGTAATTTACGATTATCTTGCATCTCATGAAGATGATGACAAGTATCGTTATACAATGGTCGGATATCGTCTGGAAAATACGGTAACAGATAACGGACATGTGGCACGTGGAATCTGCACGACCAATGAAGCGGGAGAGCTGATTGCGATTCATGAGCGCACACGCATTGAGAAACATGCAGATGGTATTGCATACACAGAAGATGGGGGAGCAACCTGGACGACTGTTCCGGGAAACACTCTTGTATCTATGAATATGTGGGGATTTACTGCAAGTATATTAAAAGAACTTCAGAATCATTTCCCGGCATTTCTGGAAAAGGGAATCAAGGAAAATCCATTGAAATGTGAGTATTTTCTACCGGAAGTTGTAAGCGGACTGCTTGCAGATGGAAAGGCAACGGTTGCGGTACTTTCCTCTGCTGATAAATGGTATGGTGTAACCTATAAAGAGGATAAGCCGGTAGTAGTGGCAGCTATCCGCAGTATGAAAGATAATGGAATTTATCCAGAGAAACTTTGGGAGGAAGCCTAGATGAACCAGCAGTTATGGGAGGAAGTCATTTCCGACTTTCAGTTTCCGGACAAACTGTTAACAGCAGAAAACTATGGAAATGGACATATCAATGATACTTATCTGCTTCATTTTGAAGAGGAGAAGATGATCCTTCAGCGTATGAACAAGACGGTGTTTAATCGTCCTGTCGAATTGATGGAAAATATCATGAATGTAACTACATATTTACAGAATATAATAGAGAAAAATGGCGGAGACCCAAAGCGGGAAACATTAAATGTAATTCTGACGAAAGATGGGAAGCCTTATTATTGCGATTCGAATGGAGAGTACTGGAGAGCATATCGGTTTATAGAAGGCGCAGTCTGCTATGAACAGGTAGAACATACAGAGGATTTTTATCAGAGCGGGCTGGCTTTTGGAAATTTCCAAAAGCTTCTGGCAGAATTTCCAGCAGAGACTTTGCATGAGACTATTGTGGGATTTCACGATACAAGAGCCAGATTTCAGGTCTTTAAGCAGGCAGTTGCAGAAGATATCTGCGGCAGGGCAGCAGAGGTGCAGGATGAGATTGCATTTGTGTTGGAGCATGAATATCTGGCAAATGTATTTGCTGAACTTATGGATAAGGGAGAAATCCCAATCCGTGTGACTCATAACGATACAAAGCTCAACAATATCATGATGGATGAAAAGACTGGAAAAGGACTTTGTGTCATTGATTTGGATACCGTTATGCCAGGACTTGCCATGAATGATTTTGGAGATTCCATTCGCTTCGGGGCAAGTACAGCGGCAGAAGATGAACAGGATTTGAGTAAGGTGTCTTGCAGCATGGAATTATATGAAGCATTTGCAAAAGGCTTTATTGAAGGATGTGGGGGCAGACTTACAGATATAGAAATTGATTTGATGCCAAGAGGCGCACAGGTTATGACTTATGAGTGTGGAATGCGTTTCCTGACAGATTATCTTCAGGGAGATGTGTACTTTAAAACGCATCGTGCAGGACAGAATCTGGACCGGTGCAGGACACAGTTCAAACTGGTTCAGGATATGGAAAACAAGTGGGATACTATGTGTGAAATTATACAGAAGTATAAGTAAGAAAAGCGTTGGCTAAGGAGGAATGAATCATGGCTATTTTAGTAACTGGTGGAGCCGGATTTATCGGAAGTCATACCTGCGTGGAACTTTTAAATGCGGGATATGAAGTAATTGTTGTTGACAACTTGTGTAATTCTTCTCAGGAATCACTTAGAAGAGTGGAGAAGATTACGGGAAAACATGTAAAATTTTATGAGGCAGATATTCGCGATACAGACACGCTGAATCAGATTTTTGACAAGGAGTCTGTAGAATGTGTAATCCATTTTGCCGGATTAAAAGCGGTAGGAGAATCTGTAGTAAAACCATTGGAATATTATGATAATAATATTTCGGGTACGCTCCGCCTTTGTGATGTGATGCGCAATCATGGCGTAAAGAATATTATCTTTAGTTCTTCTGCAACGATTTACGGAGAACCTGCTTTTATTCCAATTACAGAAGGATGTCCGAAGGGTGTGTGCACCAATCCGTATGGGTGGACAAAATGGATGCTGGAACAGATTCTGACCGATTTACATACTGCTGACCCGGAATGGAATGTAGTATTGTTGCGTTACTTTAATCCGATTGGAGCACATAAGAGTGGACTGATTGGAGAAGACCCGAAAGGAATTCCAAATAATCTGATGCCATATGTGGCACAGGTTGCGATTGGAAAACTGGAGTGCCTTGGTGTATTTGGAGATGATTATGATACACCGGATGGAACAGGAGTACGTGACTATATTCATGTAGTGGATTTGGCAATCGGACATGTAAAAGCATTGAAGAAGATTCAGGAAAAAGCAGGTGTAAGTATTTACAATCTGGGAACCGGAACAGGTTATTCTGTACTGGATATGGTTCATGCTTTTGAAGAGGCATCAGGACGCAAAGTACCTTATCAGATAAAAGCAAGAAGAGCGGGAGATATTGCATCCTGCTATTCAGATGCAACAAAAGCAAAAGAAGAACTTGGCTGGACTGCTGAAAGAGGATTGAAAGAAATGTGTGAGGACGCATGGAGATGGCAGAGCCAGAATCCGGACGGCTATAATACGAAATAGAAATAGAAGAGACTCATTGGAAATTTTATCCAATGAGTTTTCTGTTTTTCAGAATCTGTCAGCAAATCTGTCAGCATATATTCTTTATTCTTTCCAAAATGGGAAAACAGTGCTATAATAGTAAGACAATGATGGATAAAAGAGGATGGGCATATGGAGCAGGATATAAAATTAAAAGGACAGTTAAGGTTATATATGCAGTGGCCAATCATCATGACCGTGGTACTGGCAGCAATTGATGTATGGATATTCCGACAGGATAAAAGGGCCGGAGGAGTTATGCTGCTTTTCATTGTGTTTTATTTTGTGGGAGCAATATGCATATATTTTTACGGAAGAAATACACTCTTGTCAGATATGATAGAGTTTAGCGAGCGATATGGCAGTATGCAGAGTATACTGTTGTCTGAACTGCCGGCACCGTATGCATTGCTTATGGACGATGGCAGGATTCTGTGGGCAAATGAAGAGTTTTACCATATGATGGGTGAAGGCATAAGGAAGGACACATATATAGGTAAATATATGCCAGAGCTTAATACTGGTGTATTTCCTAAAAATGATAATGAAGTTATCTCGCTGGAGATTGAATATGAAGACCGGGATTACCAGGCGGAAGTGCGTTATATTTCGGCAAGTGGATTTAATGAAACAGAACAACTGGTTCAGCTTCCGAATGGAAAAGAGAATTTTATTGCAGTACATTTTCAGGATGTGACGGATCTGAACCATTATATTGCAGAAAATGAAAGACAGCGCATGGTAGCAGGGCTGATTTACATCGATAATTATGATGAAGTTATGGAAAGTGTGGAAGAGGTCAGACAGTCGCTTCTGGTTGCACTTATCGACCGTAAGATTAATCAGTACGTTGCCGGGCTTAGTGGTATTGTAAAGAAGCTGGAGAAGGATAAATATTTCATCGTAATCAAAAAAATCAGTTTTCAGAAGATGGTGGAAGATAAGTTTTCTTTACTGGAAGAAGTAAAGAGTGTCAACATTGGCAACGAGGTTCCTGTTACCCTTAGTATTGGACTTGGAATAGGTTCGGATTCCTATGTAACAGGATACAACTATGCACGTGTAGCAATTGACCTTGCACTTGCAAGAGGCGGAGATCAGGCAGTTGTAAAGACTTCCAGAGGAATTTCTTATCACGGTGGTAAACGTGAGCAGACTTCCAAGAATACGCGGGTAAAAGCCAGAGTAAAAGCAGAAGCTCTGCGTGAGTTTATGATGACCAAAGAGCGTGTCATGGTCATGGGACATAAGATGACAGATGCCGATTCTTTTGGCGCGGCAATTGGTATTTACAAGGCTGCAGATTCACTGGGAAAGAAAGTAAATATTGTCATTAATGATATAAGTAGTACGGTGCGTCCGTTCTATGAAGAATTTAAGAATAACCCGGCATATCCGGAGCAGTTATTTATCAACTCCTATGAGGCGGAAGAACTCGCAGATGAGAATACTATGGTGATTGTGGTAGATACGAACAAACCGGAAATGACAGAATGTGAACAATTATTGAAGATGAGCAAAACCATTGCGGTACTTGACCACCACAGACAGAGTGATAATGTGATTGAGAATGCGGTGCTTTCTTATATTGAACCGTATGCGTCTTCTGCGTGTGAAATGGTTGCGGAGGTACTTCAGTATATTAATGATGATTTGAAATTAAAGCCGATTGAGGCGAACAGTATGTATGCCGGTATTATGATTGATACCAATAACTTCATGACAAGAGCCGGAGTGCGTACTTTTGAGGCGGCTGCTTATTTAAGAAGATGTGGAGCCGATATTACCCATGTACGTAAGCTTCTTCGTGATGACATTGCTTCTTACAGAGCGAAGGCAACGGTGATTACCCAGGCAGAAGTTTACCGGAATGTATTTGCAATTGCAAGGGCAGAGGATTTGGATATCGAAAGCCCTACTATTGTAGGGGCGCAGGCTGCAAATGAGCTTTTGAATATTGATGAGATTAAAGCTTCATTTGTACTCACAACCTATAATGGACAGATTTATGTGAGTGCCCGTTCTATTGACGAAGTGAATGTGCAGAGAATTATGGAAGCACTTGGCGGAGGCGGTCATATTACGGCAGCAGGTGTTCAGTTTGACCACACAGATATGGATGAGGCGGTAGCTGCACTTAAGAATGTGATTGATACAATGCTGGAAAAAGGAGAAGTATAGACAATGAAAGTTATATTATTAGAAGATGTAAAAACACTTGGTAAAAAGGGAGAAATCGTAAATGTCAATGACGGATACGCGCGAAACTTTATTCTTCCGAAGAAATTAGGACTGGAAGCAACTGGAAAGAATCTGAATGATTTGAAGCTTCATAAACAGAATGAGGAAAAGGTTGCGCAGGAAGTATTGGATGCAGCGAAAGAACTTGCAAAGAAAATTGAAGCAGGAAAAGTAGAAGTTACAATTAAAACTGGAGAGGGCGGAAGAACCTTTGGTTCGGTGTCTTCTAAAGAAATTGCCATCGCAGTGAAAGAGCAGATGGGATATGACATCGATAAAAAGAAAATTCAGATGAAGGACGCAATTAAAGGACTTGGAACCTATATTGTTCCGGTGAAACTGCATGCGAAAGTAACAGCAGAACTGAAAGTTCATGTAGGTGAAGCTTAGGAGGAAACAAGATGGATGAAGCGCTCATTAAGCGGGTGCCGCCGCACAGTATAGAAGCAGAACAGTCTGTAGTGGGGGCAATGCTGATGGACAAGGATGCCATTACCACAGCTTCTGAGATTATCAGTGGAGAAGATTTCTATCAGACCGCATACGGAGTCGTGTTTGATTCCGTGGTAGAATTGTTTAACGAAGGAAAACCGGTAGATTTAATTACCCTTCAGAATCGTTTGAAAGAGAAAGATGTGCCGGAAGAAATCAGCAGTCTGGAATTTGTAAGGGATTTGGTCGCTGCAGTTCCTACATCGGCAAATATTAAATACTATGCTGAGATTGTAGCAGAGAAGTCGCTTCTTCGTAAAATGATTAAGATGAATGACGAGATTACCAATGCCTGTTATCTTGCAAAAGAACCGGTAGAAGCCATCATGGAACGAACGGAGAAGCAGGTATTCGAGCTGGTTCAGAATCGTGGAGCCAGTGATTATGTGCCAATCAGACAGGTTGTGTTAAATGCGCTTGAGAAGATTGAAAAAGCTTCCAAGAGTAAAGGAACAGTAACTGGGATTCCTACAGGATTCATCGATTTGGATTACAAGACATCGGGATTTCAGCCATCAGACTTTATTCTGGTGGCGGCTCGTCCGTCAATGGGAAAGACAGCATTTGTTCTGAACATTGCGCAACATGTGGCATTCCGCCAAAATAAGACTGTAGCTATTTTCAGTCTGGAAATGTCAAAGGAACAGTTGGTAAACCGATTGTTTTCTTTGGAGTCCTATGTAGATGCCCAGCTTCTCAGAACCGGTAATCTGAAAGATTCTGACTGGGAGAAACTGATAGAAGGTGCTGGTACAATTGGAAAATCCAATCTGATTATTGATGATACACCGGGTATTTCAATTTCAGAGCTGCGTTCTAAATGTAGAAAATATAAACTGGAGCATGGTCTTGATATGATTATTATCGACTATTTGCAGTTGATGAGTGGAAGTGTGGGCAAACGAAGTGATTCCCGTCAGCAGGAAATCTCAGATATTTCCCGTTCGTTAAAGGCAGTTGCCAGGGAGCTGAATGTGCCTGTTATCTCGCTGTCACAGCTTAGTCGTGCAGTAGAACAGAGACCAGACCATAGACCAATGCTTTCGGATTTGCGTGAATCTGGAGCGATTGAGCAGGATGCCGATGTGGTAATGTTTATCTATCGAGATGACTATTACCATAAAGATACAGAGCATGTCAATGAAGCCGAGATTATCATAGCAAAGCAGAGAAATGGCCCGATTGGTACAGTGACACTTACCTGGCTGCCACAGTACACTAAATTTGCAAATTCTCAGAGACAGCCACAAGAATAAAATGAACAAATATGGAAAGAAAATCTCACAAGTATTTCTTGAAAATAAGAAAATGCTTGTGAGATTTTTGTACTTATACATTGGATAAATGTCTGTTTGTTACGAAAATTAGGATTCTCCGAGAAACCGACGCAGATAGCGTGATACGGTGGAACGGGAGGTTTCCTTGCGTATGGTCTGCTGTTGGCGAATCAAGTGGTCAAGTTTGCGGAAACGGTCTTCTTCCAGCCGTTCTTTTGCACTCAACATCATATCCATCTCTTTGGCAATTTGCTCTGAAACATTTCGGGAAATATTTTCTTCCAGTATTTTGTTATTTTCGGTAATTACATTTTGCAGAGTCGTTCCCAAAAATTCCTGAAATTCAACCAGTCTAGGCTGCGAAGGAAGAACTTCAGAAGAAGAAATTGTGTTCGCAACAGAAACTGTATTTGTGGAAGCTGGAATTTCTTTTTTCGATTTAAGAAGTGCTTTGGTATGTAAGATATCGGGGAGTAGTTCTTTAATTTCTTTCAAGAGAATGCCTTGTTCTTTGAGTTCTTTGATACAACTGAAAAGTTGTATATCTTCTTCCGTATAGTAACGATGTCCCATTTCTGTTCGCCCGATAGGAAGGGAAAGTTCTTCTTCCCAGTGGCGGAGTGCATGAGATTCTACGCCCACGCGTTTGGCGGTCTCTGAAATCAGATAGTGAACCTCGCCCATACGATTAACCTCCTTATTTATACCTCAAAAAGTTGTTCTAAGGTAATTGATTATCAAATATATTTTAACATAAGAGGCGGAAAATGGGACGAGAATCGTTCGACAAATTGCGCAAAAAAAGACCAGCTTCTGTAAAATACAAAAGCTGGTAACTTACATGTACAGATTATGTACAAATTATGCTTCGCTGATAGCGCTCATTGGACATGCATTTTCACATGCGCCGCAATCGATGCATGCATCTGCATTGATTTCCATATGATCACCGCCCATAGCGATAGCGCCAACTGGACATTCTGATTCGCATGCTCCGCAAGATACGCAATCATCTGAAATAGTACGTGCCATAATAGAACCCTCCTTGGTCAAAATAATTATTTGTAGAATCAAGTAAATAAAGTAAGGAATTATTCTTCGGTAATTGCACCAACCGGACAGACTGTCTGGCAGATACCGCAGCCAGCACACATATCCGAGTTGATTTCCATATGTGTATCACCCATGGCAATTGCGCTTACCGGACACTCTGATTCACAAGCTCCGCAAGATACACAGTCATCCGAGATAACACGCAGACTTGTCATAATAAAACCTCCTTTAATTCATAATTCTGAGTTGTTGTTTGCAACAAGCTTATTTTAATACATATATATCAAAGATACAAGTGGAAACTAAAGTAAAAATCTTAATTATGAAGAAAGATTTGATAAAATTTAAGAAAACTTAAGAAATTATTTTTCCTTTTTTGGGAGATTTGGTGTATAGTGGGTAATGTGTAAACTGAAGACGAAAGGAAATATGGTTATATGAGGAAAACGAAAAAAATATTAGCCGGCATTCTTTGTATGATGATGGCTGTTACGGCCTGCCAGGGTACGTCGTCAAAAAAGGATACAACAAAGAAGAATAATACAGATAGTACCAATAATACAACAGAAGGAAGTCAGGAAGACAGCAGGCTGGATGCAGTGCAGCCACATGCTTATGGAAATATACAGGGGCTTACATTAGAGCCGGGAAGCACGATTTCTCTGATAGGACGAGGAAAAAAGTCCGCATACTGGAGTGCAGTGCACGAAGGTGCACAGGAAGCAGTAGACGAATTGAATGCAGCACTTGGTTATAAGGGAAAAGATAAGATTGTTCTTAGCTATTCAGCTCCTGCATCAGAAACAGATGTAGATGAGCAGGTGAACATTTTGGATGAAGAGCTTGACCGTTATCCGGTCGCAGTAGGAATTGCCCTTGCAGATGCTTCGGCCAGTGAGGTGCAGTTTGACCTTGCTGCAGAGAATGGAGTGCCAATTGTAGCTTTTGATTCTGGTACAAATTATAAAGATGTGGTATGCATGGTAGATACAGATAACGAAGAAGCAGGTAAAACAGCAGCAGATAAGTTATGTGACATGATTAATGATGAGGGAGAAGTATTGGCGTTTGTTCAGGATTCTACGTCGACATCATCAGCAGAACGGGAAAAAGGATTTGTAGATGCAATTGAAGCAGAACACGAAGGGGTATCTGTGGATAACGTTTATCATATGGATGATTTAGAAGCAATTAAGAGACAGATTGCGGCAGAGCGTGCAGGTGTCGCGGCAGAATCGGAAGAAGTAACATCTATGGCAGAAGCCCTTACTGACAAAGAAGTCATTACATATCTGCTGGAGAAGCATGCAGATATCAGAGGAATTTACACAACCTCCGAATCTGTTGCAGAAACAGTGATTGGAGCAATTGATGAGACGGATCATGCAGATGAATATAAGGTAGTCAGTTTTGATGGTGGAGAAGCACAGCTTGACAGGCTTACATCTGGTAAGATTTCTGGGCTGATTATTCAAAATCCATATGGAATCGGTTATGCTACAGTGGTAGCATGTGTGCGTGCTGTCATGGGAGAAGGAAATGAGGCCGTAGTAGATACCGGATTTACCTGGGTAACTGAGAAAAATATAAACGACACTACCATTCAGAACATGATGTACTAAATCATGCATAGCACGATGTGAAACACACTTTGCGTAAATAAAAAAGATAGAATCTCACTTTGAAAGTGGATTCTATCTTTTTGCTTTAGGCAGAGAAAAGACAAATTCAGTGCCGACACCTTCCGTACTAATCACATTGATGTTTTCATTGTGTGCCTGAATGATTTCTTTGACAATGGAAAGACCAAGTCCAGTTCCTTTTTTGTCTTTGCCACGGGATAAGTCTGTTTTATAAAAACGCTCCCAAATCTTATTCAGACTTTGGCGAGGAATTCCGATTCCGTTATCCTTGACAGAAATAAAAGCTTTATCGCCTCTCTCGGTGGTTTCAATCGTAATAGAGGAGTCGAATTCGCTGAATTTGATGGCATTATCTAATAGGTTATAAAGTACCTGCTGAATTTTCCGCTTGTCAGCAAATACAATTAACGTACGGGAAGCAAACAGTAAATCAATGGTAATCTGCTTGTCTGTACAAGTTCCCTCAAAACTGGCAGCAGTATCTTTGATAAGCTGTTGAATGTCAAATTCTGTTTTGCTGAGTAATAAATGTTTGGTGTCAAATTCATTTAATGTCAGTAAGTCTTTTGTCAAATCTGTCAGCCGTTCTGTTTCAAATAAAATAATTTTTAAATATTTATCCTGCATTTCTACAGGAATGGTTCCATCTGCCATGGCTTCCACATAACCCTTGATAGAGGTGAGCGGAGAGCGAAAATCATGGGAAACATTTGCAACAAATTTCTTTTGATAATCTTCCATGTCTTTTAACTGGGCAGACATATAGTTAAGAGAGGCAGATAAATACCCCATCTCGTCCTGTGAATTTACCGGGATGACAACATCCAAATTGCCAGAAGCATATTGTGTGGCTGCGTCGGTAATTTTGCGCAGCGGACGGTAAATGAAAAAATGAATACCAAACAAAATGATGAAAGAGAACAAATATACACACAGCACCATAATAAGCAAACGCTGTATGAAGAAATTTTTCAGTTCATTTACTGCACGATAAGGCTTGTGTATTATAAGGTATCCTTTTGTGACAAACTGTTGTGTAACCGGAGTGATTACGGTAATCACTTCTTCGTTAAAGTAGTTATGGTAAGTACCTGTCATATACTGACTTCCACCAGCTTCCGCAGGATTAAAATCTTCGATAGAGGATGGAACCGAGGTCACATCATTTGTGTGAGCAGAAGCAATCATGCTTCCATCCTTTTCTACAAACCAGACAGTAGCCTGCAGATAAGAACTCATTCCGGTAAGCTGGGTGTAGACATCAGTAATGGAAGTTCCCTCCGAAAAATATTTAGACAAATAGTCCGTTGTCATGAGACTTGCACTTTGATAGAGTGTTCCGGCAGCGTCTTTTTCCAGATAATCTGTTACCAGCGGGGAGGACAGGGCACTTACTGTGAAAATACTTAAAAAGCCTACTATAATATAAAGTAAGATAAATTTCAGATAAAGAGTGCTGCGCATTATTTCACCTCAAATTTGTAGCCAATTCCCCATACAGTACTTAATTTCCATGTAGGATGGTCCTTCACTTTTTCGCGGAGCCGCTTGATATGCACATCTACTGTGCGGGTATCTCCAATGTATTCATATCCCCAAAGTTGGTCCAGAAGCTGCTCGCGGGTAAATACCTGATTTGGAGAAGCTGCAAGGAAATATAAAAGTTCCAGTTCTTTTGGCGGCATTTCTACATTTTTCCCATCCACCATAACGGAGTAGTTGGTAAGATTAATGATAATTCCCGGATATTCCACACATTTTCCCTGAGTCTGAGGTGCGGCTTCTGCAGCGGCAGGCTGAGGCTGGTAGCGGCGCAGGACCGCTCTTACACGTGCCACTAATTCCTTTGAGTCAAATGGCTTGATAATATAGTCATCTGCACCAAGCTCCAGTCCAAGAACTTTGTCAAAAACTTCTCCTTTGGCAGAGAGCATGATAATTGGAACATTAGATTTACCACGGATTTCCCTGCAGACCTGGTAGCCGTCAATGCCGGGAAGCATCAAATCCAGAAGAATTAAATTTGGTTGATAGGTATCAAAGGCGGAAATGGCATCCATTCCGTCATGAACCATCATCGTATCGAAACATTCCTTTGCAAGATACAGAGAAATCAGTTCTGCAATATTTTCATCGTCATCGACGATTAAGATTTTCTGTTTGATTGTCATAATAACTCCTTTCTGCGATTATTTGAACTCGACAATTGTAACACCGGCATCTCCTTCGCCAAAAGCTCCAAGGCGGAAGGATGCAATATTTTTCTGACGGCGCAGGTACTGGTGGATTCCATTACGGAGTGCTCCCGTACCTTTTCCGTGTACAATACGCACTGGGCTTACGTGGGCAATATAGGCATCATCCAGATATTTGTCCAGAGCGGCAATGGCTTCGTCTACTGTTTTTCCCAATAAATTGATTTCCGGACTGACGGACATGGATTTACCCATTTTCATTTTGCCGGTGGAAGTACGACGCATTTGTTTTGCCGTTACAGTAAGCGGTTCTTCGATGATTTCCAAATCGGAAATATTTACCTGAGAACGGAGAATACCCATCTGTACAAACAGATTTCCCTTTGCGTCCGGCAGAGAAGTGACGGAGCCGGTCAGGTTCATACTCAATACTTTTACGGAGTCACCTAAATGGAAATCACTTGCTTTGTGCTGCTTTTTCGGCTTTTTCACTTCTAATTTTGTTGTATTCTGTGTTTTGGCAAGCTGCTTACGAATCCGCTCACGCTCTTTCTCCATTTCGGAAGCGGAAATACTTTCTTTGCCGAATTTGCGGAAGTTCTTCATGGTCTCATCTGCAAAATCTTTTGCTTCACGGACAATCGAGGTTGCCTTTTCATTTGCCTCACGGATAATGCGGTCATGCTGTGCGTCCAGTTTCTCCTGCTTGGCATCCATTTCTGATTTCAGACGTTCCATTTCTCTGCGGTAGGTGGCAATTTCAGAGTGTTCTTTCTCTATGGTGCGGCGTTTTTCTTCCAAATCCGTCAGCAGATCTTCGAAGGATTCATCCTGTTCACTCAAACGGGATTTGGCATCATCGATAATGTAGGGAGGAAGTCCCAATTTTTCTGAAATGGCAAAGGCATTACTCTTGCCTGGAATACCAATCAGCAGATGATAGGTTGGACTTAAAGTCTCTACATTAAATTCGCAGCAGGCATTTTCCACACCCGGAGTAGAGAGAGCATAGACCTTCAACTCGCTGTAATGGGTGGTCGCCATGGTACGGATTCCTTGATTGTGCAGATAAGATAAGATAGAGGTTGCCAGTGCGGCACCCTCTGTAGGGTCAGTTCCAGCACCAAGTTCATCAAAAAGTACCAGAGAATCTTTATCCACATGCTTCAGGAACGAAACAATATTTGTCATATGAGAGGAAAAGGTACTTAAGGATTGCTCGATACTCTGTTCATCTCCAATATCTGCAAATACTTTCTTAAAAACCGCCAGTTCTGAACGCTCCAGAGCCGGAATGTGAAGACCGGCCTGTCCCATAAGGGTAAAGAGTCCGACTGTTTTTAAGGATACGGTTTTTCCACCTGTATTTGGTCCGGTTACGATTAACAGGTCAAAGGTATCACCCAGGGTCAGCGAAATTGGAACTACACGTTTCTTATCCAAAAGCGGATGACGTCCTTCCCGAATCCGGATGCGTCCTTCCTGATTGAAAATCGGGCGGCTGGCATTCATATCCAAAGCCAGATAGCCTCTTGCAAAGATAAAATCCAGTTCTGTTAATGATTTATAGTTTATGCGGATTTCATTTACATACTCGGCCACATCTGCACTGATACGGGCGAGAATCACCTGTATTTCTTCCTGCTCCTCACGGTACAACTCTTTTAAGTCATTATTTAACTTCACGATAGCCATTGGCTCAATAAACAGGGTGGAACCGGTGGAGGACTGGTCGTGAATCATTCCATTTACCTGATTCCGATATTCTGCCTTTACCGGCAGACAGTAGCGGTCACCACGCATGGTGATGATAGCATCCTGTAAATAGCTTCGCATGGAGCCATTTAACAGGCTGGTCAAAGTGGAATGAATCTTGTCGTTCATACCATTAATACGGCGGCGGATTTGTTTCAGGTTTGCACTTGCGTCATCACTGATTTCCTCATCACTGATAATACAGCGGTCAATTTCCGAACAGATTTGTGTGAGCGGAGTCAGTGACTCGAAAAAGATGTCCAGACAGTCGTTCCTTTCATCCACCGTATCGTGATGTCCATAGGTTTTCGCATGTGCAGTCACTTTCAGCAGCTTTCCGATTCGAAGCAGTTCCGGTGCTGTGAGGGCACTGCCTACTTCCAGGCGCTTTAAGGAGTCAGATACTGCATAACATCCACTGAAAGATAAATGTCCTTTTTTGACAATCCGGGTAAATGCGGCGGCAGTCTGTTCCTGCGCAGTATTGATTGCTGCTAAGTCTGTCATGATTTTGATATGTTTACATGCGTGTTTGCCACCCATAGAGGAGGCGTGTTCTATAAGAAGGTCTATAATTTTGTTAAATTCCAATTTGGTCAGTGTTTTCTGATTCATAAAATAAGTCACCTCATAATGTGTATACTAGTTTTATTTTACCGTATTTAATATAGAAAGAAAAGTGCAAAGCGGAAAATTTGATTAGCATTGAACAATTCTGCGGAATCATGTATACTAAAAAAAGATTCACTGGATTTTTTGTTGCCAAAGTAGCAACAAAACGAGAGTTACTTGCTGAGAAGCTTTGAAATATAGGAGAGCTTATATATGGATAATGACTGGAAAGAGGAGCAAGAACCAGAGAAAGAGGAGCACGAAGAAGCGTCTTATTCTTTTCTGAAGGAAACATTTAAAGATGAACAGAATAAACCAAGAAGAATTGTAGGAGGCCTTTTCCAGACTGCCGTGAAAGGACTTGTTTTTGGTGTGGTTGCATGTGTGGCATTTGCAGTATGTAAGCCGTGGGCAGAGTCTGCGTTTCTGAAGAAGCAGGAGAAAGTCACGATTCCGGAAGATGAAAGCTCGGAAGGCGATGAAGAAATGACAGTGACGGAAGATTCAGACCAGGAGCAGGTGCAGGAAGGACAAAAGGAATTTACGGTGGATAATTACCGGGAAATGCAGAAGTCCCTGACCGATGTTGCAACGGAAGCAGGAAAATGTGTTGTGACGGTAGAAATAGCGGGAGATAATACTACACTGGAGTCGCAGGAAGAAAATCTGGATAGCGTATCGGGGGTCATCATCTGGAAGAACTGGTTGGAAATTTTAGTTGCAGCCCCTGCACGAATTCTGGAAAATGAAGGAGATTTGACAATTACTTTCTGTGACCATAGGGCTTATACGGCAACTTTGAAGAAAGAAGATAAAAATTCCCAGATTGCAATTCTTTCTGTGAGTACCAGTTCGTTAAAAGGTTCCACAAAGAATCAGATTACAGAAGCCATACTTGGTAATTCTAATCTGATGAGCAAAGGAATGCCGGTTATTACACTTGGAAATCAGTTCGGATATGCCGAGGGGTCCGGTTATGGCATTATCAGTTCTACCGGAAACTATATCAGTTCAGCGGACAGGCAGTACCGCTTGCTGACAACAGATATCACTGCAGCAGAAAATGGCAGCAGTATTTTATTTAACGTGGATGGCGAAGTGATTGGAATTGCGGACCAGATGGTGACGGGAAAAGACAGCAAGAATCTGGTTACAGGCTATGCAATTTCAGGAATTAAAGAGATTATCGAACTGCTGTCTAATGGAAATGGTGTGCCGTATTTGGGAATCTGGGGAATTGAAGTGACGGAAGAAATCTCAGAGAATCAGGGCATTCCGCGAGGAATTTATGTCAAAGAAATAGAAGCGGATTCACCGGCTATGGATGTGGGAATCCAGAGTGGTGATGTGATTGTAAAAATGGGTGGCAAGGATATTCAGACACTTTATGAGTATCAGAGCCAGCTATCAAAATACAACACTGGAGAAGAAATCAAGCTGACTGTACAGCGGATGGGTGCAGAAGAATATGTCGAAGTTCCATTTAAAGTTACGGTTGGAAATAAAGAATAAAAGGACAAAGAAACAGAGAATAGAGGAAGAAGATAAGATGAAATATATCAATACGTTACACGAAGGGGATACCATTCGGGAAATTTATTTATGCAAAGGAAAGCGAAGTGCAGAGACAAGAAACGGGAAGCCGTATGACAATCTGATTTTACAGGATAAGACGGGCACATTGGACGGAAAAGTATGGGATCCGAATTCACATGGAATCTCAGATTATGATGAAAAAGATTTTATTGATGTGTATGGCGAAGTGATTTCTTATAATGGAAATCTGCAGTTAAATATCAAGCAACTCCGTGTGGCAAGTGAAGACGAATATAATGCGGCAGATTATATGCCGACCAGCGAGAAAAGTGTAGATGGAATGTATGAAGAACTGCTGGGATATATTAAGCAGGTCGAAAATCGATATTTACAGCAGGTTTTGCAGTATTATTTTGTAAATGATACGGAGTTTATTAAGAGCTTTAAGGCACATTCCGCTGCCAAGAGCGTACATCACGGATTTGCGGGCGGTCTTCTGGAGCATACCTTGAGTGTGGTGAAGCTTTGCGAATATTACGTGGGTGCGTATCCGATTCTGAATAAAGATTTGCTGTTCACTGCAGCCATTTGCCATGATATTGGAAAGACAAAAGAATTGTCTACTTTCCCAGAAAATGATTATACGGATGACGGACAGCTTCTGGGTCATATTGTAATCGGAACCGAAATGATGTCAGATGCTATTCGTGAAATCCCGGATTTTCCGCCAAAGCTTGCAAGTGAGTTGAAACATTGCATTCTTGCACATCACGGGGAACTGGAATTTGGCTCTCCAAAGAAACCGGCACTTGCAGAGGCACTTGCCCTTAATTTTGCAGATAATACAGATGCAAAAATGCAGACCTTAATCGAGGTGTTCAAAGAGAAGGATACCAAAGACTGGTTGGGATTTAACCGTCTGTTTGATTCGAACTTGAGAAAGACAAGTATTTAGGGAGCGGGGATTTAAGGTAGAAATCTATGTTTAAAAAGAATGATATATTAACAGTTGAAATTACAGATATGGGCGTAGACGGAGAGGGAATCGGCAAAGTAGACGGATTTACCCTCTTTGTCAAAGACGCATTAATCGGAGATGTGGCGGAAGTCAAGGTCATGAAAGCAAAAAAACAGTATGGCTATGCACGGCTTATGAAGCTTCTCACACCATCTCCGGACAGAGTAGAGCCTGTCTGCTCCGTTGCAAGAACCTGCGGCGGGTGTCAGATTCAGGCCCTTTCTTATTCAAAGCAGTTGGAATTTAAAAAGAATAAAGTACGTGGAAATCTGATTCGGATTGGAGGATTTGCGGAAGGATTTATAGACGAAATCATGGAACCGATTGGTGGAATGGAAGAGCCGTTTCACTATCGGAATAAGGCGCAATATCCGGTGGGCACGGACAAAGAGGGCAATCTGATTGCCGGATTCTATGCAGGAAGAACCCATCAGATTATTCCAAACTTAGATTGTGCACTTGGCGCAGAAATCAATCAGGTGATTCTGGAGAAGATTCTGGCATTTATGAATCAGTATAAGTTGACTGCTTATAATGAAGAAACCCGAAAAGGTCTGGTTCGTCATATTCTGATTCGCGAAGGATTTACAACCAAAGAAATCATGGTCTGTCTTGTGATTAATGGAAAGAAGCTGCCACATAGCGAAAAACTGGCAGAAGTTCTGGCAGAAATTCCAGGCATGACAAGTATTACCTTCAGCATCAATGAAGAAAATACGAACGTCATCATGGGAAAACAGATTCAGCTCATCTGGGGACAAACCTATATTACGGACTATATTGGAAATGTGAAATATCAGATTTCACCGCTTTCCTTCTATCAGGTCAATCCGGTTCAGACAGAAGTCCTTTATGGGCAGGCACTTCAGTATGCCGGTCTTACCGGAAATGAAACCGTGTGGGATGTGTATTGCGGAATTGGAACGATTTCTCTTTTCCTTGCACAAAAAGCGAAAAAAGTCTATGGAGTAGAAATTGTTCCGCAGGCAATCGAAGATGCCAGAAGAAATGCAGAGCTTAACGGAATCCAGAATGCAGAATTTTTCGTGGGAAAAGCAGAAGAAGTGCTGCCGTCTTACTATGCGCAGTATGCCAAAGACTACCCGGGTGAATCGGCACACGCAGATGTGATAGTCGTAGACCCGCCGAGAAAGGGCTGCGAAGAAAGCGTACTGCAAACTATGGTAAATATGCAGCCGGAGCGGATTGTGTATGTAAGCTGCGACTCTGCAACACTGGCAAGAGATTTGAAATATTTAAGTGGGAATGGATATCAGTTGGAGAAAGTACGGGCAGTGGACATGTTTCCGCATACGGGGCATATAGAAACGGTTGTCAAGTTGGTTAGAAAAACTCCCGACGCATATATCGACCTCAAATTGGATATGGACGAGCTTGATTTGACGGCTTCGGAAGCGAAGGCAACTTATCAGGAAGTAAAACAGTACATTTTGGATAAATATGATACAAAGGTGTCCAATCTCTATATTGCTCAGGTGAAAGAGAAATATGGCATTATTGAAAGAGAAAATTATAATAAGCCAAAATCAGAGAATTCAAAACAGCCACAATGTCCAGCAGAAAAAGTGGAAATGATTGAAGAAGCATTGAGACATTTTAAGATGATTTAACGTGTAATCGGTACATTGGTAAAATCAAAAATCCTTCTGTAAAATGATAGTACAATCAAATTACAGGAGGATTTTTCTATGAAAACAATATTTGAACAGCAAGGCGTTGAGTATCGTCAGGCAGGAGATTATATGCTCCCTAATGTAGGAATGAATGAACAGAAAGAATATCAAATCGGCGTGTGGGGACAGCAATATAAACGACATTTAAAATCAAATCATCGAGTTATCTATTACAATTATTTGACTTCGGGCAGACTGTATGAACACCTTGCTGAAGCCGATACACGAGCCGAAGTAATGTTTCAGGAGCTTGTAAAAACACTTGCCGAAAAAGAAAATGTAACAGAGAAACTTAAAGCAGAAAATACACTTTTGTGGATTCGCAAGATGAATAACATCCGGAATCGTGCGACAGAAATTGTAAATGCTGAGGTGATTTATGTATGAGAGAACAAAAATATCACCTATACATATCCGCAAATGAACATTCAGAAATTATAAAAAATCTTATCCGTTTTAAAAATAAATTGCAAAGCGAAGGCAGATATACAGACGCCGTTGATGACTTGATTATAAAATTTTCATCAGCGAAAATGAAAAGTATACAGATAAAATAAAACCGAAAGAGAGAGCAAACCTTAACGGAAAGCTCTCGCTTTTTCTTTGGTGTAAGGTGTTGTTTAATCTTAGCGAGCAGACCATTTATACTCCTATCGTCGTAAAACGGTCAAATCTTGTTAGGGAACACCCTAAGACCTGCAAAAAAACAGATGAATAATTTTGTTTTACTAAAACATACTTTAGTAAATTTCATAAGACGTATTGACATCGATTCTTTTGGAAAGTATAATTTAGTAAATCGTAATTTACTAAATGGAGGTATGCGTATGTTTATCGGAAGAGAACGAGAGCTTACAGCGTTACAGAATCAATATAATAGCAGTAAATTTGAATTCACTGTAATCTACGGTCGTCGTCGTGTCGGCAAGACCGCAATCATAAATGAATTTGTAAAAGATAAAGATGTAATTTATTTTACGGGCGTCGAGAGCAATGCAAAACAAAATCTCGAAAACTTCAGCCAAAGTATAATGAGTTACAAATCTGATTTGCCGCAAGGCAGTGAATTTACATCTTTTCAGGATGCATTGGAATTTGTTTTCAAATTGGCACAGGAAAAACGAATCGTCCTTGTAATCGACGAGTACCCGTATGTTGCAAAGGCTTCAAAGAGCCTCGCCTCTACCCTGCAGCTTATGATTGATAAGCATAAAGATACTTCAAATTTATTTTTAATTCTCTGCGGTTCGTCGATGTCCTATATGGAAGACCACGTGCTTGCATACAAGGCTCCGCTTTACGGCAGAAGAACCGCACAGCTTAAAGTCCAGCCTTTTGAATTTATGGAAGCGTGCAAGCATTTTCCAAAATTCGCAGCAGAGGATAAGGCTATTGCTTATGGAATTGTAGGTGGAACTCCACAGTACCTGCTTCAGCTTGACGACGGCTTGTCTATAAAAGAAAACATCAAAAAGATATTTTTAAATCCGTCTTCATTCCTTTTTGAAGAGCCGACAAATCTTCTCAAACAAGAAGTGCGCGAGCCTGCGATTTATAATGCAATAATAACTGCTATCGCAACCGGTGGTACAAAACTTTCGGAAATTTCAAGCAAGGTTGGCGAGGACACAAGTGTTTGCGCAACCTATATCCGCAACCTTATTTCTCTTGGAATTGTGAAGAAAGAAACGCCGTACGGCGAAAGTTCCGGCAGAAAAACAATTTACTCTATTGAGGATAATATGTTCCGTTTTTGGTATCGTTTCGTGACGGAGAACACATCTGTTATTTCAAGAGGTGCGGACGAGCTTGCTTATAAGCGAATTGAGCCGTTTTTGTCCGATTATATGGGAGCTGTGTTCGAGGAAATTTCAAAGCAGTATCTTTGGAATGAGCTTTTAAACGATAATTGCCCCGTTAATTTCACTGACATCGGTCGCTGGTGGGGTACGAACAAAAAAACAAGACAGCAGGAAGAAATCGACATTATGGGTGTCCAAGATAAAAACACCGCCCTTTTCGGCGAATGTAAATGGACGAATGAAAAAGTTGACCTTGCTGTTCTTGAAAAGCTCATCGAACGAAGTGAGTTGTTTAACTACAAAAATAAGCACTTTTATCTATTTGCTAAGTCAGGATTTACTAAAGGATGTATCAGTAAAGCAGAAGAAATGGGTAATGTAAGGCTTGTTGAATATAGTGAAATGTTAAAAGAGGTAAAATAAAATGAATAATTCAGGATAATGTATTTTCAAGCAAAAAATTATTCAGTTACCGCAATTGCTAACGAATTACATCCTAGTAAGTCTACTATTTCCAGAGAACTAAAACGTAATTCGTATCGTGGTTTCTATCAACCTATTGATGCGCAACGCAACTATTCAAAGCGTCGCAAGGCTTGTCGTCCGCACAAACACCTTGAAGATGTGAATCGGTGTAAATATGTAAAAGCGATGTTTCTTGGTCAGCAATGGTCTCCAAAAGAGATTGCTGGACGTCTAGCGTTAGAACATCACAAGACAATAATTAGTTATTCAACTATCTACCGAGAAATATATGCTGGTAGATTTGATGACCCTCATCGCTCACATGGTAACCGTGGAGTAGTAAGAAAGCTACGCCACAGAGGCAAAACTCGTCATACCAAGAACCATGTAGAAAGACGTGGAAAAATACGCATATCTAACGATATTTCTCAGCGCCCTGCAGGTGCACAAAACAGATCCAGAAGAGGCCACTGGGAAGGGGACACTGTAGTTGGCAAAAAAGGAAAAGCCTGCCTTGCTACACTTGTAGACAGAAAAACTCGTTATCTCATTGGAGGAAAGGCCAGTGCAACAAGAGATGTTTGATAAGCTAAATCGGCGATCACGCAAATGCCTTGGATACAGAACTCCGTATGAGGTCTTCTTTTCAAAGACGTTGCACTTGGCTGACAATTCATCCATTATAAAATAACCCTCTCAGCCATCAAGGTCGAGAGGGTTTCGTGCGTCTGTGGAATTATGCATAAATATCAATACTCACTCCGGATTTCAGTTCAACGGTGAAATGGTCATCCTAGACGGTTATCTGCTTGACCCAGCGTCGCACCAGTGCTTCATCGAATTCTGTCAGGTGTGCAGTCTGCTGGTCAGTGAAGCCATAATCGTAAGAAGAACTTCACCCTTGGCATCCATCGTGTTGATGGACTCTTTTTCAAAGAATACCGGAATGTTCTTTTCCTTCAACTGCCTGATGTATTTCAAGCAGTCTAAGGTGTTTCTGGCAAATCGGCTGATTGATTTTGTGATAATCATGTCGATAGTACCAGCTTCGCAATCGTTAATCATGCGATTGAATTCTTCTCTGTTTTTCGTATTGGTACCGGAAATACCATCATCAGCGTATATTCCGGCAAATTCCCATTCAGGGTTTTTCTTAATATATTCAGTGTAGTGTTCTACTTGAGCTTCATAACTTGTAGCCTGATCATCGCTGTCAGTACTAACTCTACAGTACGCCGCGACTCGGAGTTTAGGCTTTCCTGTACTGTAGCATAATCAAGATTACAATCAGAGTTATATTCCTTGATGATTTTTGATACTTTTTGCAGGACAGATATTCCTTTTTCTGGTGACTGCTGTTCTGTCAGTAACATAGCATAGTTGGTAATTTGAGGAATACTGTCATTGGTATAAAGTAAATTGTAATGTTCAAGCAGAAAAAGACCTTTTTCCATATGTTCCCTGGCAAGGTCTGGATAACCGTTCATGCGGTAAAGACCTCCGAGATTTGAATGGAGATTGGAAACAAGATGAGCATTATCTGCTGTGATTTCTGTAATCAGGGCAAGGGAAGTAAAGAACCGCCTGCTGAATATTCAGCAACAGAAAATATCAGAAGAAAACGTCTATCAATTTCTTATATATTTTGATAAACTATATGATAAGTTTACCGATTTGGAAAAGAAAGAATTTCTTAACAGCTTTGTAGAACAGGTGGACATTTATGAGCAGGAGCAGCCAGATGGCAGATTCCTGAAGCACATAAAGTTCCGTTTTCCGGTGTATTTCGGAGACGGGGAGACACAGGAACTTTGTTGGGACAATGAAAGCACCGTTGAGAATGGATTGTTGTGAAGAAATAACTTTATATGATTTAAGAAAACAGACAGGCTAAGACCAGAATAGAGGTGATTATGTGTTTAAGAAACTACTATTGGTACAAGGCATCCTGCTTTTTTTCCAGACATTGCTGTATTTTGGATGCGAGTTTTTTCAGAGCAGGATTCATGACGTTAAACGCCCGGTGGACGATAAGATTCCTTTTCTTCCATGGACGGTCTTACCTTACTGCTTCTGGTTTCCACTGATTGCTTTTTATCCATTGGTGGTTTTCCAAACAGATTCATATTCTTACTGCGGTTATCTGATGACTATGGTGATGGAAATCGTGCTCAGTGTGGTATGTTATCTGATTTATCCGACTTCTTTTCAGAGACCGGTGCCTCCGGATGGCTTCTGGGGGAACTTTATGAAATTCATTTATCATGGCAGCTACCGTGGGCTGAACTGCGCACCAAGCCTGCATTGTTCGAGCTGCTTTCTTGTGATTTGCGTTTCCTGCACATGTGTGGGAATGAATCCTTGGGTTCGGATATTTACAGTTTTGGTTGCAGTCATGATTGTGCTGTCAACAGTTACAACAAAACAACACACATTAATTGATGTGCTGACAGCAGTTCCACTTTTTCTGATAAGTAGGATTTTGGGGATTTTGTTGGCAGTCCGGTATTTTATACCGGTTTTGACATTTGTTGGAAAATAAAAAAGTAAATAATAAAAAAGTATATGAGTTGTAATGAGGAGGAGAAAAACATGATTTGTGGAATGACATATTATCAGATATGCTGGTATTTTTTGATATATTCTTTTGGAGGCTGGGTCGTTGAAGTAATCTTTCATGCGGTAGCTTTGGGAAAAGTTATAAACAGAGGGTTTCTGAATGGACCGGTATGCCCGATATATGGCTTTGGAGTATTATCTGTTTTTGCTATGATAAATACACTGCAAAGCAGTGGTTATCAGATGAGTGATGGCATGATATTTGTATTTGGAGTTGTTCTGGCTACGGTAGTGGAGTTAATAGCTGGCTGGCTGTTAGATGTATGCTTTCATGCGAGATGGTGGGATTATTCCGATAAACCTTTAAACTTTCATGGGTATATCTGTTTGGAATTTTCACTGATATGGGGATTGGCAATAGTTCTTGTCGTGAAAGTTTTTCAGAAATATGTGGAAAATCATACATCGCCACAAGCAGATTCAATTTTGGGCTGGATTGTACTGGCAATTTTATATTGTATGTATCTGACAGATTTTATCGTAACAGTAGCAGTGATACAGGGCTTGAATAAGAAACTTACCCAATTGGATAAGATTCGTTCAGATATGCGGATTATAAGCGATAAAATCAGTGATACCGTTGCAGGCACAACAATAGATACAGCACAGGCTATAGAAAAAGGAAAGGTGCAGACAGCTCTTGCAAGAGCAGAATTGCGTGAAGCTGCTGAAACGAAAAAAGACCAGTCTATTGAGAAACTTCGCAAAAAGAGGGCTGAACTTCAAAGAGAATTTGATGAACTCGCTAATTCTATAACGAATCACACAATTGTCGGACAGGGAAGAATTATTAAGGCATTTCCGGAGATGAAGCATCGGGATTACTATGAGCTGATTCAGGAATTAAGAAAAAAATTTGAAAAAAGGTAAAGAATGGATTAAATATCCTAATAAAACAGTCATAATAAAAATCAGGTCTTGCAATCCGACAGACCTTGGATGTACAATAGCAAAGTTAGCGTAAATTTGGAAAAGGAATGAAGGATAAAAGAGGAGAAGAATAAGATGGGAATGACAAAATTTTTTCGACTGCCACATGTGGGTATGCGTATTATTAAGACTGTTTTTTCGTGCCTGTTAGTGGCATTAGTATATGAATTTTTATTAGGTGGGCGTAACCCGTGTTTTGCTTGTATTGGAGCAGTTTATGGAATGGGAAGTCAGTTTCAGGAGGGATTCCGAAATGGATTTAACCGATTTGTAGGTACCTTTTTTGGAGGATTGATGGTAATTCCGTTTTATTGGCTTTATGTACATACACCATTCGGAATTCCGAATAATATTTACATGGTAGCAGGACTTTTCTGTGTTATTTATCTGAATCTGGCATTTGGGGCAAACAGCGCTATTCAGCCGGGAACAGTGGTATATTTTGTGGTAATGTTTACGCAGCCGGCATCGGGCTATGTAAGCTACACCATTGCACGTATCATTGATACGGGTGTGGGCGTGTTATTCAGCCTTGTACTTACAATGCTGAATCCGTCAGAGAAGGACAAAGCGAATGGTATGGATATCCGCGAAGCGTATTGGAGTTGGAGAAAACTGGCTGAAGGACATTTACCGCGTCATCAGCGTGTAAAGATGGAAGCAGAACACAAACATGCATAATATTGTTGTCAGTGGCTTATCAGAAAATGGTTGAGAGAAGAAGGTAAAATTCATTTGACTTTTTGAAAAACAGGAAATATAATTACATTAAACGAGTAGCAGACGAGCGTAAATCCAGTTCATTGCTGCTCGTTTTTTGTAGCCTAAATTTATATTTTACATTAAAAGTGTGTAGCTTGTCAGCGTAAGTCCAACTTACATGACAGGTTCACACTTTTTTTGTACAAAAAATAAAAAATTAGAAGAAAATGGAGGAGTTAGAACAAAATGGCAGAAAGCAACAAAATGAAGGATATGCCCGTGAACAAATTGATGATCCAGATGGGTATTCCTATGATTTTATCCATGGCATTGCAAGCAGTTTATAACATTGTAGACAGTGCATTTGTAGGAAATATGAGGGTAGGAAGTGAAGCAGCGTTAAATGCACTTACTTTGGTATTCCCGGTTCAGATGCTTATGGTGGCAGCAGGAGTTGGAACAGGAGTGGGGACCAATGCACTTCTTGCAAGGACGCTCGGGCAGGGGAATAATAAAAAAGCGGCAAAGGTAGCAGGAAACAGTTTGTTTCTCGGAGTAATCATTTATATACTCTGCTTATTGTTTGGCATCTTTGGGGTAAAGGCATATATTTCCTCTCAGACAGTAGATGCGGAAGTATTGAAGATGGGAACCGATTATCTGAGGATATGCTGCGTGATTTCTTTTGGAATTGTTTTCTTTTCTTTATTTGAAAAGTTATTACAGGCAACAGGACGCTCTCTTTATTCTACAATCGGACAGGTGACCGGCGCAGTGATAAATATTATTCTGGACCCGATTATGATTTACGGTCTTGGTCCATGCCCGGAAATGGGGGTAAAAGGTGCAGCTTATGCAACAGTGATTGGTCAGGTGGCATCCGCAGTTTTATTATTTATCTTTCATATAAAATTAAATAAAGAATTTGAACATGGAATCAGTTACATGAAGCCCGAAGCGAAAATTATCAAAGAAATCTATGTTATAGGACTTCCGGCAATCATCGCACAGGCACTGATGTCTGTCATGGTATATGTGATGAATCTGATTTTGAAATTCAATCCATCCGCACAGACGGCATATGGTCTGTTCTATAAGGTTCAACAGTTTGTTCTGTTTCTGGCTTTTGGTCTTCGGGATGCGATTACACCGATTATTGCATTTGCATATGGAATGCGGAGCAAAAAGAGAATCCAGGACGGAATCAAATATGGTCTTATGTATACAGTTGTGTTAATGATTCTGGAGCTGGCAGAGAAAGAACCCTGCGTAATTATTGGAAGAAATGCAGATTTTATACTGAAAGACAGGAAGGATGTACTCAATGTGTTTATTCATGGCGATATGCCGGAAAAAATAAAGAAGACTTGCCGTGTATACAATGTCAGCGAGCGAGAGGCTGTAAAAATGATAGCAGATACGGATAAGAGACGTATGACAAATTATAATTTTTATACAGAGCAGAAATGGGGAAAAGCAAGTAATTATACATTATGTCTGAACAGTTCGCAGCTTGGATATGATAATTGCGAGAAAATCATTATGGAGTGTGTTAAATAAAGGCTATTATGAAAAATGATAAAAACTTATAGAGAACTGCTTGACATGCAGAGCTGCGGTGTGATGGCATATACTTTGCTATGGCTGACAAGAAGATATTGGAAACCGTGTGGGGCGCAGGCTATCGTCTGAATAAGTAAAATGAAATCCGAAAGAATCCATATACGGAAAATCTACATTTGCCATCTTGCACCTGAAAAAATAGTTTAGTATAATGTTTCATTATAGCAAGAAGCTAAAAGATGCAGAAGCATCGGCAAATCAAAACATTTATATGAAAATCAAAACAGATATAGTGCATTTACATTAAGGTATACAAAGAAGGTATGCGATTTTCCAGAAGGGAAATGGTATGCCTTTTTCTGCACTTTTATCTGTAAATTCAGGAGGTATGGTATTATGGCATGTTTTCTTGTTCCGGCTGCAGAGGCAGCTATCACTTCAGTAGCAGCGAAAAAGATGAAAGAAAATGAAAAGGAAGAGTCCGTTCAGGTTTCTCTTACAGAAGGAAAGGTAGAAGAAGCAACAAAAATCAAATTTTCTACTAAGCTTGGCTGGTTAAATAAAATGCTTTTAGGCGGCTCTGCACTTCTCGCATTTGAACATGTATGGCACGGAGAAGTAATTCCTGTTTTCCCATTCCTTACAGCAGTAAAAGCCGGAGAGACAGCAGGAATGTTAAAAGAAATGGGCACGGTAGGTGTACTGATGACGGTAGTTGTTACCGGTGTATGGGGTATTATGGTTGCTGTTTCTTCCGCTATGGAGAAAAAGGCAATTGTTGATGCAGAAGCAGTAAGGGAGGAACCATAGGTATGACACTCTTAACCACTGTATTTGCAGCGATTATCAGTACAGTCATCTGGTATAAAGGCGCACCCATGAGTGAAATGAAGGTTGGTGCATTGTGTTGGATGTACTGGGGGGCTTCCCTTATGTGGTTTGTGGATGCTGTTTTTGAATATGCAGAAATGGGTTCAGCGTATTTTGAACCTTCTCCGGTAGAAATGCTGAATGATTTCTATCTGGGATTGTCTGTAGTAGCGCTCGGTCTGGTTATCTGGCTTATTATTTTGCTTGTCAAAGACCCGAAAGGTGTTGTAAAAGCAGCGTTATTTAAGAAAAAATAAGCAATGAAAAGAAGGACGGCTCTGCGGAAAGGCAGGGTCGTTTTCTATTCTGGAGGTTAGAAAATGACATTAAAAGAATTTTTTACAGAACATCCGAAGGTTGCGATTGCATTTTCGGGAGGGGTGGACTCCTCATATCTTCTTTATGCTGCGGGAAAGTACGCAAAAGAAGTAAAGGCATATTATGTAAAGGCAGCGTTTCAACCGCAGTTTGAGATGGATGACGCAATCCGTCTTGCAACAGAATTAAATGCACAGATGGAGGTTCTACATTTAGATGTACTTTCGGATGAAAAAGTGACTGCAAATCCGTCCAATCGGTGTTATTATTGTAAAAAGAGGATATTTACAGCCATCACTTCACATGCAAGGGCAGATGGATTTACCGTGTTACTGGATGGAACAAATGCATCGGATGATGCAGGAGACAGACCTGGTATGAAGGCACTTCAGGAATTGGAGGTCCTTTCGCCGCTTCGCATTTGTGGACTTACGAAAACAGAAATTCGGAAGTTGTCCAAAGAGGCAGGACTTTTCACCTGGGATAAACCGGCATATGCCTGTCTTGCAACCCGGATTCCGACGGGACAGCACATAGATGCGCGGGTGCTGGAACGGACAGAAGCAGCAGAAGGCTATCTGTTTTCACTGGGCTTTTCTGATTTCCGTGTGCGGACAGTAGGTGAGATGGCGAAAATCCAGGTGACAAAGGAGCAGTTTCCATTATTAATGGAACACAGAAAGGAAATCGTGGGAAAACTGTCAGAGATGTACGAGGCAGTTTGTCTTGACTTGGTGGCACGGCATGAATAGCGAAATGAGAAAGCTTCTGGAAGGAATCAGAAGCGGAGAAGTGTCAGTGGATGACGCACTTTTGAAAATCAAAACGCAGCCTTTTGAGGATATCGGTTATGCAAAGATAGATTTGCACAGGAAAACCCGGCAGGGTGCTGCGGAAGTGATTTACGGTGCGGGCAAAACGGCAGAGCAGATGATTGGAATTGTGGAGTCCATGCAGAAAAATGGACAAGATACGATTCTGATTACAAGATTATCTTCAGAAAAAGCAGAGAAAATGGCGGAGAAGATTGCATTTCACTACCATGAAGAGGCGAAGGTTGGAATTGTGGGTGAACTGCCAAAGCCGGATGGCATCGGCAAGATCGTAGTAGCCACAGGCGGAACCAGTGATATTCCGGTAGCGGAGGAGGCGGCTCTTACAGCAGAAGTCCTTGGAAATGAAGTCGTCCGTCTGTACGATGTGGGAGTTGCAGGTCTGCACAGAGTACTTTCCCATCTGGATGAAATTATGAGTGCGACGGTGATTATCGCTATTGCGGGAATGGAAGGAGCACTGGCAAGCGTGATTGGCGGTCTGGCGGACTGCCCGGTGATTGCCGTTCCGACCAGTGTAGGATATGGAGCATCCTTTGGCGGGGTGTCTGCACTTCTTTCCATGCTGAATTCCTGCGCAAGTGGGGTGTCCGTTGTCAATATTGACAATGGATTTGGGGCTGGATATCAGGCAAATATGATTAACCATCTGATAGTGAAAGGATAAGATTAGCAAAAGGAGGGACTGAACTTATGAGAACATTGTATTTGGATTGTGGTATGGGGGCTGCGGGAGATATGCTTACGGCAGCATTGTACGAGTTGTTGAATGAAGAAGAAAAGCAGGATTTTATTGAAGAAATGAACACACTCGGCATTCCGGATGTGACGGTTACTGCCGAGAAGATGACAAAATGTGGAATCGTAGGAACTCATATGAAGGTGTCTGTAAATGGCATAGAGGAAGATGCCTTGTTCCATGACCACGAGCATAGTCATGAAGAGGAACACAGTCACGATCACGAACATAGTCATGAGCATGAGCATAGTCACGAGGATGGATATTGCCACGACCACGAGCATAGTCACGATCATCCGCATCATCACAGTGGAATGCATGAGATTGAACATATGGTAGAAGATTTGAAAATATCGGATTCCGTCAGAAAGCATGTGATTGCGGTTTATCATCTGATTGCGGAGGCAGAGAGCAATGCACATGGTGTTCCGGTTACGGAGATTCACTTTCATGAGGTGGGAACGAAAGATGCCATTGCGGATGTGACGGCAGTTTGCTTACTGATGGAAAAATTAGGCATAGAGAAAGTGATTGCTTCTCCGGTTCATGTGGGAAGCGGACATGTACACTGTGCTCATGGAATTTTACCGGTTCCTGCACCGGCCACTGCTTATATTTTAAAGGGTGTCCCGGTTTATGGTGGTGGAATCAAAGGAGAACTCTGCACACCGACAGGAGCAGCCTTACTGAAGCATTTTACATCGGAATTTGGAGAAATGCCGGTAATGAAAGTAGAAAAAATCGGTTACGGTATGGGAAAGAAAGATTTTTCATCCGCAAACTGCGTCCGTGCCATGCTTGGAGAAATAGGAGACAGTAGTGATGATGTGACAGAATTTGCCTGTAATCTGGATGATATGACACCGGAACGAATCGGATTTGCCATGGACCGTCTACTCGATGCAGGGGCATTGGATGTCTATACCCTTCCAATCGGAATGAAGAAATCTCGTCCGGGAACAATGCTTTGCGTATTATGCAATGAGAACACGAAAGACAAAGTAGTTCAGACTATTTTCCAACATACTACAACCCTTGGTTTACGGGAAAGCAAGTTCCATAGATATGTACTTCAGAGAAGAAGTGAAACCATTGTGACTCCATTTGGTGAAGTGAACGTGAAATATTCAGATGGTTATGGTGTACAACGCAAGAAATATGAATATGAAGACCTGGCTAGGATTGCGAAAAAAGAAAACCTTTCTATAGATGAGGTCATAAGGCTGGTAGAAGACAATGCCAGATAAATATGCATCTATGGACAGTCAGCTTGGATACGCGGGGTGTGAGGTTGAAGATACGGAAGAAATGTTCTGGCTTCGAGAATTGGATGATTATCAGAGTATGGTGTCTCTGGGAAATGCACTGGCAGGACAGTACCGTTTTCAGGACGCAATAGAAGTGTATGAGAAAGCCGGCAGAATCAAAGGAAACGATGGGATGTTGTATGTTCGTCTGGGCGGAGCCAATTTATCCATCTTCCGCTATGAAGAAGCCATGAAAAATTATCAAAGGGCACTTTCCTGTGGGATACCGGAAAAATCGGTTGCTTATTCGATTGGTGTGTGGCATTACCTGAAAGGTCAGTATCAGACTGCTGCTGACTGGTGGAAGAAGTGTCTGCCTTGCGGAGACGAAATGAAGATTGCTATCATTTACTGGCATACCCTTGCGGCTTATCGTGGAGGGTTTGAGCCGGAGCTGTTGAAGGAATATCAGGCAGATATGGATGTAGGGCATCATATCGCTTATAAAACGGCTGTTTCTGTATTTGCCGGAGAACGTGACTGGAATCAGGTCTCTGCGACAAATCATGCTTTGGATGACGCATTCCTGTTTTACGGACTCAGTGTGTATTCGGAAAAACTTGGTAAGAATGCGGAAGCTGAACACGATATAGATAAAGTATTAGAACAGGAATCCGTATGGCCGTGTATCTCGTATCTTGCGGCATGGAATGACAGAAATATAAAACAGAAAAAATTTCCTCTTGTATTTGTATAAAAATGTTTCTATAATAGACAGAAAAAACAAAGGACAAGGTGAGAGTAATGAACGAGAAAACTGGAATTATTACAGATGCAAGAACGCTTGGTATTCCTAAGATGTTAATTTTAGGGTTACAGCATATGTTTGCTATGTTTGGGGCGACTATTTTAGTTCCTATTTTAGTAAACAGTTATTTTGTAGATGCATGTGGAGAAGGACCAACAAGAGGGCTTACCGTTTCTGTTACATTGTTTTGTGCAGGATTCGGAACCCTCTTATTTCATGTATGCACCAAATTTAAGGTTCCTGCATTTTTAGGCTCGTCATTTGCATTCTTAGGTGGATTTTCAACAGTAGCACACTTGGATACCGGAATTTATGCAAATATGAGTGTAAATGATAAAGCAGCTTATGCCTGCGGTGGTGTTGTAGTAGCAGGACTTATTTATCTGCTGTTTGCTTTATTGATCAAGATTGTAGGCGTAAAACGTGTGATGCGTTATCTGCCGCCAGTAGTGACTGGTCCTGTTATTATCTGTATCGGACTGAGTCTGGCATCTTCCGCAATCGGGAATGCTTCCACAAACTGGCTTCTGGCATTTATTGCATTAGCTGTTATCATCATATTTAATATCTGGGGAAAAGGAATGCTCAAGATTATTCCAATTCTTATGGGTGTTGTGATTTCTTATGCAGTTGCAGTAATCATGAATGCAGCTGGAATGACAAACCCGGATGGTTCTGCAATTATTAATTTTGCACCGGTGGCAGCAGCAAGCTTTGTTGGTATTCCACCACTTCAGATTTGTAAATTCGATGTAACTGCGATTCTGGTTATGGCACCAATTGCCATTGCGACTATGATGGAACACGTAGGAGATATGTCAGCCATTTCTGCTACAGTAGGAAAGAACTTCATTTCAGACCCGGGACTTCACAGAACACTTATGGGAGATGGTCTTGCAACTTCACTTGCTGGTCTTCTCGGTGGACCTGCAAACACAACTTATGGTGAAAATACAGGAGTATTGGAACTGAGCCGTGTACATGACCCAAGAGTCATTCGTATTGCAGCAGTATTTGCAGTAATTGTCAGCTTCATTCCAAAAGTATCTGCACTAATCAGCACCATGCCATCCGCTATTATCGGTGGTGTCAGCTTCATGCTTTATGGTATGATTTCTGCAATCGGTGTTCGTAATGTTGTAGAAAATAAAGTAGATTTAACAAAATCAAGAAATCTGATTATTGCCGGAGTTATCTTCGTATGTGGACTTGGATTCAGCGATGGTCTTACATTTACAATCGCAGGAACATCTGTTACACTGACAGCTCTTGCAATTGCAGCAATTGCAGGGATTCTGTTAAATATGATTCTTCCTGGCAATGACTATGAATTTGGTGTAAATACATCAGGAGATGAAAACAGAGGTATTCACGCTTAATATTGATGAAATAGAAGCAATTGTGGGCTATTCGTCACCGTCCCATTGATATTTTTTCATATCGACGCATCCGTTTGCTTTGAATTCCACGCCTTCTTCTAAGAGTAGATTCCGTTGTTCATAAAAATGGGGTGCACATCTGCCTGCGTGATTGACGACCCGGTGACAAGGATATTCCCCATAAAATTCTGCCCTGCTGAGAACTTTTCCTACAAGCCGTGAGTTCCGTTCCCTGCCAATCAGTTTTGCAATCTGTCCGTAGGAAGCGACTTTTCCTTCCGGGATTTCATCAACTACGGAAAGAATTTCGTAGATTAAAGATTCGTCAAGTATATTTGCCATTTGTATTACCTCGAAAATTAATATATGTATAGTAGTATCATTTTTGGAAAATTTCAAGTGACTTCAGGCAAAATCCTATGTGTAAAGCACCGAAAAGCCATTTGCAACTGCCGGTTGACACATTTTCAAGCGGTCTTTATGGACTGCAACTGTTCTCTTTGATAGTATATAGGCAACAGGAAACATCATAGAAACATAATAAATGCGAATATGAGGGAAGGCGAAGATATGATTTTAGCAGATAAGATTATGAATGAGAGAAAGAAAAACGGATGGAGTCAGGAGGAACTTGCTGATAAACTTGGAGTATCCAGACAATCCGTATCAAAATGGGAGAGTGCACAGTCAGTGCCGGACATTAACCGGATTCTGGATTTGGCAAAATTATTTGGGGTGTCTACCGATTACTTATTAAAAGATGAGATAGAAGGAAAGACATCAGATGATATGATAGAGTCAGTAGAACTGAACGAAAAGAGCCGCAGTGTGAGCATGGAAGAAGCAGTAGAGTTTCTGGAAATTCAGAAACGAAATGCACCAAGGATAGCACTTGGAGTATCCTTATGTATCATATCACCGGTTCTGTTGATTGTTCTTTCGGGGTTAAGTGACAGTGGATTATTTGGTATATCGGAAAATATTGCTGCCGGAGTTGGAATTACGGTGTTGCTGGTGTTGGTGGCCATCGGAGTTTTCCTGTTTATCAAATGTGTTGGAGAAGGAGAAAAATATAACTTCTTAGATAAAGAAAAGATAGATACTGCATATGGCGTGGATGGTATGGTGTCAGACAGAAAACGGGAATTCATGGGAAAATTTTACACTGGTATTGCAATTGGTGTGATGCTTTGCATCCTGAGCAGTGTGCCGCTTTTAATCAGTGCTGGCTTGTATGAGGGAAAAAGAGAATACGTGATTGTAAGTATGGTTGGTGTGTTACTGCTCATTGTAGCGGTTGCGGTTAATATCTTTGTCCGTGTCGGAATTATAAAAGGAAGCTATGACAAATTGCTTCAACAGGGGGATTATACAGTGAGTGGAAAAAAAGCAAGTCCGATTATCAATTGTATTTCAAGTGTCTACTGGCCGGTAGCTGCGGCCATTTATCTGGCATGGTCTTTTAAGACGGGTAACTGGCATACGACATGGATTATCTGGCCGGTGGCAGGTATCCTTTTTGGAGTGATAGAGACTGTAGCGAAAATAATACTTAAAGTGGAAGATTAGCAGAGTGCGTGAAACGGAAAGCTACAAAAAAGAGTGGTTCATTGTGACAAATGTTCCACTCTTTTCTTAGTTTGCGCGCCATGGGCGCGTTCTAACGGGTGCAAGTCCCGAACATGCCCAG
>USGU01000013.1 GCA_900554415.1 uncultured Lachnospiraceae bacterium | reverse complement strand
ACAAGCACCTTGTCTATCACTTTTCCATAGGGACGCTTCTGTTACGACAGTTTCAAGAAGCTCCTGCACCGTCAAAAGCTGGCACGAATGAAGTCGCCTTAAAAAACTTCACACTTGACAGATTGGGGGTATGGTTCTGAATGAAGAACAATGGATAAAAGAATTACGGGAGAAACGGATTGCTTACGGTATCTCACAAGGCAGGCTGGCGGTGGCTTCTGGTATCACAAGGGAATATCTCAACAAGATAGAAAGCGGAAAAATGAAGCCGTCAAAAGAACTTTTGGAAACTCTGCATAAGGAACTGACAAGGTTCAATCCAGAAGCACCGCTTACCATGCTGTTTGATTATGTGAAAATTCGTTTTCCCACGCTGGATATACAGCACATCATCAAAGATATATTAAAACTGAATATCAATTATATGCTCCATGAAGATTACGGACATTACAGTTATACGGAGCATTATTCTTTAGGGGACATCTTTATCTATACGTCGGCTGACGGAGAAAAAGGTGTCCTTTTAGAGTTAAAGGGGCGAGGTTGCAAGCAGTTTGAAAGTTACCTGCTGGCACAGCAAAGAAGCTGGTATGACTTTCTCATGGACGCACTTGTAGACGGTGGAGTGATGAAGTGTATTGACCTTGCGATAAACGGTACAGACTACATGGAAACAATCGAACAGCAGGCAAAGCTCACGGAAAAGCATGAAATGATAATCAAACAGCAGACGACCCCTGCAAAAGATTTAGTAGAAAGTTAGGAGTGATAAAAAATGTGGGTATTAGTAAAAGAGTTTCTGCTGGTATCTATGGGAATGGGTATCGGCGTAGTCTTGATGTGTATTTTGAATGTCGGCAAAGAAGCTGACTATGAAATGAAACAATTAGAAGAAAGCGAGGACAATTAAATGAATTTCGGTCAAAATTTATATCAATGGTTTTTATCAAACGCACAGAGTTTAGTGCTTATGGCGATTGTGGTTATCGGTATCTACTTAGGGTTTAAGCGTGAGTTTTCCAAACTTATCGGTTTCTTGGTAGTTGCCTTGATTGCTGTCGGCTTGGTGTTCAATGCTGGCGGTGTGAAAGATGTACTGTTAGAGTTGTTCAATAAGATTATCGGAGCATAAAATTTTATTGTGGTGCTAATATGGAACTGTTATAATATGGATATGAAGAAACAGACAACTTGAATTTATTAATGTATTTAATGGGAGGATTGGGCAATTATGAACTATCAAGACTTTAATGCTAAAACTATCGATTCATGGTGTGATTCAGGATGGGAATGGGGTAAAGCTATCACGCACGAAGAATATGAAAATGCAAAAAATGGAAAATGGAATGTACTTTTAACTCCTACAAAATATGTTCCGTATGAATGGTTTGGAGAATTAAAAGGAAAGAAATTATTAGGTTTAGCAAGTGGCGGAGGTCAACAAATCCCAATATTTTCAGCACTAGGAGCTAATTGTACTGTATTAGATTATTCTACTTCACAATGTGATGGCGAAAGATTGGTAGCCAAAAGAGAAGGGTATGAAGTGAATGTTGTCCAAGTTGATATGAGTAAAGCTTTGCCTTTTGGTGATGAAACTTTTGATATAATATTTCATCCTGTATCAAATTGTTATGTCGAAGAAGTAAAGCCAATTTTTAAAGAATGTTATCGCATTTTAAAGAAAGGTGGAATTCTTTTATGTGGTTTAGATAATGGTTTTGGATATATTTTTGATGAAACCGAATGTAATATTAAATATAAATTACCTTTTAACCCCTTAAAAGATCCTGTGGCTTATGAAGATTCCATAAAAAATGATTGGGGTATTGCATTCTCCCATACTATCGAGGAACAAATTGGTGGACAATTGGAAGCAGGATTTGTGCTTACAAATTTATACGAAGATACAAATGGTTCAGGTATATTGCACGAGCACAATGTACCAACTTATATAGCCACTAGAGCCATTAAGTAAATTCCAGTTTTGATTTGACTTAATTCTTAACATTTATTAACTGTTATATCTTATCTTCATGAAGTCCGCAAACCCTTGAAAATGCTAAATTTGTAGCAAGTGAGTTTGCCCTTACGCTTTCCCTTGTGTTATATCCTTTTCCCTCGTGTTACGGAGTCTGAAAATGGGCTGTCCTTTTCATTTAGAAACTTACGAAAGGAGCTGAAACAATTTGAAAAAGATTCCGTTGGCGGATGAATTTTATACGGACAAGCCGGAAACGATAGAGATGATAAAAGAGAAGTACTAAGTCACAAAGATTATTTTACAAAGGACGGAGATGCTTATACTGGATGGATATACGATGCTCAATATGATATCTGGTATTATTTTCTGGAAGGCCAGTACAGAAATGGCTGGGTTCAGTCAGCAAGCAACTGGTATTATCTGGACCATGGAAAGATGGTTACTGATGAACCAATCTACGAAATAAACGGTGTAGTCTATGGATTTGATAAAACAGGAGAGAATGAATATTCCCAATTTGATAGAAGCGGAGTGTGGTTAGGAGAGAGTCCACACCAGTATAAGATAAGGATAATGCAAACAGGGATGTGCGCTTCAGATAATGCGCACATCCTTTTTTTGACTAGTTAATGTCTGGATTTGTATTCCAGCAGTTCCAGATATTTCAAAGCATCTTTTTTCTCCTCAAATCCGAGGTTCTTGTATATTTTGATTACCTTCCGGTCAATAATATGTTCATCAGGCTGTGGAGCAGGAATCGTGGAAAATTCAAGATTCCGCTGTCCGGTCAGCAGATAATCTACGGAGACATGGAAGAATCTGGAAAGCGAGAGTAATTTGTCAAAATCCGGTTCACGATTTTTACTTTCGTATCCGGCAATTGTGGAACGGGAAACATCAATTTGTCTTGCAAGTTGTTCCTGAGTGATGCAGTTTGATTCCCGTAATTCTTTCAATACTTCGGAAAAGTCCATGATGGTTCCTCCTTTGCGTGTTCTATTATGCAATCCGACTTATGTATATTGTTTCTTATTGTATCAGTTGTATTTGGAGAATAAGAGAAAAGGGATGAAACATAACATAAAACGGAAATAAGTTTCAAATAGAAACACATTTGACACGTAGATATAAAGTCCGTATAATGAATATAAATAGAAAAAAGGCTGAAAGGGGTGCGGTATTTATGCAGGAAGAGAAGAGGATAGATTGGGAAGACAGACGAGGAACCGTGAGAAATATTGCAGCCTTGGTAGCATTGCTTGTGCTTGTATTTTTCCTGATGGACGGATTTGCCGGAAATCCGCTGGAAGGTACCTGGAAGAACGAGGAACTGGGTGTTAGTCTTACCATTGGGAAGAAGGACAGTGCAGTGTTAGAGTGGCAGGATTATGACGAAGTGAAGAGTGTGGGGTTCACATATGAACTTGACAGGAAAGAGAAGCAGATTACATTTCAGAAGACAACAGAGGCGGCAGTAAAGATTGGTTCTGGAAAGATGACGGATGCACAGATAGAAGATGCAGCATATTTTTCTGATACATTTAATTATAGTGTAGACGGAAAAAATCTGGTTCTTTCCGAATGGGATTTTGGAGAGCAGCTTTCTTTTACGAAAACAAAATAGACAGACAGGTGAATGAAAATGAAGCGAAATGAGACAAAAGTAATTCAGATAGGAACAGTAAAGATAGGCGGTGGGAATCCGGTAGCAATTCAGTCTATGACCAATACAAAGACGGAGGATGTAGCGGCAACCGTAGCTCAGATTCTGGCATTGGAGAAGGCGGGATGCGAGATTATACGATGTGCGGTGCCGACTATGGAAGCGGCGCAGGCACTGAAGGAGATCAAGAAGCAAATCCATATTCCACTGGTGGCAGATATCCATTTTGATTACCGTCTTGCCATTGCTGCCATTGAAAATGGGGCAGACAAGATTCGGATTAATCCGGGAAATATCGGCTCGGAAGACCGTGTGAGAGCAGTAGTAGAAAAGGCGAAGGAATACCACATTCCAATCCGTGTAGGGGTAAACAGCGGTTCACTGGAGAAGGAACTGGTGGAAAAATATCACGGTGTCACAGCAGAAGGCATTGTAGAAAGTGCACTTGACAAGGTACATATGATTGAAAATATGGGTTATGACAATCTGGTGGTCAGCATTAAATCTTCGGATGTACTGATGTGTGCAAAAGCCCACGAACTCATATCAGAGCAGTGCATTTATCCGCTGCATGTAGGAATTACAGAGTCTGGAACACTGTATTCGGGAAATCTGAAATCGGCAGTAGGACTTGGCATTATCTTATACCAGGGAATCGGAGATACCATCCGTGTATCACTTACAGGAGACCCGCTGGAAGAAATTAAGAGTGCCAAACGGATTTTGAAGACACTGGGTCTGCGGAAAGGCGGAATCGAAGTGGTTTCCTGCCCGACCTGCGGAAGAACAAAGATTGATTTGATCGGTCTTGCCAATCAGGTAGAAACCATGACAGGCGAATTCCCGGATTTAGATATCAAAGTTGCGGTAATGGGCTGCGTGGTGAATGGACCGGGAGAAGCCAAAGAAGCAGATATCGGAATCGCAGGTGGAATTGGAGAAGGTCTGTTGATTAAAAAAGGAGAAATCATTAAGAAAGTAAAAGAAGAAGAGTTACTTTCTGTACTGAGAGATGAATTGGAGCACTGGAGTAAATAAGCATGGCAAAGTTATTTTTGGAGGTATTTCCAACCTTACAGTTGGAAGAAGAAAATCAAATGCTGTTGAATGGGGTAGAGGTGATGAAAGTCACCTCTACTTCTGCAAAAGACTACATAAAGATATATATTACCAGCAGTCATCTGATACCGAAAAAGAATTTATATGATATAGAAAGAAGTATAGAGACACAACTGTTTCGCAATATGAATATCCCGGTGACAATTATAGATACCTATCAATTGTCAGGGCAGTACACACCGGAAGTATTGTTTGAGGAATATAAGGAAAGCATTTTGTGGGAAATCGGTCGGGAAAGTACCATTGAGCGGAATATGTTCCAGAAGGCGAAACACCATTTTGAGGGAGGAAATATCCTGACGCTGACGCTGGCAGACAGTATCGTGGCAAAGGGAAAGGCCGATGCGGTGGAAATGTATTTGGAGGAAATCTTCGAGGAGCGGTTTCATCTGCCAATCGAAGTCCGGATTCAGTATGAACAGGTAAAGGAAAGCAAATACCGGAAGCTGGGAGAAATGCAGATACAGCAGGAGGTAGATGCCATTCTGGAGCGGAATCATTCTTTGCAGGCACAGCACAAAGATGAGGAAAATGGGTCTGCTGTACAGAAAGAGGAGAAGAAGGCAGCCGAAAAGACGCAGGAAAAGCAGCCTAAGACAGCGAAACCGGCATTTACCGAAAAGAAAAGTCCGGAAAAGGGTTCGAAAGAGAATACCTTCTTCAAGAAGCGGGATTATCCACTGAAGAAGTCCGATGACCCGAATGTAATTTACGGACGGGATTTTGATGATCCGACTATTGAGCTGAAACAGGTTGTCACGGAAATGGGTGAGATTACCATTCGTGGACAGGTCATCAATTTTGAAACAAGGGAAATCCGTAATGAGAAAACCATTATTATGTTTGACGTTACCGATTTTACTGATACCATTACCGTGAAGATGTTTGCAAGAAATGAGAATCTTCCGGAACTGTTAAGTGAAATCAAGATGGGTGTTTTCCTGAAGGTAAAGGGAGTAACCACCATTGATAAATTTGATGGAGAGCTGACCATCGGTTCGGTGACCGGAATCCGTAAGAGTACCGATTTCCGTGTGGGAAGAAAGGACAAGTACCCGGAGAAAAGAGTAGAGCTTCACTGTCATACCAAGATGAGTGACATGGATGGAGTATCGGATGCGGCTTCTCTGGTAAAGAGGGCGCATGACTGGGGACATCCGGCGATTGCCATTACGGACCACGGGGTAGTGCAGGCATTTACCGAGGCAAATCATTATATCGAAGGTCTGGACAAGAATGACCCGTTCAAGATTATTTACGGAGTAGAAGGATATCTGGTGGATGACTTGACGGAAATTGCGATTAATGTAAAAGAACAGACACTGGATGATACCTATGTGGTATTTGATATAGAGACAACAGGATTTTCTGCATCGGCGGATAAAATCATAGAAATCGGTGCGGTCAAGGTTGAACATGGAAAGATTACAGAGAAGTTCAGTACCTTTGTGAATCCGAGAAGACCGATTCCGTTCCGCATTACCCAGCTTACGTCCATTACCGATGAGATGGTTATGGATGCGGGGGATATTGAAACTGTCCTTCCGCAGTTTCTGGAATTTGTAGGAGATGCGGCACTGGTTGCGCACAATGCGTCCTTTGACGTGGGATTTATAGAACAGAACTGCAGAAATATGGGAATCGAACCGGATTTTACTTCCGTAGATACGGTAGCACTGGCCCGTATTCTTCTGCCGTCTCTGTCAAAATATAAACTGGATGTGGTGGCGAAAGCCTTGAATATTTCCCTGGAAAATCATCACCGCGCGGTGGATGATGCAGGGGCAACTGCTTACATATTCGAAAAGTTTGTGGAAATGTTAAAAGAGCGTGATATTATGACCCTTCAGGAGGTCAACCAGTTCGGACATTTGAATCCGGATGCCATACGCAAGCTTCCGACCTACCATGTAATTATTCTGGCACGAAATGATATTGGACGTGTGAATCTGTATACACTGATTTCTCAGTCCCATTTGATTTACTACGGACGTCGTCCGCGTATTCCAAAGAGTGTATTGAATGAATACAGGGAAGGCCTGATCGTAGGAAGTGCCTGCGAGGCAGGAGAGCTATATCAGGCACTGTTAAATGGAAAGTCCGAGCAGTATCTGGCAAAGATTGTGGATTTCTATGATTATCTGGAAATCCAGCCTCTTGGAAACAATGCCTTCATGATTGAAAGTGAGCGAGTGGACAGCGTGACTTCCATGGAGGATTTGAAAGATTTAAACCGACAGATTATCCAGCTTGGCGAGAAGTTCAATAAACCGGTAGTTGGAACCTGCGATGTGCATTTTATGGACCCGGAAGACGAAGTATACCGGCGGATTATCATGGCAGGCAAGGGTTTCTCTGACGCAGACCAGCAGGCACCGCTCTACTTAAGAACTACAGAGGAAATGCTGGAAGAATTTGCCTATCTCGGCTCAGAGAAGGCTTATGAGATTGTCATTAAGAACACCAATCTGATTGCAAATATGATTGAAAAGATTTCACCGGTACGACCGGATAAGTGTCCACCGGTAATCGAAGATTCTGACCAGCAGCTTCGTGATATTTGTTATAATAAGGCTCATTCCATGTATGGAGAACCGTTACCGGAAGTGGTAAGCGAGCGTCTGGAACGAGAGCTGAACTCGATTATTTCCAATGGATTCGCGGTTATGTATATCATTGCGCAGAAACTGGTTTGGAAATCCAATGAAGACGGCTATCTGGTTGGTTCCCGTGGTTCCGTAGGCTCGTCCTTCGTAGCGACCATGGCCGGTATTACCGAGGTAAATCCGCTGGCACCTCATTATTATTGTCCGGAGTGTCATTACAGTGATTTTGATTCGGAAGAAGTGCGTGCTTATGCAGGAGCCTGCGGCCACGATATGCCCGATAAGAAATGTCCGAAATGCGGGGCACAGCTTAAGAAGGATGGATTTGATATTCCATTTGAAACCTTCCTTGGATTTAAAGGAAATAAAGAGCCGGATATCGATTTGAACTTCTCCGGGGATTACCAGAGTAATGCCCATAAGTATACGGAAGTTATTTTCGGAGAAGGCCAGACGTACCGAGCAGGAACCATTGCGGGTCTGGCGGATAAAACGGCCTATGGATATGTGAAGAATTATTATGAGGAACATGGAGATCGGAAACGAAGCTGTGAGATTAACCGTATTGTACAGGGATGTACGGGTGTGCGCCGAAGTACAGGACAGCATCCGGGCGGAATCATTGTACTTCCTTATGGGGAGGATATCAACTCCTTTACCCCGATTCAGCATCCGGCAAATGATATGACAACAGACATTATTACCACACACTTTGATTATCATTCCATTGACCACAACCTGTTGAAACTGGATATTCTGGGACATGATGATCCGACCATGATTAAGACTCTGGAAGAACTGATTAATTCCGATTCTATGGATAATGAATATGACGGTGTGAACAAGATTTTCCGGGCTACGGATATTCCACTGGATGATAAAGGGGTCATGTCTCTTTTTTCCGATACCAGTGCCCTTGGAATCAAGCCGGAGGATATTGACGGCTGTCCGGTTGGATGCCTTGGAATCCCGGAATTTGGTACGGGCTTCGTTATCCAGATGGTAGTGGATACCAAGCCGAAGAAGATTTCCGATTTGATTCGTATTTCCGGGCTGTCCCATGGTACAGACGTATGGCTTGGAAATGCACAGACGCTGATTGAAGAAGGAAAAGCGACGATTTCTACCGCCATCTGTACCCGTGATGATATCATGACCTATCTGATCAATAAAGGACTGGACAGCGAGGAATCCTTTACCATTATGGAACGTGTGCGTAAGGGAACGGTTGCCAAGGGAAAATGCAAGGAATGGCCGGAATTTAAGAAGGATATGGCAGAGCATGGAGTGCCGGACTGGTATATCTGGTCCTGCGAGAAGATTAAGTACATGTTCCCGAAAGCACATGCGGCGGCTTATGTTATGATGGCGTACCGTATTGCATACTGCAAGATTAATTATCCGCTTGCCTACTATGCAGCCTATTTTGGAATCCGTGCGTCCGCCTTTTCTTATGAACTGATGGGACAGGGGAAGGAAAATCTCCTCTATCATTATAAAGATTATAAAAAGCGGGATGAGCAGGGACAACTGAGTAAGAAGGAACAGGATACGTTAAAGGACATGAAAAATGTCATGGAAATGTATGCCCGCGGATTTGATTTCCTTCCAATTGATATTTACAAATCAAAAGCAAAGAAATTCCAGGTAGTGGGAGATAAACTGCTCCCTCCGTTTAACACCATTGAAGGCATGGGAGACAAGGCGGCAGAAGCAGTGGAAATTGCAGCGAAGGACGGTCCATATCTGTCCAAGGATGACTTTATCCAGCGGACAAAAATCAGTAAGACAGTCGCAGAATTTATGGATAAAATGGGCCTGTTCGGAGATCTGCCGCAGTCCAACCAGCTCTCCTTGTTTGATTTCGCAAATTGATACTTTAACTCGCGAAAGCTTTGTGCTATCATGGAACAAAGACAGGCAAAATAACGAAAGGACGGATTGAAATATGTCAGAGAAAAAAGTAATTATGCTTGGAAATGAAGCCATTGCCCGCGGTGCTTACGAGGCAGGCGTGAAGGTTTCGGCAGCATATCCGGGGACTCCAAGTACGGAAATCAGTGAGTCACTGGTAAAATATAAAGATGATGTTTATGCGGAGTGGTCACCGAATGAGAAGGTTGCCACAGAAGTTGCCATAGGTGCAAGTATTTCCGGAGTCCGCTCTATGGCATGCATGAAGCATGTAGGACTGAATGTAGCGTCAGACCCTCTCTATACGGTTTCTTATATGGGGGTAAATGGCGGACTTATGATGGTAGTGGCAGATGACCCGGGACTTTACAGCTCACAGAATGAACAGGATACCCGCATGATTGCCAGAGCCGCACAGCTTCCAGTGTTAGAACCGTCGGACAGCGCAGAGGCAAAGGATTTTGTGAAACGTGCCTACGAAATCAGTGAGCAGTTTGACCGTCCGGTTATTTTAAGAACGACGACCAGACTTGCACATTCTCAGGGACTTGTGGAACTCCACGACCGGGAAGAAGTAGAAGATAAGCCATATGTGAAGAACATTCAGAAGAATGTCATGATGCCGGGAAATGCAAAAATCAGACATATTGAGATTGAAAAGCGGAATCTGGAACTGGCAGAAGCTGCCAATACAATGGACATCAACCGGGTGGAAATGAACGATACCCATATCGGTGTGATTACCAGTGGAATCCCATATCAGTATGTGAAAGAGGCACTTCCAAATGCATCGGTATTGAAGCTTGGTATGGTAAATCCGCTTCCAAGAAAATTAATTACAGAATTTGCCGAAAAAGTGGATATTCTCTACATTATAGAAGAATTAGAGCCGGTCATTGAGGAACAGGTGAAGTCATGGGGAATCAAGGCCATTGGAAAAGAAATATTTACCGTTCAGGGTGAATATAGTGCCAATATGATCCGGAAAGCCATTTTAAAAGAAGATTTAAAACTGAAAAATCCTGCACAGGCACCGGGACGTCCTCCAATCCTATGTCCGGGATGTCCACACAGAAGCGTATATTATGTGCTGAAGAAATTAGGTCTGCACGCTGCAGGAGATATCGGATGTTATACCCTTGGTGCAGTTGCTCCGCTTAGTGTGGTCGATACCTGCGTCTGTATGGGTGCAAGTATTTCCACTCTTCATGGTATGGAGAAGGCGAAAGGAAAAGACTACGTTAAGAACTGGGTGGCAGTCATCGGAGATTCTACTTTCTTACATACAGGTGTGAATTCCCTGATGAATATGATGTATAACAAGGCAACAGGAACGGTTATGATTCTGGATAATTCTACCACCGGAATGACCGGACATCAGGATCATGCTGCCACAGGAAAGACCCTTATGGGCGAAGAAACCTGGGCGATTGATATTCCAGGTTTATGTCGTGCCATTGGTGTCAAGCATGTGGTAGAAGTGAATGCCTTCGATATTGCGTTGCTGGAAAAGACTGTGAAGGAAGAAGTGGCAAGAGACGAAGTGTCCGTGATTATCACGAAAACACCTTGCGTATTGCTCAGTAAGGCAAAGAAACCGCTTTACCGTGTAGATAAAGACAAATGTAAAGGCTGTGGAATGTGTATGAAACCGGGATGTCCTGCAATGACGAAGGACACAGATGGTAAAATCGTGATTGATGATACCATGTGTACGGGATGTGGATTATGCAACTCCTTGTGTAAATTCGGTGCAGCCAATCTGGTAGAGGAGGTATAAGACATGCAGACAAAAAATATTATGATTGTGGGTGTGGGCGGACAAGGTACATTGCTTACCAGCCGTATCCTCGGAGGACTGGCAATTGCAGGCGGCTATGATGTGAAGCTGTCAGAGGTTCATGGAATGGCACAGAGAGGTGGAAGCGTAGTTACTTTCGTCCGGTATGGAGAGAAAGTGGCAGAGCCGATTGTAGAAGAAGGACAGGCAGATGTACTGATCGCATTTGAACGTCTGGAAGCACTGCGCTATGCACATTTCTTAAAGCCAAATGGAGCACTGGTCGTAAACGACTGGCGCATCGACCCGATGCCGGTTGTGATCGGAGCAGCCTCCTATCCGGAAGGCATTCTGGAAGAACTGGGAAAGGAATACAAAGTCTATGCGGTAAATGCTACCGAAGAAGCAAAGAAACTAGGCAATCCAAGGACATTTAACCTGGTGGTTCTCGGTGTGGCTGCACAGCATATGGACTTTACAAAGGAACAGTGGTTTGATGTCATTGAGCGGACCGTTCCGCCTAAAACAATTGAGATTAATAAGAAAGCCTTTGAAACAGGATACAGCTTATAACCAGACGCTGGTTTGGGATAATAAGAATAGAAAACAAAGAAACATGAAATAACAAACATGAGATAACAAACATGAGATAACAAACATGAGATAACAAACATGGAGAGAAAGAGCATGGAATGGACAGAAAGAATTAGGGACCCGAAAATGGAATGTGCCAGCAGAGATGAAATGATGGCACTTCAGAGCAAGAAACTGGTAGACCTTGTAAATCGTGTATATGGAACCGTACCATTTTATACAGAGAAGATGAAAGCCATGGGGCTGGAACCGGGAGATATCAAAGGAATTGAAGATATTAATAAGCTTCCGTTTACCACGAAAGAAGATTTACGTGCCAATTATCCATTTGGCTTATTAGCAGTTCCACCGGAAAAAGTTGCCAGAGTGCAGGGAACTTCCGGTACCACAGGAAAGCTTACCCTGGCATCTTATACACAGAACGATGTGAACCTTTGGGGTGAATGTGTAGCGAGATGTCTGACTATGGCAGGACTGACGGCAGAAGACAGACTTCATGTATGCTATGGATATGGATTATTTACCGGAGGAATGGGACTGGACCTGGGTGCTCGTGCACTGGGAGCCATGTCGATTCCGATGTCTGCGGGAAATACCAAGAGACAGATGATGTGTATGGAAGATTTTGGTGCTACCGCATTTGCATGCACACCTTCTTATGCACTTTATCTTGCAGAATCCATGCAGGAAGCCGGAATCATTGACCGGCTGAAAATCAAAGTTGGTATCCACGGGGCAGAACCATGGACGGAAGAAATGCGACACAAAATTGAAGAAATTTTACATATTAACTGTTTTGATATTTATGGACTTTGTGAGGTACTTGGACCGGGTGTTGCCATGGACTGTATCCATCATAAAGGATTACATATCAGTCATGACCACTTCTATCCGGAAATCCTGAATCCGGCAGACCAGACACCTTGCGCAGAAGGAGAAGTGGGAGAACTGGTATTTACTACCTTGTCCAAAGAGGCAATGCCGTTAATCCGCTACCGTACAAAGGATTTGACCAGTATTTCTTATGGAACCTGCGATTGTGGAAGAACTACACCTCGTATTTCCAAGTTCAAAGGACGGACCGATGATATGAAGGTTATCCGTGGGGTAAATGTATTCCCGACTCAGGTAGAAACTGCACTGCTCAACTTTGGCGGTGGTGTTGCACCACATTATCAGATGATCGTGGACCGTGAAAACAATATGGACGTCCTGACTGTTATGGTGGAGGTAGATGAAAGTTTCTTCTCAGATAAAATCAGTCAGTTGGAGTCACTGAGAAAACGGATTGGTGAGGCTCTGAAACAGGCACTTGGCGTGGCTGTAGTTGTAAAACTGGTTGAACCAAAGACCATTGAACGAAGCGAAGGCAAGGCAAAACGTGTAATTGACCGCAGAAATCTCAGCTAAGGAGGGAAGAAATATGACAATCAAACAGTTATCAGTATTTTTGGAAAACAGAGCAGGAAGACTGGATGAAGTGCTTCAGATTTTAGGTGCCAATGACGTAAATATTGTGGCACTCAGTATGGCAGATACCGCAGACTATGGTATGATGCGTATGATTGTAAGTAATCCGCAGAAAGGACGTGCAGTCCTGAAGGAAGCAGGAATTACCGCAATGCTGACGGATGTGGTTGCCCTTCGTGTTCCTCATGCCGCAGGCTCTCTGGCCAAGGCAATGCACCAGATTGTAGACGGTGAAATTAACGTAGAATATATGTATGCATTTGCAAACGGAGCAGATGCATCGGCAGTCATCCGTTGTGATGACCCACTGCGTGTCATTGACATTTTAAAAGGCAGTGGATTTGATGTGTGGAGCGAGAAAGAAGCTTATCACGCAAATCAGGTATAAAGGATAAAGAAACAATGAATTTACTGACCATGGAACATGTGACAAAATCCTATACAGAGCGCGTGCTGTTAGACGATGTTGCATTTGGCATTAATGAAAATGAAAAAATCGGGGTAATCGGTGTCAATGGAATGGGAAAGTCCACCTTGCTGAAAATTGTGGCAGGTCTGGAGCCTTACGATGATGGAAAAATCAGCATGGGAAACCATGTGAAAATCTGTTATCTTCCCCAGACTCCTGTTTTTGAGGAAGGGACAACCATTCTCAAAGTAGCCATTCAGGGAAATGTGAATGAGATGAATGAGTGGTCCATTGAGGCGGATGCCAAGGCAATGTTGAACCAGCTTGGATTTCAGGATTATGATGAGAAAGTAGAACATATGTCAGGCGGGCAGAAGAAGCGGATTGCCTTAATCAATGCACTCCTTACTTCGGCAGATATTCTGGTACTGGATGAGCCGACCAACCATCTGGACAATGCTATGTCCGAGTGGCTGGAGGAGTATCTGATTCAGTTCCGGGGAGCCATTCTGATGGTAACCCATGACCGCTATTTTCTGGACCGTGTTGCAAACCGGATTGTAGAGGTGGATAAAGGAAAGCTATACAATTATCCGGGGAATTACTCGGAGTATGTGCGTCTGAAAGAAGAACGCCAGAATATGGAAATTGCCACAGAAAAGAAGCGGAAGAATCTGCTTCGTACAGAACTGGAGTGGCTTCACCGTGGAGCCCGTGCAAGAAGCACCAAGCAGAAAGCCCATATTGACCGGATTCAGGCAATGCAGGCAATCAAAGATATACAGGAAGAAAGACGGGTGATGCTGGATTCCGTAGCTTCCAGAATGGGGAATAAGACCATTGAGCTGAGTCACATTTCCAAACATTACGGAGAAAAAGTGCTGATTTCGGATTACAGTTATATTTTCCTGAAGCATGACCGGATTGGAATTATCGGGCCAAACGGATGTGGAAAAAGTACGCTGCTTAAAATCATCAATGGAATAGTTACACCGGATACCGGAAGTGTGGAAGTGGGACAGACCATCCGCATCGGGTATTTTTCCCAGGAAAATGAATATATGGACCAGAGTATGAAGGTCATTGATTATGTGAAAGAAGTGGGAGAATATATCACCACTTCCGATGGCAAAATCACGGCTTCCCAGATGCTGGAACGATTTTTGTTCGACGGTGCCATGCAGTGGTCGGTGATTGAAAAGCTTTCCGGTGGAGAGAAGCGCAGGCTTTATCTGCTGCGGATTCTGATGAGTGCTCCGAATGTACTGATTCTGGATGAACCGACCAATGATTTGGATATTCAGACTCTGACCATTCTCGAAGACTATCTGGATCATTTTGATGGAATTATCATTATCGTGTCCCATGACCGGTATTTCCTTGACAGGACAGTGGGCAGGATTTTCTCATTTGAAGGAAATGGTGTGCTCATGCAGTCAGAAGGTGGATATTCCGATTATTTAATCCGAAAAGAGTTGGAAAAACCGGAAGATGAGACTATAATAAAGAAAAAAGAAGAGAATCTTTCCTCCAGATCCAATTCAAAGAATGACTGGAAACAAAATCGTGAAACAAAACTGAAGTTTTCCTATAAAGAACAGAAAGAGTTTGAGACGATAGATGATGATATCGCCAGACTGGAAGCGAAGGTAGAGAAGCTGGATGCGGATATGATGGCAAATGCGACCAATTCTGTTAAGTTAAAGGAACTGATGGCAGAAAAGGAAGCTGCTGAACAGGCTTTAGAAGAAAAAATGGACCGCTGGGTGTATTTGAATGACTTGAATGAAAAGATTCAGCAGGGGAAAGAATAAAGGAGGAAAATGTTCATGTGGAACAGACAGGAATTCAAATTTAGAGGAAAAGAAGCATTTAAGCGGAATTATGGTTCGGCTGTGGCAGTTGCTTTGTTAATGGGAATTGTTACTCTGCTTTTTGGCAGCAATTCTGGTGTGAATACAACTGTGAATGAGAACCGTTATGTAGAATATTCATCTGGGGTTCACTATTCAACCAATGTTCCGATTATAGGCGCACTGATTGGTGGAATTGCAATAACGGCTGTTTTAATCGGAATACTGTTACAGATATTTATAGAGAATGTCTTGGAAGTAGGTGGAAAGCGTTTCTTTATCTTGAACCAGACTTCAAGACCTGGAATCAGTACTATAATCGATATCTTTAAATCAGGTAATTATGGCAATGTTGTATTAATTATGTTTTTACAGGAATTGTTTGTTGCCCTATGGTCGCTGCTCCTTGTCGTTCCTGGAATTATCAAGCATTATGAATATCTGATGATTCCATATATTCTCGCAGAAAATCCGGGAATGGACAGACAGGAAGTATTCAAAATCAGCAAACAGATGATGAACGGACACAAGATGGATGCCTTTGTAATGGACCTGTCCTTTATCGGATGGTATCTCTTAAGCGTATGTACCTGTGGACTGCTTAATATCTTCTATGTAAATCCCTATAGAGAAGCTGCATTTGCAGAAGTTTATGCATTTAATAAACAGAAAGCATTTGAAGCTGGATATATCAGATAAACAGGAAAAAGAATAAAGTGAGACAAGAAAAGCCCTCTCCAGAAAAGGAGAGGGCTTTTGTGGTGCAGGGAGAGTGACAAAATCAGGAATATCTTTTTCGTAAACAGAATCACATTTCACTTTTATTATCATATGCTAAATCAGAAACGATTTTGGGAGGATTCTATGAAAAAGACTCTACTTTGCTTATTTTTGATGTTTTCACTGGCATTTGCAGCCTGTGGTTCTGATTCAAAAGAAACGAACAGTGGAAGTGTTACTTCAAAGGAAATGACTTCTGTTACTTTAAATGAAGTAGCACATTCTATTTTTTATGCACCACAGTATGTTGCAATTGAAAAGGGATATTTTGCAGATGAAGGAATTGATTTGACACTCGTAACTGGTTTTGGCGCCGATAAGACCATGACCGCTGTTCTTTCTGACGAAGCTGATATCGGTTTTATGGGAAGTGAAGCTTCTATTTACACCTATCAGCAGGGAGCAAACGATGTTGTTGTAAATTTTGCCCAGCTTACCCAGCGCGCAGGAAATTTCCTGGTAGCCCGCGAAGCAATGCCGGATTTTACCTGGGATGATTTGAAGGGGAAAGAAGTGCTTGGGGGACGAAAAGGCGGCATGCCGGAAATGGTATTCGAATATATTCTGACGAAGAATGGGATTGACCCTGAAAAAGATTTATCTATTGACCAGAGTATTGATTTTGGTTCTACTGCAGCAGCCTTCTCAGGCGGAAAAGGAGACTACACAGTTGAATTTGAACCAGGCGCGACTACACTTGAATTAGAAAAAGAAGGCTACGTAGTTGCCTCTCTTGGTGTAGATTCCGGTTATGTCCCTTACACTGCATATTGTGCAAAAGAAAGCTATCTGAAGAAAAATGGCGATGTAATTCAGAAATTTACCAATGCCCTGCAAAAAGGTATGGATTTCGTGCAGACACACACACCGGAAGAAATAGCAAATGTGATTGCGCCACAGTTCAAAGAAACTGACAAGAATACACTGACTACCATTGTTGCGCGCTATTACGAGCAGGATACCTGGAAAGAAAATCTTATCTTCGAAGAAGACAGTTTTACACTCTTACAGGATATTCTGGAAAATGCAGGAGAATTACAAGAACGAGTACCATATAAAGACCTTGTTACAACCAAGTATGCAGAGGAAGCTTTAAGATAAAAAGTTTTTCGGGTTATAATCGCAAAACAATTGAAATCACATAAAATTTGCGGATAAAAGTGAGAAATATTTTTATAAAACAACAAAAAAACAGGGTGCTGAACCAAGGAGGAAAATAACATACGGTTCAACACCCCGTTTTCTTTATCAGGAAAGTTCTTTCCTAATAAAGAAAATCGCTATATCTATATCTCTGAGGAAGGAATCTGCGTCGGATACTGGTTATTGAAACATGCTCTGCAAAGTGGAAGATGATAGGTCATTTCATCCAAATCTTCCAGCTTTAAGTAGCCAAGGGAGTCTGCCCCAATCTTACTGCAGATTTCTTCGCAGGAGTGGGAGCTGGCAATCAGTTGGTCCCCACTTGGAACATCGGTGCCATAGTAACACGGATAGAGGAAAGGAGGAGAACTGATTCGCACATGGACTTCCAGGGCACCAGCTTTCTTCAGCATATGGATCAGGTTTGCAATGGTGGTTCCGCGGACGATGGAATCATCAATCAGCACCAGACGTTTTCCTTTTACAACGCTTTCCAGTACACTGAGTTTTAAATGAACTGCACTTTGTCGTTCTTCCTGAGTCGGTTTGATGAAAGTACGTCCGATGTAACTGTTTTTCTGAAAAGCAAGGCCGAACGGAATACCGGAAGCCTGCGCATAGCCCATGGCTGCAGCAAGACCCGAGTCAGGAACTCCGGTAACCAGGTCTGCGTCTACCGGATAAGATTTCGCAAGAGCTTTTCCTGCACGGATTCGTGCATCATATACACTGACTCCATCGAGCGTTGAATCCAGTCTTGCAAAATAAATATACTCAAAAATACAGTGCGCATGCTTTCCCTGACAGAGGTCATAATTGGAATGAATACCATTCTTCGTAATGGTAATAATTTCACCGGGCTGGATATCACGGATAAATTCCGCGTCAATGGCTTTTAATGCACAGTTTTCTGATGCAAGAATATAGCTGTCATTCAATTTGCCAAGGCAGAGCGGTTTTAATCCCAGAGGGTCACGCACACCAATCAGTTTCTGCGGACTCATAATCAAAAGCGCATAACCCCCAATAAGTCCAGGGGCAGTTTTGGCAACTGCCTCCTCGATACTGGAGGTTCTTGTACGCTCTTTTGCAATTTGATAAGCAATGACTTCTGAGTCCGTGGTAGAATGGAAAATAGCACCGGTATTTTGTAATTGCTCCCGGATTTTATCCGTATTTGTAATATTTCCGTTGTGCACCAGTGCAAGGGTTCCTTTTAAGTAGTTGAGAACCAGAGGCTGTGCATTTTCTTTGCAGCTTCCTCCGGTAGTGGAATAGCGAACGTGTCCGATTCCCATATCTCCATGGAGGGAAAGGAGGGTATCAGGATGGAACACTTCGCTTACCAGTCCCATATCTTTGTGATAAGAAATGTTTCCCTTTGGACCATTGGTATCACAGACCGCAATTCCTGCGGATTCCTGGCCTCTATGCTGGAGGGCGCTGAGTCCATAATAAATGTATTTCGACACATCTTTCTGTTCAGAGTGCAGCATTCCAAAGACACCGCACTCCTCTTTTAATTTATCATTTGTAAGCATCACGTTATCTCCTGTATTCATCTGATTTATACAGAGAACAGAAGCTGTTCATAAGCAGGATAAGGAAGCAGTTCATCTGGTAATATGGTTTCTGCTTCGTCTGCCACTTTACGGATTTCATCCATAGCAGGAAGAATCGTTTCGTGATAGAATTTCGCTGTTTCCAGTGGGTCTTCCATTTTCTCAGCAGCTAATGTATCTTCATGCAGCTTTTCCGTTTTTGTGTACAAATCATCATATGCAGCCGATAATTTGGTCAGAAGACTGGTTTCTGCCTTACATGGAAGAGCAGCTATGCTCTGCTTTCCCTGAATAGAAGTAATTAATTTGTCGGTGTACTTCATCAGAGCCGGGAGGAATTGACATTCAACCATGTCACGGAGAGTTTTTGCTTCAATGTGAATAGTCTTGCTGTAGTTTTCCAGTAAGATTTCATATCTGGAGTAAATTTCTGTTTCCGTGAAAATATGGTGTGAAGTAAATAAATCAATATTTTTCTTGGAAATAAAAGCAGGCAGTGCATCCGGTGTGGATTTCAAGTTGTAAAGTCCACGCTTTTCAGCTTCGTCCAGCCACTCGTCTGTGTAGCCGTTTCCGTTGAAAATTACCTTTTTATGCTTCAAAAGACTGCGTTTTATTAATTCATGTATGGCTGTTTCCATCTGGTCTTCCGGAGTATCTTTCAGTTCTTCATAGAACTGGCGGAGTGCTTCTGCGACAGCTGTATTCAGGACTACGTTTGGTCCTGCTACAGAAATGGCAGAGCCAAGCATACGGAATTCGAATTTATTTCCGGTAAATGCGAATGGTGAAGTACGGTTTCTGTCTGTAGTATCCTTGAAGAAATGTGGAAGTACGGTAGCACCGGTTTCCATCTGGACTTTTTTATGTTTTCCAAAGAAAGTATCATTTTCAATAGAGTCCAGAATAGCTGTCAGTTCTTCACCGAGGAAAATGGATACGACAGCAGGAGGAGCTTCGTTTGCTCCAAGACGGTGGTCGTTTCCGGCGCTTGCTACGGAAATTCGCATCAAATCAGCATATTCATCCACTGCTTTAATAACTGCCATCAAAAATACAAGAAACTGTGTGTTTTCAGCAGGAGTACGTCCCGGCTCCAGAAGGTTTTTCTTTGTATTTGTAATCATGGACCAGTTGTTATGCTTACCGGAACCGTTGATTCCATCGAATGGTTTTTCGTGAAGCAGGCAAACCATATCGTGTTTGTCGGCTACTTTTTTCATCACTTCCATGGTAAGCTGGTTGTGGTCTACGGCCACATTGGCTGTATCAAAGATTGGTGCAAGCTCATGCTGTGCAGGCGCAACTTCGTTATGTTTTGTTTTTGCAGGAATACCAAGTTTCCATAACTCTTCATCCAGATCATGCATATAAGCAGAAACACGAGGAGTCAGAGCACCGAAATAATGGTCTTCCATTTCCTGTCCTTTTGGAGGCATGGCACCAAGAAGGGTTCTTCCGGTAAAAATCAAATCTTTTCTCTTTAAATACAAATCTTTGTCTACTAAGAAATATTCCTGTTCTGGTCCGACTGTAGTAGACACACCAGTTACATCGGTCTGACCGAGCAGATGAAGAATTTTAGTAGCTTCCTGGCTCAGTGTTTCCATAGAACGGAGAAGAGGAGTCTTTTTATCCAGTGCTTCACCGCTATAAGAACAGAAAGCAGTCGGGATATATAAAGTTCCATCTTTAATAAATGCAGGAGAAGTCGGATCCCATGCAGTGTAACCCCTTGCTTCAAAGGTAGCACGTAAGCCGCCTGACGGGAAGCTGGAGGCATCTGGTTCACCCTTTACCAGTTCCTTTCCGGAGAAGTCCATAATTACCTGTCCTTCATCAATCGGAGTAATAAAGCTGTCGTGCTTTTCAGCAGTGAAGCCTGTCATTGGCTGGAACCAGTGGGTAAAATGAGTAGCACCATTTTCAACGGCCCATTCTTTCATTGCAACAGCTACAGCGTTGGCAACATCCAGCTCCAGATGAGTATTGTTTTCGATTGTTTTCCTTAAAGCCTTGTAAATGTCCTTTGGGAGTTTTGCACGCATAACGTGATCATTAAATACCAGGCTTCCATATAATGTAGGGATATCTTTTGTCATAAACATACGCTCCTTTCTCATGCTCCATAGAATATAGTAGAATATAGAATAATGTAGATGCTTCAGAACTGCCTGATTATCTGCACAGTGTCCGCTTTTGCATCAAAAAAAGGGCACTTTGGATAAAATATATATCCAAAGCACCCTTGCTTTATGCTACGTAGTATACACGTATTTTCTGATTTGTCAATAGAAAATTTTAAGTTTAAAAAAATAAAAAATACTTTTCAAAACTACTTTACAAAAGCGTCAGAATCGTATATTATATTTCAAATAAATGGTAAATTAAAGAAATAAAAACAAATGACGAGGGTGTCAGACAGCCTGCGAGAGCGGGTTTGTTTGACACCCTTTCTTTATTGGGAAAATCCTTTCCTAATAAAGAAAAATGAATTGCAAGCTATATTTTATGTAATAATTATAATGATGGAGGAATGAATCATGGTAAAATATGTTTTTGTCACAGGCGGAGTGGTGTCCGGTCTTGGGAAAGGAATTACAGCGGCTTCCCTGGGAAGACTTCTGAAAGCACGCGGATATCGCGTGACCATGCAGAAGTTTGACCCTTATATTAATGTAGACCCGGGAACTATGAACCCGATACAGCATGGGGAAGTTTTTGTGACAGATGATGGAACAGAGACGGATTTGGATTTGGGTCATTACGAACGCTTTATTAATGAAAGTCTAGATGCCAATTCTAATGTAACCACCGGAAAAATTTACTGGTCTGTATTAAATAAGGAACGTCATGGAGATTACGGCGGAGGTACCGTTCAGGTAATCCCGCACATTACCAATGAAATCAAAAGCAGATTTTATAAAGGGAAACCGGATGAAGATACCATTTCTATCATAGAAGTAGGAGGAACTGTAGGAGACATTGAAAGTCAGCCATTCTTAGAGGCCATCCGTCAGTTTCAGTCTGAGATTGGACGGGAAAATGCAATCATGATTCAGGTTACATTGATTCCTTATTTGAAAGCTTCCGGAGAAATGAAAACAAAACCGACCCAGATGAGCGTCAAGCAGCTTCAGAGCATGGGAATCTGGCCGGATATTCTGGTATGCCGTTCGGATTATCCGATTGACGACCGGATGCGCGCAAAGATTGCATTGTTCTGTAATGTGAAGAAAGAGCATGTATTACAGAATCTGGATGCACCTTCTTTATATGAAGTACCTCTGATGCTGGAAAAAGAACATCTTGCACAGGCAGTTTGTGAATGTCTGCAGATTCCTTGTCCGGAGCCGGATTTAACAGAGTGGGAAAAACTGGCAGAAGATCTGCATCATCCGGAAAAAGAAGTAACCGTAGCTATTGTAGGAAAATATGTAGCTCTTCACGATGCATACTTAAGTGTAGTAGAAGCACTGAAGCATGGCGGTATTGCCAATAAGACCAGTGTCAATATTAAGTGGATTGATTCCGAAGAATTAAATGCGGAAAACGCAGAAGAATATCTTGGAGATGTTCAGGGTATCCTTGTTCCGGGCGGATTTGGACAGAGAGGAACAGAAGGAAAGATTACAGCAATCACCTATGCGAGAACCCATCAGGTGCCATATCTGGGACTTTGTCTTGGGATGCAGCTCGCCATCGTGGAATTCGCAAGAAATGTCCTTGGCCTTCCGAAAGCGGCAAGTATTGAGCTGGAACCGGAGACACCGGACCCGGTTATTGCCCTGATGCCGGAACAGGATGGAATTGAAGATATTGGAGGTACGTTAAGACTTGGTGCTTATCCATGTGTTCTGGAAAAGGGAAGTCTGGCGGAGGCGTTATATGGAGAATGTGAGATATCAGAACGACACAGACATCGTTATGAAGTCAATAACGCTTACCGTGAAGCATTGCAGGAGAAAGGAATGCGGCTTTCCGGACTTTCACCGGATGGAAGAATTGTAGAAATGATTGAACTTCTGGAGCATCCATTCTTTATTGCGACACAGGCTCATCCGGAATTTAAGTCACGCCCGGATAAAGCCCATCCATTATTTAAAGGATTAATTGCTGCGGCTGCTGAAAGGAAAGAACGCTTATGATAAATAATGAAAACCAACAGATAAAACAACAGGGCTTATATGATAAAAGCTTTGAACATGACAACTGCGGAATTGGTGCAGTGGTAAATATAAGTGGAAAGAAAGAACACCGTCTGGTAAATGATGCCCTTAAGATTGTAGAAAATCTGGAGCACAGAGCCGGAAAAGACGCAGAGGGAAAGACCGGTGATGGCGTTGGAATCCTGACACAGATTCCGCATCATTTCTTTAAGAAAGAATGTGAAAAGCTTGGCATTGCCATTGGAGAGGAACGAGAATATGGAGTAGGTATGTTCTTTTTCCCTCAGAATGAGTTGAAACGAAGTCGTGCAAAGAAGATGTTCGAAATTATTGTAGAAAAAGAAGGAATGCATTTTCTTGGCTGGAGAGATGTGCCTACCAATCCGGAGGTGTTAGGAGAAAGAGCCAGAGCCTGTATGCCGGTAATCTGTCAGGGATTTGTGGAAAAACCAGATGGAGTAGAAAAAGGACTGGCATTTGAACGTAGACTGTATGTGGTAAGACGTGTATTTGAACAGAGCAATGACCATACCTATGTGCCATCTTTATCCAGCAGAACCATTGTATATAAAGGGATGTTTCTGGTACATCAGCTTCGCACTTTCTTCCTGGATTTGCAGGATGAAGCCTATGAGTCAGCCATTGCCATGGTACATTCCCGTTTTTCCACCAACACCAATCCAAGTTGGGAGCGTGCCCATCCGAACCGTCTGCTGGTACATAACGGGGAAATCAATACCATTAAGGGAAATGCAGATAAGATGCTTGCCCGTGAGGAAACCATGCATTCCAACGTGTTAAGTGCAGATGACATGACAAAGATTCTCCCGGTAGTAGATACGCAGGGGTCTGACTCGGCAATGCTTGACAATACATTGGAATTTCTGGCAATGGGAGGGATGGAGCTTCCGCTTGCCGCTATGGCAATGATTCCGGAGCCATGGACCCATAACGATACCATTTCCCAGGAGGGACGTGATTTTTACCAGTATTATGCGACTATGATGGAACCTTGGGATGGTCCGGCATCGATTCTGTTTTCCGATGGAGATGTCATGGGAGCCATTCTGGACAGAAATGGACTTCGCCCGTCCAGATATTATGTGACGGATGATGACCGGCTGATTCTGTCTTCCGAAGTAGGCGTACTGGATTTGGACGAAGCACATATTCTGAAGAAAGAACGACTTCATCCGGGCAAAATGCTTTTGATAGATACTGTAAACAAGAAAATTCTGTCAGATGAAGAGTTAAAAGAGCGTTATGCACAGAAGGAGCCTTATGGAGAGTGGCTGGACAGCAATCTGCTGACACTTGCAGAGATTAAGATTCCAAATGAAAAGATTCCTTCCTTTACAAGAGAGCAGCTTATGCGGCTGCAGAAAGCTTTTGGATATTCGTATGAAGAATACCGGGACGGCATCTGTTCCATGGCATTAAACGGGACAGAACAGATTGGAGCCATGGGTGTAGACACTCCGATTGCGGTGCTGTCCAAAGAATATCAGCCATTATTTTATTATTTTAAACAGTTGTTTGCACAGGTTACCAACCCACCGATAGATGCAGTCCGTGAGAAAATCGTTACGTCCACAACCGTATATGTAGGAAAGAACGGTAATTTATTAGAAGAAAAGCCGGAGAACTGCCAGGTGCTGAAAATCAATAATCCGATTCTGACTGATCTGGATCTGCTGAAAATGAAAACGATGAAGAAAGACGGCTTTAAGGTAGCCCAGGTTCCGATTACCTTTTATAAGAGTACACCGATTGAGCGTGTTCTTGACCATTTATTTGTGGAAGTGGATAAAGCCTATAAAGAAGGGGCAAATATTGTTATCTTATCAGACCGTGATGTGGACGAGAACCGGGTGGCACTTCCGTCCTTGCTGGCAGTTGCAGCAGTACATAAGCACTTGGTACAGACGAAAAAATGTACAGCTATGTCACTGATTCTGGAGTCAGGGGAGCCAAGAGAAGTACATCATTTTGCGACACTGCTTGGCTATGGCGCAAGTGCAGTAAATCCATATCTTGCCCATGCAACCATAGCAGAATTAGTGGAAGACGGTCTGTTAAATAAAGATTACTATGCAGCGGTAGATGATTATGACCATGCCATCATGCAGGGCATTGTAAAGATTGCTTCTAAAATGGGAATTTCTACGATTCAGTCTTATCAGGGAAGTAAGATTTTCGAGGCAATCGGTATTTCCGAAGAAGTGATAGACAAGTACTTTACCGGAACCGTGAGTCGGATTGGCGGCATTACCTTAGAGGATATCGCCAGACAGACGGATGCACAGCATTCCAAAGCATTTGATCCGTTGGGACTGGAAGCAGATTTAACCCTTACTGCTCTTGGACGGCATAAAATGCGTGCACAGGGCGAGGAACACCGATATAATCCGAAAACCATTCATTTGCTGCAGCAGTCTACCCGGGAAGGGGATTATGAGAAATTTAAAGCCTACACGGAACTGATTGACGGAGAAGAAAACGGATATCTGCGTTCGCTGATGGAATTTAATTATCCGGAAACGGGTGTACCTCTGGATGAAGTAGAAAGTGAAGCTTCGATTGTAAAACGATTTAAGACAGGAGCCATGTCTTATGGTTCGATTTCCGAAGAAGCGCACGAAGCACTGGCTGTTGCCATGAATCATCTGCATGGAAAGTCCAACAGTGGAGAAGGCGGAGAGAGTGATGAACGTCTGCTCTCAGCAGGAACGAAGCATGACAGAAGTTCAGCAATCAAGCAGGTGGCAAGCGGAAGATTCGGTGTTACAAGCCGTTATTTAACCAGTGCCAAGGAGATTCAGATTAAGATGGCACAGGGTGCAAAACCGGGAGAGGGCGGTCATCTGCCGGCTAAGAAAGTGTATCCTTGGATTGCAAAGACCAGACATTCCACACCGGGTGTGAGTCTGATTTCACCACCGCCTCATCATGATATTTATTCCATTGAAGATTTGGCGCAGTTAATCTATGATTTAAAAAATGCAAATAAATATGCACGTATCTCTGTAAAACTGGTTTCCGAGGCAGGCGTAGGAACGGTAGCAGCCGGTGTGGCAAAGGCTGGAGCACAGGTCATTCTGGTATCCGGATATGACGGAGGAACCGGAGCAGCACCAATTAGTTCCATCCACAATGCAGGGCTTCCGTGGGAGCTTGGACTTGCAGAGACCCATCAGACCCTGCTTGCAAATGGCCTTAGAAGCCGTGTCATGATTGAGACGGATGGAAAGCTGATGAGCGGAAGAGACGTGGTTGTGGCAGCCCTTTTAGGCGCAGAAGAATTTGGATTTGCCACAGCGCCACTGGTAACCCTAGGCTGTACCATGATGAGAGTCTGTAATCTGGATACCTGTCCGATGGGCATTGCCACACAGAACCCGGAACTTCGGAAACGGTTTCAGGGAAAACCGGAGTATGTGGAGAACTTTATGCTCTTTATTGCAAGACAGGTGCGGGAATACATGGCAAAGCTCGGTGTCCGTACCGTAGATGAGATGGTGGGAAGAACCGACCTGCTGAAGAAGCGGGAAGATTTAACCGGAATCCGTGCGAAAATAGATTTGAGCCGTATTTTGAACAGTACGGCAGCCATGGACAGAGAACACAGTGTATTTTCTTCAGAAGCCGTATACGATTTCAAACTGGAAGAAACCAAAGATGAGGCTGTACTTTTAAGAAAGAAAGAAGTGCAGACTGCCATTTCCAAAGGAAAACCGTGTACAGAACAGGTAAAATTAAGTAATACAGACCGTACCTTTGGAACCCTTCTTGGAGCAGAGATTACCCGCAGGCACCCAGATGGACTTACAGAAGATACGGTTACCATCCAGTGTAAGGGAGCAGGAGGACAAAGCTTTGGTGCATTTATCCCGAAAGGACTGACACTGGAGCTCTGCGGGGACAGCAACGACTATTTTGGTAAAGGGTTATCTGGTGGAAAGCTGATTGTTTATGCACCGGGAAATGCAGCATATGAGTCAGAAAAGAACATTATTATAGGAAATGTAGCCCTTTACGGTGCAACCTCCGGGGAGGCTTATATTGCCGGCATGGCAGGAGAGCGATTCTGCGTGCGAAATTCCGGTGTGAGAGCCGTGGTAGAAGGAGTCGGTGAACATGGATGCGAATATATGACAGGTGGCTGCGTCGTGGTACTTGGACCGGCAGGAAAGAATTTTGCAGCAGGAATGAGTGGCGGAGTTGCTTATGTTCTGGATGAAAAGAACCATCTTTACCGGAATCTGAACAAAGAAATGGTTCTCATGGAAAAAGTAGAAAACAAGCATGATAAAGAAGAACTGAAAGAAATGCTTAAGCAGCATGCAAAATACACAGGTTCTTCGAAAGCAAAAGAAGTATTGGAGCAATTTGAGGAGTATCTTCCTAAATTTAAGAAGATTATTCCAGAAGATTATAAACGTCTGATGCAGATTTCTTCTCAGTTTGAAGAACAGGGCATGAGTAAAGAAGAAGCACAGATCGAAGCATTTTATGAAAGTATTGGAAACAGAAGCTAGCGGGAGGAGCAGATATGGGAAAAGCAACAGGTTTTTTAGAATATCAAAGAAAAGATGGTCCAGAAACTCCAGCCGCAGAGCGAATCAAAAGTTTCCGGGAATTTCATGGAAGACTGCCACTGGAAGAACAGTGCAGACAGGGCGCAAGATGTATGAACTGCGGAATTCCTTACTGTCAGGCAGGAGATATGATTGCAGGGATGGTATCGGGATGTCCACTTCATAATCTGATTCCGGAAATCAATGACCTGATTTGTCAGGGAAACTGGGAACAGGCATATCACCGTCTGAGCAAAACACATAATTTCCCGGAATTTACATCAAGAGTCTGCCCGGCTTTGTGCGAGGCAGCATGTGCATGCGGCATTCACGATGAGCCGGTGACATCCAAGGAAAATGAAAAAGCAATTATCGAGTATGCTTTTGAAAATGGTCTTGTGAAACCGGATATTCCGAAAGTACGGACAGGCAAGCGGATTGCCATTGTGGGAAGTGGTCCTGCAGGTCTTGCGGCAGCAGTACAGCTTAACAAGCGGGGACATTCTGTAACGATTTATGAGAAGAGTGATAAGGCGGGCGGACTCCTGCGTTATGGCATTCCAAATATGAAACTGGAGAAAGAAGTCGTTGACCGCAGAATCCGTTTGATGGAAGCATCTGGAATTCAGTTTATTTATAATACCAATGTGGGAGAAGACATCAGTGGAGAAGAACTGATGAATCAGTATGACCGTGTGATTCTTGCCTGCGGTGCTTCGCAGCCTCGCGAGGTGGATGTACCGGGAAGGGATGCGGAAGGCATTTATTTTGCAGTTCCATTCCTTACTGAAGTGACAAAGAAACTGCAGGAAACCGATTTTCAGAATCCACCATACGAACTGGCAAAGGGAAAGAAGGTTGTCATTATCGGTGGTGGCGATACGGGAAATGATTGTGCCGGAACAGTTATAAGACTGGGGGCGGCAAGTGTGACACAGATTGAAATCAAGTCGGAGCCTCCAAAAGTACGGGAAGAAAGTAACCCATGGCCAGAGTGGCCGAAGGTACTGAAGACAGATTATGGTCAGCAGGAAGCCAGGGATGTTTACGGAGAGGACCCAAGACGGTATCAGACTACTGTATCCGAGTTCATGAAAGATGAGGATGGCAAGGTATGCGGTGTGAAAATCATTCATACGGAGCCAAAGTATCTGCCGGAAAAGAACCGGACAGAAATGATTCCGGTAGAGGGGACAGAAGAAATATTACCAGCAGATCTGGTCCTGATTGCAGCAGGATTTCAGGGATGTGAAACTTATATTCCAGAAAGCTTTACCGTGGAAGTGGATGAAAGAACGAATGTGAAAACAGAGAAACAGTCTTATAAAACCAACGTGGATAAGGTCTTTACCGCAGGCGATATGCACAGAGGCCAGTCCCTTGTAGTGTGGGCCATTGCAGAAGGCAGAAACGCTGCAAAAGAGGTGGATGAATCCTTAATGGGATATACAAATTTATAAAATAGAAAGGGCAGGGAGAAACTTTTGGTGTCACGGAAAACGGAATCCGTGATACAAAAAATGGGCAAAATTATAAGAAAATAATTTACGAAGGTGTCTTCTGGTGTTAAAATACATGAGTGGAATCATGATAAAATGTGTAATAAGAATTAAGATACAATCAGGAGAGGACATAAGTAATGAGCAGCATAATTGTGGCTTTACCCAAAGAAGAGGATGCAAATCGAATAAAAGAGATACTGCAGCGCTATGGTCTTCGGGCATCAGTACTTTGCGGAACCGGTTCAAAAGCACTCTCTTACGCACATCAGTTTGATTATGGTGTTATCATATGTGGACGAAGAATGCGCGATATGGACTATACAGAGCTTATGGAATATCTCCCGAATAATTTTGAAATTCTTCTGCTTGCATCAGCATCGGCACTTTCAGCCTGTCCACCAGGCATTATGGCTCTTGCCATGCCGTTCCGACCAAACGACCTTGCCGGAACCGTAGAGATGATTCTGCAGCAGCAGGCAAGAAGATATGGAAAGTCCAAGGCAGTTCCGAAGAAGCGGACGGAGCGGGAACAGAATTACATCAACAATGCGAAGATGGTGTTGATGGACAGAAACCATATGACAGAACAGGATGCATATCGTTACATACAGAAGTGCAGCATGGACTCGGGAACCAATATGGTAGAGACAGCACAGATGATATTACTGATGATATACGATGAATAAGAAGATAGAAGAACCCCGTGGGAAGCAGGTATTTTGAATACTTGTTATACTCACGGGGTTTTTTAATGGTTTCTATTTTGTTTTATTTATGTTGTTTTATTTCTGGAGCTGACAAATATCTACCAGTGCAGATGTTTCTGGTGTGCAGTTAGAACGAAGAATATCGGCCAGTGCAGAAGCAGTATCCAGGCTTGTCAGACAAGGAATGCCGAGTTCTACGCTCTTTCTACGAACCTTTACGCTGTCCCTTGCAGGGAGACGTCCTTTGGCATCTGTAGAGATAATATAATTGATTTTGCCGCTTTCCAATAAGGTAAGAGAGTTCTGGTCGGATTCGCGGACTTTGTGAACCAGAGTAACCGGAAGTCCTGCATTTCTAAGTACATTTGCAGTTCCTTCTGTCGCATACAGATGGAAACCAAGCTTGTAGAAACGCTCTGCGATTTCCGGGATTTCCTCTTTGTCTGTATCACGAACGGTTACAAATACACCGCCTTCCTTGGTCAGCGAATAGCCTGCCCCAAGAAGTCCTTTGTAGAGTGCTTCTGTCATGGTCGGTGCAATTCCAAGAACCTCACCCGTGGATTTCATTTCAGGACCGAGTGTAGTATCCAGTCCGGAAAGTTTTTCGAATGAGAAAACAGGTACTTTGATTGCAGTGTAGGAAGCAGATGGATAGAGTCCGGTTCCATAAGGCATATCTTTTAATTTTTCTCCAAGCATAACTTTGGTTGCAATATCAATCATTGGAATACCTGTTACCTTGCTTAAGTATGGCACCGTTCTGGAAGAACGAGGGTTTACTTCAATGACATAAATCTGTCCGCCACTGATAACATATTGAATATTAATCAGTCCTTTTGTTTTTAGGGCAAGAGCCAGACGTGTAGAATAATCAATCAATTTGGCTGTCTGGGAAGGACTTAAGTTCCATGCCGGATATACAGCAATGGAGTCGCCGGAGTGGATACCTGCACGGTCAATATGTTCCATAATTCCCGGAAGCAGGACATCTTCTCCATCGCAGATGGCATCGACTTCCAGTTCTGTTCCCATCATATATTTATCAATGAGTACCAGATTTCCTTCCATGTGGGAGAGGATAATATGCATATATTCCTCTACATCTGCATCAGAGAAGGCGATAATCATGTTTTGTCCACCCAGTACATAGGAAGGGCGCAGAAGGACAGGATAGCCTAATTTTTCGGCTGCACATAAAGCTTCCTCCGTGGTATGTACCGTTGTTCCCTGCGGCTGTTTGATGTGGAGAGATTTTAATAATTCTTCAAAACGGCCACGGTCTTCTGCAGCATCAATGCTGTCAGCAGGGGTTCCAAGAATTGGAATCTGTTTCTCGGATAACCATTTGGTAAGACGGATTGCAGTCTGTCCACCGAAAGCAACTACAGCACCTACTGGCTGTTCGATATCAATAATATCCTGAATATCTTCCGGTGTAAGTGGTTCGAAATACAGTCTGTCGGCAGTGTTGAAGTCAGTAGATACGGTTTCCGGGTTGTTATTTACAATGACAACTTCGTATCCGGCTTCTTTTAAAGCCCAGACGCAGTGAACCGATGCATAGTCGAACTCGATTCCCTGACCGATTCGGATAGGACCGGAGCCAAATACCATAACAACTGGCTTCCGGTTTTCCATGTGTGCAAGGAATTCTTTTGCCTCATCTTCTTCTCCGTAAGTAGAGTAGAAATAAGGGGTTTCCGCTTCAAATTCAGCACCGCAGGTATCTACCATTTTATAAGTATATGGAAGGCGGGTAAATTCGGCCTGTCCGCTTATCCGGGAAATAGTCTTATCCGGGAATCCACATTCCTTTAATTCTGTAATGAGTGTCGGGGTAAGTGGTTCGCTTGTCATCCGTTTTTCAAGCTGGCAGAGATGAAGCAGTTTTGCCAGGAACCATTCATCAATCATGGTCAGTTCGTGCAAGGTTTCAATTGACCAGCCACGGAACAAGGCTTCATATACAGCAAAAATTCGTTCGTCATCACCCTGAAGAATCTTTGCTTTCAACTGGGTATCATCTAAAGCACGCATATGCATATCCTGAAGACTGTCATGAGAAATCTCTGCACCACGGACCGCTTTCATAAGAGCCTGTTCAAAGGAACGTCCGATAGCCATGACCTCTCCGGTAGCTTTCATCTGTGTGCCTAATTTACGGGATGCATATACAAATTTATCAAATGGCCATTTCGGGAATTTGACAACCACATAATCCAGTGCCGGTTCAAAGCAGGCTTTTGTTTTTCCGGTTACTTCATTGCGGATTTCATCCATGCGGTAGCCAATAGCAATTTTTGCAGCTACTCTGGCGATTGGATAACCGGTTGCCTTACTTGCAAGGGCAGAAGAACGGGATACACGAGGGTTTACTTCGATGACGGCATATTCAAAGCTTTCCGGATGAAGGGCAAACTGTACATTACAACCGCCTTCAATTCCCATGGCACTGATAATATTTAAAGCAGCCGTACGAAGCATCTGATAATCCTTGTCGGAAAGGGTAAGAGCAGGAGCGACCACAATGGAGTCACCGGTATGTACACCTACCGGGTCCAGATTTTCCATGGAACAAATGGTAATGACATTTCCGGAGCCGTCACGCATTACTTCGAATTCAATTTCTTTCCAGCCGGAGATACACTGTTCTACCAGAATCTGTGTAATCGGAGACTGACGAAGTCCGGAAGAAGCAATTTCCCGCAGTTCCGGTTCGGAATAGGCAATACCGCCTCCGGTACCTCCTAAAGTAAAGGCCGGGCGGACAATGACCGGATAGCCGATTCCGTGTGCGAAACTTAAAGCACCGTCCAGAGTATTTGTAATGACAGAAGGAATGGTTGGTTCCCCGATAGCTTCCATGGTGTCACGGAAAATCTGACGGTCCTCTGCTTTGGCAATGGTTTCCGGGTCAGCACCAAGAAGGCGGACGTGATGTTGTTCAAGGAATCCTTCTTTGGCAAGCTGCATGGAGAGGGTAAGTCCTGTCTGTCCGCCTAAGGTAGAAAGAATGCTGTCCGGTTTTTCTTTGAGAATGATTTCTTTCAGAAAATCAAGATTCAATGGTTCAATATATACATGGTCGGCCATGGCAGTGTCTGTCATAATGGTCGCAGGATTGGAGTTGACTAACACAACTTCCAGCCCTTCCTCTTTTAAGGCACGACAGGCCTGGGTTCCGGCATAGTCAAACTCGGCAGCCTGTCCGATAACGATGGGACCGGAGCCGATTACCAGTACTTTTTTAAGATTTTTATCTAATGGCATGATGTCATCCTCCTGTTCATAAGCTCTGCAAATTCCTGGAAAAGAAATTCCGTATCATGTGGTCCGCCACAGGCTTCCGGATGGAACTGGACGGAGAAGCCAGGAAAGTTCTGATAGGTAATTCCTTCACAAGTGCCATCATTCATATTAATATAGCTGACTTTGGCAGATGCAGGAAGAGAATCACTGTCCACGGTATAACCGTGGTTCTGACTTGTAATGTAGATGCTTCCGGTTTCTACATTTTTTACAGGCTGGTTGGCACCACGGTGTCCATATTTCATTTTGATGGTATTGGCACCATTGGCAAGTGCCATTAACTGATGGCCGAGACAGATGCCGAAAATCGGAATCTGAGACTGACACAATTTAGCTAATTCAGCGATGATTTCCGGATTATCTTTCGGGTCGCCAGGACCGTTGCTGAGCATAATACCGTCTGGATTCAGTTTTAAAATTTCCTCTGCACTTGTGCCTGCCGGAACAACGGTAAGTTCGCAATCGAGAGAATGCAGTTTTCTGAGGATATTTTGCTTTGCGCCGAAATCCCATAACACAACATGATATTTAGGGAGTCCGGAAGGAACCGTATAAGAAGAGGAAGTGGTTACATTTGGAACTGCGTCCTTGATAGACCATTTCTGTAAATCAGAAAGTGTGGAAGAAGAAGGTTCTTTACTGGTGAGAAGTCCCTTCATAACTCCGGTTTTACGGATTTTTTTGGTGAGAGCTCTTGTGTCCAGCCCGTAAATGCCGGGAATACATTCCCGTTTTAAAAATCCGTCTAAAGAATCCTGCATACGGAAATTGGAAGGAGAAGGACACCATTCCTTGACAATATATGCACTGAGATGGATGTGAGCACTCTCAAAATCAGATGGGATTACTCCATAATTTCCAATGAGAGGAAAGGTCTGGACAACCATCTGCCCGTAATAACTAGGGTCTGTTAAGGTTTCCAGATACCCGGTCATGGCGGTTGTAAATACTACTTCAGAAATAACATCTTCCTGAAGGGGAGCACCGAAAGAAAAACCAGTGTAGACGGTTCCGTCTTCCAGTTGTAAATAAATCGTTTCATTCATAAAGGTTTACCTCGTATTTATTTAATGTTCTATAAAACATGATACAAAAAAGGTGTCCTTGAGAAAGAACTATTGTTGATAAATAGCCCTCGTTCAAGAACACCTTCGTTCGTTTGAAGTATTATAGCACTGCCAGTTATAAGAATCAAGAAAAAACTGTGTAAGAAAAGATTTTTTTCGACAAAAATATTGACACTGGGAAATCAGTGTGCTATTTTAGACAAAATGAAAATGCAAGTGAGCTTGCAAAAAAGGGCTCCACAAAGAGGTGGACCATTAGGTGATTCGCGGATAAGCAGTTATTCGTCCTATAAAGGATGAGTAGCTGCTTTTTTAGTTATCAGGAAAAATTTTCCTGATAAATGTAAAAAATAAAAGGGGGATGGGCGTATGTGTTCAATCATGTGTTATTTTGGAAAAGATATATCAAAGGAAAGATTTACAGAATGTCTGAATAAGACGCATATGCGTGGACCGGATGCCATGCAGGTAGTTGAGACAGAGTTTGGGTATTTGGGATTTGCAAGACTGGCAATTATGGGACTTAGCGAGGCGGGAATGCAGCCGTTTGAAATGGATGGAAGCTGGGTTATCTGCAACGGAGAATTATATGGATTCCGTAAATTAAAGGAAGAACTGATAAAGCGGGGATATACCTTCAAAAGTGGTTCGGATTGTGAACTGCTGTTACCACTTTATGAGGAATACGGATTGGAAATGTTTGAACATCTGGACGCAGAGTTTGCGTGTGTGATTTATGATGGGAAGACAAAGAAACTGATTGCAGCCAGAGACCCGATTGGAATCCGTCCGCTGTTCTATGGATACAGCAAAGAGGGAAGTATTGTATTTGCAAGTGAGGCGAAAGCCCTTATATCGATTGTGGATAAAATCTTCCCATTTCCACCGGGACATTATTATGTAGACGGTGAATTTATACCTTATGAAACCATCGAAAAAGTACACGGATATATCCATGATGATATTGATGTGATTACAAAGAACATCCATGATAAGTTGACTGCAGGAGTAGAGAAGCGGATGGATGCGGATGCACCGCTCGGATTTCTACTGTCAGGTGGCCTTGATTCCTCTCTGGTATGTGCCATTGCATCCAAAATGGTGGATAAACCAATCCGTACATTTGCAATAGGAATGGATGTAGATGCAATCGATTTAAAATATGCAAAAATGGTTGCTGATTATATTGGAGCAGACCATACGGAAATCATTATGACGAAACAGGAAGTTCTGGATAGTCTGGAGACAGTCATCGAAGCACTTGCTACTTATGATATCACAACCATCCGAGCGAGCATGGGGATGTATCTGGTATGTAAGGCCATTCATGAGCAGACTGATTTGAAAGTCCTTCTGACCGGAGAGATTTCCGATGAACTCTTTGGCTATAAATATACAGATTTTGCGCCAAACGCGGCAGAATTCCAGAAAGAAGCACAAAAGAGAATCCATGAACTTTACTGTTATGATGTACTGAGAGCAGACCGGTGTCTGGCTGCAAACAGTCTGGAAGCCAGAGTACCGTTTGGAGATTTGGATTTCGTGCGTTATGTGATGGCAATTGACCCGGCAAAGAAAATGAATGTGTATGGAAAAGGAAAATATTTACTCCGTAAGGCATTTGAAGAAGACCACATTTTACCGGATGAGATTCTTTGGAGAGAGAAAGCGGCATTCAGTGATGCAGTAGGTCATAGTATGGTGGATGATTTAAAAGAGTATGCGAATGATTTCTACTCGGATGAAGAATATGAGACTTTAAAGAAGAAATATACTTTCGCCACACCATTTACCAAAGAGAGCCTTTTATATCGTGAGATTTTTGAAAAATATTATCCGGGTCAGGCAGAGATGATTCCTGATTTCTGGATGCCGAACAAAGAATGGGAAGGCTGCGATGTAGACGACCCAAGCGCCAGAGTGCTGAAGAACTATGGTGACAGTGGAAAATAGAAGAATGACAGGATGATAAAGAAAGCTGCTCTGTAGAGCGGCTTTTTTTAACGTACTCAGTCAACTTGTAAAGCATATTTCTCATAATTAATATAAGAAAAATCGTGTTGCATATTCCGAAAAAGAGAAAAAAGAAAAGAGGTTTGTAACAAAAGTTAAAGAATTTCTTAAGAAGTGGAAAGATTCTGAAATTTGAGAGACAGGAAAAATATTCTATGCTATACTCGCATTAAATGAATGGAAAAGCAAACAATGAGGAGGAAAGCTATGAGAAAATTATCCATGTTTCTTGCAATGGGAATACTGGTGTGTGCCATATCCGGCTGCGGAAGTTCTGCAGAAGAATCTGCATATGTACAGTCCGTCAGTGCAGTCTGCGGGATGGGAGCGGTAGGCATGACGAATACATTTGCAGGAGTTGTCTCACCACAGAATGAGACAAAGATTCAGAAATCAGGAGAGGAGACGGTAGCTGAGCTGTTTGTAAAAGCAGGAGAAGCCGTTCAGAAAGATCAGGTTCTTTTTACCTATGATACAGACCGGGTACAGATGAATCTGGAGAAGGGAAAACTGGAACTGGAACAGCTTAAGAATACCATTTCTGCCAAGCAGAAGGAGAAGGCTGCACTGGAGCAGGAAAAACGCTCGGCCAGTCAAGACCAGCAATTACAATATACACTGGAAATTCAGGAAGCAGATGCTGCAATCATGGAAAACCAGTATAATGTATCTGTGAAAGAAAAAGAAATTGAAAAACTCGAAGCAACCTTGAATTCTCTGGAAGTAAAATCGCCTGTGGATGGTGTGATTCAGAGCATTAATGAAAATAATGATACGGATGATTCTGGCAATCCGAAACCTTACATGACAATTGTAGAGACTGGTGCTTATCGGATTAAGGGCTATGTCAATGAAATGAATGCAGCATCCATTTCCGAAGGAATGGCGGTAACCATTCATTCCAGAACCGATGACAGTACCTGGAGCGGAACCGTGGAAAGCCTGAACCTTGACAGTCCGGTAAAACAGGAAAATTCCGGATACTATTATGATTCTTCTTCCAGTGATGACACAACAAACTCCAGTAAATATGCATTCTATGTGGCACTTGACGACGCAGAGGGACTGATGATGGGGCAGCATGTATATATGCAGGTTGGAGAAAGTTTCGAGGAATCTTCCGCAGAAGGAATCCAGCTGCCATCTTACTATCTGAACGATGCAGACAGCTCTCCGTGGGTGTGGGCACAGAATAAGAAAGGCAAACTGGAAAAACGCAAAGTAGAGCTGGGTGAATATTCCGAAGATATGGATACCTATCTGGTTACCGATGGTCTGGAAGCAGGAGATTACATTGCCTTTCCAGAGGATGCTCTGAAAGAAGGAATGACCTGTACACAGTATGAAGACATGGAAAGCAGCATAGATGAAAGCAATGGACTAGAAGAACAAAATACCACAGGAAACGAAGCGGAGGTGCAGTAATGATTCTGGAAATGCAGGATATTTGCAAAGAATTTCCTATGGGAAAAAGTGTCACAAAGGTGTTGAAAAACGTCAGCCTTACTGTAGACGAAGGGGATTACCTTGCAATTATGGGACCATCCGGTTCGGGAAAAACCACATTAATGAATCTGATCGGGTGTCTGGATGTACCGACTTCAGGTTCGTATTTCCTTGGGGAGAAGGATATTACCAAATGTACCATGAAAGAACTTGCGAAGGTAAGAAATGTGGAAATCGGATTTGTATTTCAGTCTTTTAACCTTCTGCCTAAGTTATCGGCACTGGATAATGTTGCTCTTCCCTTATTATATCGGGGCGTGAAGAAAGAAGAAAGAAGAAGACTGGCGAAAGAAGCGCTGGAAACTGTAGGACTTTCGGAACGTGTGGATTACCGGCCGGACCAGTTGTCAGGCGGACAGTGCCAGAGAGTTGCAATTGCCAGAGCAATTGTGGGAAAACCGAAGCTTCTGCTTGCAGATGAACCGACAGGTGCACTGGACTCGGCTTCCGGTAAGCAGGTCATGGAGCTGTTCGATATGCTTCATGAAAATGGTTCGACAATTATTATGATTACCCACGATTCCCATATCGCGGGATATGCACAGAAAGTACATTATATCAAGGACGGTATTTTGTCGGAAGGAGGCATCGATGAGGAATAAAACAGTCAAACGGATTCTGATTGGTGTCGTGGCAGTGGCAGTAGGATGTGCTGCAATATGGGGTATTATGGTGGCTTTCCGCAATACTCAGCAAAAACCGGCCAATGTTTATGCAGTATCGGATTTTTCTATGACCGATTACTGGGGAGACACCTCAGAAACGCAGGGAATGGTTACAACAGATAAACTTCAGAAAGTGACGATTTCTGAAACACAGAAGGTAAATGAAGTGCTTGTTCAGGAAGGGCAGACCGTATCCAAAGGAGATGTTCTGTTGAAATACGATACTACTCTCTCAGATTTGGAAGTGAAAAAGGCAGAAATTGAGGTACAGCAGTCGAAGCTTCAGCTTACCATGGCAGAAAAAGAACTGAAAGCATTGAAAGCCATGACTCCACATTCCAGTACGCTGGTTACTCCATCGGATACGTTCACACCGAATGTACAGGAGGTACCTTACAAAATACAGGGAGATGGAAGCGAAGACAATCCATATTACTATTTGTGGGATGAAGAACACTATATAGATGAACTGTATCCGGTAATTTTGTCAGATGGGACAGAGGAATGTTTTCTCGTTTTATTGAAACGGGAAGACAATGCTCTGAATGGAAAAATAGAGCAAAGCTGGGGATTACATTTGCTGAAAAGCGATACGGGAATCTCTGTACAGGTGTATGAGCCTGACATTCCGGAGAATATTCAGCAATACGATGAACCGAAAGAACCATATTATGTGGACAATGGGTCTGATTACACGGCTTCCGAGCTGAAACAACTGCGGGATGAAAAGGAACAGGAAATCAGTGACCTCCAGATTAAAATCAAGCTGGCAGAACTGAATCTTAAAAAAATGCAGAAAGAAATGCAGGATGGAAGTGTTGTCAGTACCGTTGACGGTACGGTTACCATGGTGCGTGACCCGGACGAGGCATTCAAGAATAATGAACCAGTGGTAGAAGTTTCCGGTGGTGGCGGCTATTACATTAATGGTGCCATGAGTGAACTGGAATTAGGTGTGACAGAAGTAGGTCAGACAGTTCAGGTTAATTCCTGGATGACAGGAACGACGTGTGAAGGAACTATTACCGATATCTATACTTATCCGGTTGCAGATACTTATGCATACTCTAATGGAAACAGCAACGTTTCTTACTATCCGTTCCGTGTATTTGTGGACGAAAGTGCCGGACTGCAGGAAAATGAATATGTGAATATTCAATATCAGAATACCAGTCAGGATGAGGATACTCTTTATCTGGAAAATCAGTTTATCCGTACGGAAAACGGGCAGAGTTATGTCTATGTCCGCGGGGATGATGGCAAACTGGAGAAACGGGTTGTGCGGACAGGTAAGGATTTATATGGCTCCTATACAGAAATCAAGAGCGGTCTGACCACAGAGGATTTTGTGGCTTTTCCATATGGAAAGAGCGCATATGACGGAGCGAAAACGAAGGAATCGACCATGGATGAATTCTATGGATATTAAGGAGGATGTGGAATATGCTTGAAAATATAATTTTATCCTTTCAGGGATTATGGAGCCACAAATTCCGTTCCTTTTTAACAATGCTCGGAATCATCATTGGTATTTCTTCCATTATTACGATTGTATCTACGATTAAGGGAACGAATGAGCAGATTAAGGAGAATCTGATTGGCTCGGGAAATAATGTGGTAACGGTTCAGTTGAAACAGGATGGGCAGGAAGTGGATATGCAATATTCTAATCTGCCGGAGGGCGTTTCGGTGATCACTGAAGAAACCAGAGCGGCACTGGATGAATTGGATAAGGTAGAAGGAACCGCATTATATCAGAAACGCTCTTATGTGGATGGTGTATATTATAAAAACAGTGCATTTACCGGAGAACTTTATGGAATTGACCAGAATTATTTTAACGTCAATGGATATCAGATCAGCTTCGGACGGGATTTTCAGCAGGCAGATTATGACAGCTTCCGCAAGGTTGCACTGGTGGACAGTAAAACTGCAGGAAAACTGTTTGAAGGGGTGAGCCCGGTTGGACAGATTCTGGAAATTCAGGGAGAACCATTTGAAATTGTTGGGATTGTTACTAAGTCCAATGAATCACAGCCGAATATCCAGAGCTATCAGGACTATACGAATTATATGGATACCTCGGCAGGAGCAGTATTTATTCCTACAAGCTGCTGGCCAATCGTTTACCGGTTTGACGAGCCACAGAACGTGGCAGTGCGTGCGACATCTACGGATGATATGACTACTGCAGGAAATAACGTGGCAAATAGTCTGAACGGCACACAGATATCAAGTTCTAAATATTCCTACGAAGCAAATGACTTGTTGGAGCAGGCTTCTCATTTGCAGAGTCTGTCAGAGACGACCAACAAACAGCTTTTGTGGATTGCAGCTATTTCCCTTTTAGTAGGTGGAATTGGTGTTATGAATATTATGCTGGTATCCGTGACAGAACGAACCAAAGAAATCGGGCTGAAGATGGCACTAGGAGCAGGACAGAACGTGATTTTAGGGCAGTTTCTGACAGAAGCAGCCGTACTTACTAGCATGGGCGGATTTTTAGGTGTCTTATGTGGTATGGCACTGGCACAAATGTTATCGAAAGTAATGGGAACTCCGGTTGTATTCAGCATCCCTGCATGTGTAATCGCTGTGGTATTTTCTATGGTGATTGGAATTGTGTTCGGTCTGATTCCGGCAGTGAAAGCTTCCAGATTGAATCCGATTGATGCGTTGAAGCATGAATAATCCATTCACTTACGAAGTTTGGATATATTTATAAGCTATCGCGGCAGCGTTGCGCCGCAAAAAAAATGGAGTCTACAACCCTCATTGAAGAGGGGAGCAGGCTCCATTTTGCTAGTTCTTTCATTTTTTTGGTTTTGTTAATTCCCATTATTTTTCAGTTTGCAAACTTTCCGGTCATAGGTCAGGATGCCGTTCACTTCATCCTCAATATCAGAGACCTGTGTGTAGATGGTTCCACAGAGACCTTGTGAAATAAGTGGTTCTACTTCCAGTTTCATCAGTTTTCTATAGGCTGATTGAAAATCTGTCAGATTCTTATGCACCCTGTATCCATAAACATGAGAAGTAGACAAATGCTTCTTAACCGGGCAGGCATATCCACCAAGTTCGGAAATAACAAAAGCACGCTTATCTGCAATTACATGCTGTTTAGAAAAGTAATTGTGCTCACTTTTGAAGTCTCCGTAACCTTTATCAAACCATCCACTTGCCGTATCAATTAACCGCATAGTATCCAGTTCGCGGAACATTTTGGTGAGTTTTTTGGAATCAAACTGTCCCCAGCCTTCATTGAAAATCACCCAGGTACTGATACACGGAAATGCATGGAGTGCCTGGATAGTGCTGCGGCATTCTTGTATAAATTGTTCCCTTCCATGGGAATTCTTACGTCCGAGCAGGGGATAAAGTTTATCGGTAAACTTTGTGCGGAAAGCGGGACAGAGCGTAGGAAGCCAGGTCATAAGCGGAGCAGAATAGCCGCCACCATTTACCATATCCTGCCATACAATCATACCCAGACGGTCACAATGATAATACCATCTTGCAGACTCAATCTTGGCATGCTTGCGAAGCATATTGAATCCCAGATTTTTCATAGACTGAATGTCATATATCAGGGCCTCATCTGAAGGAGCCGTATAAAGTCCATCCGGCCAGTAGCCCTGGTCTAACACACCATTTAAGAAAACAGGTTCGTGATTCAGACAAAAACGGGCGATGCCGGACGCATCTTTTTCGATGGTAAAGGTACGCATAGCAAAATATCCGGTCACTTCATCCTCCCCGGCAAATACTCTCAAGGTATACAGATAAGGGTTATCCGGTGTCCATGGGTGCATATCATTGACATCACAATAGCAGGAGAACTGACAGAGTCCACTGGATGAATTTGTACAAACACTTTTAGAGACAAGGTTATCCTCTGCGTCATAAACATTGCATACAACGGAAGTGGAAGCACAGCAGTTTAAACGTGCTGAGTTCAGGCTTACAGATACATGGATAGTTTCCTTGTCAAAGAGTGGTGTGATTTCCAAGTCTGTAATATATACAGGCGGTACCCACTCCAGCCATACAGTCTGCCAGATGCCGCTCTGGGCGGTATAAAACATCCCGCCCCGTTTCAGCTTCTGCTTTCCGACACTTTGGAAAGAGCGGTCAGAGTGGTCCTCAATCTGTACCGTGAGGACATTGTCCTGTTCATGCAGCTGGGAGGTAATATCTACGGAAAATGGAAGATAACCTCCGAGATGGGTGGTCACTGTCTGCCCATTCACAGATACCTGGCAAAACTGGTCTACGGCACCAAAATGAAGAATACAGTGATACCCTTCGCCAGGGGACTGTAATTTTGGAAGCTTACGCTCACAAATCAGTGTTTCAGAAGGAAGAAGCTGATGATTTACACCGGAAAGAGGAGCCTCCGGAGAAAATGGAACCAGAATCTTTCCCTGTAATTCCGATATTTTATTCTTGTCTTTCTTTAAAATTTTATAATTCCAATAACCATTCAGGTTCATATAATTATCCCGGACGAGTTGAGGTCTAGGATATTCTTCCAGTATATGTTCCGGGTCTAACTGTTCACCCCATACAGTAGAAAGGGGAACGAGCGCTTCTTTTCTCGCAAATAAATGTACACTTTGCAAAGCGTCTTTCAGATTCATACACTACCTCGTCCTTTCTTTGGTATTTTATAAATCACAGTATAACACGAATAAGAAAAATAAGTTTTGTTTTTATAGAATTTTAACGATTTACCAGAAAAATTTCGATTATTACACGATTCTGAAAAGAAGCTTGCTGAATGGTTTTTTATACTATATAATATCTATATTGAGGTGATGAAATATGACAATTGATTCAAAAGATTTGTTAAAAAGTATACTGGAGAACATTGGATGGATTGATTATGTTCATTTAGAAGATATTCCAAATATTGATTTGTATATGGACCAGGTTACAACTTTCATGGAAGAACAGATGCAGCACAGCAAGCGTTATCCGGAGGATAAGGTACTGACGAAGACAATGATCAATAACTATGCCAAGAATCATCTGCTTCCGGCTCCTGTCAAGAAAAAATATTCCAAAGAACATATTCTGATGTTAATCTATATTTATTATTTTAAAAATATTTTGTCGATTAAAGACATCGAGACATTGTTAAAACCTTTGGCAGAGCAGTACTTTGGGGCAGAAGAAGTGTATGGTTTTGAAGAGATTTATACACAGATATGTGAACTGGAAAAGAGTAAGATTGATACCTTGAAGGCAGATGTGGAAGAAAGCTACCATCAGGCCGAGGGGATGTTTGAAGAAGCAGGGGAAGAGCAGCAGAAATATTTACAGCTTTTCGCATTTATCTGCAGTCTCAGTTTTGATGTATATGTGAAGAAATTACTGATTGAAAAATTGGTGGATGAAATCACACCGGAAGAACACGGAAAAAAGAAAAAATAGTAAATATGTTTAAAAAGCTGTCGTGATGAGGACAGCTTTTTTCGTACAGTTAATTATAATCAACTTTCATTAGGCATAATCCCTGAGCAGGTGCCGTAAATCCAGCTTCTTTTCGATTCTTTGCATCCAACAGGGCTATCATACTTTCTGGACTGCGTTTCCCGTATCCCACTTCCAATAAAGTTCCTGTAAGAATCCGTACCATGTTTTGAAGGAAACCATTTCCGTGATAGGAGAGTCTGAGATAAGGACCTTCCTGCGTAATCTTAATGGAATCTACATTACGAATGGTAGATTTTTTGAACTTTGGATTTCCACAAAAACTTTTGAAATCATGTTCTCCGGTGAGGTATTCTGCGGCTTCCCGCATTTTCTTCACATCAGGAGTGGCTTCCAGAATATAGACATAATTACGGTCAAATACCGGCTTTAAAGGGCCGGTATAACAAGTGTATGTATAGGTCTTTCCTGTTGCATGATATCTGCTATGAAAACGAGGAGCAGCTTCATGCACCTCCAGCACGCAAATATCGCAAGGAAGATAAGTGTTAAGATAGTCCCGGATTTGTGAGGTGGACAAATCGGTATGTAACACTGCATTGGCAGTCATTGCCTTTGCGTGGACACCTGCATCTGTTCTTCCTGCACCGGTAAGTTCAACGGTAGTGGCAGTCATTTTTGAAAGAACGGCTTCCAGCTTACCCTGAACAGTAGCGTCTGTATTTCCCTGACTTTGCCAGCCGCAGTAGCGTGTTCCGTCATAGGAAATCGTAAACTTATAATTTTGATTCATTGGATTTTTTCCAGTTATTATAACGTTCAAAAATCATATCATAACCATCGTTTCCATAGTTGAGAGAACGGTTTACACGACTGATAGTTGCAGTAGAAGCACCGGTCTTTTCTGCAATTTCCAGATAAGTGTTATCGCTGCGCAGCATCTTTGCAACTTCAAATCTCTGGGATAAAGAAAGCAGTTCGTTGATTGTGCAAATATCTTCAAAGAATTTATAGCATTCCTCTCTGTTTTCAAGAAGCAAGATGGAGTCAAATAAGAAATCAACAGCTTCTGTTCTGATTTTTTTACTCATACTGATTACCTCCGCATTATTTTCACTCTTACATTTTAACATAGTAAATTCATAAAGTAAACACATAAAACCATCTATTTTGTTTTTCAATCAGTGAAAAATGTGGTATGCTAAGAAAAGTACAATTGTCTGTTTGAAAGATGAAAAGAGAAAGAAAAAGGAATTAAAATTATGAGTATCTATGATTCGTTAAATGAGCCGCAGAAGGAAGCGGTATACTATACAGAGGGACCGCTTTTGCTGCTTGCAGGGGCAGGTTCCGGGAAAACCAGAGTACTGACACATCGTATTGCATACCTGATTGAGGAGAAACAAGTCAATCCATGGAATATTCTGGCAATTACATTTACCAACAAAGCGGCAAGTGAAATGCGGGAACGAGTGGACAAAATTGTGGGAATGGGGGCAGAAAGTATCTGGGTCAGCACCTTCCATTCTATGTGTGTGCGTATCCTGAGACGCTATATTGACCGTCTAGGATATGATACAAACTTTACGATTTATGATACCGATGACCAGAAAACATTAATGAAGGATGTCTGCCGTTTTTTACAACTGGACACGAAAGTCTATAAAGAACGTACCCTTCTTGGCGCTATTTCTTCAGCAAAAAATGAAATGATAAGTCCGGAAGAGTTCCGGATTCAGGCAGAAGGGGATTTTACAAAGAAGAAGATAGCCGAAGCCTATATCGAGTATGAGAAAGAAATGCGGGCGAACAACGCACTGGATTTTGATGATTTGCTGGTGAAAACGGTGCAGCTTTTCCAGACCCAGCCGGATGTATTGGAATATTACCAGAACCGTTTCCGCTATATCATGGTGGACGAGTATCAGGATACCAATACGGTGCAGTTTATGCTGGTGAGCACCCTTGCCGGAAAATATAAAAATCTTTGCGTGGTAGGTGACGATGACCAGTCCATTTACAAATTCCGTGGAGCAAATATTAAAAATATTTTGAATTTTGAACAGGTATTTACCGATACAAAGGTCATCAAATTGGAGCAGAATTATCGTTCTACCGGAAATATTCTGGATGCGGCAAATGCAGTGATTGCTCATAACAGAGGCAGAAAAGAAAAGGCACTCTGGACGGAGAATGAACGGGGAGACCAGGTGCAGTTCCGTCAGTTCGATAATGCATATGAAGAGGCAGAGTATGTGGTGGGTGACATACGCAGAAATGTGAATATGAGAGGGGCGGCCTATAATGACCATGCTATTTTATACCGTACCAATGCGCAATCCCGTATGTTTGAAGAAAAGCTGGTTGTTTCCAATATTCCATATAAAATTGTGGGCGGAATTAACTTCTATGCCAGAAGAGAAATCAAGGACTTACTGGCCTATCTGAAAACTATTGAAAATGGAAAAGATGATCTGGCAGTCCGTCGTATTATCAATGTGCCAAAGCGGGGAATCGGGGCAACTACTATAGGAAGAATTCAGGATTATGCCTATGAACACGACATCAGTTTCTATGAAGCTTCCAAGGCAGCAGCAGGAATTCCCGGTGTTGAAAGAAGTGCAGGGAAAATTGAACGGTTTGTTGCAATCATTGAAGAAATGAAGGCAGAATGTGATTTCCTGTCTATTTCAGATTTAATGGATAGTATTATTGAGACGACGGGATATGTGGAAGAATTACAGGCAGAAACGGATGAGGAGGCAGAAGCACGCCTGGAAAATATTGAAGAATTAAAAAACAAAATGAAAGCCTATGAAGAAGAATGCGAAGAAGCAGGAGAAAAAGCAACATTATCCGGTTTCTTAGAGCAGGTTGCACTGGTAGCGGATATTGATTCTCTGGATGAATCCTCGGATTATGTGGTACTGATGACCTTACATAGCGCAAAAGGACTGGAATTTCCAAATGTATATCTGACTGGATTGGAAGACGGACTCTTTCCAAGTTACATGTCCATTAATTCTGATGACCCGATGGATGTGGAAGAAGAACGAAGACTCTGTTATGTTGGAATTACAAGAGCAAAGAAGCATCTTGCACTGACTTGTGCCAGACGAAGAATGATTCATGGAAATACGCAGTATAACAGAGTATCCCGGTTTGTGGAAGAAATTCCGGAGGAGCTTTTGTCGGAACATCTTGTAATAGAAAAGAAAAAAGAATTTGAACCTGTAAAACATAGTACCTATCAACAGGCGAAACAGGCGTTTCAGGCAAAACCATTTGCGGCTGCAAAGCCGGTGCAGCAGTTTGGGAAAAAACAGGGCGGAGCACTGGATTATGAAGTGGGTGACAGAGTCCGGCATGTGAAATTTGGTGAAGGTCTGGTGACGCAGATTACTTCAGGTGGAAGAGATTATGAAGTGACCGTAGCCTTTGACACGGCAGGTGTGAAAAAGATGTTTGCAATGTTTGCAAAACTGCAGAAAATATAGTTTGGAAATTTATAAAATATGGTATAGCACTTTGGAAAATTAAAATAATATAGTAGAAATTTAACTGCAAAAATGCTATACTGAAAAAAGCAAATAGTTACATACAAGGGAGTCTTGGATGTAGTAGAAAGGGCGTGGCAGCATGACAAAATTTGAAGAAATTCTCGCAACAACAAAATTAAACGAACTCGTTCAGAAAAAAGAAGACGAAAAGATGAAAACAACAGTACTGTGGGGACTTGCAATTATTGGAGCGGTTGCAGCAGTAGCAGGAATCGCTTATGCAGTATATCGTTTCTTCACAACAGATTATCTGGAAGATTTCGACGAAGACTTTGATGAAGATTTCTTCGATGACGAAGACGAAGTACAATAAGTCACAGAGAAGGTAAGAGTAAGGCAGGGGTCTTAAGATTCCTGCCTTATTTATGCGAAGCAACGAGCCAAAGTCCATAAAAGCGTAAAGAAGAGGTAATAAATACATGAAAAAAGGTCAGATTTTCGAAGGGAAAATTGAAAGGATAGAATTTCCGAACAAAGGAATCGCTGTAATTCCAGGAGAAGAAAAAAACGTAATCGTGAAGAATACAGTAGAAGGACAGAAAGTTCAGTTTGCTGTAAATAAGATAAAAAAAGGTCAGGCAGAGGGCAGACTGCTGGAAGTGCTGGAAAAATCACCGTTGGAAACAGAATCGCCATGTCCACATTTTGGAAACTGCGGAGGGTGTACATACCAGAATCTTCCATATGAGAATCAGCTTCAGATGAAGGAACAGCAAATCAAAACCATGATGGATGAAGCAGTAGATGGGGAATATGTATGGGAAGGTGTAAAGCCAAGTCCGGTTCAGAATGAATACCGGAATAAGATGGAATTTTCCTTTGGGGATGAATACAAAGACGGTCCGCTTGCGCTTGGTATGCATAAAAGGGGAAGTTTTCACGATATTGTAAATGTTCCGGATTGTCAGATTGTGGACAGTGATTTTCGTGCAATTTTAACCGGAGTGTTGCAGTTTGCGCAAGGAACAGGACTTCCGTATTATCATCGTATGCGTCACACCGGATTTTTTCGCCATCTGCTGGTTCGTAAGGCAGTGAAAACGCAGGAAATATTGGTGGATTTGGTAACAACCACAGAGTATGAACTGGAGAAGGAAAAGTTTGTAGAAGCACTGAACAGCCTGAATTTAACAGGAAAGCTTGTCGGAATCCTGCATACAAAGAATGACAGCCTTGCAGATGTGGTAAAGGACGAAGGCACAGAGATTCTGTTTGGACAGGACTATTTCTATGAAGAATTACTTGGACTTCAGTTTAAAATTACGCCATTTTCTTTCTTTCAGACAAACTCTTTGGGGGCAGAAGTACTCTACGAAACAGCGAGAACTTATATCGGTGAGACGAAAGATAAAGTTATCTTTGACCTTTACAGCGGAACAGGAACGATTGCACAGATACTGGCTCCGGTTGCAAAGAAAGTAGTCGGGGTGGAAATTGTGGAGGAAGCGGTGGAAGCTGCCAAAGAAAATGCAAAGCAGAATGGACTTGACAACTGTACTTTCTGGGCCGGCGATGTCCTCAAAGTGATTGATGAACTTGGCGAAGTACCGGATTTAATCGTGCTGGACCCGCCAAGAGACGGTGTGCATCCGAAAGCATTGGAGAAGATTATTGACTTCGGAGTAGACAAAATGGTTTATATTGCATGTAAGCCAACCAGTCTTGCAAGAGATTTGGAAATGCTGCAGGGAAGAGGATACAAAGTAGAAAGAATTGTGTGTATTGATTTATTCCCGGGCACATATCATGTAGAGACGGTTTGCCTGCTGTCAAGAAAAGAAAAATAATATTTTGAAAGTTTTACTTCTTTAACCAGAAAGACTGTTCATTTTCAAGAGGATTGAATGTGGGCAGTCTTTTTCTATACCCAAAACAAGTATTACAAAAAATCCTATCTTTTTTATAGAAAAGCACATATGTATGTGCTACAATTAATTATTAAAAATAAATGAAAAAAGATGAGACGGTGTAATGCCGGATGAGAGGAGCGGATTATGAGCCAATTAGCAGATGGGCTTACAGCAATCGGAGATAATTATGCACTGCTGCTGGTCGGTGCGATAGAACTTATTGCAGCAGTTATGTTCATATTAGGAAGGATATTGAAAAATATCTGCAAAAAAACGAAAATAAATAGGAATGACATGGAGAATGTGATATTGCGGGAAATGGATGAATGGGTAAAGGAAGCCTATGTTCTGTTTCGAAGAAATGATATGATGCCAGTGTATGCGACTGGGAATCTGAAGGCTTTTCTCGGAATCTCACTTCAGGATTTACAAGAAGATATTGCCAATCTGAAAACGATATGGAAGAAACCAGATGTTATGGAAAAATTGTGGAAGGATTATCAGACATGGGATGGAACATATCTGTTAGAAAGACAGGTTCAGCTTAAAAGCGGACAGTGGATTCAGATTACGGTAAAGAGAAGCAATGATGGTGTTTATGATCAATTTTCTTTTTATGTCATTACAGAGATACATCAGAAAATGGAAGAATATGAACGCAGACTGATGGAAGCAGAAGAAGAGAGCAAATCAAAAACTACATTTTTGTCCAGAATGTCTCACGAAATCCGTACACCTATGAACGGAATTATTGGTATGCTTACCTTGGCAGAAGGAAAAATGGAAAAAACACATCCGGCATATCAGTACCTGGAACGTGCAGACGAGCTATCAGACCATCTGTTGTCATTGATTAATGATATTCTGAATATGTCCCGTATTGAGGCAGGAAAAGTGGAACTTGAAAATCAGCCATTTAGTCTGAGAAGGCTTGGTGATAAGCTTTATGATATGTTTGAAAAAGAACTGGATGTAAAAGGAATTCATTATGCAGTAGAGTTTGAAGAAGTGACTGCGGATTATGTAATCGGTGATGAACTCCGAATCAGTCAGATTATCATTAATTTCCTTTCGAATGCGGTGAAATTTACGAAAGAAGGAGAAATCACAGTTACATTCCGGCAGATGTTGAAGCGGGACGGAATGATAGATATGATGGTCTGTGTACATGATACAGGAATTGGTATGAGTTCAGAATTCCTGAATCGTATCTTCCGTCCATTTGAGCAGGAAGGAATTGAAACAGCGAAAGAATATGGCGGAACCGGACTTGGAATGGCAATTACCGATCAGCTTGTACGGCTGATGGGAGGAGAGATTGTAGTTAAGAGTACCCCTGGTAAAGGCTCAGATTTTACGATTTTCCTTCATTTACCAGAGGCAGAAAAACCTGCAGAAGTTGTTATGGATGATTCGGAAAGAATTATTCAGGATGAAAATAAAGAAAGTACAGCATTTAAGGGACGCAGAATTCTTCTGGCAGAAGACAACGAAGTGAATGCAATGATTGCGGAAGAAATCCTTACCGGTATGGGAGCAGAAGTTGAAGTAGTAGATAATGGGCAGAAGGCAGTTGACAGCTTCCGGTTACACCCAGAGAATTATTATGATTTTATTTTGATGGATGTCCAGATGCCGGTTATGAACGGACGGGATGCGGCAAGAGCAATTCGCTGGATTCAGAAACGCCCGGATGCGGCACAGATTCCAATTTTTGCGTTATCGGCAGATGCGTTTGTAGAAGACGAACGTTTATCTATAGAAAGTGGTATGAATGGACATTATGCAAAGCCTGTTGATTTCCAGGCATTGCAGAGAAGCGTTGGTGCATTTCTTGAAAAAAGGGAGCAGGATAGTACATGGAAGATAAGAAGTTAAAGAAAATAGGAGTTGTAGCAGTCTCGGCGTCAGTTCTGACGGCGGGAACTGTTGCGCTTGCGGTAGCATATCAGGCAGGTATATCTTTTGACCCATCCGGAAAAGACCGGGATATTCAGACGAATCAGGTTGTTTTTTCCGATGATGACACAACCAATCATAAGGAAGACAGTGAGAAAAGGGAAAGCGAACTTCTTCAAAAAGATCAGAATAAAGATAATAATACATCGCTTCGGAATCAGGCGGATTATCTGTTTGATAATGAAAAACAACTGGGTGATAATGCAGAAAATAATGCGATGATTAATAATGGTGATAATCTTTCGGCAGGTAACTCATTCGATGATGGCACGCAGAATTCAGGAACAATTCTGGATGTGACAGGTGATGCTTCGAATGCAGATTTGATTATTGGTGGAAACGGTTCTGGAACAGGGGAAAACGGAACTACTAACGGTGGTAGTGATAACAACAATAATGGAAACAATGGAAATAACGGAAATGGTGATAATTCAGACACCAATACACGGCCAGCAGACAGGGTACAGGATCCGGATTCCAAGAAAGCCCCTGTCAATGATATATATACGAACAGACCATATACGGAAGGCGATGTGGAAAATAAGGACCGGCTGGTAATCCGGTTTTCACAGCCTGAAAATTCCGATAGCTGCCTGTATATGGGACAGGTAGTGGATAAAGCGAGAGTATATAATGCTTTGGACACGTATGTGCTGGGATGGAAAGACAGCGATTTGATTCGCTATAACTGGGATGAGACGGCACTGGATGAGTATGTCCGGGTTGAAGCAGTATCCTTTGATGGTGGAGATACATGGCTGACAGAGTTCCCTTTGACAATTCCTACAGAGATTAATAATGATACCATGCTGATTAAAGCAAGTTATCGACTGAAAACAGATGATGAATGGCAAGAATATGTAGACCCGATTACGGAAGAAAACTGGGCTACTTATACAGTGAAGAAAGCATGTCTGTTTGTTTTGGCAGAACCACTTACTGAAGACAGTGAGAAAATCGATGAGTCAAAAGTATTAAACAGTAAAGAATTGAAATATCCGGATAGCGACAGCGTTCCACTGTTTGATTATGTGGATGAAATGTTGAAACTACGAGGATATTGCGATACTAATGAGTATGATAATATCACTGCTATTCATGCACTTGTACCGGGATGGACAGAGAAGGACGAAGTCCAGCCTTGGATTTATCCAGTGACAAAAGGACGTCATATTCTGGAGCCGCTTGATTTGGTTCCACTCAGTGAAGAATATCAGGCAACTATGAAATATTACTGGATGACCGATGATTTTCAGTTGGATTTCTGGGCGTCTAATTTGTTCAATTTACAGACGATGACCGGATATGCAGGAGAACAGGAGCTTGGAAAAGGATACAATGAGTATGAGATGCTTGCTGTTCCAAAATACATACAATCCGTAGATATTGATGATTATGCGGGACTGACAGTGGACAATTTATTTATTCCGGATACGGTGCTGTATATCAATGAGAGCAGTCTGGGAATTACGGTAAACGAGGCATTCAGAGTAGATACGGATAACTTGAATTATGCATCTACAGAAGAGGGGGTTCTGACTAATAAAGCAGGAACAGAATATCAGATAATTCCTTCTAAAATCACAGATCTGGACGTTGAGGAGAATGTTACAAAGGTAAATTTGTCAGGTAATAACCAGGTATCTGTTTTAAATCTGAAGGCAGAATCCATTGAGCAGCTTCCAAAACTTGTAATTGATACGACAGACATTTTCGGAAATTCTGAAACCAAAGGTCAAAATTGCAAAATTGTGTTGAAGGATGCACTTTTGGATGCTTTTGTGCAAATGAATTTTGACCAGTTTGTAAGTAGCAATACACTCACGGGACTTACTAATTTTAGAAGTATTAGTTCTGAAGAAGAGCCGGATGTTGTGTATACAGTGGCTTCCAGCGGAATGATAACAGGAAACAACGGAGACCTCAGAAAAGTAATTGATATCGGAAGATATTCCATACAGCTTGATGAGAATGTACAGACGATGAAAACCAATGCTTTTTCAGAAACTTACGCTTTAAGCAGACTGCAGATGCCGACAGACGGCAATGTTGTGGAGATGGAGAAAGACTGCCTTGCAGGAAGTAGCCTGAAAACCATTGTATGTTATAGTCAGAAGCAATATGACTATATTATGGCCAATCTGGAAAACAGCGGTGCACCGGAAGGCATTCATGTAGAATTTACAAATCTGCAGACCTCAAAAGAAGGTTTCATTTATTATGAAGAAACAGAGGAAGACGTTACTGAATATATTTTAGTAGAAGCGCCGGAAGATTTGGCTGCATTTGATGGAACAGTCACAGCGCAGGATGGAAGCACAGTACCGATTACCATTATTGATAATAATGCATTTGAATCATGTAAGGACTTGGAATGGGTAGAATTGCCGGAGAGTGTTTCTCAAATTGGATATAAAGCTTTCTATGGATGTACTTCCCTCCAGGGAGTCATGATTGATGCAACAGAGTATATTTCCATAGGAAATAAGGCATTTGATGGATGTAGCAATTTGCGGTTTGTGGCTTCCAATGCAATGACTGCGGAGATGCAGGATGGATACGATCCGATTATTGCACATACTTACGGATGGACACAGATGACTTACTTCTATGCTCCGACAGGTTCGGTGGGATATGGTGAGCATGCACTGGCATTTACACCAGAGTCAGGAGTGACATCATATGTCATGGTGGATATTGGTGATGGATGTAAGATGTTGTATGGAATGAACGAATACGGCTATCCATGGCTGGGAATCCGTTCGGGAGTAAATGTAGGGTCAGAAGTGACACTTCCTTCTTCGACGTTGGAACTTTACAGTTATTCTATGGCAGATATCCGCTCGTCAGAAGGAAGTTACCAGTTAAACTGGGATGATTTGCAGACATTACAATATTTTGATGAAGGTGTCTTTTATGAGTCTGACCTTGGAGGAGATATTACCCTTACCCAGGAAAGTTCTTATCTGGATGACTATACATTTGCAGGCTGTTCAGAGATTACGAACATTACGGTAAGAGGAGAATTGACCCATCTGGGATATCTGGTATTTAGAGAATGCAGTAATCTGGAGTCGGTGACACTCGGAAGTGCAGGAACAGGAGTTGCACTTTCAGCCAATATTTTCTATGGATGTAATTCTTTACGGAATTTGGTACTGGATGATTGGAGTAATGAGTATGATCTTTCGATGCAGGAAAGAACCCCGTTCCAGTTTAATACGGCATGGACGCAGGAAGAAGAGTGGAATACCCTTCACATAGAGATTCCATATGATCCGGAGAACTTCTATATTAAAAAATGGCGCTATTATATGGCGGGTTACCGGGAAGAATTTAGTACACAGGAAGGCATGAATCTTCCGGCATATCTGGTTATGTGGGAAGGCTTATATCAGGATTACTTATGGAATAATGGAGAATACCCGACTTATGAACAGATTGACGCAGAAGTGGAAGAAAAGCTTTTGGTTGCAGAAAATGGAATTCGTAAGATGTTCGGAGAAGAAGCAGTGGATGAACCGACAAATTTCTATACATATCGCAAGGAAGGAGATACACTTACTCTGGTTGGAGCACCATCCAATATTGACTATGCATTCTTATATGGAGAAATGATGGAATTCCCAAGTGGATGGTCACTGGATTATATTGCAAGTGGAGCATTTTCAAAGAGTAAACATCTGGGAAGCCTTACATTTATTGACAACTTGGTCGGCATTTACCCGAATATCTTTGATGGAGTAGAAAGCGATGAAATTACCCTTCGTTTTTGGACGGATACGGTACCGGAGTTGATTGTTGAAAACGAAGGAGTCCCATATACATTTGGTGTGGATAATTCCAAAATCAAACTCGAGATAAATAGTGGAATGGGTGAAGCGTTTATAAGTGGCTGGTCTTATCCCCTGGCAGGATATTCAAATCGAGAGACCATGGAAGAGGCTGTGAAGGCGGAAATGACGGAAGCAAATGGTGTAGAACCGACAGAGGATGCATTGAAAGTAGAAGTGGATAAACGGATTCTGCCATATATGAATATTGTCCGTGGATGGCTGGGATTAGCGTCGGTAGATTCGGTGGATGAAATGGCAGCAGGAACGGAGAATATTTCGGAAATCGACACATCGGTAATGGCTCAGAGAAGCGTACAAGGTATAGAACAAACGGTGCAGGAAGAAGCCGAAACAGTGAATTCAGAAAAATTCAATGAGAGTGATTCGGATGGAACGAAAGAGTCAGAGGATATCAATGATATATCTTCACTTGATAAGGAAACGAAAGCGGGGACAGAGGAATGATTGTAGAACAATCCAAGGAAATTATTGAACAGGTCAATCAGGCGTTTATTGGTAAAAATGATATTGTGGAAAAAGTACTGATGACTATTTATGCAGGGGGACACATTTTACTGGAAGACTGCCCGGGAGTTGGAAAAACAACTCTGGCACTGGCATTTTCCAAGGTACTCGGACTGAGCAATAAGCGTATTCAGTTTACACCGGATACGCTGCCGTCCGATATTACGGGATTTACCATGTTTAACCGGGAAACCAATCAGTTAGAGTATATGGATGGGGCAGCAAACTGTCAGCTTCTTCTGGCAGATGAAATTAACCGTACTTCTCCAAAAACACAGTCCGCTCTTTTGGAGGTTATGGAAGAACATACGATTACCGTAGATGGTGAAACCCATGTTTTACCGTTGCCATTTATCTGTATAGCAACACAGAACCCGCTCGGATTTTCAGGAACACAGCCACTGCCGGAGTCACAGCTTGACCGTTTTATGGTGTGTCTGTCTATTGGCTATCCGACATTGGAAAAACAGATGGACATTCTGAATGCACAGCGTTACCATAATCCGCTGCAGGATTTAAAAACCGTGACAAATGGACAGAACATTCTGGAAATTCAGGATTACTTAAATTCTGTTCGCATGACAGATGGTGTGATGGCTTATGCAATCCGCCTTTGTGAGGCGACAAGAAATCACGCTATGGTAGAACTTGGAGTATCACCTCGTGGTGTATCTGCTCTCGTGAAGATGTCGCGTGCAAATGCAATTTTAAAAGGTAGAAATTATGTAGTTCCGGAAGATGTTCAGAATGTATTTCTTGATGTTTGTGCACATCGTCTTGTTCTGAAACCACAGGCTCAGGTAAACGGAGTTGGTGCAAAAGGAATTCTGGAAGAAATTATGGCACAGGTGAAGACACCGATTGCAGGAGAGAGATAGCAAATAATATCGTCAGGAATATGACGGTAGAATGGAGAAAACTATGAGAAAGAATCGATTAGGGTATTTGTTCCTTGTGATTCTGAGCGCAATTTTACTGTTTGCTTTTGGACTTCCATTTTTTCTGCTACTGTTTCTTTTCTGGATTGGTTTTGCAGTGGTTTTAGGAATTCTGATTCATCATGATGCAAAAAATATGCAGCTTCAGGTCCAGTTCAGAACTGATGAAGAGGAGAAAAAGAAATTTGCACTGGATTTACTTGTAGAGACAAAAGGAATATTGCTGGCATCTAAGGCAGTTGGCGTTGAACTGGAATGCCAGAATCGTATGTTCGACATTTTTCAGACGAGACGTTTACTGCTTAATCTGGAAGATAAGAAAAGTGTGTATGAGATTCCGGTTTCGAAAGAGCAGTGCGGAGAAATCATGGTGCGATGCCAGGAAGCTTATGTGTATGATCTCCTTGGATTATTCAGGGTGCCAATCAAGTCGTTTGGAGAGATGACAACGATAATTTATCCACAGAAAGTCCAAATGCATGTAGAAATGTCAAAGGATATTTACGGAAGACCGAGAGAAGAAGGTCAGATACAGAATCGAAAAGGAAACGATCCAAGTGAAATGTTTGATATCAGGGAGTATGTACCTGGAGATGATATTCGGGCTGTTCACTGGAAACTGTCCAGCAAGACAGATACGTTGATTTTAAGAGAGGCCAGCGATCCATCGCATTATAATCTGGCAGTGTTAATTGATTTGGGACTGGAACAGGAGAACGAGCCGGTGTCATCTGCGTCACTAAATGCAGCAATTGCGTATGGCTCAGGAATTATGGAGAAACTTGTAAGACAGAGAGTTGCATTTTGCGTTGTAATACCAACAAAGACTGGACTTCGGGTATATGAAATCCGGGAAGAACGCGATTTTCATCAATTTTGTGCGATTTGGTATGGAATTCCAATGCAGAAAAATGCGGGGACAGGATTTCAACTGTTTTTAAGAGAACAGATGGAACAGAAGTTTACAAGGCTGCTTATTCTGACGGCTGGAAAATATGAGCAGGATTTAAAAGGAATGGATCAGAGAATCGGAATTACAGTGATTGGAACAACGCAGGAAGATCATATCTTACATACGAATCTTGGAAACAGTCTGGATATGATAGAACTTCCAGAAGAACTGAAATCGGGAGAACAGTATCGGGTTCGTTGTTAATGCAAAAGTATTTCTGATATCATTAACAAAATGCTAATGTTTGAATATGAAATTAAAAGAAAGTAAGGAAATTATTTATGAAATATTCCGTACGAAAAGGACAGATTAGAGAAGTCAGTGCAGTAGGAGGAAAAAAATCATATAGTAGCATGATTTGGATATTGTGTCTGGTTATCCTTCTGGCAGTCGGTAATATCATTGCATTTATGAAAATGTGGGGAAATGTTGCACCGGGGATTGGCGTTGTTATTATTCCAACATTTCTTATGATAGGATTTACCGTAATGGTGGAATTTCTTAAGAGAAAATATCCGTTTGCCGGGGGATTGAAAATCCTTCCGTGGGTGCTTCTGCTGGTGCTCGTCGGCTGGGGAAATCTTTACAACGGAATGAAAATTTGGGTAAATCTTCTGATATCCAGATGGAACCAGGTACATGAAAGTGGGGTAGCTGTATTTCAGATACAGGTATCGGATGCAGGAATCCGGGCATTTTCTATAGCGGTTGCATTATTTATCGGTATGGTGGGATACCTGCTTGTAAAAGGCCATCATACCATAGCATGTTTTATTTATGAATTCGTCTGGTTTTATCTGATTCTGTCAGGGGGAATCTTTGATTCTCTTGCAGGTGGTTTTATGCTTGCAGCATTTGTAGGACTTTGCATTTCCACAAAGAAGCAAAATATGACCAGAAGAGGTTTTTTGTGGCTTGCGGTTGTTGTGCTTGTATTTGGTGCAGGTTCCGGGCTGACAGGGCAGACGGAAATTGAAGGTGTTCAGCAGGCTCGTGAGGACCTTCAAAATCAGATTCATATATGGCGCTATGGAGAGGATGTATTGCCGGAGGGCAATATAAGACAGGCAGCTGAACTAAAAGCCAGCGAAGAAGAGATGCTGACCGTGAGCACAGAACAGGATAAGAATTTATATCTGCGCGGATTTATTGGAAGTACATATCAGGATGGAAGTTGGACGCCTCTTTCTGATTCGGCTTATGGCGGGGACAATTCAGGAATGATGAAATGGTTGAAGAAGCAGACATTTAATCCGTTAAGCCAGAATGCTTCTTATCTGAATCTTGGAGAAGAGTCGGATAAGAATCCAGAGAATCAGGTACAGATTACAGTGGAAGGCGCATCCAGATATTATGTGTATGTGCCTACATCGGTTCTTGAGGTGACAGACGGAAGACTGAAAGAGAAGTCTGATACAAGATTCGTAAGCAAGGGATTTTTCGGTGAACAGGAATATGCCTATGAAGAAAAGTCTGGTACAAGACCTTCGGAACTGACTGTGACAGACAGTTGGGTTTCCAATCCTGACACTGAAAGCCAGAAGCAATATAGCAAGGCAGAGGCAGTTTATCGAAATTTTGTATATGAGAATTATGTGTTGGTAGATTCCGATATTTATGATTTCATGAAGGAATTGTTCTGGGATGATTATGAGTCGGAAAATGATGGGATTTACAGTGCACTGAATCATGTGAGGACGAAGCTGAGTGAAAATCTGTCTTATGTGGAACAGCCGGAAACAGCACCAGAAAGTGAGGACCCGGTTATCTGGGGATTGACAGAGTCGCATGAAGGAAATGATGTCTTATTTGCATCGGTTGCAGTACAGGCCCTTCGTACACATGGAATTCCGGCACGTTATGTGGAAGGATATTATTTGTCGGCAGATGATGTTACCAGAAGTGATAATAAAACTGTGACTCTTACCGGAAAAGATTCCCACGCATGGGTAGAAGTATATTTCGATGGAGTAGGCTGGCAGCCGGTTGATGTAACACCGGGATATTACTATGATGCACTGTCGCTTCGCAATATGGTTAGTACACCGGATACAGAGCATATGAGTGCGGCAATCCAGGATAATGGAAATGATGTGGAAAGTTCTACGAAGCTGGAAAATGGAAATAATGGAAAGGGTTCTAAGCTTGCAGGGAAAATCTGGAATTTTGCAGCAATTGTTGTTGGGATTCTGACTGTACTGTTGCTGGTAATACTGTTTACTTTTGTTATTTTGGAGTTTGGAAGAGTTGTTTTTGCATGGACAGAAAAAAGATGGTATCTGAAGGATGACCAGAAAGGACAGGTCCTTTTCCTTGAGCGGAGCATCTTTTCAGTACTTACGTTTATTGGTATAAGAACAAGTCTTGGATGGAATACGAAAGAAGTAGATGCAATCATATCCAGTCGGTTTGAAGAAATAAAACCAGGTGAATATACGAGAACCTGTGAACTTATCGAGCGCAGTGTTTATGGAGATATGGAATTAAGACCAAATGAGATGCGAACCATTCAGATTTTCCTAACAAAAATAAAAACTTCACTGAGAACGGGAAGAGATAAGCGGGCAAAGATTATGCTGCACTATGAATGGATTCATAGAAAATGGATTATGAAAAAATAAGTGAATAAAATAAGAGAACAGGGATGACATGTAAATCATTTTCAAGGTATACAGTCATCTCTGTTTTTTTGCAAAAAAACGTTACAGTGTTATCTATTTTGCAACGAGAAAGCAAAAAGGTTTTTGGATGAATGACTAATGTGCCCGGCATATTTTTTCATAAGCAGGATTTGTATTATCAGAATGTTTTAATACGCGTATTATTTTTCAAAATCGTTTGCTTTTTATAAAATATACAGGTATAATAAATGGAGTAAATAGTAAAAGATTGGATAACTATACAAATAAAGGAAAAGGGATGAGATGAGAATGCATCATAACATGAGACGGAAAGGTAATGGCAGGAGATTTGTATCTGTAGTCATTCTTTTTGCGGTTATATTGTCTATTTCAGTATTGACAACCGGATGTGGAAAGAAAGCAGTGGTAGACGATGATAATTCTCCGATTTTAAAGGATGCGGTAATTGAAAGCTGGAATGACGGAAGCGTGGATACGCAATATGTGGATGTAACGCTGTCATATGACCGTGAAGTATGCTGGCAGGAAAAGCATACAAACAGTTTGCGTGTGACTATATCGGATGGAAAGATATCGGATAAGAAAATGCAGTTTCTGAAAGGCGAAAGTGAGAAAGAACTGCTTTTGAGGATTCAGGTGGATTCTGTCACAAATGGAACGCTGAATATAAGCCGTGCAGATTCGGAGACCGTAATAAGTGCAATTACATCAGCAGACGGAAAGTATGCTACCCAGAATTTTAGAATTAATGCTTTGATTCCATCGGGAGTAGAACTTACAGATGTATCAGAAAAAGAAGGAAGTGGTACTGGAAATCCACAGGTAATGAAGCAGGTAACCCATGCATGGAACATTCGGAGCATTGCATGGATACGTCTGCTGGAAGACGGAGAGCCGGTAAAAGTGGGAGAGAACAAGAATATTGAGATTCTTGACCAGGCAGTTGCAGTACACGGACATGAGTTTTTACGGGAAGATGAGTATTCAGCAGCGGAGACAATTGCAGAGACACTTTCCCAATATTACAGTGACGATTATAAGTTTACCAGCATGGATGACATAATCAGTGTGGAAAAATGTAATGGCGATAAAAATGTGGAACTTGATTTAAAAGTATATCATTATGTGAATGTGACATGTGACAATGCGCAATATGCAAAGGAAGAAACACATGATGATGGTGTGGACCGTACCGGAGCTAAAGATAAAGAAGATGAGGTGAACCGGGAAATGTCTTCGGAGGAAGAAGCATTTGTAAATGGACTTCATATCAGCCATATGGATGAAATAGAAGTCGCAAATGTTGCATATCGCATTCTGACTGTAACAGGGGTTCCTTTGGGAGAAGAAGAAATCTATTCCGTATATGAACTGGAGAAACTTGCTGCTTTGTGTTATCAGAATGAAAACATGAACAAGCATGATATTACAATGAACGAAATACACGATACCGGAAGTTTCTGTGACTGTCCGTTAAAGGGTCATACCTTACAGGGAATTGATTTCAAAGCATTTCTGGAATTATGTGGAGTGGACTTCACGAATCCGGTATATGCAGACCTTTATTCCGGAACAGCTTCCGGAGTACAGAAACGTCTTACAGAAGTGACGCAGGAAATCTGTATCGGCAATGAAACAGAACAGAATGGACAAAAGATTATGCTGGTCATGGCTGTAGATGGTCAGCCGCTTACAGAAAATAATACACCACTTGCAGGTCCGCTTGCGATTATGGTTATGAATGGTGCTGAAATTACATATGTAGACAGTTTGGAAAAAGTGCTTCTGGGAACTACAGAAAATCCATCGGACCCGGAATATGAATTTCACACACGCGAACCGTATTCAGAAAGTGAAGATATCACATTTACTGTGAATATATATAACAGTAATGCACCGTATCTCGGAGCAATCAAGACAAAGTCATTCACTACAAAGCAACTGGAAAACTTAATGAAAGAATATCCGGATTATGTATATCAGAATTACTACGGACTGATTGGCAATCAGGAAGAGTTTGAGAGTATGGGTGTAGGTGGATGGCAGGATTGCTTCACGGGAATTGATTTGTACTGGCTGCTTACAGAACAGGTTGGACTAGATTCATTCTCTGGTTATGCAGAGTTTTATGGACGGGATAATGACCTGTATCTGACAATGGACGATATCAGTTATTTTGAATGGCAGGACAGAGCAGAACAGTATAATGTCATTAATCGTGAAGGCTATATGATTCCTTATGCGGTTCCAATGTTAGCCTGTGTGAAGAATGGTTATCCGATTATGCCGAAGCATGACCATGAGAGTGAAGGCTCTGTGTCATACAATCATCTGAGTGACAGGTTAGATGAGTTGGGAGTTACTTCTTCTATTGGTGCGGTAAAGAATGACAAAGGACCGTTTGTTGCATGTCTCGGTAATTTATCAGGTGTCTTTGGAGGATATCAGATCGAGACCGGTGGTGATTGTATACGACTGGATATTTATCTGGATGAATAGGAAAGAACGGGAGAATTAGAATGATGAATAAAAAAAGATGGGCAGGAATTATAGCAGCAGCTGTAGTAGGTACAATGAGTGTAACTGGTGTGGGAAATTCTACAGTACAGGCTTACTTTAACCGTGGAACAGTCGGAGTCAGCGTGGGAAAGGAAAGTGTTTCGGTGGAAGCTGGAAGTAATACTTCGGTTAGTGTATCCCTTACCCCTGCAAGTGATTCGCAGCTGCCGGGATGTGGTATGGCAGAATGTCCACAGATATGTGGGGAAAAAGAATGTCTGGATGCAAACGGACAGTGTACCTGTAATGGAAAAACTTATCAGACATATCATACAAGCGTATCGGTTTCATCAAGTAATACCTCTGTGGCTACAGCAAGCTACAGCAGTGGAACATTGACTGTACATGGTGTTTCGGAAGGAACTGCGGTTATCACACTGACGGCATCTCTCCGCCAGTTCAGTAGTGGAACTACCTCGGTTACGGTAAATGTAAGTAAGAAACCGTCTTCTGGAGATAACAATACGTCTGGTGGAAACAATAGTAGTTCCAGTGGAAGCAATACATCCGCTGGAAATAACACTACAACGAATGAAAATCATACGACATCCAGTTCGGGTTCAACCGGAAAAAATAATAACAGCACAGATAAGTCGGCTACAGCAAGTCAGGTAGGTGGAGATACAACTACGGAAGAAATAACAGAAGAATTGATAGAAGAAGAAAACGCAGATGGTGTAACTGTGGTAGAAAGTGACAAAGGAACCATTACATTTGTTCCGATTAAAGACGGAAAAATGGGTTCTGAATATCTGGAAGCTATTCAGGGAAAAGAAAAAGAGTATGTTGATTTTCAGGAAAAAGATGATGCGGGTAATATTGTATATGCGTGGGAGTTTTTGGGAACGGATGTAAAGTCTGTATTTGATATGGATTTTTCAGTGACATCCAGCAAGACTGCATTTGACGGATGTAAAATATTCCGTAATGTCCAGGCATTGTATTTGCGCTTTGCACACGATGGAAAACTTCCCGGAAAAGCAAAAGTATTCATCAAAGTGCCAGAGGATATGCAAAATGGAAGCAAATGGTATTTATATCATTATGACAGTAAAAAGGATTCAGCAGAAGAGCTTGCAAAAGAATTAGTGGTTGAAAACGGATATGTTACCATCGAATTAGAAGAATGCTTCGACTGTGTGTTAAGTGATAAAGAAATTTCTGCGAAAGATGAAGTGGTAGTAACTTCAAATGAAGCTGAGAATGAGACAGAAGCAGCTTTATCAAATTCGTCTATGATTTATATTGTTGCTGCTATCCTTATTGCACTTGCAGCAGGAATTTACTTGTTCCTTTTCTCAAAACAGGCAAAGAATAGAAAAGCAGAAAATGCTTCAGAAAATCCAGTAAAAGAAGAGAAGGCTCAGAAAGAGACTACGGAAGAAGATACTTTGAAAGAAGAAAACACAGAAGAAGTAGTCAATGAAACAGAGCTGTCAGAGGAAAACAAGGTAGAAAATAACGAGGCAGAGTAATCATGATTGAAGTAGAACACGTGACCAAATCCTTTGGCAGGAAACCGGTACTGAATGATGTGAGTTTTTCCGTGCAGCCGGGGCAGGTATATGGACTGATTGGATACAACGGTGTGGGTAAAACAACACTCTTGAAAATCGTCAGTGGAATATACCGGCCGGACAAAGGATGTATAAAGAATGACGGAGAGATTGCTTATGAAAATCCGGCAGTGAAGAAAAAATGCTTTCTTATGACAGAAGAAGTAACGTTCTTTCCGCAGGCAACATTGGAAGATATGCGGAAATTCTATCGGGGATATTACCACACCTGGAGTGATGAGGTATATCAGCAATTGTTACAGGTATTTGGAATTCCGAAGGATATCAGAATCAGCAGTTTTTCCAAAGGGATGCAGCGTCAGGCTGGATTGATTCTGGCGTTTTCGACGGGTGTTACCACGTTGTTTCTGGATGAAGCGTTTGATGGATTGGATTATTCTATGCGCTGTCTGATGAAAGAAATGATTCGTGGTTATGTGAAAATCCGGAATGCAATGATTTTAATATCTTCCCATAATCTACAGGAGTTGGAAGACTTGGCAGACTGCATTGGAATGCTCAATAATGGCGAGTTGATTTTTGACAATACAACAACTTATATGCGTCAGCAATATCAAAGATGCGGTTTTCAGACAGAGGAGGAAGAACAGATACGTGCCTGTGCGAGGCTGATTCATCTGGAACCGGAGGAGAGCGGATGGAGCTGTATCATAAAAGGAACAAAAGAGCAGGCATTTGAATTATTAGAACAAATGAATGTATCAAATATACAGGTTCGGCCGATTCGACTGGAAGAATTTTTCGAAGTAGAGAGGAATGTGAAACATGTGGACTGGGAAAAAGTGTTCAGAGCTGACAGAAATCAGGCATGATTTTCTATATGTAATCAAAAATAATTACTGGATGCAGATACTGTTTTTCATTCTCTTTATGGTATTGATTCCATTTTCAACAGTGGGACTTCCGGGAGATTCCATGTTCAGCGTGGATTATACACATGATCAGGTAAAGTACCGTTTCTTTCACGGAAGTGTACTGGTTCCAATACTGATACTGGCGCTGGCAATGGGAGTAATCTGCGGAATTGAATTATTCCGGTTTTTATTAAATAAACGTGACACAACGATGTATCTGTCACTGATGCTGACCAGGGGAAAACTGTTTCTTAATAGAGCACTGATGGGATGTATGATTTGTATATTCAGTCTTGCAATTCCAATGCTCCTGTCGCTGTGGTTAAACCGCATGGCAGTGGGAAGCTACATGTGTCAGGTAAGAGACTGTCTTTATCTGATATGGGGTCTGTGCGTGATCGCACTGACAGGTTTTGGCGCAGCGGTTATTTCTTGTATGCTTGCAGGTACCGTGGCAGAAGCAGTTATTTATGCAATTGGTATATTATGCGCACCGGAAATGTTGTTTTATGGAGTGAATCTCCTTGCAAAACAGTTTTTCTGGGGAAATGCATGGGGAGTTGATAACTGGCTTGGAAACGGACAGATTGGAGAAAACCTTCTGCAAAAGTTTGCCTGGGCAAATCCAATTATGTTCTTTTGGAATGAATTAAAGACACATTATATTTTTGTAAGACCAAATGACAATCCGGTTCCGGAAGCACTGAAACCTGCTGCGGTTATCGGCTGGACGATTATGGTGATTTTGCTTCTCGCATTCTCCTATTATTTATTCCGGATCAGAAAGGCAGAATCAGCAGGAATTTCGGGAACGAATCCGGTTTTATCAGAAATTATTATAGGACTTACGGCTTTACTTTCGTTTGCATTAACCATCTATTTCCTTGGCAAATTCAGTGTGACTCTTGGAATTCTGTTTGGTTTTGGCATGATGGGAGTGCTCCATTTGTTCTGGAGAAAGTCTTTGTTTGCTTATGATTTAAACCGCAAACGGGTAATAGGGTCTTTCGTAGGACAAACCATCATTGCCGCTGCCATTTGCCTGGTATTTGTATTCTGGTGTCCGGTGCACTGCAAACAGATATTAAATAAATCCGATGAGTTTACAAAAGCGGAGGTGTCTTTTGTTGGTTCTCCGGATTATCTGTATACGACAGGAGCCGGAAGCAGCAGCAGAGGTTATTACGTAGTGAGCCGGCTTTCTCTTGAAGATGCTGATGCTATTCAGGCAGTGGCAGAGGCTCAGAAAGATTTTGTGACATCAGGTCGCAAGGAAATGAAATTAGATGAAGATGATTTTTCAAATACGGTTGTTCCGTATGATGTGGAATTTTCTTATACAGATAAAAATGGAAAAGAATACATCTGGTACTATGACAGAGCGTCTATGACTCAGCTGGAGAATCTGCTGTCCCTGGAAGACCAGACGAAAATTAAGGATAAGCAGAAGATGTTGTTTACGGATACCTTAAGTGATGAAAACAGTGTAATCTGGGCAAATGAAGCTTACCGGAAGGGTTCTGTATATCTGACAGACAGTTTATATCAGAATACCTGGGAATTATCCTTGAGTGATACTGTGCGTGAAGAGCTGTTACAGGCTATGGCGGATGACATTACAAACCAGTCTTTCGAAGACAGATATTTTGCCGATAAAACTGCAAAAGCAGTTTTGATGTTTACACAGAACACAGAATATGATTTGCAGTATTACTCATATCATCTGGATAATGCCTTTGTATTTATTACAGATGAATTTACGAATACCATGCAGGTTCTTGAAAAATATGGTTTTGCCGATTTGACAGATACAAAGCCGGAGATTGAATCAGTGGTAGTGCAGGAGTTTAATCCGTATGCCAGTGTAAATGGACTGAAAGAACCATTTTCTATGTATTTTATGGCATATAAAGCAGAGTCAGAAAATGAATTCATTGTCCAGAAGGATTTTGGAAAGCAGATAACCATTACCAGTGACAAGAGAATTAATACTTTACGTAAGGTTATGCACAATAATTATTTCATGAGCCGGGGAGGGTATCTTGCGGCAGTGAAAGTGAAGAACAGTGATATGTGGGTATATCAGTTTATCCCATATTCGGAAGCACCGGATTTCTTAAAACGTTCTTCCGGTGAAGGGGAATAAGAGAAGAGATGGATACAAAGACGAACATGAAGAAGAAAAATGATAAGTTGTATTTAATAATTTTGATTCCTCTGCTTATAATAGTATTTTTGTTGTCCTTATGTGTAGGACGTTATCAGATAGCACCTGCTGAAGTTTTCAGGATGCTTGGGGCAAAATTGACATCTGATATTTTTGAAAATGAAGGTGCCGCCACAGTATTCTGGACATCCAGGTTTCCGAGAGTGTGTGCAGGAGCTTTGATTGGGTGTGCGCTTTCCGTAGCAGGAGCATCCTATCAGGGAATTTTCCGCAATCCGATGGTATCCCCTGATTTACTCGGTGCGTCAGCAGGAGCCGGTTTTGGCGCAGCACTTGGATTTTTGCTCGGAGTGAATACGGGAATGGTTACGGTCATGGCATTTATTTCCGGTGTGATTGCAGTAATTGGAACCATAGCAGTCAGCCACATTGTTGGAGGAAAGGTGGACAACAGCAGGATTTTGCTGGTTCTTTGTGGAATTGTGACGGGTTCTTTGTTTCAGGCATTTATTTCTATTATCAAGGTGGTGGCAGATCCGTATGATACGCTTCCGTCTATTACTTTCTGGCTGATGGGAGGTCTGAATTATGTAACCGCTTCCCAGGTAAAGTTTTTGATTTTTCCGATATTAATAGGCGGGCTTCCATTGCTTCTTGTACGGTGGAAAATCAATCTCATGTCCTTTGGGGAAGATGAAGCAAAAACCATGGGTATCCAGATTGAACGGTTTCAGTTATTGATTATCGGATGTGCCACACTGATGACTGCCGGGGCTGTATCCGTAGGGGGAATGATAGGCTGGGTTGGCTTGATTGTTCCGCATTTTGCAAGAATGATGGTGGGCGCAGACTATCGTAGGCTTCTGCCGTGTGCAGCTGTACTTGGAGCGATATTTACACTTTTAGTAGATGATATTTCACGCTCTCTTATGGCGCAGGAAATTCCGATTGGAATTTTGACTGCGATTTTGGGAGCACCGGTATTCTTGCTGTTATTATCAAGAGGAAAGCGGGGATTTATGTGATAACTGCAAATAAGACGACTGCAGATAAAATGAAAAAAATCGAAATTTTTCTTTTGGGATGTGTGCTGGCATTATTATTAACCGGCTGTTCCGCTAAAAAAGTAGAATATGAAATTGATATTAGTGGAGAAGCAGAAGAAAGTGGCGTCATTTCATATCTGGGATATGAAATGAATGTCTATCAGGATGAATCGTCCAATCCATGTGGGACCTGTGCTTATCAGCCGGTCAGCTTTTATGTAGGAGCATCCGAAGATGAGGTTTGTGACAAACTGGCAGAGGCAATTGAACGTGCCGATGATGTATGGGATGTGGTTTCTCATGAAAATGGAGTCCTGGTTGTGCGTGAAAGAGAAGCAGGAAGTGTAGAACAGATTCCGGCGTTGGAAAGCGTACAGGGACTTACTATGACAGGTAAGGTATTACAGGGAAAAGTAGAAGTACTGGCAGGAAGCAGCGGTTCTGCTTCTGGAACATCGTCATCTGCAGAAAGTACGGAGATGACAGACCCACAGCGTATTGCTGCGGTATATGGTCCATCCTATGAAATGCTGAAAGTACTTGGTGTAGAAGACCGTATTGTGGTAAGAGCAGATGTACAGACGGATAACTTCCCTTGGGCAGAAGAAGTCTTCCCTAAAATTACTTCCGTTCCGTATCTGGACAATGTACATACAGCAGTTAATTTTGAAGAATTGATGACCTATAGTCCTGATATGGTATATTCCTTTCCAAGACCGAGTGAGGAAAAGCAGCTTTCAGAGGCAGGAGTGGCTTATCTTGCAGGAAAGAGTGCGAAAACTCTGGAAGATACGCCGCAGCAGCTTATGGCCTATGCAAAGACCATCAATGAAGATGCGGTGGCAAAAGCAAGAGCTTATGGACAATACTACTCGCAGAAGATAGAAATGATCCGCGCGGTAACAGATAAACTGGAAGATTCCGAAAGACCGAAAGTGTATTATGCAGGAATGGATATTCTTACAACCTATGGTGCATATTCGGATATGCCGGAAGTGATACGGGCAGCCGGAGGAATCTGTGTGTCCGAAGATCTGGGAGCTGGAAGCAGAACCCAGATTGATTATGAACAGTTAATGGAATGGAATCCAGATGTGGTATTTATCGACCACGGCGGGATTAACGGTGGTGATACAGTGGAGAGAGTACGACAGGATATGCTGTCCTCCACACAGTATGCACAGCTTGCAGCCGTAGAGAACGATGCGGTTTATCTGGTTCCATCAGGTGTGTTCTATTGGGATATGGGATTACAGAAAGTTTTACTTGTGATGAACATGGCAAAAACATTACATCCGGATAAATTCGAAGATTTGGATATGGCTCAGGAAGTACAGGATTTTTATCAGGCTTTCTATGATTATCTGCTTACCAGAGAACAGGCAGAGAAGATTCTGAACAGGGAGGCGCCTTAATGATTGAAGTAAAAGACGCAACGCTCGGATACAGGCAGGGAAGAACTGCAAAAGAGGTGTTGCATCATTTGAGTTTTACCTTTGAAAAAGGACAGCTTCTTTGTGTGCTGGGTTCTAATGGAGTAGGAAAAACCACTTTATACCGCACTATGTTGGGCCTTCTTCCTTTACTTGGAGGGCAGATTTTGATAGATGGAGAGAATCTGACAGAAATGAGCGCAAAGAATCTGGCGAAGAAGATAGCATACGTGCCACAGTACCACAATCCGCCATTTCCATATCGTGTATTTGATGTGGTATTAATGGGGAGAGGAGCTCATGTCTCAGATGTGGGAACTCCATCAAAAGAAGATTACAAGATTGCAGAGGAAATGCTGGAAAAAATGGGCATTTCTCATCTGCAGGATGAAATATATACACAGATCAGTGGAGGCGAACGGCAATTAGTGCTCATTGCAAGGGCACTGGCCCAGCAGACAGATTATCTGCTGATGGATGAGCCGGCTTCCAGCCTGGACTTTGGCAATCAGGTCAGAGTTCTGAAAGAAATCCGTAAACTGGTGGATGAAGGAAAAGGAATCTGTCTTACTTCCCACAACCCGGAGCAGGTGCTATTAGCAGACCGGGATGTACTGGCAGTAGCCGGAGATGGAAAATATAAGGCAGGACCGGCATCAGAAGTCATAACAGAAGACCTGTTAAGAGCGGTTTATGGGCTGGAAGCATCCATTCACAGAATCCAGAACCGCAAAGGAGAATGGATGACAAGTGTATTGCCGGAATTATAAGATTGGTAGTGCGTCATATGGGAAAGAGAGCATATCTATATGACTGGCTATAGAAAAAATGAAGGAGGAAAAGGAAATGAAGAAGAAATTTCCAAAGCGGCTATTGGCATGGCTTTTGACATGTACAATGGTATTTGGTCTGACATCAGCAACTGCTTTTGCAGCAGAACCTGATACCGATATGACAGTAACGGCAGACGCAGCTGTTGAAGAAAATGAAACAGATGTGCCACAGACCACAGATGCAGAAGAAGTTGTCGAAGAAGAAACTGCAGAAACAAATGATGCAGTTGTACCAGAAGCAGATGACACTGCAGCAGATGATGGTCAGGAAGAACAGGCATTGCCTGAAAGTGCTCATGATTATGAAAACAACTATGATAACACATGGAGCTATATTCAGGAAGATGCAGCAGATGGTGTTGTCATTACATTTGACGAACAGACAGAGGTAGAATCTAACTATGATTTCATCTATGTTCTTGACACAAATGACAATGAAGTTGGTAAATATACAGGAAAGGAACTCGCAGGAGCTTCCATAGCTGTACCAACTGCTGAATTTAAGATTCGTCTTACATCAGACAAGTCTGGTGTAAAATGGGGATTCAAAGTTACAAAAGTAGAAAAAGTAGAAAAGGGTAATCTGGAACAGGCTGGAACAACAAGCGTTGCCAGAATTTCTTCCCAGATGATTACTGCTGAGAATCCAACAGCAACTCCAGAACCAGTCGTAACTTATATCGGAACAACTCTGGAAAATGGTACTGATTATACGGTATCTTATCAGAACAACGATAAAGCTGGAACTGCAACTGTTACTATTAAAGGAACAGGAATTTACTACGGAACATTGGAAACAAGCTTTGAAGTTGTTGATGCTGACAATTTATTAGATCCTGCAGAATGTGCAAATGGAACAGCATCTCTTCGTCAGTCTGGCGATACTTCAAGAGCAGGTATTGCATTTAAGAGTATTTCCGCTGACTACGCAGAGCATATTACATCTGTTACACTGACTCCAGTAGAATCTGATGGTTCTCCAGTAGATACATATGGTTTAGAATATCCATATGCACCTAAGGAAATCACATTGGATAAGTCAGCTTTGACTGTAAGTGGAAGCAGTATTTACTTTACACGTACAGCAGAAGAACCAGTTGTCTATGTAATGGAAGGTCATGATCCAATTGAAATTAAAGGACGTTGGAGTACTGTTACATATCCACAGTCACAGATTTACAAAGTTACTGTAAAAGCTGACAACTATAAAGATGCAGAAGGAACTGTAACTTATTACACTGGAACAGCACCTGCATTCTCCATTATTGTACAGGAAGAAGATGGAACACAGACTACTGTAAAGACATGGACATCTGACGAACTTAAAGAGATGGCTACATTTGCAAATGGTTCTTCTCAGTGTGGTATGACAGGATTCCGTACATTCAGCGGAGAAGGTGTTGTACTGAAAG